>NZ_FXAX01000002.1 GCF_900177805.1 Fibrobacter sp. UWB13 | reverse complement strand
TTCGCCGCTCGGCATTGCTGCCTCGCTCGACTTGCATGTATAAGACACGCCACCAGCGTTCGTTCTGAGCCAGGATCAAACTCTTCATTGATTTTTAAAATAGTCTGTCCTGTTTTTCGTAAATAGACTTCCAAGAAATTTTCTTGGGCCGTCACTAAGCACATCTCCGATTCCTTCAATCTTCCCGAAAGTCTCGCGGGCTTTCGCTTTACTCTCGATTCTTCGTTTTGACCGTCGTTTCGAGGGTGAGACCAATTATAGAATATTCGGGAGGAAAAACAAGGGGTCATTAGTAAAAAAAATTCACTTTTTTCAATAAAAACGGGTTGTATCCACCAATAATACACAATATTAACAATCTATAAACAGAAATCTTTTTTCGCCAAAGGAAAGAATTGACTGGACCCTTCACTTCGTTCAGGGTGACGATTGAAAGAAGGCAATCCTCAGGAAAAGGGCGATGCCGGAACAGGGTCCGGCATGACAACTAGAGGAAAGCCCAGGGTGACGAATGAAAAAATATCCCGGGAGCGGAGCTTCCGGGACATTTTAAGCGAAATTTGACTGAAGCGACCTACTTTCGAATGAGCACTCGACGTGGATTTTCGCCCTGAACATGCAGGAAATACACACCGCTATTTGCGTTGGAGAGCAAAATCGTTTCACCCTTGGAGGCTCGACCAGAAAGCACACGCTTTCCCTTCAAGTCAAAAACTGCATAGGCAACGTTTTCACCACGAACAACCGTAAAGCTCAAGTTACCTTCGCCCATAGAAATCTTCGAGGACTTAGCCATAGCGACTAGCGGAGATATCGGCAATCCCCCAGCTTCAGGAATCGAATCAATCGCAAGCCTGTACAAGAAATCAAAAGCCTTATTCTGTACAGAGTCCGCAAAAACAATTTCCTTACCATCTTTACCTGTACGGGTCGCATCATAGAATTCATGCTTCAATCCATAACCTACAGGATTATAGAATTCATGATAAACTTTATTTTTTGTCAAGACGGAATCAATGAAGGAACTTCCATAAAGCGTCGGTGTATGAACTTCAAGATGGATGGCACTTGCAATAGTGCTATACTTTTCAGGAACGTTGTCTGCCAACATCTTATCTGCCTGTTCCATTGCATAGCCCACCTTATACGGCATTACATAATCAGAATCGCCATGCGCTAAGAATACGGGAACCTTGCTATTCTTGAGAATTGCTGGATCATGCACAGCCCCCCAAAGAGCCACCACTCCATTTGCAACACCGCCCACTCCCTTAGGTCCATACCGATCTAGACCGCCCAGCGGGATTGTGTCGTAGACATACGCACTTTGTTCGTCAGAAAACTCCTTGATATATTGCGCTCCATCATACAGATAGCTTGGAAAATCTTTTTCCCCGAGAGCATAGATATTCTCCAGCCCCAACAAGGCGCCGGCGCTATTTCCGAGTATATATATTTTATTCGTATCAATACGAAGAGATTTCGCATTCGCTCTCAAATAACGGATAGCGGCATTCACATCCTGAGCGCTTTTGTAAACGGTACGAGCAAAATCCACACTATCGATGACAAATGTCTGTTTTTGATTCGACATCAAAACACCTAGACGGTACTCCAATGACGCCGTTACAAAACCACGTGCAGCAAGAGAGTCAACATAGGCAACAGCCTTCTGGTCAAAAGAAGTCTTTGTCCCTGCCACAAAGGCGCCACCATGACAAACCAACACGGCAGCCCTATTTTTAGCATCATCCCCCTCGGGTTCATAAATATCCATTTGCAACGGCTTGAGGCTTACGCCTTCCTCGCTGTACATATAGAACATCGGACGGATATTAAACATGTCCATCATCGATGTCAGTTCATTGTAAAACATTTTATCTAAAAACGGAACACTGTCGGCAACGGTCACCGTTGTGGGTAATCCCGTTTCAAACAAGCGGTCTTTATAGCGAACACCATCTGCAGCAAAAGCGTAAACACTGCACAAAAGCGCCGCCACATACAATTTGATCTTCATATCTCCTCTCCTACTTGACAGATTTTCGTAAACATAATTTAACTTTTTATATAAACAAAGTCAAGTAAAAACGCCCGAAAGCAGAGCTTCCAGGCGTTTCCAATTGCGATTAGGCGTTCTCGTTTGCTTTTTACGAACGTTTAGTTCGGCTTGCAACCGTTCGGATATTCATCCGTCAAGCATTCTTGTTCTTCGAGCGGATCACCTTCCTTATAGGTAGACCAGTCGTCGTGCCACTTGTAACGGTTATCCTTGGTCTTGTTGATACGCGTCATGTAATGGTCGATGAGGTACTGCGGGCATTCCACTTCTTCCCAATGGTAGGTCGGATTGTCTGCAGCCATGTACCAGTCAGCAAACCAATGGCAACCACGGAGCAAGTTCGGAAGTCCAGCGGAACCGAATGCGGCATCGCACATGTCCTTCACGCATTCCTGATAAACTTCAAGCTTGTTGTCGTAACCATGCTTGCTCTGGCATTCGGTGAGGAAGCCACCAAAGCCTGCGCCCCAGTTGATATTAGCGCCGTTCACCTGAGTTGAAAGTGCATCGAAGGCACCCACGCCACCGCCCGGAACCATGAGGTCGAACTGGCCGTTTTCCACATCGTGACCGATGTTGGACGTCATCACGACAATGTGCTTGCCCTTAAGAGCCTTGTGAGTTTCCTTCGGGGCATTGTTACCGCTAGCATCCTTGAAGGAGCCATCATACTGCAAGTGGAAGCACTTGCCGCAAGTCGTCTGGGAACCAGGACCTGCCACATAAGCGTAAGAGAGGTTTTCGTTCACGGCGATAGGAGCCATGTCCGTGCAAGTGAACACGCCCTTTTCCTTGGCATTTCCACAGGCGCTGTTCGTACCTTCAAAGCCAAACCAGTACTGCTGCACAGCGTGGCCAAGCGTAAAGGTCGGAACTTCAACGTCATGGATGTTGCAGTTACGGGCGGTCGTCATGCCCTTTTCATAAGATTCCTGCGTAGTCGTATCGGTCTTGCCTTCCTGACCATCGCTAATCCAGGAGCAATGCGGCTTACAGGCATCCCAATAACGGCTGTTCCAGCCCTTGTTGCCATTGCTCAAGATGTCCTTGGTGTATTCAGCTGGAGGCGGACCGTAAGATTCGAGAGTCGGGAAACCATCGGCACCCACTTCCGGTTCGGTACTGCTAGAGCTTTCGGAAGCAGACGAACCCGGAGTTGCGCTAGATGTCGGGTTTACAGACGAACTAGACTGAGCCGGATTAACATTGGAGCTGGAACCCGGATTCGGGGCAACAGCAGAAGAACTCGAAGACGATTCAGAACCGCCACCCAAGCCCGGATCAACAGTAGAGCTAGAACCCGGATTCGAGGCAATTGTGCCAGAGCTGCTAGAAGCACTCGATAAATAACCCGAATCGCTCGACGGCGTAGTACTGACCGGCGCTATAGTAGAATCATCAGAGCAGGCGCTGAACATTGAAAAAGCACCTGCGGCAATTAAAGAACTCAGTAAAAGTTTTTTCATATTTTTCCTTTTCACACCTCGTCTAAAATTAGATTTTATTCCAACAAAAGGCACGAAAAAAAGTTTTTTGAAAGCTGTTATGTGAGATGCGACAAAATAGACGGTAGGAAGTAGACAGTAAGAAGTGGTTAGAAAAAGAAAAGGCCGCACTTGCGTGCAAGCCTTTTGGTTATTAGCTATTAGCCAATAGTCATCAGCCTTAGTTAGGCGCCAAAGGTGCGATTATTTAAACCAATAACCAATGACCAACTACTAATGACTAGTCGCGGAACTTCACCTGCTTGGTGCCGGCGACAACTTCACCGATCTGCGTCCACTTTTCACCCTTAGCTTCGAGGTGAGCGACGACTTCAGCCTTGTCAGCCGGATCGATGAAGATGAGCATGCCCATGCCCATGTTGAACGTGGAGTACATTTCGTCCTTTTCGACAGAGCCAGCCTGCTGGATGAGCTTGAAGATCATCGGAGGATCCCACGTGGTGCGGTCGATAATCACGTCGACGTTGTCCGGAAGGATACGCGGGATGTTGCCCTGGTAGCCCGAACCCGTGATGTGAGCAAGGCCCTGGATCTTCTTCTTGTTGCAGAGATCGATGAGGCTCGGGTAGTAGCTGCGGTGCGGAGTTGCAAGAGCTTCGCCGATGGACTTGTCCATGCCGTCAACCATAGTGTCGACCTTGTAGCCAGCCACATCAAAGAGAACCTTACGAGCAAGAGAATAGCCGTTTGTATGGAGACCCGTGGACGGGAGACCGAGGATGATCGTACCCGGCTTGATCGACTTCCCGTCGATGATGTTTTCGCGTTCCACGACACCCACGATCGTACCGGAGATATCGTAGTCACCCGGACCGTAGAAGCCCGGCATTTCAGCAGTTTCGCCACCGATCAAGACGAGATCGTTTTCGCGGCAAGCCTTAGCCATACCAGCAACGAGCTTGTCCATGACACCCGGTTCCAAGCGGCCCGTAGCCACGTAGTCGAGGAAGAACAGCGGACGTGCGCCCTGAACGAGGATATCGTCACAGCAGTGGTTCACGATGTCCTGGCCCGGCAGTTCGTGCGTACCCATTTCGATATCGACCTTGAGCTTGGTGCCCACGCCGTCAACGGAGCTCACGAGGACAGGGTCCTTCATGCCGAGGTGGTTCAGCGTGAACAGGCCACCGAAGTTGCCCACGTCGCCGAGAACGCCCTGGTTGAAAGTGGTACGTACGGACTTCTTGACACCGACCATTGCCTCATCGGCACGTGCCAAGGAAACTCCTGCGTCTGCGTAATTCATCTTTTTTCCTTTGCCCTACGAGCGGGCAGCGATTTGTCCCTATTTACGGGCACTTTGTTTTTCATCAATATTTCTGAGCGCATCAAGGATGAGGCTTGTGGTATCCGACATCTGGTTGATGTTTACGACATCGGGCATCACGTGCGTATCCAGCTTGAACAATGTTTCGTCACCCCAGGAGAGCATCTTTTCGAGTGCATCCGGACCTGCAAGCTTGCCGCACTTGGCACAGCAGATTCGGCCGTCCTGGAAAGCGATAAAGCCCGATTCACCGGAGCATTCGAAAATGACCGTTCCGGTAATACGGCTCTTTTCCATCGTCTGCGCAAAATCAATAAACGGAAGAACCTTCGCCGAAGCCAAAAGCGACAAGCGTTCGAATTCATCAAGCGCCTGGTTCTTTGCACGGAGACGATCCGCCATCACCTTGTAAAGGTAAAGCAAGGCGCTCGGATTCTTGTCGAGGAACTTCAAAAATTCAGCCTTCGGAATGTGAAGCACCGTGCAGCCGTCTTCGGCGGCAATAATCGTATTGGCAATAGGTTCGTTACACAGGACAGACATTTCGCCAAAGCAAGAGCCGCTTTCCAAAGTCGCAAGCGCGCTGTAATGACCGTCCGGCAGAATCTGGCCGCAAATAATCACGCGTCCACTCTGCAAGACGCAGAAGCAATCGCCTTCGGCTCCGCCCTGGAGGATGATTTCGCCAGCATCGTATTCACGAATCTGCGAATTTAAAAGCAGATAGTCCGCATATTCCCTGGGTACCTGTTGCAAGAACGGTACACCGAGGTCATATTGAGCAGAAATCCAATCTCCAATACCTGTGTGTGACATCATACGCTAAAAATTATAGATATTTCTGTACCATTTGTAACTAGTGTCAATCGAATTTACCCCCGGAACGGAGCCTTTTATGCATTTTGTAAGATTCCAAAGGAGTTCCGCCGGTCGCGTGATGGCTCCTTCGTAAAAATCATTACCTGCCCCTGGACCCTTGATCCCGTCATTCTGGAAAACTTTCTTATCCCTGAACGCTCTGATATTTTTCACGCGAGGTTCAAGAGCCAAAATTTCATCTGCCTTTGCAAACATGGACGGATTGACCCAGACATCGACGCTATCGGCAAGCGCATAGACTTCTTCGAAAGAGAACGTGAGTTCACGCGAAGTATCGGAAGCCCACACATAGCAGCCTCCCGCATCGCGAACCAGATTCGCTGTAAAGCTTTTGCCGCCAGAAGCGTGCCACACACCGCCATAAGACATGCCCGCGAGAACGCGAGGGCAATGTTCAGACGAATGACGAGAGACGAGAGACGAGAGGGAATCTGCAGAAGCAATCAAAGCCTTTAGTGTTTCGTACTTTTCTTTCTCTTGTCTGTAAATAGAATCAGCTTGAGCACGGATTCCGAACAGAATTCCGTACAACTTAATCCATTCCAGCTTTGCTAGCGGGGTATTTTCCTGCCATTCCGATGTGAGCATCAACGGAAGATTCGTTCGTGCAATTTGTTCGTAGTTATCGTAATCACCGCCTGTTGTAAAGTCGAGCACCAAGTCCAGATTGAGCGCCATCAGCTTTTCCAAGGCGCCCGCATCGTAACCGATACTCGCTACAGATTTATTCTTTGCACGTTCATACAAAATGCTATCCACGATGTACTGCCCGTCCGAGACGCCGACAATGTTATCACGGAGCCCAAGCCGGAGCATGTAGCCAACCTGCGAGGTCGAAAGGGCTGCCACATGGTGAAGCGGCACACGCAACACCACCGCCGATAACCACTCCTCTGGGAACCCTCGACGGCGCAAATCCATTCCGAAAGCAGCCGCTACAGAATCCATCATCACATACTTGTGAACGAGCGTATCCTTGCCGACCACGGAACGTACAACGGCGACATCCACCCCACACAGTTTGCCAATCGAGAAATAGTCGCTCTCGACCGATTCAAACTGAACGGATTCACTACACTTTACCATCGCCGATTCAGGCTGTGAATCTTTCGACGTATCACGGCAGCCCGTCATGGCAAATGCAGCCATCCAGGTTACAAAAAAAACGAAAAACGGCAAAAAACTAAACCGCACCCCTCGGAACGAAGACCAAAACGCCCTTAATTTATTGATTTTCAACATTCTATCGTAAATTTTCATGCACAAAACCAGAAGATAATGTATTTTATTGTTTGATTTAATATCTCTTTTTGAGATTCCTATTAGGAGAGAGCCTTTATGAAGACAAAAATAGCCTCTTTGTGCATGGCCGCGGTGTTTAGCATTCTTGCTTTTACTAGCAATTCCTCCGCAGCCGAAGAAGGATTTTACGACAAGGACCATATCCGTGGTTTCGTTTCCTTTGGCGGTGATTTCCGCGGAATGTTCAACGGATTCCACGACTACATCAACACGGTCCCCTTCGCCACCGGTACCCTCAAGACCATATCGGATTCGACCGAATACAGGCTGACCGCTAAGCCCAAATACAGCGAGTTCAACAAATACTATCCCAACCTCCACTTCAATATCGGTGCCCAGTACAAGCAGTTCCTGACCTGGGTCAGCATCAACTTTGCAATAACCCAGATTTCGGAACGACCGAGTTCCTCGGCCGCCGCAGTCGATACAAGCGGAAGCGCAGTGGCGTTCCCCCTCTACGATGCACGCTGGTTCAACTATGGTGCCGACTGGATGTTCGGCTGGAAGGTTCTTGGCGAAGACGCATTCTTCAACTTGATTCCGGCTGTAGGTATCGGCTTCAACATGATGAACATCCACTTTACGTCTAACTACGTTGTTACAAACAAAAAGAGTAACGAAGAATCCATTATGCGCGACCGTTACTACAGTTCCATTGCAGCATCGTTCAACGCAGAACTCGAAGCACGCCTCCAGTTCGAACAGTTCTCCATCGGTCTCTACGGTGGTTACCGCGCTGTACGCTACAACGAACTTGATGTCGAAGGCGACAAGCTCGACACGTTCGTCTTCAATACAGACAACGACGGTGACACCTGGTTCATCGGTCTCCGTCTCGGCTGGACGTTCCTTAGCCCCTGGGCCAAGAAACAGCAGGACAAGATTTAAGAACGAACTAAATTCTACTAGCCGAGCCTCGCCACTGCGGGGCTCTTTTTGCATCCTGACTTTCTAAAGTTTGGCTTATCACTGTAATTGTCCTTGTCATCAAGCGATGCCATAATCTTTTGCAAATACGCCCGCCAAATGTTAGAATCTGTGGGCTGCGGATTATACGGCAACATGAACAAATTCCTTTCGGCAGAACGTGTAGGCGGATATTTTTCAGCCACCTCTTCCATTGCAACATAATAACCGCTTTGTTCACGCAAGCTCGGATCCGTTCTCCAATAAATCGGAGTCTCCCCTCTTAAATATTCGAAATTCCACCCCAGGAGGAGCATGGGAACTCCCTCACGCCTGAGGCGTTCCGGCAACGTTGAATACTGCCCCTGAGTACTCAACAACACGATGACATCAATTTTATGGTAGTACGCATAAAGGTATGCGTCCTCGACAAGCTGCATATTCGGTCCCATCTTCTCAACTTTCTCAGGGATATTGTAATGGACCTCGAACCCAGCCATCATAAGCTGCTTTTCCAAACGGTCTATGCCATCGCCGTATAAAGGTTCCTGACGGTCAACACGCCTGACATACGGATGGTAATAATGAGCTTCCACTTCGACCGGGCAACCTTCACGACCCAAAAGTTTCATGGAGTAATCCCTGACCCAGCCCTTGAGCGCCTTGAAATCCAGACGTGCATGATACCGGTGGTATTTAAGGTAATACTCGTTGACTTTTTTAAGCGTGTAGCCGTCCAAAAAGAAACCGACTCGCAATACCGATAACTGGCTCGACATAAAAAACCTCCTGATATGTTAATGAGTTTCTACTTATTAACACGCTTTTTTGCCGAGTTTATTCCACTATTTTTTGATAATTTTTTTTAACAATAAGAATTGCCCAATAATCATGGGTCAATGGTCATTAGTTTTTTTTTACTACTAAAGGCTAAATCAACTTGCGATCAGTGAGGTCGTCGATAAGCGAACCGGGCATCCACTTCTTAAGTTTCTGGTAATCCGGATCGTTGAGCTTTTGACGCTGCTCTGCGGACTTGGCATCATCACCGGCGTCATGATAAATGCGGATGAGGTTCAAGACAGAACACCAGTAACGAATGGACTTGCCAGTGCGTTCGAGGTAGTCGGCAGCGCTCTTTTCGTAAATAGTAGCTGCCTCGTCGTAACGTTCGAGCCTGTAAAGCATGTCTGCCTTGATCTGGAGCATCACCGGATGATTCGGAGCCTTCTTAAGCCCACGTTCGGCAAGCGAAAGCCCAGTCTTGTAATCCTTGCGGTCGTAGTGCATCCAGATAAGCGGAGTCAGGAACAGCGGCCAGAACCGTGCCGAGCGCAGGGAGCCGGAATCGAGAATCTTGAGGTACGCTTCGCGATTGTCCGACTTGAACGGGAGCCAGCCAAAGCTGTTATCGACATAGTAGGCGTAAATCGCATAGAAAGCCTTCGACTCGTAATCCTTGGCATCTTCGAACTGGCTTGCAGCCGAGCGCGTCTGCATGGCGCCCTTGACGGAATGTCCCGTCTCGGTAAGCACGTAGCCGATCTCAAAATTGCGGAGCGCATCCCACAGACCTTCGGTCTTGCAGGTTTCAAGATTCTTGGCGGCAACCTTGAGCGACGTGGTATCGCCCTTGTCGTCGTACATGCTCACGCGGATGATGTTCTGGAACACGCAGCCGACCCCGTCGTTTTCGAGGCGGAGCTTGCGGGCCAGGTTGAATGCTTCAACGTAGTTGAGTTCCATCGTCTTTTGCGTGACCTGTTCAGCGAGTGCATTTTGCGTCGGAGAAAGTGCAAAAGAAAGCTCGTCGGCAACGGAAATGCCGGCGACCATTAACAGCGGTGCGATGAATCTCTTTAGCATTGTCTGTAATTTAGAAACTTTCGTCTGCATAAGCCATCGTCCATTTTGGAATATGACAAACCTTGTTTCTTGAGGTAAAAAAATGTATAAATACAATAGATGTTAATAAGAATTAAACATATTATTAACACTCTATTAAAGAAATTGCAGCTAAGTGGTTACCAGAAGAGGAATTAAAAACTCATCCAGGCGCCACAACAACTCTTTTCTATGGAGGCCACCATGAAGATGTTCCACAAGACACAGACCACGGCTCTCTACTACTTGCTCCACACTGGATTCCAGGCCTTCAAGGCAAGGATCAAGGACGAGCTGACCTCCACAAGCGGCATCAACCTCGAAGATATCATGGACGATTCGAACCTCTACGCTTATTACCAGCAAGGCGAATCGGCGGACTTCGTAGCGGCATGCATCGCAGCGAATAGCTAGTTTCCCTCTCTCAATTCCGGAATTACCGGTTTTTCCTCCTAGAAAAAGGACCCTGTGGCAATGCCGCAGGGTTCCTTTTTAATAAAGCTTGTGCAATTACAAGACTTAACTGGATCCTTCGCTTTCGCTCAGGATGACGGGGGTCGAAGATGACGTAATGCGTTACTTCTTTTTCTTGGACTTGGCGGCTTCTTTTGCCTTGTCCTGGCGTTCGCAGGTCGTCACGACTTCGAACTTGCCCTTGTTCACCGTAATAATCTTCGTATTGGCATTTGCACCGCGACGGAACTGGATGTCACCGTAAATGCCCTTGAAGTCCTTGGTCGCATTGATGTAATGCGTCATGTCGTCATCTTTACCCGTAACAGCGGCAAGCGAAGTAAAGATGATGTTTGCGGCATCGTAGCTGAGACCGCTTACCTTGTCTTCACCCGGTTCCACGCCCCAACGAGCCGTGAAGTCCTTCACAAAGTTCGTGTAAGCCGTGTTGCCCTTGTTCATGTCGATGCTCGGAACGCTGAAGTAAGAACCTTCGACAAGGCGCTTGCCCTGAATCAAAAGTTCACGACCATACCAGCCGGATGTTCCGAGATATGTGCCGGAAACCTTGTTGAATGCGGCCTGGCTCACCATGGCACCTGCATCTGCCGGATTTGTTGCCGGAATGAAGAGGCCCGGGAATTCAACGGTAGAGTCGGCGAGGTAAAGCTTGCGGTCACGCGGGTTCACAGAGTTCAGATCATTCACGCCCTTAGCGATATTGCGACGGCGGTTTTCCTGATTGAAGCGGACATCGCGCATGAGGTTGAATTCCGTCTTGTAGTCCGGGCGGCCTTCTTCGTAATTGCGGAAGCCGACAACATCACCACCGCGACGTTCAACAGCTCGAGTAAAGCTTTCGGACATGGCCGTACCGAAATCGCCGAGCGGGCTCATCACACCGAATTCGCGGATGTCGAGGCACTTGATAGCGAAGTCCGCAATCGTCTGGGCGAGGATGTCCATGGTGAGGTTCACCTGGAAGATGTTCGGACCAAGCTTTGCGATGCCTGCATCTGTTGCAGTCGGAGTAAGCATCGGCACATGCTGGAAGTTTGCACCAAGCCATGCGGCGACAGACGTTGCCGGAGCACTCATGATAGGACCGATAATGGCAATGATGCTATCCTGGTTCACAGCGCGCTGTGTACGCATAAGAGCGATAGCGGCATCGGCGTGCGTGTCCTGGAAAATGATGTTTACCTTGCCCTTGAGGTTCGCCTGTTCATAAGCGAGGAGAGAACCCTGCACTGCGGCGGCACCGAATTCGGCAAAGTCGCCGGAGAGCGGAGCGAGCACGAGCACGGTCGGAAGACCGGCGCCGAGACCTTCAAGAGCGCTTATACCTTTCTTGGCGGTCTTCTGCAAATTCTCGGAAGAAGTTGTCTTGAGAACCTTCTTGTACCAGTATCTAGCAGCACGGTAACGCTTGGCGTTCTGGCATTCGCGGCCCAACTGGAGCTGCATCCAGCCCATCACTTCACGATCGACAGGATACTTTTCAAGCAAAGCCTGAAGCTGGTCTGCGGTAAGGAGAGATGCTGCCAAAGTCTGGATAGCTACTTCCTTGGCACGGGACCTTGCAGCCGGGTTGGTCGAGTAAGAGAGCACGCGGAGCATGGCTTCGACACCATCAAACACAGAACCCTTTTCGACATCGACAACAGCACGGGCGAGTTCCATACGTTCGCGGTAAGCGGACTTCACATGGTATTCCAAGAAGCGGGAAGCCACATCGTAAGCATCGTCCTTCTTACCTGTGCGGAGGTAGCATTCTGCAAGCATGACAGAAGCCTTTTCGCCTTCAAGCTTACGGAAAGATGCATTGTAGATTTTTTGCAGCGGAGCAATCGCATCCGAGCAGCGGCCGCTTTTAACCACGGACTTGACGCGTTCAACATCGTCCTGTGCAAAAGCCATGGTAGAAAGAGCAGCAGCTAAAAATAGGGGTAACAAGCGATTCATATTCAAACCTCGCCGACCTTACTGGAAACTATCGGCGGCCTCCTGAATGACAGAATGTTCTTTCTTGATTTGCTTTTGAAGAGATTCGGGGAGCTTGGACCAGTCGACAATATCGACACGGAACGGGAGTCCGCTTTCAACAAACGCCTTTTCCACCGAAGTCATGTCATCAAGGGAGATAGGGGAGTCCGAGATGACTGCCAATTCCAAATCCGTATCCGGGGTCAAATCTACGCCCGTGACACGTGTGCCGTACGCCCAAACTTCAAAGCCCTCAAAATGGAGCCCAAGAATTCTCTGTACGGTTTCTAACTGATCCGTTTCTAAGCAAAGAGTCATAGTTCCCTAAAATATAGTTAATGTATTTTGACACTGACTGTCATTACAGCCGGTCGGGTACAAAACGGAGGAACAAGAGCTCGGTATCACTACCGATACGGACCGGGGGACCCCAGGAATCAACACCGCTAGAAACGAGCCATTTGACCTGATCTAGTTCGCCAAGACCATAGGCGAGGCGCCAAACCCAGTTGATAATGAGTGTTCCCGGGAAAAACTGACCATTGTGCGTGTGACCGGACATGGCAAAGTCAGGACGGCGGCCAGGGTGGTCTTCTTCGATGCCACGTGGCTGGTGATCGAGGAGAAGCCAGGGGAGTTTAGATTCTTCAGCCGTAGGGCGCAAGTCAAAAAGCGGCTTGCGTTCGACATCACGCATTCTGGCAACGCTATGATCTACACGACCAGTAATACAGGCAAAAGGCGTACAGACGGTGGAGTCTTCCAGCACGACGAAACCGTTATTCTGCATCCACTTTTTAAAGTCACTCCCTTCGCGTTCAAGTAACCCTTCGTGATTCCCGTCGATGGCAATAGCAGCCATCTTGGCGGTTGCGGCAAGCTTTTGCACCAAGAAGTCGTATTCCCAGGCAGAAAGCGTCGAATCGACAACGTCCGAAAAATCTCCGCCAAACAGCACCAAGTCCGGGTGGAGGCTATCGCTTACATGCACAATGCGTTCCATCTTTTCGCGCTTGAAAATCGGGTCGATGTGGAGGTCGCTAAAGAAGACCGCCGTAAATTCTTTTTCGGTCGGAATGGCAATCTTGAACTCGCGAACATGGAAGTTCTCGTTTGTGCCAGCACCTGCAATGCGGAAGATAACCGTGAGTAACACAGTCACGAAAAGCAAAAGTCTCGCCACCGAAATTTCAATGCGTCGGTCAAGCGGCTTCTTGACGATAGCACGGCGAATACCACGGATAATCCACCAGAGGATATAAAAGAAGAGTGCTTCGGCAAGCCAGACGGCAAAGAAGGACATGCCAAGCGATGCAAAATAACTTGTTCTAAACAAGAAGCAGATGGGGAGGAGGATTACCGAAATTCCGGCAATGACGCTTCCCTTGATTCCAGGCGCCACCATCCTGACATTAAAGAACAGGAAGAGTACGCCAAAGATGAGTATGCAAAAAAAGATCATTTCAGTTTCGCTTTAATAAGTGAAAGGACATCTTGGTGGACTTCATCGGGAGTGCGGTCTGCATTGACGACACTCACGCAATCGCTATAATCGCGACCTGCGGCGAGATAGCCTTCGCGGACACGCTCGAAGAATTCAGCCTTTTCGCTTTCGAGGCGGTCGGGGGCGCCACCACGAATGGCCATGCGCTTGCGGCTTGATTCGACGGTCAAGTCGAGAACTACAGTGAGTTCCGGGAAACAGCCTCCGCACGTGAGTTCCGTGAGACGCTGGACTTTATCGGCACCGAGCCCGCGGGCGTAACCCTGATAGGCAAACGTGCTCCACGCAAAACGGTCGGCGATGACGATGTTCCCTGCATCGAGCGCGGGTTGAATGATTTCGTGAATCACTTGGGCGCGGGCGGCATTGTACAACAAAAGTTCGGTATCATCTGCCATGATGCCCTTGAAAGCGGGGTCGAGCAAGAGTTCGCGAATGCGTTCGGAAATTTTTGCACCGCCGGGTTCACGCAACCTCACGACCTTGTGGCCTTCGGATTCTAGCACGCGGACAAGCATGTCGATTTGTGTGGACTTTCCGGAACCGTCAATGCCTTCGAGACTGAAAAATTTCTTCGCAGTTTTCATAAGAACAAATATGCAAAAATTTTTGGGTGGTCCGCACGCTTTAAAAAGGAGATGCCCGACCAAGTCGGGCATGACAACATAAATAAAAAATCCTCGGCGGGGAAGCCGAGGATTTTTCAATTGCATTTTGTGCGGGAGTGCTCGCGATTCTTAGTCGAATTATTCGACGTCCTTGCCGTGGCACTTCTTGTACTTGAGGCCAGAACCGCACCAGCAGAGGTCATTGCGGCCGAGCTTTGCACCAGCCTGCTGCTGGGCACGTTTCACGGCGGCAGCAAGGGCGGCGTTAGCAGCAGCGGAGCGGTTCGGGCGAGTACCCGGGAGAGCGCTCTGCGGCATCGGCTGAGCATCCTGCTGATCTTCGGAAAGGGCATTCGTTTCAGAAGAAGCGGCCTGACCGGCGAGACCTGCGGCCTTTGCGCCTTCGGCACTCAACTGTTCGGAAGAACCTTCACTGGATCCTTCGCTTTGCTCAGGATGACTTTCTGCATTAGTTTCGCCAGCGTTACCTGCGGCAGCGGCGGCTTCTTCAGCAGCCTTGCGTTCGGCATCGATCTGTTCCTGGCTCTTGAGCTGGAGCTGGTCCGGAGAGACCGTCACACCGTTCGGGAGTGTGATGCGGATGTTCAAAATGCGGAGAGCCGTAAGCGTTGCAATCTTTTCCATGCAGCTTTCGAACATCTTGAAGCCGTCATTCTTGTAGACCATCAGCGGATCCTTCTGGGCGTATCCGTGGAAGCGGATAGCATCCTTCAGCTGGTCCATAGCATACAAGTGTTCCTTCCACACCTGGTCAATCGTCATGAGGAGGAAGCGGCGTTCGATATTGCGGAAGTCGGCATCCGGAATAATCTTCGTGAGCTTGTCGTAACGCACCTTGCAAAGTTCGATGATTTCTTCGAGCACCTGTTCCGGCGTCTTCGATACAGCTTCATCAAGCGTGAGGCTGTATTCCATGCCGAGCGTACGCTGCAAGTCTTCGTGCAAGCCTTCGAGATTCCACTGTTCCGCATAGCTCTTTGCCGGGATGTAGTTAGAAACCTTGATATCGCAAGCATCTTCGATGCGGTTCATGATTTCGTCACGGATATCTTCACCGTTCAAGATGCGGCGACGAAGCCCGTAAATCACCTTGCGCTGTTCGTTCATCACGTTATCGTAGTCGAGCAAGTGCTTACGGATATCGAAGCTCTGGCTTTCGACGCGACGCTGGGCACCACGGATGGAGCGGGAAACGATCGGGTGGGTAATCACTTCGTCTTCGCCCACACCAAAACGGTTCATGAGGTTCTTGACGTTGTCGCCACCGAAGATACGCATCAGGTTATCGTCGAGGGAGAGGAAGTACTGGCTAGAACCCGGGTCACCCTGACGGCCGGAACGACCGCGCAACTGGTTATCGATACGGCGGGATTCATGGCGTTCCGTACCGAGCACATGCAAACCGCCGAGTTCAGTCACTCCCGGTCCAAGAGCAATGTCAGTACCACGACCAGCCATGTTCGTTGCAATCGTCACCTTGTCCTTGTGGCCTGCATACTGGATGATTTCAGCTTCGCGGCCATGGTTCTTGGCGTTCAAGACTTCGTGCGGGATGCCTTCCTTTTCGAGCATGCCGTGGAGGATTTCGGACTTTTCAATGGAAGCCGTACCCACGAGGAGCGGCTGGCCCTTCGCATGGCGTTCCTTGATTTCTGCAACAATGGCACGCCACTTGGCATCTTCGGACTTATAAACGAGGTCCTGCAAGTCCTTGCGGATGCACGGCTTGTTCGTCGGAATGACCCACGTGTTCATGTTGTAAATCTTGATGAATTCCGTTGCTTCGGTTTCAGCCGTACCAGTCATACCGGAGAGCTTCTTGTACATACGGAAGTAGTTCTGGAACGTAATTGTCGCAAGCGTCTGGTTTTCGCGGCGGATCTGCACGCCTTCCTTAGCTTCGATAGCCTGGTGAATACCGTTAGAATAGCGGCGGCCTTCCATCAAACGACCCGTGTTTTCGTCAACGATGATGACTTCGCCATCACGGACGATATAGTCGACATCCTTTTCAAAGAGGTACCAAGCGCGGAGAGCGTTATCGAGGAAGTGAACCCAGTCGGCATGTTCGCCATAGAGGTTCGTAATGTGCATCAAGTCCTGGATGTGGAGCACGCCCTTTTCGGTAAACTGGATGTTCTTGTCCTTTTCATCAACAGAGAAGTCCTTGTTGCGGACGAGCTGCTTCGAAATTTCGTTTGCCTTGGCGTACTTTTCAGTAGCGTCTTCAGCAGGACCACTAATGATGAGCGGCGTACGGGCTTCGTCGATCAAGATGGAGTCGACTTCGTCAACGATACAGAAGTTGAGTTCACGCTGCACGAGCTGGTTCGGTTCTACCGCCATGTTGTCGCGGAGGTAGTCGAAACCGAATTCGTTGTTGGTACCGTAAGTCACGTCGGAGTTGTAGCTTTGACGGCGCTGTTCTGCATCGAGACCGTTCACAATAAGACCGACCGTAAGGCCGAGGAACTTATAAACCATGCCCATCTGCTTAGCGTCACGACCAGCGAGGTAATCGTTCACCGTCACCACATGCACGCCATGACCAGAAAGACCGTTCAAGTAAACCGGGAGAGCAGCGGCAAGCGTCTTACCTTCACCGGTCGCCATTTCAGCAATAGCACCTTCGTGGAGCACGAGACCACCGATCATCTGCACATCGAAAGGCAACATGCGGAACGGCTTCACGGATTCCGGATAGAGTTCACGAACCTTGGCGTAGAGAGCTGCCGGGAGGTAGACTTCCCATTCGTTCTTTCCGCTTTCGAGTTCAGCCTTAGCCTTGTTCACGGCTTCCTGGAGTTCCGGGCCGAGGCGGCTAAAGTCAAAGCCAAATTCCGGCTTGAAGATATTGAAGATACCGAGACGGCGGTCGCAAGCTTCGCGGCAAACGGCAAAGGCATCAACCTTGATATCATCGAGGGTAGCTCCATTATTCAGTTTTTCGCGGAATTCGGCGCTCTTTGCAGCAAGTTCCGCGTCATCGAGCGTTGCGAGAGCCTTGCAGGCTTCGTGAATCTTCGCAATCACCGGGCGGAGCTGTTTCACCTTACGTTCATGAGGTGTACCAAAAATCTTATGGAGTACTGTATCTACAATGCTCATGGTTGTCCTTGATTAAAAATTAAACGTGGTTAAAAGTAGCAAAAGATGTGCCAAATATATTTTCGTTTCAAGTTGAAATAGCGGCTAATCGCCTAAAATTTAGGTTTTATTCTATAAAGTACGTCATGCGGGCGGGGCCCCAGCTCGGAGTTGCGAAGGCCGCACGGGCCCCTCCCTGCACCCTCCCCATCCTTGGCCGACGCTTCCAATCTCACAACGTCAACCTTTCATTTCTTTATAACAACCTAACATTCCACTTAATACTAAATAATTATAGTCTTGATACTCATTTTTATTATTACATGAATAAACCAAAACATCAATAATATTATATTAGCAATATGAAAAAATTGGATTTTGCAAAAGGGATTTTTGTACTTGCTGCGGGATTTTTCCTTGCCGCACCCGTGAACGCACAGACTAGCGATGATGAACTCGCCAAACATCCCGAATTCACTTCAAGTGGCTATTTAGTGTACCCGGAACCCGTAAATATTAAATATACGAAGGCACCAGCCGGCTACAAGCCATTCTATATCAGCCATTACGGGCGCCACGGCAGCCGCTACCACCACAACGACGAAGAATACAAATACCTTTTTGAAACTCTCGCCAAGGCAGATTCCGCCCAGAAACTCACCGAACTCGGCAAACAGACGCTCGCCTATACGAAAGTCCTCGTAGACAAGGCAGCCCCCCGCAAAGGCGACCTCACGCAAGTGGGCGTCAAGCAACATGAAGGGATTGCAAACCGCATGTCCAAAAATTTTGGCGATGTTTTCAAGGACTGGAATATCGGCGGGAAAAAGATTACGCCGTACGTCAGGTCGTATGCGAGCACGAGCGGTCGCTGCATCGTGAGCATGGCAGCCTTCATCGGAGAGCTCCGTTCGCTGAACCCGAAAATCCATTCCGAGCTCATCTCCGGCAAAAGCTACATGAAGTTCATCAGCGCCTTTGACTGGGGCAAACTCGACTATTCCAAAGTCAAGGCCTACACGGACGAAAGCGATAAGCTCTGGAAAAACGTCAATCCGCAACAGTTCCTAGAAAAGCTATTCAACGACTACAATTATGTTGTAAATAACGTAGACACCAACGGGTTCTACAATCACTTCTTTGAAATTGCAACATCGCTCCAGGGGATGGACAAGCCGCTCCTCGACGAAATCGCAGCTAACGCCAAAGTGCCCGCTGACACCTTTGTAAACCTGTTCACCACTGAAGAAAAGATTGCACGCTGGAAAGCGCAAAATGCCTGGTGGTACAGCCTCGAAGGTACAAGCCCGCTCATCAACCGCCCCGATGGTCTTAACTTCGCCAAGCCCACGCTCCAGAACATTCTGGAAGAAGCCGACGAAGCGATTGCCATTGATACATCGATAAATGCGCGCGCAGCACAGGCGCCAATTGCCGCCACACTCCGCTTTGGCCACGACGCCACACTTCTCCCGCTTACGGCACTCATGCAGTTGCCCGTCGCAAACGCCAAGGTTTCGGACCTCTCCAAATTGCACGAACAATGGAACGACTTTAGAATCATCCCGATGGCGGCAAACCTGCAAATGGTATTCTACAAATCAAAAAACAAGCCCATCCTCGTCAAAATTTTGTACAATGAAATTGAACAGACCCTGCCCATCGAATGCAAGGCTCAAGACAATGCGAAAAATGCGCAATGCCCCGCCGCCCCGTACTACCGCTGGGAAGATGTTCGCAATTTCTATAGCGCCCTTCTCAAGAACTAACTTACCATGAAAAAATCCATCGCTCTCATTTTAGCTCTAGCCGTCACACTTTTTGCTGCGCCAAATGCAACCTCTAAGGCATCGTCAAAAGCTTCCAAAGCCGAAGCCGTCAAAAAGCTCGTTGATCAAGGTGTACAATTCCATGAACAAGGGCAGTACGACGAAGCTCTAGCCAAGTACAAGGAAGCCGAGAAAAAAGACCCGAAGAGCGCTCTCGTCAAATACGAGATGGCTTTTACGTACCACGCCAAGCGCGACTTGGACAAAGCGCTCACTTACGCCAGAGCCGCTACAAAGCTAAAGGGCGAGGGACTCGAAGAAAATCTCTACAGCCTGATCGGAACCATCTACGATGACAAGGGCATGCCGGATTCTGCAATCGCCATCTACCGCGAAGCATTCGCCAAAGTACCAAACTCGTTCAACATTCCATACAATGCGACCATCACGTACATGCGCATGAACAATGCCGACAGCGCTTACGCTTGGATCAGACGGAGCATCAACAATTCCCGCACGCATGAAGGCAGCTACTATTACACCGGATTTTTGTCGAGTCAAATGGGCAAGTGGCCGCAATTCTATGCGTACACCATGTACTCCACGTTCATCAGCAAAAAAAGCGAAATCATCCGCGACAACCTTTCGAGACTTTACGGTCGAACAAAATATTTTGTTATAAAGAAAGACAGTACCGTCGAAATGTACAAGCCGACGATCAAGCAAACCGGTAGCGATTCTACAGTCAATAACGAATTTTTGCTTGCTATCCAGACCATGCTCGTCACGGATACGCTCGGCAATCGCAAGCTCTACGATCAAGATTCCACTTCTTCACAGCAAATGGAATTTTTGATCCACATTCTTGAAAAAATAATCAAGCTCGTCGCCTTCACCGATGAAATTGACGATCCGATCCAGAGATTTTACCAAGGACTCATCCGCGAAGGTCTCGTGGAAGCATTTATTTACTCCATTTGCGAACCGATTGACCGCCCGACATTTGCACAGTGGCTCATCAAGAACCGCAATGAACAAGGTCGACTTTACCACTGGTTCAACAAAGAATGGCTGATGCTGTAAGGAGACTCCATGCGATTTTATGTACCTACGGATATTTACGTTGAAAAGGACTGCGTGAAGAACCACGCGAAAGAAATGCTTGCCGTCGGGAAGCGCGCACTCATTGTCACTGGACACAGCTCTGCTAAGGCTAACGGTTCCCTAAACGACGTGACCGAAGTGTTAAACGATGGGGGAGTCGCCTACCAGATTTTTGATGAAGTCGAAGAAAATCCATCAACCGATACCGTGGGGAAGGGTGCACAAATCGCCCGAAATTTTAATGCTGATTTTATCATCGGCATTGGGGGAGGTTCCGCTATCGATGCCGCTAAAGCTATGGCATTGTTAATTGTGAACCCGGGCCTAAACGCAGACGATTTGCACAAAACGCCGAGTCATCCGCTTAACCACGCGCCCGTTGTCGCCGTCCCGACCACTTGCGGAACAGGCTCCGAAGCAACACCGGTCGCCATCATCACAAACCACAAAATCAATTTAAAGAAGAGCATCCCGCACCGAATTTTCCCGATGCTTGCGCTCGTTGACGGAAAATATCTAGCCTCTGCCAAAAAGCAGCTGATCGTGAACACCGCTGTCGATGCGCTCGCGCACATGGTCGAAAGCATCTTGAACGTCCACTCGAACATACTCAACCGCATGTGCCCCGAATACGGTCTCAAGCTCTGGGGAGAGTGTAAAGAAGCGCTCCTTGCCTCGGGAAATGCCGCAAAAAATGCCGCGCCCATCGATGCAAGTATGTACGAAAAACTGATGTACACCTCTACAATTGCAGGCATGTCCATCGCCATGACAAGCACCACCGTACCACATGGCATGAGCTACGATCTCACGCTCAGCAAAGGCACGCCGCACGGCCCTGCCGTCGGATATTTCCTCGCCGCATATGTCGAAATTTGTCACAAAAAAGTTTCGAATGATGTTAAAAAAGTCCTCTCGCTTTTAGGTCTGCAAAGTGTTGAAGAATTTGCTGAAATGCTCCACAAGCTCATCGGCACATGCTCCGTCACTCGCGAATTGCGCGACAAGTTCGTCGCCGCGATGAAAACAAATCACTCCAAACTTGACCTCGTTCCCGGCGGCATCACCCCCGAAGAAGTCGAGTACATCTACGATAAATCGTTAGTCGTAGAATAGTTTTTTATATTAGCCAAAAACCGGAGATCTTATGAAAAAAGCTTTAATCGCCGTTATAGTTGTCGTCGTCATCCTGCTCATCATCGTAGGGAAGGGTATCGGCACCTACAATAACATCATCGCCCTCGAAGAAGGCGTAAAGACCCAATGGGCACAAGTCGAAAATACCTACCAGCGCCGCTTTGACCTCATTCCGAATCTCGTCAGCACTGTCCAGGGCGAAGCCAACTTCGAAAAGAGCACCCTTACCGAAGTCATGGACATGCGCAGCCGCATGGGCGGAACTGTCAAACTCGACGAAAGCCTTATGAACGACGAAGCCGCCCTCAAGCGCTTTCAGGAAATGCAAGGCAGCTTGAGCGGAGCCCTCCAGCGCCTCATGGCAGTCTCCGAAAACTACCCGGATCTCAAGAGCAACAAGAGCTTCCAGGAACTCCGCGTGCAACTCGAAGGCGCCGAAAACCGCATCGCCGTCGAACGCAAGCGCTACAACGAAACCGTTCAGGCATACAACACTACCATTCGCCAGTTCCCGACAAACCTTATCGCAGGTTTCGCAGGCGCCTCCCCGAAAGCCCTCTTCTCTGCTGACGCTGGCGCAAGCGTAGCCCCAAAAGTTCAGTTTGACATAAAGTAAGAAACACTACTTTTCCAACTATGAATAGAACGCAAGTTATCGTGCATCCTTATGATATGGCGCAATCCGACTGGGTTCGCTGCATTTTGCCCTGCACCCAATTCATGGGACCTAACGATTTCCAGATCGTGCCGTCTGTCACCCAAATCGTCTGCACAAACAAAGACGCGCTCAAGCAGACACGGGCTGTGATTTTGCAGAAGCCGACGGCACCGGGACGTGCACAGCTTGCGTTGTTCTATGCAAAGCTCAAAAAGGAATGCGGGTTCAAGCTCGTAACCGACCTAGATGACTTGCAGTGGGATTTGTCACCGGTGATCGCTTCGTACGCAAAACAGATTCCGAATCACGACCAGATGATGCTCACGAGTCTCAAGCAGGTCTTGCCACTGTTCGACGTGGTGGTCTGCTCGACGCGCTACCTCGCGAGCCGCATCAAGTCCGACCTTGGCGTAAACGCGGTCGTGATGCCGAATGGAATTTCCAAATCGCTGTTCGGAATGTCGCAGAGGACGTCCACCTTCACAGGAAAACCGAAGGTGATGTATGCCGGCAGTCTCGGGCATTTCACCGCTGAAATTCCGGGCGACCTCGAAGGTGCATGGATCCCCTGGATCCGTAAGCACATTGAAGACGGGAGCATTGACTTCCAGATTTTTGGCGAGCCGGATTTTCTGAAGGACCTCGACGGAAAATACACAAAGATTCCGTACACATGCTTTTTTCCGTTTGCGCAGACAGTCGCAAGCTACAAACCAGACTTTTTCTTGGCTCCACTCGCCGCCAACAATTTCAACCGTGCAAAGAGCGATTTGAAACTCAAGGAAGCGGCAGCACTCGGTGCAGTCTTCATCGGGAGTGATTTCGCAAGTTCTCCGTACAGCTACATCCCGAAGGAACAACTGGTCAGCTCAAGCGCAACAGTCGACAATCTCGATGCGATTTTCAAGAATCTCTGCGAGCCGGAAAAATTTATGCAGGCGCTCAACTGGCAATACCAGGCGATGGAAGAAAAGCACTGGGCGCACGAAGACCCGGAATTCCAGAAAAAGTACGTCGCGACGTATTTTGGTTAATTAGTCCAATCTAGTTAAGTCACGACTTAAAAAATAATTGGATCCTTCCCCTTACAGGGTCAGGATGACGGTCAGCGATTTCAAAAAAAATTTACTGTTTGTCGCGGAGCTGATCGGCAGCACGTTCTATTTCGCGCTCGCGGATAATTTCATCAACACGCTTGCGGAAAAGTGTTTCTGTGTGGACATTGTAAAGTTCACGTTCTTGCGCAATGTAGAACATGAAGCATTTGATGTACAGCCCAATGCTCACGACGGTTAAAATGTTTTCAGCCAAGCCACGAATTTCTTCACCGGTAGGATTACTGAAACCCATAAACATCAGCGCCAAACATCCAATTGAAGTCAGGAGCCATCCGATCAAAAATTTTCTCGGAAAACGTTCTTTAAAAATTCCACGTTCCTGCATGCAATCCTGCTGACGTTCTACCATGTCATTGAAAATCCAAAAATGCAAAATGAATCCGACAAACGGAATGCAGGTAAGGAGGACTGCGCCCATAGGAGAAAAATCCGTCACAGAAATAATTCGCAGGTTTGCAATCGATCTATGCAGCCACGACAAAAAACTGACCAAAAACGCAATCAAGGAAAAAAGCATTCCCAAACTGACCACAGCTCCGAAGGCAATGCGAATCAAAACTGAAGCAGTCACAGTATTATCATTCGCACCAGGCAACATTGCATTAATAGGCGTGCTCCAAAAGAAATACAGGATGAAAATTCCAAAGATAGCCTTCATCCAAAAAAGAGCTCGTTCGCCACGTTTCGTATTGTCCTGCATATAGCCTCCACAATGAAATATAATATATGTAAACCAAATAAATGAACACTCACGTACTTTTTTCGGTATATATCGGTAAACGCAATTGTTGACATAACGTGATTACTTTTAAAGAATGAAGACTCATTTATCGAACGTTTTTACATATTATCCACAAAAATTGGTTATGTTTCACGTGAAACACTACTAATGTGGTAAAACCTGTTCATTATTTATAAACAGTTATAACAGATTAAAGGGAAATTTTAAAAATCAAATCTCAATAGTTAATAATATTGAGTCGATTTATCAACTATATAATATACGTTGTATTAAAATTTAGGGTCATGACGCATGTCCAGGTGAAACCTTTTTCGGATTTTATAATGTGAGCAACAAAAAGCCGAGCTCACAGGGAACTCGGCGTCTAAAAAATCCCGGAACAGAGTCCGGGATGACAAGGAAACTAGAATTTCACAGTGCGCGGCGGTTCTGTAAAGCTGCAGAACGTGGCGGTCGCATCCTTGAAGTAGAGGACTTCGGTATTCTCATCATCTGGGGAATACATACGCTTGAGTTCGGGGTAGGCCTCAAGCATGTGAACCTTGGGTTCACGGCGGTCATCACGAACGAGTGTTCCGCTCAAACGGAGCCACTTATTGCAGGTCTTGTTCATAGCGCAAAGCTGCACCTTGCCGTTTTTCTGGATCTGCTTCGAAACATTCTTGGACTTACCGGTCTGGATGTAGAGCTTGCCTTCGAAAATCTCGACGGTCCCGAACGGGCGCACTTTCGGTTCGTCACCGTCAACTGTTGCGAGGAAATAGGCGCCACATTCCTTAATAAAGTTTTTGACTTCTTCCATTATATACTCCTTAATGAAATTACAGTAGATAATATATAAAAAGAATAGGGTATTAAAGGGAGGATATTTGGATTTGCCGACGAAGTGTTGTTTTTACCGCACTTTTGACGCACGGTTTTTCACTACTAAATACGCTGCGATACATCTTGGTAGATTTTTTCCATTTGCGCGCTGAAGCAACAGAAGATGACCTTCTTGACATTGCGTGCGGAATATTCGCGAACCGTTTTCATGGCAATTTCGGTTGCCTCTTTCCAGGGGTAGCCATAAACGCCGGTAGAGATTGCGGGGAAGGCGACAGTTTCGCAGTTGTTTTCTTCGGCAAGAGCGAGGCAATTCTTGTAGCAAGATTCCAAAAGCTCAGGTTCACCATGTAAACCGTCCTGATAAACCGGACCCGGAGTATGGATTACGAACTTCGCCGGAAGCTTAAATCCGGGAGTGATTTTAGCCTGCCCCGTCTCACAACCTTTCAGGGGAATACACGCCTGCAAAAGTTTCGGACCCGCCGCACGATGGATTGCCCCATCAACACCGCCACCACCCAACAGAGAGCAGTTTGCCGCATTCACGATGGCATCGACTTTAAGCTTGGTAATATCTCCCTGGATAATCTCAATATCGATCATGAAAACCTCCATTTAAACCCAGATTCCGAGACCCGAAGGCAGGTTAAGAATGATGTTCATATAGGTGCGTTTTGAATTTACCAGATATCCCATTTCAAAATTCAATAAATCCATAAATGCACCTACGCGGGCAGACCCACCATATTCAAATCCGGTTTTTCTTTTATAACCGATTTCCGGCCCGACCGAAACCTTGAACATTGTCAAAGGTCCACCAAAAAACATATACTGTATCGTGGGCTGCAAATAAGCACCAAATGTAGGCGCCCAAAGAGCCTGGGTTCTGAGAGTCCACACCCACGAATGTTTCGGGACCTCATTTACTTGGGAGGTCGAAGCATAAAGAATATTGAAATTGCCAAATATCCAGTCGGCACCTACGGTAAAACTATTCATTCCGCCAATAAACAGATCCCAGGGAATCAGTGCAAGGCCGGATCCGTTCGAGTTAACTACAGCATTTTCTATTTTTTGGGATTCATTGGCAAAGGATGCGCTCGCCATGAAAAAGACTATTAAATAGGGGAGAAAGAATCAATAAAGTTTCATGCGATAAATATACTATATATAATAGGATTCTGCGACTCTCGGCTCATGTGTTGGAACTCTTCGAGTCCAACCTTAATCGGCTCGGAAATAGAAACAAATATATTTGTTTCTGCTTCACTCGCCTCATATTACGTTGGGACTACGATTACATCGTAGTCCTACACTCTTCGGTTTCCAAATAAAATATGCAAGCACATTTTTGCTTGGAAACCTCGGCTATGTTTCACGTGAAACAGTCGATAGCGAGTGTCGCGACGGGGTGCTCGCACACCGGCATGACCGAGTATGAGACTGTAGGACACGAAGTGTCCAAACATGTTCATGGTTTAGAGGGTCTTTTTTATTTGAATTAGGTATATTGTTTATAGAGGTTTTATGAAGATTGAACATATTGCCATTTGGGTCAGGGATATCGATAAGGTTTGTGAGTTCTACCGGAAATACTTCGGTGGGGTAGTCCACCCGATTTACCACAACCCAGCAAAACAATTTACCAGCCGATTTGTCACCTTCGACGACGGTGCCCGCCTAGAAATCATGCATCGTCCTGATATACGTGTTGAACGAAATGTTGGGACTGTCGAGATGTTTCACGTGGAACATCTTGGCTTCACCCATCTTTCCTTTTCCGTTGGTTCAAAAGAAGAGGTAGACCACCTGACCCAACAAATGTCTTCCGAAGGCGTACCTGTTGTAGGTCAACCTCGAACTACCGGCGACGGGTATTACGAAAGCGTCGTCCTCGACCCCGAAGGCAACAGAATAGAGATTACTATATGATCAAAAAGATACTTTTCATATTCCTTATATCCATATCTTTTGCTTTTGCAAACATATCCGCATTGGAAGATCCAGTGCAGGATTCTGCTTTTTCTGTAGAACTCAGCAACATCTACGAAAACAAATACAACCCCTTCAATGTATTATTCTTGGGAGGGATAGGATATACATCCACCAAACGAATTGAAGTGGATGTAATTTGCATGAGCGCACAAAACTTGGGGAGCAAGCTTTTTGGTATTGATAGGCTACTTGCAGACTATACATTTTTACGATTCGACCGCAGGTTCGAAAGGACTGAAGGCGAAAAGAAAATCAACGATTTATCAATCGGAAGCGCTGTATCATTTTTAGGATTTGGCATTCTCGGAATGGCAGCCCCAAATGAAAGCACTTTACAGAAAATAGCAATGGGAGGCATGTGGCTTGCATCCGGAACAACAAAGTACATATTATATGGAAACAATCTCTCTGGAGTTGCAATAGCCGAAAGTCATGCTATAGAATGGTTCCTCAGATCCGAAGAAAAAGAAAACAAATCTCATTATTCAATCAAAGAATTCGGTTTCATCGAAGAAGTGGGGATACAATTTGGAATTTTCTTAGCTCATGTAACAGCAGGTGTATCTTTTGAAATTACCAACAAGCAACACAACATCGGATGGTTCTTAAAGATGATTACGCTTCCGATACCTATGGAAAGATTTCCTCATACAAGAGAACAAACCATATCTCACTAATATATTGTTTGGACTATGATTTCATCATAGTCCTACACTCTGCGGATACCAAATAAGAACATACAAGTATGTTTTTGCTTGGTATCCTTGATTGTGTTTGGACTCTTCGAGTCCTACATGCTCATGCTCGGTCATAAAAATATGCAAGCATATTTTTGCGACACTCACTATCGCATGTTTCACGTGAAACCTTTACACGGCGAATGCAGCGTCCATACTTGTATAGGCGAGCATGTTAGACTGCAATAAAGTTACGGTCCAAACACTTGCATATCCCCTTCTATTTGATTAGATTTACACACAACTTAACTATTTTATTCATTACCACATTTTTCTTGGGGGAGTCATGAAATCTAAAATACTTCTTTTAGCGGCAGCACTTTTCATTGCCTGTAGCGACGATTCTAGCAGTACATCCGCTAATAACATTACTACCAATAATGGTCAAAATATAGCTGATCCATCTTACACCAACTGTATCCGAACAATCCTCGAACTCCAAAGTGCAGAATTTTCTTTCTTCAGCGAAGACGGTTTATTTATAGACAGCGCATATTGGGATAAGGGTACAGCAAATAACAGAGGCAATTCCATCTATATTTATAAAGCCTACTGGACCGATACTCATCTCGACAGCACCTACGAGGCAAATCTCCGAGATGGCGAATGGACATACCAAACCACCATCAACACCACAGAAACCAAATTCATTCGCGAAGGCAACATCAGTACACTCATTTCAACGAAAGACGGAATCAGCGACACCACCATTATCTACTTTGATGGAGATTCCCTAGCCAGCACATACACCGATGAAGGGAGAAAATACACCAGCATTTACGTTTTGAAAAATGATACTATATTTAGACCTAATCAAAACCAGATTATAGTCATGGATGAGAACGACAGCAATACCTGTTACCAGAAAGATATTTACTACGATGGAGAATGGGTTGCCTGGAATCGTTACGAAGTAGGGATTAAGAATGGAATGCTCACGATGACCAGAACATATATCGAAGACGGGCTAGATCATAAGACCGTGACTTTCTTCATGCACCGTCGCAAACAATAATACTTCAGACTTTTATAGATTCACCTCCTCCCTAAATAGGGAGGATTTTTTTATGTTTGGACTATAGCAAAGCCACAGTCCAACACCCATCGGTCAGCAAATAAAAAAATGCAAGCATTTTTTCGCTTTCTGACCTCGGCTGTGTTTCACGTGAAACCTCTACAGGGCGAATGTAGCGCCCATACTTGTATGGGCATTACTGAGCCCCAAGAGGTAGGACAAAGTGTCCAAACAATCGCAAACCGAGGAAGCGGCGGGAAACTTGTTTACCGACATTTCCGAGGTGCAGCAAGTTGGCTCCGAAGGAGCAAACTCGATAGCGGGAGTCGTGACGGGGTGCTTGCACACCGGCATGACCGAGCATGAGATTGTAAGACTATAACGAAGTTATAGTTTCAACAAAAGGGAAATTCCCGCTCGATGGCGGGAATGACAATAAGAAAAATTTCAGTTTTTGCGCAAGCGCGAACTCAGCGGCTCGGTCATGAAAACAAGCAAGCTTTTTTCGCGACGCTCGCTTTAACAGTTTTTCAACATTTATCAAAATGTTATCAACATATATTTTATGATTTTTATAGGGCAGGGGAGTTTGTGAATTGTTTTCTAAAAAAGTTATACTAAATTTCAATTCGGAACAGAAATGTTTGGACACTTCGTGTCCTACCTTAATCGCCTCGGTCATAGAACATACAAGTATGTTCTGCGACTCTCGGCTCATAAGGTTTCACGTGGAACATTTTTGTTTCACTACGCAAAAGTTCTAGCAAAACTTAACTGGATCCTTCCCCTTGCGGGTCAGGATAACGTCAAAAAAATTTGAATTACAAAACTAACAAAGCGCAGCAAGATCTTTTGAACCAGTTCCTTTCGGGACATGGTGTGCAGCTGTCCGAAGAGACTCTCGACAAGCTTTACCAGTTTGCAGACTTGGTAGTGGACACCAAGGAATATGGTAACTTGATTTCGGCAAAGGATTCTGAAAAGTTTTTAAGCAGGCACATTGCCGACTCTCTCGTTCCCTTTGTGTTTTTAGGAAAGGAAATTTCCACTCAAGGTGACAAACTCCGTTGGGCCGATATGGGTGCTGGTGCAGGTTGCCCAGTTTTCCCGCTTGCGATTGCCATGCCGAACGTTCAGTTCTATGCTGTCGAACCACGCCACATGCGCGTAAACTTTATGCAGATGGTCAAGGAAAAACTCCACTTGGATAACTTGACCATCGTCGGCAAGCGCTTTGAAACTTCCGGCCTGACCGACCTTGACTTTATCAGTTGCCGCGCCCTCTCGACTTTTGAAAACGACTGGGAACGAGCCCAGGCAGGTCTCAAGCACGGCGGAACTTTTGTCACGCTGAAGAGCTTCAACAATATTGCCCATTTGGAAAACGATCCGAAAGTGCATATCCAGAAGTATGAACTTCCAGAAGAAGAACAGGTGTACGCTTTAGTCACCCGAGGTAATAATGAGTAAAATTATCGCCATATGCAACCAAAAAGGTGGCGTCGGTAAAACTACAACGGCTGTGAACTTGGCCGCTAGTTTTGCAGCCCTTGAAAAGAAGACCCTTCTTTTAGACATGGACCCTCAGGGTAATGCCTCTCAAGGTCTTGGTTTCATGGAATCCCAGGATATGGATATCCACGAAATTCTGGACATGGCTGGTAATCCGGACAATCTCACGCTCGAAAATATCAAGCCAGCCATTTTGGACACGTCGCTTGAATACCTCAAGGTCATCACTTCTGGACCTGACCTTGCCGTCATGGAAATTGAACTTGTCAACGTCATGAGTCGCGAACGCAGACTCGAACGCGTGATGAACGTTCTCAAGCAGGAGTTCGATTTCATTATCATCGACGCTCCTCCGAGCCTGAACTTGCTCACAATTAATACACTGACAGCCGCAACGAGCGTGCTCATTCCGGTGCAGTGTGAATATTATGCATTACAGGGTATGACTGAACTTTTCAAGACAATTCGTGAAGTCCAAAAGAATCTGAACTCCAACTTGAAAATCGAAGGTGCCCTCCTCACGATGTACGATTCCCGTCTAAGCCTTTCGAAGCAGGTCGCTGAAGAAGTTCGTGAAAACTTAAGCGATACCGTTTTCCAGACGATGATTCCGCGCAACGTGAAACTCTCCGAAGCTCCGTCCCACGGCAAGCCGGTCATCCTTTACGATGTGCAGAGCACAGGTTCGCAGTCGTACATGAAGCTCGCCGAAGAAATACTGAATAAGGAAAAGTAGACCCTGTCAATAGTCATTGGTCTTTAGTCATTAGTTTTAACAGCTACATAGATGCATAACTTTTAACTAACAACCATTGACTAGTAACTAACAACTACTAACTTTTAACTAATAACCATTGACTAACAACTAGAAACTATTATGGGTAAACAAGCACTTGGTCGCGGTCTCTCTGCAATTTTTAAGGCACACGATGTTCTCGGCAACTCTGTCGATAACGCTATCAACAATACCGCTACAAACGAAAACGTAAATCCGGACAATCAGAAAATCGTCGAAATCAATATCGACTTGATTGACCCGAACCCGTTCCAGCCGCGTAAGTTCTTCGACGACGATGAACTTGTCGAACTTGCTGAAACTATCGAAAAGCACGGCCTTATCCAGCCGATTGCTGTCCGCAAGGTGGGCGACCGCTACCAGATCATCAGCGGTGAACGCCGTACCCGTGCATCGAAACTTGCCAACTGCAGAACCATCAAGGCTCAGGTTTACGACAATCTCGACGACAAGACCATGAGCGAATGGGCACTCATCGAGAACATCCAGCGCGTGGACTTGAACCCGATCGAAGTAGCACAGTCCTACCAGCAGTTGATTGACAACCACAATTACACGCACGACGATTTGGCAAAGACGGTCGGCAAGTCCCGTTCCGCCATCACGAACGCACTCCGTCTTTTGAAGCTCCCGAACCAAGTGCAGGCCTGGATTCAGGAAGGCAAACTCGCAGGCGGTGCCGCCCGTGCTCTCTGCAGTGAAAAAATTGCAGACCCGGAAGCTCTCGCAAAGCGCGTCATCGAAGAAGGCTTGAACGTCCGTCAGATCGAAGCTATTGCTCGCGGCGAAGATCCGTTCGCCCAGGCAAAAGACGAAGTAGAGGCAAGAGAAGGCGAACCTGAAAATGGCGCAGCCGCTCCCGAAGAAGATGAAATGCCGGAAGTCCACGGTAGCGAACCGAGACCGAAGCCGGAACTCAGCGCTGATCTCAAGAATTTCGAAAACAGGCTCGAAACATTTTTCGGTACAAAGGTTGCACTCAACCCGAACGCCAAGGACCAGACCAAAGGCACCATCGTCATCAACTATTATTCCATGGATGACCTGACAAGAATTCAGGAAATAATGGACAACCGCTAACGGTAAAGAATCGTGAGTCGTAAGTATTACACTATCCAGATTATTCCGGAAAACACGACCGGTGCAAGGAAGTACCGCATATCGAGCAAGCAGTTTTGGTTGTTCCATATCGGGCTTGTCCTAGTCGCTATCATTCTTATTTTGTTCATTGTCCATATCGCAAAAATCAACAAGACTCTTGCGAACTATGAAAAGATGCGCGTGCATAACGCCCAGCTGATCAAGCAAAACGCAAACTATGAAGAGCTCTTCTCGAGACTTGATTCGCTATGGATCATGGAAAATAGAATCCAGAATATCTTCGAGACGTTCCTCGAAAACGACTCCAACAAAATCAACAGCATCATTGAGCGCAACCGCTTTGCGCATGTGCCTTCTGCGAAAAACCAAATCGATTTTGAAGGTATCCACAACTGGCTTACGACTGACGAAAAAATCCGCCTGGAACGAATTCCGAACGTAATCCCGGCAGTTGGCATCATCAGCAAGAAGTTCTCGTACGAAAACAAGCACCTGGGAATTGACATTTCTGCACGCAAGGGGAACCCGGTCTTTGCATCGGGAAGCGGCAAGGTCACATTTGCAGGTAATAGTGGCGACCTTGGAAACACAGTTGTCATTGATCACCAAAACGGATACAAGTCATCCTACTCGCACCTCAAGAGTATCAGAACCCGAAGAGGAGCGAACGTCACAAAAGGCGATGTCATTGGCTACGTAGGCGATACCGGCAATACGAGTGGTCCACACTTGCATTACTCTGTAACCAAGAACAACTTACCGCAAGATCCAGAAACAATATTTACATACTAGAGGCAAATTATGGGGAGCAAAAACGAACAGGAATTTACTCAAGTTGGAAGAAATGTCCAAGTTAATGGCGACATTATCGGAAAGACAGATATACGAATTGCGGGTAAGGTCAAGGGAAAGGTTTTAGTCGAAGGAGAACTAATTCTCGAAAAACTTGCAAGTATTGAAGGCGACGTTAAATGTAACGCCGCTATTCTTGCTGGTAATATAAAAGGAAATGTTGACTGCAAGAGCAAGCTCATCCTTGAAGACAATGCAAAAATTATTGGAAACGTAAAAGCAGAACAGCTCGTCATCAACGAAGGTGCCATCTTACAAGGCAATTGCGACATGAACGAAACGCCTGCAAGCAAGAAGGAAAAGTAATCAACCACCTATATTAAATAATACTAGATATATTTATATATAGTAATTAGTATTTAATATAGTGAATAGTGGATAGAAATTTCAAATCAAAACTCTAAGTCTATGATAATCAACGAGTTACGAGAATAAAGAAAATGTGGATTAATGTTGAAAATTTAAAATCTATTCACTTTTTTCAATGTTGATAGATGTTGAACCTGAATTTTCAATGTTAATTCACTAAATGGTCACGAAAGTATGTTGAAGATTGTGTGACAAAGTTCACAAAACTATGGACTTTATTACAAAAAGCACAAAAAAACATGTAAAGTTTTCATTTTCTAGTCTCAAAAGCTATATTCTACGTAGTTGTATGGAAAAACAAGTTCTTAAGATAGGTCAGATATCTGATACTCACATTGGTGATGGTGCGAGCCTTGTTCAAGATATTGATGTCTGCAAGAACTTCCTTACGGCATATAATTCACCAACCATGAAAGATTTGGATCTTTTGGTGATTTCCGGAGATTTAGCCGATAACGCAACGCCGGGTGCCTATTCTTATATTGCTGATATTATAAAAGACTGCAAAGTTCCAGTTTGCATCATTCCGGGAAACCATGATAATCTTGAAATCATGGGGAAGTATTTTGACTTGAACGGAAAAATTCACAACGGCAAGTGCTATTACCGTTATGATATCGATGGCCGTTCCATTTTCTTCTTGGACAGTGCGGACGGTACAGTTTCGAGTGAACAGCTTTCGTGGCTTGAGCAGGAAACGTCAAAGATTGATGACGAGGTTTTGCTGTTCCTCCATCATCCGCCTTGCCTTTGTGGACACAAGTTCATGGATTTAAGATATTCCATGAAGAATATCGTGGAAGTCCAGGCGACGCTTTCGAAGATTAAGAATCTCAAGCATATTTTTGTGGGACATTACCACAGCGAAATGACGGTCCAGCTTGAAGACAAGACTGTGTATGTAACTCCGTCGACGCAGATGCAGATTAACCCGAATATTTCGGTATTTAGTTTGAGTTCTGCCGCACCGGCATGGCGCGTGATTGAATGGGGCGAAAATTTTATGGAAACTAGGGTTTATTTTTCAAATACCCCTTGAAATTCTAAAAGTGATTTACTAAATTTGCAATCAATGGCGGTTTAGCTCAGCGGTAGAGCACTGGAATCATAATCCATTGGTCCGGGGTTCAAATCCCTGAACCGCTATTACAAAAAAAAGAGGCGAGCATGTCAAAAAAAATTCTAGTAATTTCCCTTTTGGCTATCGCCTCTTTTTTTGTTTCTTGCTCTGACAAGAAGCCAGAAGCAAAAGCTTCAAGCCAGGTCGTGTTGCCGCAGTCGCAGCCGATTGTTCCTGTGCTTCCGTTCACGGCTCCTGCAAAATCCCTTATCACTGTTGAAAAGGCAACTGTCTACGCAAAGGCAAGCAATGGTCTTGTGGAACTTGGCGTGATGTGGTCTGCGAAAATTGACAATGCCAAGGATTTTGAAAAGATCCAGATTCTTAATGCTTACAATGTGGCTCGTGATCAGCTTTGTGCACGTGCCGGTTTGCAGGGTGGCATTGCTGAATTCGACTGGATTACGAATGTAGCCATGAAGAATCCAGACAACAGGCTCGCTTTCGAGAAAGCTGGATTTAAGGTTCAGTAATTATTAAGCTTTAGGTGTTAAATGCACCACAATGAATGCCGCGAAAACTCGCGGTTTTTTTTGTTTATTGCTGAAGACGTTTATAGACTTCCATCTGGCGTTCGATGATGCCGTCCCAGGTGAAGCATTCGTCGATGCGTTTGCGGGCGCCGGCGAGAAGTTTTTGAATCAATGTAGGGTCTACTTCGAGACGCTTGAAGGCGTCGGCAAGAGCGACAGGGTCTTTTTCAGGAACGAGAATTCCGGATTCTCCGTCGACAACGACATCTGGGATGCCACCGACATTGCTTGCGACAATCGGCAGTCCAAGTTCCATAGCTTCGATGAGCACGACTCCGAGTCCTTCGGTGTCGCCTTTGTGATCGACGATAGCCGGGAGCGTGAAGACGTTTGCAGTCCTGTATTCGTTTGCGAGATCTTCAGGCGAGAGCTTGCCTGTGAAAATTATATCTGCTGGTTGATTTCCTTGACTGGATCCTTCGACTCCGCCCCGATGGGCTTCGCTCAGGATGACACCTCTCTCGTCTAATAAAGTCGCTTGTTGCTTAAGCTGTTCGGTCAAGTCACCGACACCGACGATGCGGATTTCAAACTTGTCTCTGGGCAAGTATTTTGCAGCTTCGATGAGGTAGCAGATTCCCTTGCGTTCGATGTGTCGCCCGACAAAGAGAATTTTGAACTTGCCGTTCACAGCATGAGGAATAATCGTGACTGGATCCTTCGACTCCACTACGTTTCGCTCAGGATGACACGAAGCGTTATTTTCGTTTCTAGTCTGTAAGGCTTCGTCCGTTCTCGTCTCAAGTGTGGTTCCGTACGGACTCCATTCGACATCCACGTTGCGGAGCGCCTTGATTTTACCGGCGGTGAAACTCGAGTTTGCAAAGATTGCCTGTGCCTGTCCGATGGCAAATTTCAAGAGAGGCTTGACCCACTTCTTTTTGCGGATGAGCAGAAGTTCTGCACCGTGAAAGTTCAGCACGAGCGGAATTTTAAAAAGCTTGGCGGCGCCGAGCGCAATGTAAGCATGCGGGAACGGCCAGTGTGCGTGGATTACGTCAGGGTGCCACTTGCGGCAAATCCTGATGCACTGGAAAAATCCGTTGATGATGTAGGGAATGGCAAGCAGCTGCAACCACGGCTTGGATGCCATCTTGCTTGGGGCGCCTTCCTCATGCGTGAGGATTTCCCAATTTGCAAATGCGTAGCGGAAACGGTTTACGTGCGTTCCGTCGATGTCATGGCTCTTGAGTCCTTTGTAGGCAGGGGCGAGCACCTGGATTTCGGCACCCGCTTTTTTCAGGTGCGCGATAGAAGTGCGCAGCCAAGGGACTTCGGCGTCTTCTTGAAATCTTGGATAGACGGAGCCTATGACGAGAACTTTCATTGTTCCTGCTTTGCGGCTTGCTGTGCCTGAATATCCTGAATGCAACTCGGATAGACGATTGGCTTTACGTTGTTCTCAAGCACGAGGTTCATGATCTCGAAATTGTGCTTGCTTGCGGTACGAATAAAGCGACCTGCAAGGCGCATCCAGCCATCAATTTTAGAATCGAGGAGCAGAAGCCCTATTCCGCTTTCGTGTTCGAGGAATCCGAGAACGTCGTTTCCGCGTTTGTTCTTGGAAAGCGCTTCTAGGAAGATGTTCCAGAATTGCTGGGAGTTGGTCTCATTCCCGAGAACACTGTCTATGGTTTCGAAGTCGAATTCGACATACACGAAGGAACTGTTGTCCTCGTCGCTGCGGATAATTTCTTCCTGACAACGTCTCTCAAAAATATCTTCCGTATAGATGGAGATATTATATTGATGTTTTTTTATTAGGTTGAAGAGGTAGTCCTTCATCATCGCCCCTAATTTAGTCTATTTTTTAGCCATGCAGCGATTGTTGAAATTGAAAAAAGCGCTGAAGAGCAGTGTTTTGGCTACTTCGGTCGAGAATTTTAAGGTAATTAGGTCCGCAACTGGCAAGTACCGTCCGATGACGGCATTTGAAATCCAGATTTTGGAAAAAAACGGGAACAGTTGTGATGACTGGTCGAAGGTGCTGGTCGAGCCCGACTTCGACCCGAACCGCATTTTCCGCTCGAGTTTCATGGGCGATGTGCGCCTCCCAAAGTTTTTTGGCACACTCCTCTTGCCGGGCGATGTTTCGGTCGCTACAGGTATTTATGATTGCATGGTGCATAACTGCATTATCGAGAATGCCTTGATTTACAAGGTCTCGACGTTGAGCAACGTGCTTGTGCGCAGTAGCGCGGTTGTGCAGAATGTGGGCACGCTCGTCAGCAGTGGCAAGATCAATTACATGGTCGGTTCGTCGATTAACGTGGGTAACGAGATGGGCGGCCGTGAGGTGCTGGTGTTCCCGGAACTCACGACGGAGCTTGTCGACTTGCAGCTTTTCCACAAGGCTGAACAGAGCGTCCAGGATTCTTTTGCTGAAATGCTCAGCACGTACAGGTCTGAACTTGCACTCCCGTTTGGAATTGTGGGGAAGGGCGCAGTTGTTTCGAATACGAACATTATCCGCAATAGCTGGATTGGTGCGCATGCCCGCATCGAAGGTGCTGCAAAGATTCGCAATTCCATCATCATGAGTTCGCTTGAAGAATCGAGCCATGTCTACGATTCCGTGATTCTCGAAAATACGAATGTGCAGATGGGCGTTAAGGTGCATACGGGCGCCGAGGTCCAGAGTTCCGTGCTGATGAGCCGTTGCAAGGTGGGGAGCAAGGCTATTGTGAAGTCATCTATCATTGCGCCGTGCTGCCATATCGAAGAAGGTGAAGTCAATAGTTCTTACATGGGACCGATGACGCAGATGCACCACCACTCGCTTTTGATTGCGGCGCTTTGGCCGGAAGGCTGTGGCAACTTGGGCTATGGTGCAAACGTCGGTAGTAACCACACAGGTCGTATGCCGGACCAGGAAGTGATGCCGGGTCAGGGCATGTTCTTTGGTCTTGGCGTGAACATCAAGTTCCCGTCGAATTTCCGCGAGTCTCCGTTTACTTTGATTGCAAGCGGCCTCACGACTTTGCCACAACGACTCAAGTTCCCGTTCTCGCTGATCCATGCGGGCGACCCGCAGCTGGTGGGTGTGGCTCCACGCCTTAACGAAATTGTGCCGGGCTGGAACTATTCGAAGAATACGTATGCGCTCGACCGCAATGCGTACAAGTATGCTATCCGCGGCAAGGGCATTGTGCCTTCTACGTTCTACTCGATTTACAATCCTGAAACAGCTCGATTGGTGTTTGATGCTTACAACCGCTTGCAGGTGGTGAAGGTCAAGGACGTTTATACGAAATCTGATATTGACGGTCTTGGTGAAAACTTCTTGCGCGAACGCGTACGACAAAATGCCATCAAGACGTATGGTGAATATCTGGAACGTTACGTGCTCGATTTGATGCTTACGCTTGTGGAAGGCGACGAATCGCTCTCGAAGCAGTCTCCACGCGAATTGCGTAAATTGCTTGGCGAAACGAACAAGGAACTTGCACGAGTCGTGACGCTCCCAGAGACAATGGACGAATTGGTCAAGCGTTACAGACAGCTCGACAAGGAATGGTTTGATAGCGTAAGTCATGGCTTGGATCGCGACAACGAACGCGGTCGAAAGATTTTTGACGATTACGATAGCGCCCATCCGGTGGACAAGGGATTCGTGGAGTGGGAAAAGACCCGCTTTGAAGAATCGATCAAGCGCTTGAATGCTATTGTGAAAATTATCGCTTAGGCATTGATTGAACTGCGCAAATATTTCTGTTATGTTGTTATATATTTTACTTTGTCTTGAAATTGCGTTGCGTGTTGCGATTGAAGTTCGAGAACGCAGGTTGACGCAGTTGCGTGGTGGCGTTTTTGCCGTATTGCGATTGATTCCGCTAATAAACGATATTGTGCCGCTTCCGGAAAACCGCAGGGAACCGCAGAAAAGCCAGTTCGTGGAAAAGCACGAAGAAGGTCATCGCGTTTTGCGCCATTCGATTTTGCGTAATCTGATGAAGGTGGCGTTCTTGATGGTTGCCGTGTGGTTCTTGGCGGCAATGGTCACCCGTTGGAACGTGAGCTTTTTTGAATCGATTTTGTGGCTGCATTTAGTAGCGATTCCGTTCCGTTATCTTTTCAATTGGTATTGCTGGACTCAGGAATTCGAAGCGGATGCGTATGCGTTTAAGGAATTGGGTAAGCAGAAAGCAAAAGCTGCCATGCAGGAACTTGCCGAATGCGAAATTCCGTACACGAAGCTTTTTGCATCGATTTACAGGGAACACCCGACCGTCGCATTGCGCAGCCAAAGAATGCTGAAGAAAGTGATAAATAGTAGGCAGTAGAAAGTAGGCGGTAGGAAGGAGTGCCGCAATCTAGAGCGGTGTGCGGTTTGTTTACGATTTGAATTTTTTGTATATTCCCTTTTGAGGTTTAAGATGTCTCGTTTTACTTCATTGAAAAGTTTCAAATTCCTTTTTTCGCTTGCGTTACTTTTAGTTGTTTCTGCTAATGCTTTTGACTTGACGGTCAAGGCGAATGTCGATAACGCACAGGTCTTTATCGGCGATAAGTTCAATTACGAAATCCAGGTCACGGCGCCTGAAAATGCGATTGTCGATTTACCGAGCTTTGTCGGTAACCTTGGCAGCTTTGAAGTCAAGGAAATGAAGAATGAAAAAATTACCGAAGGCATGCCCAAAGGCACGGCGAAGTTCACATGGCTTGCAACGCTCAATACATTTGTGAGCGGTGACTTTTTGATTGCTCCGCAAGAAGTGAATGCTGTTGTCGGGACCGATACGGTCAAGACGCATACGGACCCGGTCGCGGTCAAGGTTTCTAACCGTACGACTGGCGAAGAAGCAGATATCCTCGAAGTGGAAAATCCGCTGAGCGACCCGAGACTCCCGCAGTGGCTTTATGTAATGCTCGCTGTGCTTGGCGTTGCATTGCTCGTATTCCTTGGCTGGTTCTTGCACAAGAAATTTGCAAAGCGCGGTGAAGCTCCGCAGCTCCCGCCGTACGAAGAGGCTGTGCTTGCTCTCAAGAATTTGCGCAACAAGAATTACCTTGCCGAAGGCAATCAAGGCGATTACTTCATGTCGCTTGGGTTTATTACACGTCGTTACATTGAGCGCCGTTTTGAAGTCGATATTCTTGATGCGACTGTCGCGGAACTCAAGAAGCGCATGGCACATGTCGCAGGGCTCCCGCAGGCATACAAGGAATCCGTGGTAACGCTTGCCGTTGAAACGGAACCGGTGAAGTTTGCGAAGATGAAGCTCGAAGGCGAACGCTGCAAGTTCTGGGACGAATGGGCTGATCGACTGCTCGAAGATACGAAACCTGATCCTGAAGCCGTTCGCGCCCAAAGTAAATAGAAAGTGTAAGAGGCACTCACTCTCGCGACCATGCTTCATTAATATGAAGCACTTGTCGCTCACGGCCGGAAGAAGAAAAAAAGTAGAACTTAGTTGTTACTTTGTTCTTCTGGGATAGATTCCAAAAGATCATCAAGCATGTTCATGTATTTGTCAATTTCTTGAGCCGTCTTTTCGATATCTTCAGCAGCTGCTTCTAGTTCTTTTATTTCTGTTTCGAGTTCGTTCAAGGCGATATCGAGTTCGGTGTCGTTGGTTTTTGTTGTGGTAGCCATAGTGGTCTCCATTTTGATGTTTTTATCTCTTTTGCCATTAATTTAACTGATTTTTCTATGTGCTCAAATAGGCAATATTTTTGCGTTCTGAAAGTTGGAACTTTTGGAAAGTGCAATATTGCGGAAATTGGTTGAAAATGCGCAAAATCTTTGGTGCAAGCCAAAAAAAATGGAACTTTTAAATTTTGAACGTGAACGTACAAAAGTAACGCTATTAAAATTATCTTTAAGGTATGATTAGCGTTTCTCAAAAAATTAAGGTGGCTTCGTCGCATTTGTTGCGTAGCCAGATGGAGCTCGATGTCGAAGATTATGGGCTCAAGGGAATTGGCGACTTGTGTAATCGCATTCTTGCACGCTATGCGGAATTCCCCGTGCCGGATGCCACCCAGCTAGCGATAGATGATATTTTGTACAAAAATATTCCGCCGCTCCAGTTTTCGCTTTCCAAGACTGGCGAAAGTTTTGCAAATTATGCGAATAATTTGGGGACTGCCCGTAATGTCAAGGTGGCGGCTCTTTGCCGATACTATTTTGAAAGTTATGTCAATCTCCCGCGAGGGAAACGCGAGTGTTTTATCTTTCATGATGATTTGAATAAACTATTAAATGCCATTGAAAAGCGCGTCAATGTGACGCTGAATTATCGTGGGGAAGTGAAAAACGTTTCGCCCTGCTTTTTGGCATTTTCGCCATCGCAAGTCCGCGCGTATGTTGTTGTATGCGGTGGTGATACTAATAAGCCTATACCAAATCGTTTCTATTCGCTTCGACTTTGCCACATCAGGGGAGTCGCTGCCGACTTAGAAAGCAGTGCGTATCATTGCGAAAATTTTGATCTCTCGCATCAGGCAGACCTTTACCGCGAGCATTTTGACCCGTTCCTCTGTTACGGACAAAATGTCAAAGTGCGTTTTACGGAGAAAGGTGCCGAACGCTACAACAAGCTCGTCACAAATCGCCCTAAAGTTATTGCGATGGATAATGCGTGCGACAAGACACCCGCGAAAATGGATTGTGCAGAAGTCCGTGGTGCTGGTGATTACACTTTCGAATGCTCCGAGAAACTCGCAAAAATCTATTTCCCGCAGTTCCTTGCTGAAGCAGAAATCCTTGAACCGCGAGAACTGCGTCTCTGGTTCAAGGAAGAGTTTGAAAAAGCAGGGAAGGTGTATTGTGGGTAAAGTAAAAAACTCCTCCACAGGGGAAGAGTGATGAATATGGTTTTGCTGTTAAGATTAATCTCTAGGATTCTTGAGGAATACTTTTAAGAATTTTTTCAGATTCCTTAGTGAGAGCACCGTTTTCCATTAGAATTGGTGTGTCCAGGATGCTCTTGACTGTTTTGGCTAGGGAGCATGCGGCGGTGATGGACTTCTTTTCTGCATCGCAGAAGTTGTTGAAGTCTGCGCTGCCATATTTTTCTGTATAGCGTTTGACGATGTCATTTACAGTGCGCACAGCTCCATCGAGTTGTTTCATGAGTTTGTTCAGAGCGCTATTGAATAGTTCACACCTATCCTTGATGGCGTCGCATAATGTTGAGGCAGTGTCGCATTGCTCGATAACTTTTTCGGCTTCAGCGATGTTTGCTCTTGCTTTTTCTAGGTTCTCTTGTGCTTTGGCGTTCATGACGAACCCTATGACGGCAAGGGCGGGACCGATAGCTACGCTACCTAAGACAGCCATTCCACCGACCATTCCAAAGCCACCTGCGGCAAGGGAGCCTCCACCGAGAAATGCCAATGTTGCATTTGTAGCAGCTACTCCAGAAAGCGTTCCAATCGCGGTTCCAGTACCGGCGACGACTCCAAATGTAGTAGCGGCCCCATAAGCACCGATAGCTACTAGCGCACCGGCTGCAACACCGCCAATAGCTCCATTTTTGATGCCTTCGGCAAGGGTTCCCATTTTTTCCATTTCGGCAAGTTCTTGCTTGGTAATATGGAATTTGGAGAGTTCTTCTAGACCTGAGCTGTTGCGCAAATCGACATTGTGGATTTTTTTGAAGGAATGAACGAACGGTAAAATGCCATTGTTTAAAACATTGAGCTTGGTGGAACCAAGGGTTTCTAGCGACTTTTGGCATTCGCTTCTCTTGGCTTCGAGGCCTGTTTTTGCTTTGTTGATGTAGTATTCAGCGCGTCGGTTCAGGCTAGAGGCACGTGTATTTGTCTTGCTGGCATCGTGAGCTTTTTTGGTGCCCAAAAGACCTGCACCTGCTGCTGCAATTCCAAGAAGTATAGGTATTGGCATATTGGATTCCTCTTCTTAAAGGACGAAGGCTTCATCTGAATTCATCAGACGGTTGAACTGTTCGCAGTTTTCGAATTGTGTTTTGGCACCCATGGCGTGGGTAATTTGATTGGCGCCAGAAATGTAAGCATCGACATCGCCGATTTGCAGTGCAGTGTCCATTGTATTGAACGCAGTGACAAATGTGTCTGTTGTTTTCTTGAGCCAGGTCTTTGCTTGTTGTTCGTATTCTTCGCGGAACTGTTTTAGCGCTTTAATTTGTTCTGCACATTCCTGTTCGATTTGGATGCGGCGTTCTCTTGCAATTCGTGGGGCGTTTATGGCTTCTTTGATTACAGAGACACTTATCGAGACGAGTGTGTAGACGGTTCGTGCTATAAAGACGGCTTGACCTATAGGCGTCAAGTTTATTAATACTTGCGATGCATTACAGGCAATTTGCTTCATGCAATCGACACCGGAAATGCTGCCATTGTAGTAGTTATAGAATGCCGCTGCAGAATCCATGACGAACCCTGCAATTTCTGTGGGTGCTTTGGCGTTTTTCAGGAGCTTGGGTAATTCGTTTTTGTAATGTTTTAAACCCGCATCAATGACAGTGGCTCCGCTAGCGACAGCATAAGAACGTGCGGCAGATTTTGCCGATTGTATAGCGACATCCTTTATCGCTTCGTCGATGGGTTTGCCTTTTAAGACAGCACCTATATTGCAGGCGATAGCAATGCCTCCGCCGTAAGCAGCCCCGTATTTGGCACCTTCCAGACCGGCTTGGTTTGCGGTGGAAAGTACGGCTTTGGCGGTATAGAGCTTTGGACTTGTGCGGGCGAGAAAAGCGTCGTTGCTAGTTGTTTCGCTGCTGTATGTGTTTTTGCGGATGGATTCGTATTTTTTGAGGCGCTCTTGTTTTTTGGCGATAACAGAAGGATCGCCGCCGTTTGCTTTTAGTGTTTTGATTTGCTGCTTGACTTGATCTATTTTGGCGTCTGCCTGAGTGCAGAAATCAGCGTAAAAATCCTTGGGTATTTTAACAGGCGTACCGCTTTCGTAATACTTGTCGTGTTTTGAATTGCATAGCTTATCAAAAGTTTCGCTGCCGTTTTTCCCGAGAAATTTCATCTGATAGCCTGTCCCGGAAATTTCTTTCCAGGTGCCATCTGACATTTGTTCAGCATCGACAACATCGATGAGCTGGTCGTTTGTATTGCCAAGATCGTCGTAACGGAAACTGCGCGTGTTTTTGCCATCGATGATTCGCTGTTTATTGATTGTGGTTGTTTCGATGACTTCTGCTGAGAAGCCCGCTTGTTGGTGTATATTGCGGCTTGCTTCTTCTGCGGTTTTGCCGAGCCTACTTTCTGCGATACTTTTTAGACTTCTTGTGGCTTGTTCTGTCAAGCTTGATTTGCCATCGTATGCGGATAAGTCAAGAGAAGCCGCCTCCCCATAACGGGAGACGAGTTCTTGCAGGGAGCGTTTTGCAGCAGCATTCGACAGTTTATCGTTAATCGACATGACTAGCTTAGAGAAGGGAACGAATCTGTTCGATCAGTTCGTCTTCTTTTTTGAAATCGCCTTTGGCTTCGGCGAGCTTGGCTTTATTGAGTAGCGATTCTGCCTGTTTGACACTGCGGAGCATAGCGCGACCATCGGAGCCTGCATCTTTGGCGAGACCCTTGACCATCTTGATTTCGTCTTCGAGATCTTTTAAATCGACAATCATTTTTTACTCCTTGATAAGACGGACGTAGTTAAAATTGCCGTTGTAACTGGAGCTACCTGATATAGCTTTTCCCAATGTTATAATACAGCAAAAGCAATTGTCAGATGATTTAGAGCTTGAAAACGCCCATGAACTTGCTGACCATGAACTTGATTGAGAATCCTTTTCATTCCAAAAAGTGACATAGTCTTTGTCTTTATAGGGTTTTGCATCGAAACCGAGATTGTCTGTTGGTGTGACGTTGAATTTTTCCCACCCTGCATTTTGTGACATCAGAACGCTTGAAGGGTCTCCATAACCAGATTTTCCTGCATATTCGATTAGTTTTACAAAATCTTCTCTTGTTGGAAGTCTCCAGCCTTTTACTGCAACGTATCTGAGAGCTTCCAAAGAGTAGGAGTTGGTTTGAGGATCAAATCCTAGGCATTTGTATTTCAGTTCTTCCTTCATCCAGACTTGGTCACCGATTTTTACGGTTTTGTAGGTTTGACCATCGCGAGGGTCTTTGAAAATGCCGTTTGAGAAATTCGGGGAGAGCGAAAATTTTTTTTGCCAAATGCGTTCTTGCAATAGATTCAGCATATTTGCGGTTACGCTGAACCGCAAACCTAAATCTAAAAAGAGTCGCTTGGAGCAAGCTTCAAGAGCTTCCTGTTTTTCGTTATCGGAAAAATCCTTGACTTTGTACATGCTCGAGGCAATGTGCTTTGTCACAAGCAACGACAGCCTGTCTCTGGCATTTTCGAATTCCGGAGAATTGATTTTTTCCAGTTCGCTTTTTAAAAGATCGTCGTAAAGGTAGATTTTTTCGCCTGCATTATTGACCAAAATGTCAAGCAGTTCGGAGATGCCTTTTTGTTCCGCTTTAGGTGGGGTCTTGATGAGTAGCCCACCGCATAGCGGGCAATTTTGAAATTTTTCAATCAAGGCGCCGAATTGTTGAAGGTCTTGATGGCAGTTGTTACAGAACATTTAAAGCTCCAATTTCAAATTGTGATTTAAAGGTTATCTTTTGCAGGCAGCGGCTTTTTTTGCGGCTGGTTTCTTTACTGTTTTGGACTTTGATGTTTCTTCAACATTGTTGTCCTTGATCAGGCGCACATAAGCCTCAAATGCAGTTGCTATTCCGAGACTGCCTATCGAAATCTGGAAAACGTTGCCGTCTTTTAGCCAATAACGGACGTAATTACATCCTTTGAAGGGTTGCGCTCCAAATCCGAATTTATCTATAGGGGTTACACTGAATTTTTCCCAGCCTTTAAGTGACATCAAGGTGCTTGACGTGTCTCCGTAACCTGTTTGTTTTGCCATTGCCATCAACTTTGTGACATCGTCTTTTGTTGGGAGGCGCCAACCGGGCACGTTTAGGTACCGGAGTGATTTTTTAGAGTACATCAAGCCGTCTTCGTTTTGGAATGGACACTTATATTTCAGTTCTTCCTTCATCCAGACCTGATCACCAATTTTTACGGTCTTGTAGACACGCCCATCGCGAGGATCCTTGAAAATGCCTTCGCCAGAATTTTGGGAAAGCGGTAACTTCTTTTGCCAAATGCGTTCCTGCAAAATATTTAGCATTTCCGCACTCGGTTCAAATTGCAATCCCAAATCCTGCATCAGTCGGGTGGAACAGGTTTCTAGAACTTCCTGCTTTTCGCCAATGGAGAAATCCTTGACTTTGTACATGCTTGAAGGGATATGCTTGATTGTAAGTAGGAGCAATTTGTCACGGGCATTTTCAAATTCTGGAGAGTCGATTTTCTCCAGTTCGCTTTTTAAAAGGTCATCGTACAGGTAGATTTTTTCACCTGCATTATTGACCAAAATGTTGAGCAGTTCGGATATGCCTTTTTGTGCCACTTTAGGCGGGGTCTTGATTAACGGTCCTCCGCAAAGAGGGCAATTTTGGATTTTGTCGATCAATTCTCCAAAATCCTTCAGGTCCTGGTGGCAGTTATTACAGAACATTTAAAGCTCCATTCACAATCGGTTCAATCATTTCTTATTCAAAGATAATATTTCAAAAGTCTTTTTAATAAGTTCCTTTAAATCGGTAGTGGATTTAAACCAGTCCAATTCGTTGCTATTATCTAGAATCCACGATAGAACTGTCGGGACAATGTCATCGTCGATTTTTTTGGATGTCCAGTAGTTGGCTAGCAGCAAATAGGGTGCGGTGAGCTTTTTTGGTTCTATTTTCTGAATCAGGTCGCAAAGGACGGTAACCGTAGCCTTGTCGTCGGCTTTTTCGGAATAGATATGTTCTTCAAGCCATACGCATAGTGCCATGGTGTCAAAATCACTGATGGCGTCCTTGAGTTCCAATTTTGCCTGTTCCCTGAATGAGTTTTCTTGTTCTCTGAAATCGACATCGTCGGAATTTTTTGCAAGAACTGCCATCTTGTTTAACAGGAAATAGCGAGTGCAGTTCGGCTTTTCTGTGGAGCTGCGGAAAAGTTTTTCGGTAAGTCGGTTTGTCTGGATGTATTGCTTCAAGGAGTTCAAGCCATTGATTTTCTTTTCCGTGAACTTGCCATAAGAATCGGTACTGATGGGCAGCGGATTCCTGGAGGCTCCCGGTATTTTTTCGTCAATCTTTTGCTGGATCAGTTCTACATAATGGCTTTTAACAGCGCTACGCAGGACAGGCTCAAAATCAGAATAATCAAAAGCAACGCTAATTTCATTTTTGCCGGTGCAAAGAAAGGAGGCCAGGGCGGCCATGAATTCTCCTTTCTCCAAATAGTATTTGGAAATGCAAATGTAGTACTTTTGAGAATTTTTAAAATGGGCACAGCGACCATTTACAAACAACATGCCCAAGGCGATGTCGCGTTGTTCATCCTTTCGTTCAGCATTAAACCATCTTTCAATGACATTGTCCGAAATGGCGCCTTGTACGTTCTTGTCTTCGATTTCAGCGAGGAGCCAGTTTTCTGCCCAATCAAAACCATCATCGGCAAAGATACTGTATTCTCTGCAACCTGTTTTAAAATCTTTATCGGTGATTTTCTCTGCCCATAGTTTTTTAGAGCGGGAGAACAGGTTCTTTTCATTGGCTTTCCAAAGACTGACAAAGCATTGGTTTTTGATGGCAACAAGGTCGGTCTGCTTTTCGAGCTGGTTATTGAACCATTCGATAAATTCATCTTCGTAGTTTTCAGTAAAGAAGGTCGAATCTTCGACGGCGTTCTTGTAGCCTAGCGGAATGCATAAGCGATAGTAGATATCGGCGCGCTCTGCGAGGGATTTTTCCTTCAAGAGATTTGCCATTTTGTAGAAATATTCGCCTGCGCTTTCCGTATTTTCGACAATGTCAGTCAATAGTTTTTCGTATTCGTCGGCAGTGTCTTTTTGCGCAGAATCGGTCAAATAAAGTTCAAGCCAGTCGAAAATGAATTTCGGGTTGGTCTTGAATACATCTTCGTCAAGGACGTTCTTGTTGTTGAGCTTGACGGCATTTTCGAAAAAGCTTTCGGATGGAATATCCAGTTTTTCGGAACTGTGCCCTAGCTGGTAATACAGGAGACCCTTTGCAACATCATTTGTCAAGATGTTTACTAGAGGCTCGTAGCAGTCCTTGAAAAGTTTCTTTTTCTCTGAAGTTTCTAGGTTGCAAATGATAACGTCAAAAAGGTTTTTATAGGCTTGAACTTCGGAGATTTCATCGCCACATTCAGCTGCTGTATTGATGGCATTCTTGACGGCACTTATCGCCTTTTCGCGGTAGTAGTATGCGGCGTCATCAAACTGATAAAAGACAACAGGACGTTCGCGTTCTCCCAGATATTCCTTGACGCAGATCTCTGCATTTTCTAGAGATGTTTTCGCTCTATCTTGATTCAAAGTCACTTCATTTTCACTCATGGCGTCATCTCCTTAATTCTGCGTAGAAATCCAGCGGGTGTATTGTTCTTTTTGGGTGTTGCAAAGCTTTATATCGCGCTGTATGCTTTCGATATCATCTTTGGCCAGCTTGACTTTACGTTCGTACTGGTTGATTTCGTTTTGCTGTTCGTTGTATTTTTGCGTTTCTTTACGGACGGAATCCTTTGCTTTTTCCAGTTCAGGTTCTTTGTCAGATTTTTGCTTTTTTAGTATTGCTAACAAGTTTTTCTTTTCATTCAATTTGAGTTCGATGGTTTTCAGTTGATTGGACAACTTTTCGGCCTTTTCGTTGTCTTCTTCTAATGTTGACTGCAGCTGGAAGGTGTCTCTTTCGACTTTATTGAATTTATTCTTTAATTCGTCTGGGGTATAGTTTTTGTTAGGATCGCTCAATCCTAAGAAATCTATTACCTTTTCTTTGGCTTTTTTTAGTTTTTCGAAGAAGGATTCATCTTTTTTATCAGCATTTTTCAATTCTTCATTATACTTTGCAATTGCTCTGTTGCATTCATCAATGTTTTTTTGCTTTTCTTTAAGAATCTTTTCACTATCGTTGATCTTTTCCAATAATGCTTTACGGTTGTTGACGGTTGCTTTTTGTTCTGCTTCTAGACTTTCAATATCTGCTTTTGCTCTTTCTGTTCCGATTATAATATTATTGAGTTCTTTTTCTAAAGTTGCCATTTGTGAATTGGCTTTTTCGACAGCTTTTTTCTGTTCATCACAAAGGGGCTTTTTGGTGTTGAGTCTTTCTTCGTTATCTTTTTTATCCTCTTCGCATTCCTCTAAGTCTTCCTGTAGGCGCTCTAAGTGACTTTCTACATACGCAAGAGATTCTTTGCCTAAATACTGGTGGACTTTGTTGCTGAAGTTCTTCACTTCTTCGGCAGAAAATTCTAGAGTATAGACTTTAGGCAATGGCGTTCCATCAATGTAATGGGCTACAGACGGGCACGATACTTCGCGCTTCAAAAAGCCGGATATTCGCTTTTCTCCGTCGTCCATCAAGGTCATGGTGGTCATGGTGAGGACATTCTGGACGCGTTCAAAATCACGGCAGTTTTCGTTGCCTTTGAACGAGGATTTAGCCCATTCGTGCCTACAGAGGTCGCAGTGGTCGTGACCGCGCAACAATGCAGAGATTTGTGCGCCGTAAGCGGATTCTACGGCATGGCTGAAGTTGATAATTTCGACCCAGCTGAATTCGGGGGCGAGCTTGCTCCCGGATGAGACTTCGCCCATAAAGCGGTTTCGCTGGAATTCCAAGCGCTTGTCTGCAATAAGTTTCTTGATTTCTTGTGGCTTCAATCCTTCCCAAATGTTTTTTACGCTGCGGTCGGGGCGCGAGGGGACACCACCGTGAGTTGCTAAAAGTCCGTTCGGCAATACGAGTCCCAGCGGGAGGATTTTTAGTACCTTTATAAATTCTGCCATCAAGGAACTGATGAGGTCGTCATCAATGGCGTTCAGGTAATCTGTGTACTGTTGCGGCGTAATGACAGAAGAGAACTTTCTCCCGTTTTCGTCCCACGAAAGGCCGTCATCGTGGTTCCCTGCAATCATGAATACGGAATCGGGGCTGTTTTTTAAGAGGCGCAATACTGCCAAGACAACGTTCAAGCTGAAGTCATTTCGGTCGAAGATGTCGCCAAGCAGGACGTATATCGGTTTACTTTTGGAATTAGAATTGATGAACGCTATGGCGGACTGGAATGCTAAAAGGTCACCGTGAATGTCGCCGATGAACCAGATTTCCCTGCCAGCAAAGCTGGAGCTTTCACGAACGACATGGAGCGGGTCACTTTTGCCGACTTCGTAATCGAATGCCATCTTGATTTTGCCTTGCTTCAAGAAGCTTAGGTATTCCTGAATTTCTTCGCGCTTGCATTCCATAGGACCAAGCAACGACATGGCGGATTCCCCGCGGAAAGAAAGCGATTCCATCCAGTCTTCGATAGAAATCTTTTTCAAGGTTTCGCTTGGGAAATCTTTCTTTTGGGCATCAAAGACAACTTTTTCTAGGGAAAAGCCTTCTGGCTCATGCCCGACAAAGTTTTGGCAATAGGCGTCCCATTTGGCATTCAATTCTGTTCTGTTCATATCAACCGACCTTTAATTCCTTAAATTATATAATTGTCAAACAGCGTCCTTTAAGATAAACGAAACTGTCAGCGGTGCAACTTGTCTCGATGAATCACTTCGTGATGCAATTGAAATCGAATCACCGTTGTTTAGCAGGTATTCCCTGGCAGGGTCGCAGAGGTTCCCGTTAAGGGTGACGGCGACGGGGCTTTTTCCGTTGGCTTGCAAGAACCAGTTGTTTTCGGCATCCTTGATGACGGAAAACGGGTGCTCGCCTTCGTTGCGTGGGATATACTGGTGTTCTGTATCGGGGTACAGGCGTTTGTATGTTCTGCGGGTAATCTCGGCGCTGATTAATGTACGCCATTTATTCCCGACACCCGATGTCAGGATCAATCGTGTTTCTTGGTGGTAGCCGCATGCCATGCACTGGAATGCGCCATCTTCTACCATAAAGTTGCATTTTGGACAGTGCCAACCCATGATACCTCCTAAATCGGGATTTCCCTAAAGTCACTGGAAGAACGGCTCACGCCTTTGACGATGTCATCGATTAGGCGTTCGATTTGTGAATCGCTCATCATTTTGACGAGACCTTCGTCTTCGTCATCGCTTTGCATGATGAGAACGTTGCTAAGGTCGCTTAGCTCATCGTAATCGCTGATGTTCGGAGCGAAGACGTAAACTTTGAAGAATCCCGATTCGATGGCGTGTTGGAGTTCGTCCAAGCCTGCACCTCTCAAGTCAAGCGGGTAAAGGGCGCCTTCTTCAAATAGCGTCTTTTCGGCGCAGTAGCTCATGGTGGGGTGGTAGCCAGCGTCGGTAAAGACGATGACAATGCGACCGACACCGTTTGTGCGCCATGCCCTGCCACCATCGGCTTCGCCTGCGTCTTGTTGCCCTGTGGGGAGAAACCCTGATTTGAGCACGAGCATTAAGGCGTCGAGAAGAGATTCCTGCGGGGCTTTGCCGCCACCGAAGGATTTGAGCTTGTCGAGTTGGCTATGCAGTTCATTTTCGTCACGGGTAAACGGGTTTGAAATGAGCCAGCCGCCGCCACCAAATTTGCGGTACAGCTTTGCATTTTTCTCGCTCTTATTGCAGTCTTCAAAATTTCTAAAACCGACTATGCGTGCACGCCAGTCTTCGACGGGTGAAATATTCCGTTCATCATCACCATGGACAAGTGCTTCGATAAACGAATGGATATGCTGTTTTAATGCTGTAATGCAAGGGGTCATGCTACCTGTTGAATCTAACAGGAACACGACATCGGCAGCGCCTTTTAACGCCTGGACATCAACTGGAGACTGGTTGGTCACCACCGAAACAGATGCAACAGGTGCTGAATAGGCTGGTTGAGCGACTCTTGTATGATCTTGAGCTGCCTTTGGCGTCTGAGGGCGGATGCTTCCGCCCGCTCTAAAAAAAACTTGATAGACCTCATTTGCTGTTGGGCGGTCGTCAGGATTTGGCTCCAACATGCGGTGCAAAGTTTCTTCAATGAGTCTGTCACTTTCTTCGTTGCCAAACGTGCCGAGCAGATGTGGCATGGGGGCTGCATTTTCGTTATAGTCTGCCGATACTGTAGCGTAGTTGAAGGGATGACCTTCCTTTGCTAGTAATTCGTAAAGAATCAAGCCGCAGGTAAACACGTCTGACTTGTCGGTGGGGCGTTGGCGTTTTTTGTGTTCAGGAGAGAAGTATCCTTCTGAACCGATGTAACCTTCAGAACTCCAAGGCACTTCGCTTTCATCCAAGAGAATGGGACGGTCAAAGTCAATGAGCTTGACGCTGTAAGTTCCACCATTCAGCGGAATCAAAAGCAAGTTTGCGGGTTTGAGGTCTCCGTGAACGAGGCGCAGTTCTTCGTGCAAGACCTTCATTGCAAACATGAATACCTTAGCAAACATCATGCGCTGTTCCCAAGTAGTGTCGTCAGACTCTAGGTACTTCTTCATGTCTTTGCTATTTTCAACATATTCAATAGTCTGCCAGAAACGGCGACGATTATCCTGAAAATAACGGTGGATGCCTGCAATCAATTGCTTGGCGTTGCTGGACTGTTCAATCTTGTTTTGGATTTTTTTCTGGTAATCTACGAACGCGTTGAACCAGAGTGAGCGTGGAGCGGGATCCACATACTTTTTTAAGAAGACCTTTTCGTTATTATGGAGAAGGTCAATTCCTGGACCGTAAATAGAACCCGAGCCTTCAACGCCATCTTTGAGGGCTTGGAACTTGTAAGGTTCGCCATTGTCCGTGCCTTCGATAATTTCATCTTTAGAAAAAATTGTACCTGCCATTTTTTCCTCGTTAAAAACTTTTTATTGCTATTGGCTTAGGCTCTTTTTGAAAGCCATTCTGAATCATCTACATTAGGTTCATTTGCAACAACCTGGTTGATGGGCAATACTCGCGGCTTTTGTGGGTTACTGTTGTCAATCATTGCGATAACGCACCAGTCAAGTCGTTTTCTTGATTCCATTTTGCATTGGATTGTTTTTTGTCTCGGATTGCTTGTAGTTACGTTAACGACGCCTTTGTAATCGGAAAAACAACCATGCTCTTGGTAAATTTTAGTTGCAATAAGCATGCGTTCAATATTGTTGAATGAGCTGCATTTAATATTTTCCTGGTTGCCTTCAGGGCTATCGAGCTTGTCTCCCACACCGGCATCGTGATCCAGTTCCATTCCGTAAGCCCTTTTATTGTTATAAAAGATATGTCCATGGTATCCACTTTTTAATCTGTAGAAAGCATGGATATCCAGGTCGATAGGGGTTTTCCACAGCATTTGGGCATTTACCCATTCTAGTGGTTCAGAGACATCCAGTACGGCGCCTTCCTTCACATCAGTAATATCGATAACTCCACCGACTTCGTCCTTGCCCCAGGCTTCCAGGTCCCACTTGTCTTGACCGTAAACAGCTTTGTCAAAATTACCTTCGTCTACAACTTCCAATACCGAGTGCGAAATACTTTTACCCATGCTTTCTAGGATTTTTTCGAAGTCGATATTTGACCAGATGTCTTCACCTTCGGCGCGTTCCTTGTATTCTTTGACGTTAGTTACGATAACTCGGGGATAATCTTCCATTACTTCAACGCCTTCGCACTGTGGACCGAAATAATAGAGAGATGCATGGCGCTGGTTGGTAATCTTGTTCATTACCTTTTCGATTTCCGAGCAGTTATTGCCAAGGGCTTCTTGTTTCAAAACGCCATCTTCAAGCTTTTCGTCGGTAAATACGATGATGATTCTTCTGGTTGTGCAAATCGGTTCGAACGGGAAGTCGCTTGCGCAGTCGAGAGCGAGCGGTGTATTTTCATCAGCGCAGCATTTGATGGAATCGAGGCGGTTGCAGAATGTTTCCACATCGACAAAACCGTCGCCAGAGCGTGTGAACAGTGATTCCTGCGCATCTTCATCGTTACCGTAAAGGATGTTCATGTTTTCGGGAGCATCGCCGTTGATGAACGTGTTGCGGTAAACCCATTTGCCGTTGCTTGGACCTGCATTGTATGCCAAGAGTCCTAGACGGAGCGATGTAAAACCTTCTTCTCTAAACGGTTCCACAAATTTCTTGATGCTGTTGCGCAACTGGTCGAAGCAGGGTTTCATACTGTCGCTTGCGTCCACAACGAATACTACGTCGGCTCTTTTTTCTTCACTCATGATTTATCCTTTTTTGTAATAATAACTTAATTCCAGGAATCCTCAGACCAGGTATCCTGATGGTAGATGGCACGTTCTGTCTCGGGTTCTTCCGTTGCGGACAGGGCTGATCTCGAAATGCTCTTGCCAAGGCTTTCCAAAACACGTCCGATGTTCAGACTGTCCCAAGTTTCTGTGGGGCTATGCCTGTCTTGATAAGCGATGACATCTTGGTAAACAACGCGCGGGTAATCTTCGAGAACCTCGGTAGCGGGGCTCGATGGACCGTAGAAGTAAAGGGAGATATGCTTCTTGCTAATTTTGTCCATAATTTTGTCAAGCGTGCTATAGTTCTCGCCGATCGATTTCATTTTAGATACGCCATCGTCAATTCTTTCATCTGTAAAGAGGATAATGACTCTTCGGGTCGTGTTGATGGGTTCGAATGGGAAATCAGCGGCACAGTCCATGGCAAATGGAGTGTCTTCGTCGCCAAGGCATTTGATTTCGTCCAGCCTGCGGACGAACTTGTCTACATTCCCTTCGATGCTCGAAGTGTTGGTAAAGAACATTTTGCTTGCGGTTTCATGGTCGCCATAGAGGGTTGCCATATTGCTAGCACGGTTTGGACAGAGGAACATGTTGCGGTACACAATTCTGTTGTGTGTTCTGTCCTTGTTGGCGCTGTATGCCAAAAGCCCAAGGCGTAGAGATGTGAAACCTGCTGTCTTGAACGGTTCTACAAAGCGCTTGATATGTGTCCTGAGTTGGTCAAAGCATGGGCGCATGCTGCCACTTGCATCTAGAACGAACAGTACATCGGCGCGGTTGCCTTCAGATTCCGTAAATGCTGCGGAAGCGGGGGAGTCGTGTTCCTCTGTTGGTGCTTCTGTAGTTTCAGGTGCATCAGCTGTAGCGGTTTCAGTTGGTTCGGTGGCTGTGTTTTCGACAGGAGTTTCTGAAGTTAGGCTATCGACAAATTCCTGGACACTTTCCTGAACAGGTTCTTCAATATTGGAATCTGCAAAAGCATTATCGCTAGCAGTATTTTCGCTGTTGGATTCTGCCTTCAGTTCTTCTATGATTTGTGCTGCGATTTCGTCATCTTTTTTCTTGGCACAAGTACGTACGAACGTGAAGAGTGGGAGGTCTTCCTTGATTTGGCGTCTTTTATCGAATTCCCCTTTCGCAGTCAGGAGACGGTTTAAGAAAGCTATTATGTCACCGTATTCCTTAATGAGTTGGTCGCGATCCTTGATGGCTTTATCCATGAGTTCTAGGAATTCGAGAGTTTCTTCTGTTGATAGATTTTCACTCCAGGAGCATTCCAACTCAGGAGTTTCATCAACAGGGATTTCCCTTTTTAGATCGATTTCTTTAGAAAGTTCCATCAAAAACGCATCATTGTTCTCTAAGTAATATCGTTCGGAAGGACTGCTTTGTAAAATACCATCAAGAATTTCAATGACGAACGTGTAGATGATGTTGTCGACATCCCCTCCCTTTTCTTTAAGTTGAAGGGCGCTTGAATAAGTTTCGTACAGGTCTTCGCCTTTTGCTTTCAATTTATTGTCCGATGTTGTAGCCGCTTTCTCGATTTCACTGACGCGTTTTAAAATTCTATTGTCCGTGTTTGCGTTTTTGATAGACGTAATGTTGTCTTGAAGTTTATCGAGGGCTTTGATTTTAAAGCAGGTATTTTCCATAATTAATCCTCATTCTTTTTTGCGATTGGGGCAGCGGCGGGAATGTCTTCTGGGATAATTTGTGTAAACTGTTCCCTTGTTGGCTTTGTTTTTGCCAAAGACAACATTTCAGAGTCTGAAAAAACTCTGTTCATGACGTTAGTCTCGACAAGTCCGAAGGTTGCCTTCACGTCGCGGGCGTTTCCGAAATTGGACTGATTTTTGTCGATTTCGGCTTGGAAGTAAGCTTCCAGCTTTTCTTGACATCCGTCCAAAACTTCGTACTGATGCTTTTGGGCTTCGGCGACAAAAATTTTGTAGCAGTCGTTGGCGGAGTAGTTTTGGAATTCAATTTCATCGGGGATGCGGCTTGCAAGACCAGGGTTTGCTTCCATGAACTTGTCGACTCGATCTTTGTAGCCTGCGACAATGACGACCGTACTCTGATATTCTTCGGCAGTCAAGCAGCGAACGAGCGTATCAATCACTTCGCGCGAGAACGAATCGTCCTGATGGGCGTCGGGGTTGTAGAGGCTATAGATTTCATCGATGAAAATGACCTTGCCTCGATTTTCGTGGAACAGGTTGTTGACCGCTTTTTGCGCATGTCCGACATAGGCGCCCTTGAGCGAGGTTGCACCACATTCCTGGAATCCATCAGTTTCAGTAATGCCCATGGCGTGGAAGAATCGGCCCATGTAGCGTGCAATTGATGTCTTGCCGGTACCCGGAGGACCTGTAAAGCGGATGCGGTAGGCATAATTAGAGGGCTTTGTTATTCCCAAAATCTTGTTACGTTGGACATTCCATTGGATACGTTTAAAGTATTGCTTGAGGCGGTCCTTCAGATCTTCCATTCCGATGAATTCTCGATTGATATCCTGTATGACCTTATCGGCTTCATCCGGATGGATTTCGTGGGGATCATAGATGTGATTTTCAGTAATTTCTTCGGCATTCCCAGCTTTTTGCAAGGTGTAATCGAATACATTTCTGACTCCACGTCCATTTCCTTCACAGGAATCGAGTACGCGGAGCAATTTCTGCTCGGCTTCGGGAGAAAGATGATACTTGGTCTCTTTTTCTTCATTGTTCTTTTTTAGGAACAATTTGAAAATTCTGAGTTTTTCTTCCTTTGAATAATCCTTGAAATGTAGTTTAATTCGAATACGGTTGTCGATACCGGGGTTCACATCCTTTAGTGCCTGCAAGCGTTCCTCGTACCCAGCAAGAATTACCGTCAAGTTATTGCGGTTGTTTTCCATTTCGGTCAAGAGAACTTGGAAAGCCTTACGTCCCCAGTCGCTTTCGGCGAATAGGTATGCTTCGTCAATGAAAAGGACACCACCCATGGCTTCTTGGACTTTGTCCTTCATTTTTTGGATGGTTTCGCCTTCGTTGTATTGGCTTATGATATCTTGAATAGCGACGTTTACGACCTTTTTGCTTGTGCGCAATTCCATAGCCCAGAAAAGCCTTGCGACAATGTCTGCGACGACTGTCTTGCCTGTACCGGGATTGCCCAGAAAGAACATGTGGTAAGATGCTTCTGCTGCGGTGTCGTGATTTTTTTCAGCGTTTTCCTTGATGGTCTTGATTTCTTTTTTCACGTCATCAAGCCCAATCATTTCGTCGAGGCGCTCTATAAGCCCATCGACGGATTCGACTGCATCTTGATTTTCATGCGCAATCAGGTCACTCCAATTGCACAAATTTGGATTTGTCCAGAAGAATCCTTGAACCCAACTGATGAAGTTCTGCAAGCTTCCGCCATTGGCTCGACCCGTGAGGACTACTCGGTCTCTATCGTTCTTTGTTCCTTGAATGTTGTTTTCTTTACGGTATTTTTTTAGCCATGTCTTCATTTCATCGACTGGCGGATTCGAAATGGTTATTTCCTTGCAGTTGTGGTCATAGCAAGATAAGGTGTGTTCCACCATTCGGAATTCTTTTAACCGGTGGGGATTGATAATCAGTACCGTCCTTGTTTCCGGATTGGCTTCTTGGATAATGTCGCGCCATTTCTTAACGATGACTTCGATTTTTTGCATGGTCGGGGCATCGACATTCCCGCCGACAATCATCTTTTCGGGATTGGGGTAAATTACAAGTGTCTTGGTGTTTGTATTTTGCAGAACTCGTGTAATTCTGTTCAAGCGGTTGAGACCGTCGTTGCCTTGCGCTTGTTCTTCAACTTGGCGTTTTGAGTTTTGGGCGTTGGGATTAGTTGCATTTTCATTAGTCTGGCTTTGAGATGCGCTAGACTGTTCTTCTCTTTTTTTGCGTGGGGTGAACGCCTTTGCTTTTTTCCCTTCTTCCACGAGTTTTTCGCTAGACCCGCTCGCAAGCCTGTTGAATAATTCTTCTTGCTGACTGTTGCCAAAAGAAAGATTCTGGTCTTCTTTTACGGTAATGACAATGTCGTACTTTTCTTTCTTGCCATATTCCGCAAAGGCATCTTCAATCCTGCAAAGTTTGCGATTGATTCCCAGTTCAGAAGAATCCATCAAAAACAGGTCGTCGATATCGCCAGTAAAAATATACTGGTTGTAACCTTTGTAGGTCTCCTTGAACGGACCTTCAATTCGCTTGTTGAAAAAGATGCTATTCATAATTTATCCCTGGCGTTGACGGGTAATCTGGGTTTCCTGTGTTCTCTGCTTTACGTCCAGGTGGACCTTGTTCTGGTTTTCTGCGCGACCCCAGTCGGTCACGTTAAAGTTGATTTCGTCTTCGGCGAGCTTTTCCTGCATTTTCCGGACGGACTCGATGCAGAGCTTTTCATGGCCTTCGGGGATGTTTGCCACTTCAAAGGAAACGTTGCCGTCCAGGGCGATACGCAACTTCATGTCGCCAACTCCGCCAGGGGCTGCTGCGACGACGCATAGGTCCGAAAGCTCATTGCCTTCTTCTTTCTGGTAGTAGCTCGGTGTGTCATAGTCACAATCGTAGAGCGCCTGCATAATCGACTGGGCGATTTCTTCACGCTGTTCTGCGAGCCTCTTGTTTTCCACGGTCTTTTCGACAGCTGAACGGAGATTGCTCAAGACATCTGCAATTTGTGATGTCGCTGCATCGAATGATTCGGATGCAATCAGGCGGGAAGCCTTGTCAATGTTCGAATAAAACTTATCTACGGAGGATTTGTCTAGACCGGAATAGAGCTCCACATCATTTCTGTTCGTAAGAGCCATTTCTGCTTTAGCATCGGTAAGAGCTTTTTCGGCTGCGTTCTTGGCGGCAGTCCACGCTTGTTCGTTCGCATCAATCTCGGCTGAGATGATGATCAGTTCTTCCTTAATCTTTTGAGAGCGCGGAATGGCTTCGGCGTATGCGCCACCCACGACTAGGTCTTTCAGCGAATCGAGTTCGCGTTTGAGGGATTCCGAATAGCGGCTGTTCGAGAACTTCTTGTAGTTTTTAGACTCGATTTCCTTGCGGAGAGACTTCAGGTCGGCATCGAGCATTTTTGCATTGCGTTCGTTTTCTTCGGCGATGCGTTTCTTTTCCTGTCGGTCGCGGGCGAGGTTCACCAAACGGTCGTATTCGCGCTGGGCTGCTTGTGCCAGAGATTCTGATTCCGAGAGTTTATTGAATGCCTGACGCCTTGAATCTTGGGCTTTTCTGCTCAGTTCTACATCGGGCTGCAATTCTGCCAAAATTTGCCTTGCCTGGCGACCCAGTTCCAAAGCTTGGTAATTTTCGCTATTAAGATAGCCGCTTCTACCGCTAATTTGATTTTTAATGTTATTTACGTTGCTTTTTATCGACGATAGTTCACGCCTTGCAATATCGTAATGCTGTTGGAACGTCGCGTCATACTGATTAGCCTGATTTGCAGATGTTCCAGCTTTGTCGTAGCTCTCGTCGTGGCGGTGCAAAAGGGATTTCCACTGGGCAGTTTCGTTACGAAGGAACTGTGCCAGTTCTTCAGGCAATTTGCGAATGACGTTGTTGTGTACCGTCTGGGCGTTCCTCTTTTTATTCTCGAATTCGCTTTGACCGATTTTTCCAGTCGAGTTCGCCATGGATGCGCACTGTGCGAGTGCCTCCTCAACGGTTTTCAAAGTCCTATTCAGGTTCTGTGTTACTGTCGCTTTTTTTACACCGCTCATATTGTTCCTTCTTTATTACCAGTTAATAATTAAACCCTTTTCTGCCATTCTTCTCGAAAGAGATTTCCTGAACCCGCGAGGCGGAACTCCCGTCAGGGAAAAATCGGAGGCATTTATAAACTTACATTCTATGGGGCGCCCCTTCTTCTGCGCGAAACCATCTTGGGCTTCGGAGTACCGCGAAGAGAGAAAATAAACCCTCTGGTTTTCGGAGCCTCTCCATAGTTGTCCATGGTCCAGTTCCTCGACGTAGGGGCCATCGACTAGGATGTCCACAAAGTCAAGCAGTCGCTTCTTGTTTTCGTCTTCGTTGACCTCTTGCAACAGGTACCCCGTATAGAGCATTACGCTCAAGGATGTCTTTTGCCTGACCAACATCAGGAACTCGTACAGTTCGTCTAGGTTTTGCATCAAGGGTTCGCCGCCAGAGATGGTGATTCCCTCTATGCCTTCAACCGATGCAACCTTCTGGAACAGCTCGTCTACCGTGTATTCGGTAAAATCCTGAGACTTGTTCATCCCTGCGGCAATGCAGCCAGGGCAATGGCGAAAACAGCCGTGAAACCAGATCACGGCTCGTATGCCAGGTCCAAGAACGCCTGTTTTTTCTTGTATTCGGTCGACTTTTAGCAATGAAAACCCAAACACGGAAAAGTAAAGTTTACAAACATGATGGTAATATAAAACATTTTTTTGCCAAAAAGGGACATTTTTTGTTCTTTTTGTCTTTTTGTGCAGTCAGAGCTGGTGTTTTGGAACACTGTACATGTTATAAAAGTTCCATTTTCTGGAACCTGAATATTTTGAGTATTTAAGATTTTATATGTGTTGCCTATATTTTTTTAAAATTAATAGGAGACACAAATGCCCAGATTTAAAAGAGCTATAGTGAGATGCGAAAAATGTAATTCCGAATTTGCGGTTTCAGAATCGTTTGCCAAAAGCATGAGATACTGCCCTGCATGCAGTAGTGCTTTGACGCCGCCCATTGAGGAAGTTCAAAAGGACCTCAAATTTTTAGTTGCTTCGTACATTGATAAATACGGCATGGACTTCGTGCTAGATGCCATCAAGAGCATCAAAATGAAAGAAGGAGTTACTGCTTTGCAAGCACTTGCGGATGAGTACTATTTGTTGAGATAAAGGACTGCTTTTAAAGCAGTCCTTTGTTCGAATGATGTTTTTAGCTTTTCATAATTTTTTTAATCCATGCGCGAAGCCCTTTGGGATTTGATTCGCTTGAACAAGAGTCGTTGAAGGTCTCGTTTTTCAGAAAAGCCTTAATTTTATCTTTTGCTTCACTACAAAATGTATTGTTATTTTCGAGTTCTTTTAGAGCCGTGCGGGCGCCATCGATTTGTTTTTCTATTTCATAAATCTGCGGTGCAAAAGAATCGAAGAAGACCCCATCTTCATTAAACTGTTTATAAATGTCTTTGAATGCTGTATGGATATTTTCTATCAATGTATTTTGAGCATTTGCAAATTTTTCCTGCTGTTCCTTGGTTTGAAATATAGTGAAAATGTCGAGAACCAAGGAAATAGCAGCACCTGCTATAGGAACGCCCTTATTAATCATGCCGGCAACTTTTACAGCACCCCATGGTTTGAACTTAATGGCAATGCCGACTTTTCCTAAGATATCCCTGCCAGCAAAAACAGTTGCTTTACCGATGCCGCTAAAACTCTTCATTCCGTCGGCACCTGCTTTTACAAAGTGCTTTAAGGAAGAATCGATGTTTTCACTGCCTAAATCGAAATCGGATTTGATTTTTTGACAGGAGGTGTTGACAATGTTTTCAAAATGATCTCGCAGAATATCCTGAATATGTGCTTCAAGTTTATGCGCACTGTCTTTGTCACCGATTTCATCTTCAACGACCTCTTGCAATGTTGCCACAGATGCGCTTCTGATTTTTGTAGTAATTCTTTTTTCTAGGGATTCAAGCTCTTCACGGCATGGGCGAATTTCGCGCTTTAAGTCCTTTTTTGTGTTATTAAGATCTCTTTCTAGAATTTCTACAGTATTTTTTGTTTCTGGAATGACTGCTTCGCCTAATTTGCTTTGTTCATCATCTAATGCCTTGAAGTTTTTTTCCACTTCGGCAATGATTGCGGTGAGAGCGGTATCTTGGATTAGCTTTTGGGGTAAGGTTTGCTTGACAACTTCATTGACTGTATCCCTCAAGTTTTGCATGCGGGAATACTTTTCGTATTTTTCCCTCTTTTCGGGAGTCAACCAATAATTCTGCTTTCCGTTGGAATCTTGCAAACCTTTGCCTTCTGGGTCCGAGGAAATGCAGACGATGTTCAAGTTCTTTATTTTAGCATCATCTTTATTAAGACCGCAGAACCGGGTAATGTTTTCAATGAGAAATTCTTTCTTTTGTTTCTCTTTTTCTGCGAAATCTTCAGGATCAGTGTAATCGCATACATCATCCATTCTGTTAATGACAAAAATGGTGTTATCGAATTTATTTAATTTATTCATCAGCCATGCAACTGTTTCTTTATGGCTATCTTTTAGTGGGTTAGTTGCAGCGACAATGTACAAGATGATATGGGCTTCAGATACAAATTTTTCCGTTTTTTCTGAGTATTTTTGTCCAAAAAGCCCTGGAGTATCAACAAATAAACAAGGTGGAAGATTCTCATCAATATTTTCTGGTTTGTATTCAATAACCTCGTCAGAAGATTCCTCTTCAGCAATTTTCATGTTGCTATCGGCATGTCCCAAAAAACCAGCGACAGTACTCGTCTTTCCGTCGGAAAAAGCTCCGACAAGGGCAATTCTCAGTTTGCCATCCTGAAGGCTGTTTTTGAGGGATGCTACTTTTTCTATAGAAGATTCAAAAGATTTCTCCAATTCTTCAGAAAAAGTCCTTTTCTTTGCTTCTGTAAGGAGATTTGAAAACTTGTCCAGTTTTTCGACAAATTTTAAGATTTCTGTTTTAAAGGAATTTTGTTCCATGGTTATACCCTCATCAGTTCAATTTCTGCATCAAGATGTTTTACTTGTTTTTTGATTTTTGATTCCAAATCTGAGATCAAGTTGTAAGACTGATTTGCTGATTCGACTTGCCTGTAAGCAAGTGTTATGACTTCATCCGTTTTCGAAGCGAGTTTGTTGGCGATGTCTCTTATTTTGCCAGACATCTTATTCCAAGTTTCATAGGCACACTCTTCGATTTTATCGCGGGCGTTACTTTTCGCTTTTCTAATTTTGGTTTCTTTTGAAGTGAACCACCCTGCGACCCAAACAACCAAACCTACAAATGCACCGACTATTGTGCCAACTAGAGTTCCTATACCTGGAAATACGTTTCCGATTGCAAAGCCAGAGATTGCATAACTGCCGATTGTCATAGCCGCACTTCCTAGCTGCTTGAAATCAAAAGATTCCGCATTGAATTCTGGCAACTCCAAAGAGATATTTTGGAAATCTAGCATCATGCCGCGTTGGTAGTCGGACACGTAGTTTTGAATTCGTTCCGCAAAATCTTTTGAAGATGATGTTATCGCATTTTGTATATCATCAGACATCTTTTTGTTCAGTCTAGATTGCTCAGATTTGAGTTCCCTGTTCAAGATATCTTCATCAATTTTTACATGGCGTTCAATATGGGGATAAATAATTTTCTCCAAAATATCCTGATAGAAGAAATCATATACTGTATTTTTTACAGAATGCTCCATGTTCCTTTTTAGCTGATCACGGGCGTTTCCTATATTATCTCTTAGCGAATTTGTTCTTTTTTGGATTTTATTACGAAATTCTCCAATTGCAGTTTTTTGTTTGGTAATGTCGGCTAGATAGTCATCTTGAAGAAGCTTGGATAGACGGATTAACGAAGCCTTTTTAATCCTTTCAGGTGCATTGTTACAGCTGTCAATAATAACATTTCTGAGTTTGTTCAAATGGCTCACTTTTAACAGGTCAACATCCGATGCACGACTTAAAAAGGTCCTTTGTTCACGGCGTAAAGATTTCAGCGATTCTGCTACAGCAGTGTTGTTAGGAAATTTTTCTGGAGCAGCGAATGAGGTTTTGCCATTGTGAATAGCCAAAGCGCATATTCCAGGCAATGCAGAAATTCCTACGGTGTCCTTATACATATCTTCGGGAACAACGCTTTGAAGCTTTTCCCCGATATTGCTGTTTTTCTTATTGGCTTCGTTGAATTTTTTTGTAATGTCTTCTACGTAATCGTCTCCGTCATATTCCTTTTGCGGTTGTAATGGAATATTGTGAATGCCTACCATTTCGGTAACATTCTTTTGCATGTAATCCTTGATTTTTTGCAAGGTGGTTTCTTCGATACCTTTTGCTTCTTTTGCAACGTAACAAACAAGGTGCGCTTTTTTCAGGGCATTCTTTATTATGTCTATAAATTTTTCTTCATTGCCTTCAATGCCAGGGATATCGATTAGCTGTGCTTTTTCTCCATTAATGTTTAATCCATAGCTTGTGTGGGATTTTGTAAAATCCTGGCTACCATTACCGATAATACAGCCGTCCACTTGAAAATAGCTGCTATTTTCAAGATTCTGTTTTGCCTTAATGTGCCTTATTAAGGCATTTATGAGTTTAACTTGCCTAGGCTTAAAAAGGTTCATTATATTAAGCCTCCAATTCCAATACCGATTGCAATTCCGATTAGGAGTGCAACAATGGGGATAATTATACTAGATGCTGGAGTTTTATATTTTGATTTTAGATTTTCTAGCTGATGGATAAGTTCAGAATATTGTTTGTTGTAATCGGTCAATGCGGTAATATTACCTTTTTGATTTTCAGCTGCTTTTGTTTTTCGGGATTCTTCATCAAAAAGGATGCGTAAGGCTTCAATAATCGTACTTTTGCCAGCATTGGTCTGCCCTAAAAATGCAATGGTGAATTTATCGAATTCACTATCTTTTTCAAGATCTTCGACAAGCTTTTTAAACTTATTGTTGTTGCTCTCGATATTTGCAATGAGGGCGCCAACTTTTTTTTGTAATTCTTCGTCGTTTCGGTTGTTGGTTTCTTTTAAATCAGTAAGGATTTTTTCAACAGTTGACGTTGTATTCGAATAATACTGTCGCATTTCTTCACGTGTGCTAGAATTTTGCATGGTATACCTTTTTTATTTAAATATGTTACCAATATAATTCTATTTCTGTAAGGAAAGAGAAACGTTCTACGGATTTTGCGCATATTATGTACGTGATAGGAATGAGTTGAAACTTTCACATTACTGCAAAAGTTCTAGTTTTTAGAACTTCGAAATTCATTGTAAACTCACTCAAAATTCCTCCGCAACGCGACCCCTTGACGCGCAATATCCGGCTAGTATATATTATTCCCCGTAGATTGCTTTAATCCTGCCGACACCGAGAAATTGACGCCGTTGGCGTCCGTATCATAGTCTCGGTCATAGTTTTCAAGCTTGAAACTGCGACTCTCGACTCAGTACTATTCAGGGCAGGAAGTTCCACTATCTGCTTGACGCCGACCTCCCTTTGTTCCGCTCGACAGGCGTGAAAATTCGAGGCAGCATACACCCTATGGGGAAACTGGCCCCCTGGCGATCAACGTAGAGCACCGTCTGTCGTTAATGGCGGACGTTAAACGCATGTCATTGAAAAATTTGCAAGCGGATTGCCCGATGGCGACCGTGGTTTATGGCTGTTGTCTTTGCGGCTTTCGCATGCGGGCTTTAACAAACTTATACGGAAATTCAAATGAATCGTGCTCAACATTATTCCTTGCTCAGGGCAATGGAAATCGACAAGAAAAACCTTCTCAAGTACCAGGAAATCTACAACTACGCCTACATCCTCAGCGACGGCATCTTCAAGATCGTCTTCGCCGAAGAAAAGGACCACACGCTCCTCATTTCGCTTGTGAACGCGATGCTCGACTTGCATGGCGGCGAGGCTATCAAGGAAATCACGCTTGAAATGCAGGAGTTCCCCGGCGCGTTCACCAAGAAGGACTGCATCGTGGATATTATCGGAACGACCAACGCGGGCGAACGCGTGCTGGTCGAGGTGCAGCAGCAGGGTGACGAATTTTACCGCGACCGTGTGGAATATTACATGTCCCGCGTCATCGAGAATCAGGTGCATACAAGCGAAAAATACGAACTGCCCCGCATTTACTTCCTCGGGCTCTTGGACTTTACGCTTTTCCCGGAAGAACCGCAGAAGTACATCCATCACGTCGACGAGATGTGCAACGGGAGGAAGTTCTTCCCGAAAATCCAGAAGATTTTTGTGGAAATAGAGAAGTTTTTCAGGCTCGAAGAAAAGGGGATTACCACGAACGACAGCTCCGAAGCCGCGCAGTGGCTCCGCGCCATCAAGGTGACTATCAATGAGGAACCCGTTCCCGAAAAGATTATGCAGAACGAAACGTTCAGGAGGTTGCTTGATTCTGTGAAATTGATTAATTTTGCAGAAGAGCTATTCAACTGCGAGGTAAAGAACGTGACGGACTTGATGGCAGAACATGAAATCGGATTTGCCGAAGGCAAGAAAGAGGGCCACGAAGCGGGTCTCGTCGAAGGTCGCGCGGAAGGCTTCGCCCAAGGAAAAACCGAAGGACATGCTGAGGGCTTTGCAGAAGGCAAGTCCGAAGGTCGCAAAGACGGACTCGCCGAAGGCAAACTGAAGAAGGCTTGCGAAATGGCTGCCAAGATGCTTGCCAAGAATAAGCCTATAGAAGAGATTATGGAATTCACGGAGCTTTCTGAATCTGAGATTCTTGCTATCAAGTCAAGGGTTGCGCCCTAGCAGAGTGCGTTTGTGCATAGGCGAGGTGTTGTACTCGTTTGTAGTCCATGGATATCTTCCGTGGGCTTTCTTTTTCTTCTTGTTTTTATGTATATTATTTCCACAAGAAGAAAGGAGATTTTATGACCGTAGTTATCGTAGTCGCAGTCATTTTCATCGTCATCGCTGTGTTCATTTCCATGTACAACGGGCTTGTGAAGCTCCGCAACAATCGCGAGAATGCGTTTGCGAATATCGATGTGCAGCTCAAGCAGCGTTATGACCTTGTTCCGCAGCTCGTTTCGACGGTCAAGGGCTATGCCACGCACGAAAAGGACGTGCTCGAGAAGGTAACTGCCGCACGCTCTGCCGCTATGAGTGCGACGACTATCGACGAGAAGGTCGCTGCCGACAAGGCTTTGTCCGGTGCACTCGCTGGGCTCCGCGTTTCGCTCGAAGCTTACCCGGAACTCAAGGCGAATCAGAACTTCTTGCAGTTGCAGACGGAACTTGCGGACATTGAAAACAAGCTTGCCGCCGCACGCCGTTTCTTCAACTCCTCGACGCGCGAATACAACAACGCTTGCGAAGTCTTCCCGAGCAACATCATTGCTGGCATGTTCCACTTTACCCGTGCTGCCATGTACGAGGCGGTCGAGAATAGGGCTACGCTCGAAAAGGCCCCTGAAGTGAAGTTTTAATTTCCTTCAATGAAATACGTCGGTCTCCAAACCCAGATTTGGCGGAATAACCGCAATACGGTGATTCTGCTTTTCATGTTCCCGGTAATATTACTGGGGATGGTGTTTCTGGTTATTCTGGGGCTTGATTTCTTCGGTGTTCTTTGCGATATTGTCGAGGGAGGCTGCCCTCTTGACCATGCATCACGTACAAGGTACGGGACTATGCATTGGCCCGAAATATGGCATTGCTTCAAGGTCGTGATTCCTTACACCTTGCAGATTGTAGGGGTGTGGTTCATTGTTGCCTATTGTGCGAATACTGCCATCATACGTCATGCAACTCATGCAAAGCCTCTCGAGCGCAAAGAGAACTTGCGTGTTTATAACATTGTCGAAAACCTTTGCATTGCCGGCGGTATCGAGATGCCGCAAATCAACATTGTAGAAGATTCAGGAATGAACGCCTTTGCAAGCGGCATCGATATTCCTTCGTTTACGATTACGCTCACGACGGGGCTTATCGAAAAGCTGGACGATAGGGAGCTTTCGGCGGTTGTGGGTCACGAGCTTACGCATATCAAGAATCGCGATACGCGCCTCATGGTGGTGTGCATTGTTTTCGTGGGGATTTTTGCGACGATTCAGACGGTATCGCTGAAACTGATGAGTGCCATGATCCATACTCCGCGTCGTTCGTCCAGGCGTGACCGCAATAGTGGGCGAGCCGATGTGTACCTTATCTTTATTTTACTGCTAGTGTTTCTTTGGAGTTCTATCGGCTATGTTTTTACTTGGCTTACGCGACTTGCGATTTCGCGCAAGCGTGAATACGTTGCCGATGCCGGCGGTGCCGAACTTTGTGGAGATCCCTTGGCGCTAGCTTCTGCGCTGCGAAAGATTTCCAAGGATCCGGGGCTTATGAGCGTAAAGCGCGACGATATCGCACAGCTTTACGTGATCCACCCCGATGAAGAATTCGATAACAATATGGGATTAAAGGGCTGGGTCGCGAAGGCGAACATCATGTTCTGCACGCACCCGGATACACCTGAGCGCATTCAGCTGCTTGAGCAATTTTAAAAATGCCTATAATTATGGCTTAGGCGGTTTTTTCGGATTGTTTTTGTCCAGAATAGCTTTATTGATATAGTTTATGCCCTTAGCCTTGTCGGCTGCGGCAGGCGTCTGGAGCTGGATTTGCTCCAACATTAAAGCTTCGAGCTTGGACATCAGTTCGGTGGCTGTACAGCCGAAAGCATCGGCAAGGTCGCAAAATGATTTGACGGAGAGGTTGCGTTTGCCTTTTGCGACGAGACCGAGGTGCTGACGGCTAATCCCGCTATCGAGAGCGAGTTTTTTCTTCGTAATCGAAGTAGCCCCTTGCATCTGTGCTAAAAGTTCTATTTCAGCTTTTCGGATGACATCAATGTCATATCGCATTCTCCAATGTTATGAATTACCCCAAAATATCGTGCAAACAATTGTTTCCATAATTTCGAGAAATTTTTGGATTTTAGCGATGTAATCATAGTCAAAAAAGCACCCTTTGGCAGGGTGCTTTTATAAGTTTTAACTATAGCTAATGGCGCTTCTGGCTGTTTTTGATTAGAATTGAGCCTTCAAAGCAGCCGGACATTCAACTTCTTTATAAGTGTGGTTCGGGTTGCCTGCTGCTTCCATCCATGTAGCGAGGAAGAGACAGCCTTCCTTGGCCTGGGTGTCGCTAGCAAAAGCGCTGTTGCACTTCTTGGTGAGGCATTCCTTGCGTTTGGTCAAAAGGTCGCCATTGTATCCGACTTCCTTTTCGCAGTCGGAGAGGAGGCCGCCGTACGTTGTGGTGTTTTGCGGGATGTTCCAGCCCATCTGGCTGCAACCATTGAAAGCACCGAATCCGCCACCCGGGATCATGATGTCGAACTGGCCGCCAGCCACGTCGTAACCGATGTTCGATGCCATCACGACGAGAGTCTTGCCCTTGAGAGCCTGGTGGTTTGCCTTGGTTTCGTACTTGCCGGTACCGGTGAAGGTGAGGGCGAAGCACTTGCCGCATGTGGCGTCGTTACCCGGAGTTGCTGCGAATGCGTAGGCGAGCTTGTCGCTCACGATTATAGGAATCTGGCTTGTGCAAGTGGTGCCTTGACCGCCGGAGCAGATACTGCCGTTAGTGTTGCTAATCGGGGTCTTGCCCTTGGCATCGCAAGTCTTGGCGGCGCCACCGTGTTCCGGCCAGGAGCAGTGAGGCATGCAGCAGTCCCAGTAACGGGTGGCAAAGCCCTGCTGTCCACCGGCGCCTGCATTGAGGTACTTGGCTTCTTCAGCGGATGCGTTGGGATTGTTTTGCTGTTGCTGCTGGCTAGACGAAGATTTCGGCTGGCTGCTGGAGGACTTCGGCTGTTGCTGCTGCTGAGACGAAGAAGATTTTGCCTGCTGCTGTTGCTGTGAAGAAGAAGACTTCACGCTGGAGCTGGACTTCGGCTGCTGAGAAGGTGTTGAGCCGGTCATATTCTGGCAATTCTTATTTTCAGGATCGTAGTAGCAGTTTACCTTGCAATCATTGTCGTAGGCGTACTTTTCGCCCTTGGAACCAGTCATCTGGTCGTAATAGGCAACGCACTTGCCCGAAGCGCTGTCGTAGCACTGACCGTTGCACTGTTTGTCGGAGGTGCCGGAGTTGTTCTGCTGCTTCGAAGAGGAGCTTGCTACAGGCTGCTGAGCCTTCTGCGAAGAGGAGGAAGCGACCGGGGTAGCCTTGGCGGAGCTGGAATTCACGACCGGATTTGTGCTCGGGTTGTAGACGGAAGAGCTGCTTACAACAACGGTGCCTGGGGCTGTTGCCGAGGAGCTGTTCACTACTACACCGCTAGAAATCGGTTCACCTGTGAGAGTCGTCTTGGAGCCATCGGGGTAGGTGATGGTCTTGTCCGGATTGACAATCGGGAGCGAAGAAAGATCGACGTTGACAACCGTCGTGTTTCCGGCTGCGTCTGAAATGGACTTTGTTGTCGTATTGAACGTGCCGACTGGATTGCTGAATGCATCCGTGACAGCGTACGTTCCAGTACCATTAGGTACAATCAAGAAAACTTGGCTTCCGGTATTGAGCAACCAGCTTTGCTGATCCACTTCAAGCATTTGCTTTGTCTGGATTGCCGGTAATTCGGCAGAGGTTGCTCCCGAAGGAGATGCAGGGTCATTGGAGCAGTTCCAAGCGATAAAGGAAAGTCCGAAAATTGTGAGGGTTTTAAACAGTTTATTCTTCATGATATAATAAGCCCTTGTAAATATATCACACCCTGTATTCCAATCATCCGAGCTAAAAGATAAAATCTTCTCCTCTAAAATGCTCGTAATTAAGAGTAAAAAGAACTATACAATAGGATTATGTGAAATTAAGCACAACTTATTTATTATCAAAGACTTACAAAAAGAAAAACGCCCCGTTACGGGGCGTTTAGTTCCGATTTAGACCTTTTGATTAATACTTGGACTTGAGAACTTCGGGGCATTCCACTTCGACGTAGTTGTGCATGGGGTTGCCTGCGCCGTGCATGAATTCGGCGAGGAACAAGCAGCCTTGCTTTGCCTTGGAATCACCGCTGAACACGCTGTTGCACTTTTCCTTGAGGCAGGTCAAAGTTGCAGCCGGCTTGTAGTTCTTTTCGGTTTCGCAGTTGGAGAGGAGGCCGCCGTATTGAGCGCCCTGGTTGCCCCAACCCATGGAAGAGCATCCGTTGAACATGCCAACGCCGCCGCCCGGGATCATGATGTCGAACTGGCCCTGCTGAACGTCACCACCGATGTTGGTCGTCATGATGATGAGTTTCTTGTTCTTGATTGCCTGGTGGTTTGCGTCGGTCGAGTACTTGCCCTTACCGGTAAAGGTCAGCTGGTAGCACTTGCCGCAGTCGCCGCCATCGCTTGCAGGCACAGCTGCGAATGCAAAGCCCATTTCGGTACAGCCATCAATTGTAAACGGAATCTGGCTTGTGCAGGTCATGAGACCGCCACCGCTACAAACGCTTCCGCCGCTCCAGTCGGAGCTTTCGTTCTGTCCCTTGTTGGTGCACTGCTTGGAATAGTTGCCGTGTGCGTGTTCTGGCCAGGAGCAGTGGGGCTTGCAGCAGTCCCAATAACGGGTTGCCCAGCCGGAGCCTGTCTTGCCGCCGCTCTTAGTCTTGATTGTCGGGCACTTGTTCGTGACTACGGCAGAGCTGCTGCTCGGAGGAGGTGCAGAACTGCTGCTCTTTGGCTTGGAGGAGCTGCTCTTCGGGGTGGCGCTACTGCTATTCGGGGTAGGCGGGACGTATGTCGAGGAGCTGCTGTTTACAGGAGGTACGTATGCGCTTGAAGAAGAAACGACAGGAGCGTCATAGTCCACGCACTTGGAATTCAACTGCAGGATGGACTTGGGCTGCATCAGCACTGCGATGTCAACCACGGTAAGCGGCGCAGTCCTTTCGAGATTGAAGATGATGCCTGTGGAGAAATCGATAACACCGACTGCTTTTCCTGACGGATCGGTGACAACCGTGCTATTATAGATGACGTAATTGCCTTTCTCGTCTTTCCAGTGGTAGGCGGGTTCCGTAATCTTATAGCGGATACCATCGCCAGGGATAATTTGCTGGTACAGGTTGAGATCGATGTTATTCATGATCGGTGTACCGGACAAATCCACCATGTTAAAAAGCGTCGTGCCCAGGATGGGGGAGAGCGTGCCGATTGGATTGCCTGCTTCGTCAGTCACTGAGCCGTCAGCGTAGATGAGGTAGTTCTTGTCTGCGGTCAACAGGCGGGCGTCTTCGCAAGTGGAAATCTGGGAACCGGATTTGCCCACGTTGCAGTTTGCCGGGTCGCCGATAAGCTGCGTTACGATGCTATGGTCATTGATGTTCAGGGTTTGTTGGTCTCCGAGTAGGTTTTGACCAGCCATGTCCTTGAGGACAATAATATTAGTTGTGACACCAACGGCTTTTCCAATCTGGTTGCCAGAAAGATCAGTGACCTTGTTGTCCTTGGTATAAATCAGGTAGCCTTTAGAAGGCATATACAAGGCGTCTTCACAAGGTATAACGGAAGAATCGCCGCTGCTGGGCGATTTGTCTGAACACGAACAAGCCAAAACGAGTGCCCCAAGCGCAAGCAGGGGTCTCAAAAGGGGGTATTTCATAGAAGTTCCTCGAAATTATCCCCAAACACCTTTATTTAAAGATAGCAATATTATATATAATGTCTTGTAAAAAATCTTTTCACGTGATAATCGTGATATAAAACAATTCGGAATTTGGTAATTGGTCTTTAGCTGTTGGTCATTCGTTAGTGGTTGTTGGTAATTTGTCGGTGGTCGATAGGGGTGATTTTGGAGACGCGAATTCTGTTATTTTGAAAGGGACGGGAAATCTCAAAATATTGAAAGTCAATGGTTTGGGAAGTCTGGAAAGGTAAAACTTTGTAAAATTTTTTAATGTAAAAATCTTTTTACTTTTAATGCGTGCCCTTGTGAAATCGATTTTGGTGGGTTTATAAATAATGTTGATAAGATGTTAGAAACTTGGTTTTATCGTTGATATAAATTGCTATACCTTTGAAAATTAAGCGAAAAAGGGCATTTTTATCCTAGAAAATGAGCGGGTTTTCAACGCTCCGGAAACACCCCGAAAAATTGTGGATAAGTCCGAAAATCCGCATTTTTAGCGCAATTTCAAAAGAAAAATACTTGCAAATTACCTAGCATTTATTAAATTTGTGTTCCAATTTCGCAGAGTACCGCTTCCTATGCTTTGCGAAAATACGGAGAACTCGTGTAGTTCTCTTGAACTTGAAGCGATAAACCTTCTGCTGAAGAAGAGGAAAAAATGGCAAAAGAACATTTTGACAGAAGCAAGCCGCACTGCAACATTGGCACCATCGGCCACGTTGACCACGGTAAAACCACTTTGACCGCTGCAATCTGCACCACCCTTGCTGCTAAGGGTCTTGCCGCTGCAAAGCGTTTCGACGAAATCGATAACGCTCCGGAAGAAAAGGCTCGTGGTATCACGATCAACACCTCCCACGTGGAATACACCACTGCAAATCGCCACTACGCACACGTCGACTGCCCGGGGCATGCTGACTATGTGAAGAACATGGTGACTGGTGCTGCTCAGATGGACGGCGCTATCCTCGTCGTTGCTGCTACTGACGGCCCGATGCCGCAGACTCGCGAACACATCCTTCTTGCACACCAGGTTGGCGTGCCGAAGATCGTCGTGTTCATGAACAAGTGCGACATGGTTGACGATGCTGAAATTCTCGACCTCGTCGAAATGGAAGTTCGCGAACTTCTCTCCAAGTATGACTTTGACGGTGACAACACTCCGATCATCCGTGGTTCCGCTCTCAAGGCTCTCGAAGGCGATCCGGAATACCAGGACAAGATCATGGAACTCATGGACGCTTGCGACACCTACATCCCGCTCCCGCAGCGCGATACCGACAAGCCGTTCCTCATGCCGATCGAAGACGTGTTCACGATTACTGGCCGCGGCACTGTCGCTACTGGCCGTATCGAACGCGGTGTCGTTCGCTTGAACGACAAGGTTGAACGTATCGGTCTCGGTGAAACCACCGAATACGTCATCACCGGTGTTGAAATGTTCCGCAAGCTTCTCGACGACGCTCAGGCAGGTGACAACGTTGGTCTCCTCCTCCGTGGCGCTGAAAAGAAGGACATCGTCCGTGGCATGGTTCTCGCCGCTCCGAAGTCTGTCACTCCGCACACCGAATTCAAGGCTGAAATCTACGTTCTCACTAAGGACGAAGGTGGCCGCCACACGCCGTTCATGAACGGCTACCGTCCTCAGTTCTACTTCCGCACCACCGACGTTACCGGCACGATTCAGCTCCCGGAAGGCGTCGAAATGGTTACCCCGGGTGATACCGTCACGATCCACGTGAACCTCATCGCTCCGATCGCCATGGAAAAGCAGCTCCGCTTCGCTATCCGCGAAGGTGGACGTACTGTTGGTGCTGGCTCTGTTACCGAAATCATCAAGTAAGGAATAATCATGGCTGGTGAACGCATCCGTATTCGCTTGAAGAGCTTCGATCATCGTATGATCGACCGCTCTGCTCAAGATATCGTGAATACAGCTAAGAACACTGGGGCTCGTATTGCAGGCCCCATCCCTCTCCCGACGAAGATCCAGAAGTATACGGTGCTCCGCTCTCCGCATATTGACAAGACTTCTCGTGAACAGTTCGAATCCCGTACGCACAAGCGTCTTATCGACATCCTTGATGCTACGCCGCAAACTGTAGATTCCCTCATGAAACTTGACTTGCCGGCAGGCGTTGAAGTCGAAATTAAGGTCTAATAACAATGAACGGTATTCTCGCAAAGAAATTGGGAATGACCCAAGTGTTCACGGAACAGGGCGAATGCGTCCCTGTCACGGTTCTCGAAGCCGGTCCGTGCGTGGTCGTTTGCCATAAGACAGAAGAGAAGGACGGCTACACTGCTGTCCAGATCGGCTTTGGTCTCAAGAAGGAACAGCGCGCCAATAAGGCAGAAGTCGGCCATTTCAAGAAGGCTGACGTGGCTGTTCGTGAACACCTCGCTGAATTTGATGTCGCTGATCTCGAATCCTGGCCGGTTGGCAAGGAATTCGGCGCTGCCGACTTCGCTGATGCAAAGACTGTGAACGTCTCTGGCATCTCCAAGGGTCATGGTTTCTCTGGCACTATCAAGCGCCACGGTTTCCATAGCGGTCCTCGTTCCCATGGTACGCACAATATGCGCGAACCGGGTGGTACGTCCGCTCACTCCTATCCGGGTCGTGTTTTCCCGGGTAAGCGTATGGCTGGTCAATACGGCAACAAGAAAGTGACCGTGAAGCACCTCCAGGTCGTCAAAGTTGATGGCGACCGCAACCTGATCTTCGTCCGTGGCGCTGTCCCGGGCCCGAAGAACAGCATCATCGTGGTGAGGAAAGACTAATGGCTAGTGCAAAGCTTTTCGCCGCTACTGGCGATTTTAAGAATGATATCCAGCTCCCGGCTCTCTTCGACCAGGAAGTCAACAAGGTCTGCATGTACCTCCACATCAAGGCTATCCTGAACAACAATCGTCAGGGTACTGCTCAGACTAAGTCCAAGGGCGAAGTCAGTGGCGGTGGCCAGAAGCCGTGGAAGCAGAAGGGTACCGGCCGCGCTCGTTCCGGTCAGAACACCTCTGCAGTTTGGGTTCGTGGTGCTAAGGCACACGGTCCGAAGTCTCATGACTACTTCGAAAAGGTGAACAAGAAGGTCAAGAAGATCGCTTTCTACTCCGCTCTCGCCAACAAGGCTAGCGAAGGCAAGGTCTCCGTGTTCGAAGCTCTCAGCTTCAGCGCTCCGAAGACCAAGGATCTCCTCTCTGTTCTCGCCAAGTCCGGCATCGAACAGCGCAACGTTCTCTTCATCGTTAGCGAAAAGGATCAGAACCTCTATCTTTCCTCTAACAACATTCCTTGGTGCCGCTGCGCTCGCGTAGCTGACGTCAACACTTACGATGTTGTTCGTGCAAATAACGTTGTCATCTCTCAGGCTGCTCTCGCAGAACTTGAAGGAGGCCGCTAATGAAAGAAATTCGCGAAATCCTCGTTGCTCCGCACGTTACCGAAGAAACCATGAAGAACATGGTGAACAAGCGTAACGACGTGCACAAGTACGTGTTCAAGGTCGCCATGGACGCTTCTAAGGAAGACATCAAGGCCGCTATCGAAAAGCGCTTTGAAGTCAAGGTCGCTAAGGTCAACACTTTGATCAACCGCGGCAAGATCAAGCGCGTCCGCATGGTCGCTGGCAAGAAACCGAACTGGAAGAAGGCCTACATCACATTGAAGGCCGGGCAAAAGATTGCCGAGTTTGAAGGAGTATAACCATGGGTCTGAAATCTTATCGCCCGATTACCCCGACACTGCGTTACAAGCAGATTGGTGACCGCAAGGAACTCTCTGCTGTAAAGCCGTACAAGCCGCTTACCGAAGGTATCAAGCGTAGCTCCGGCCGTAACAATGCTGGTGAAATTACCTCCCGTCGTCGTGGTGGTGGTCACAAGAAACTGTATCGTATCATTGACTTCAAGCGTCAGTTTGCCGGTCTCTCCTGCACTGTCGAAACGATTGAATACGATCCGAACCGTACCGCTCGCATCGCTCTCGTCAAGTACGAAAACGGCAAGCGCGCATACATCATCGCTCCGGCCGAAATCAAGGTTGGCGATGTGCTGAACGCTGGTGAAGGTGCTGAATTCCGCGTAGGTAACGCAATTCCTCTCCGCGACATTCCGCTCAACACCATTATCCACAACATCGAAATGAAGCCGGGCAAGGGTGCCCAGATTGCTCGTTCCGCTGGTGCCGGTGCAGAACTGGTTGCCAAGGACGGCAAGCTCTGCCAGGTCAAGCTTCCGAGTGGCGAAGTCCGCTACATCCCGGAAGACTGCCTCGCTACCGTTGGTCAGGTTTCCAATATCGATCACATGAATGAATCCTCGGGTTCTGCAGGCCGCTCTCGCTGGCTCGGCAAGCGCCCGGCCGTCCGTGGTGTCGTTATGAACCCGGTCGATCACCCCCTTGGTGGTGGTGAAGGTCGTACCTCTGGTGGTCGTCATCCGTGCTCTCCTTGGGGTAAGAACTCTAAGGGTGCAAAAACTCGTAACAACAAGCGTACTGATAAGTTCATCGTACGTCATCGTCAGAAGAGGGCCTAATTCATGTCTAGATCCCTTAAGAAAGGTGCGTTCGTGGATTCCCACGTTCTCAGCAAGGCCCAGGCGATGGCCGGTTCCGACAAGAAACAGGCTATCAAGACCTGGTCCCGTCGTTCCACAATCGTCCCGGATATGGTCGGACTCACGTTCTCCGTCTATAACGGCAAGCAGTTCCTTCCGGTTTATGTCACCGAAAACATGGTTGGCCATAAGCTCGGCGAATTCTCCATGACCCGTACTTTCCGCGGTCACCGCAAGACTGAAACTGCTGGAGGCAAGAAATAATGCAAGCTGTTGCTAAAGTTAAAAACGTCCGTTACGGCGTTCGCAAGCTCCGTCGCGTAGTCGACCTCGTTCGTGGCAAGTCCGTCAGCGAAGCCTTCGCGATGCTCTCCATCCTCCGTACGCAGACCAAGGGTGCTCCGCTGGTTGAAAATGCTCTCAAGTCCGCTGTCGCTAACTTGAAGCAGAAGTCCGCCGCTCCGGTTTCCGCCGAAGAAATCGTGATCAAGACCATCACCGCTGATGGTGGTACGATCATGAAGCGCATTCACCCGCGTTCCCAGGGCCGTGCTTTCCGTATCGAAAAGCCGCTCTCCCACATCACCGTTGTTGTCGCAGACAAGGAGAATTAACAATGGGTCACAAAACTCATCCTAATGGTCTTCGTCTTGGCGTTATCCGCGGTTGGGAATCCAAGTGGTATGCCGAAGACAAGTTTGCCGATCTTCTCTATGAAGATATCGTGCTCCGTCGCTACTTGATGAAGCGTTTCGAACATGCCTCCCTCTCCAAGGTCGGCATCGAACGTACCGTCAAGAAGGTGAACGTTAACCTCTATACCGCTCGCCCGGGTATCGTTATCGGTAAAAAGGGCGAAGAATTGGAACGTTTGAAGGGCGAACTCCAGTTCCTCACCGGTAAAGAAATCTATATTGCAGTCCACGAAATCAAGCGTCCGGAAACTGATGCAAAGCTCGTGGCTGAAAACATTGCTCGCCAGCTCGAAAAGCGTATTTCTTTCCGCCGTGCCATGAAGCGTGCTATCCAGTCCGCTATGCGCATGGGTGTGGAAGGTATCAAGGTGCAGTGCGGTGGCCGCCTCGGTGGTGCCGAAATTGCCCGCGTTGAAAAGTATGCCGAAGGCCGCGTGCCTCTGCACACTCTTCGTGCTGACATCGACTACGCAACTGCCATCGCTAAGACCGTTTATGGTGCCATCGGTATCAAGGTGTGGATCATGCACGGTGAAAAGATCGGTAAGGACGTCATGAACGACAACAAGAGAGAGAAGTAATTATGCTGAGTCCGAAAAGAACATTGCATCGTAAGCAAATGAAAGGGCGCATGAAGGGCGTCGCCTCTCGTGGCAACTATATCGCCTTTGGCGAATTCGGTATCCAGGCTCTTGAAAAGTGCTGGCTCACCGCTCGCCAGATCGAAGCTGCTCGTATCGCCATGACTCGTAAGATCAAGCGTGGTGGTCGCGTGTGGATTCGCGTCTTCCCCGATAAGCCGATTACCCGTCACCCTGCAGAAGCCCGTATGGGTAAGGGTAAGGGCGCAGTCGAATTCTGGGCAGCCGTAATCCTCCCGGGTCGCATCCTTTTTGAAATGGGTGGTGTTGAACGTGAACTTGCCATGGAAGCTCTCCATGTTGCAATTCAGAAGCTCCCCCTTAAGTGCAAAATCATCGAAGAATCGGAGATCTAATGAAAGCACGTGAATTGAAAGAACTGGGCGTTGACCAGCTCAAGGAAAAACTGGCTCAGTTGAATCTCGATTTGTTCAATTACCGCATGACTGCGAAGCTCGGTAATTTGGAAAAACCCTCTGTGATTCAAGCTGCCCGCAAGGACATCGCCAGAATCAAGACCATCCTCAGCGAAAAGGCCAAGGCATAAGCCGGCAGGAGCAGGAAATGGAAAGAAACCTTCGTAAAGTCAAGCAGGGTATCGTCTCCTCCGACAAGATGGACAAGACGATTACGGTTGTGGTCGAAAACCGCAAGCGTCACCCGATGTACAACAAGATCATGACTACGACCAGCAAGCTCAAGGCTCACGATGAAAAGAATGAAGCCGAAGAAGGCGACTTGGTCGAAATCATGGAAACTCGTCCCCTCTCTGCAACGAAGCGCTGGCGCCTCGTCCGCATTGTGGAAAAGAAGAAGTAAACTCCTGGAGTAAGGCGAATATGATTCAAGAAGAAACCAGACTCGTCGTGGCCGATAACAGTGGTGCCAAGGAAGTCGCCTGCATCCGTGTTTTGGGTGGCACAAACCGTCGCTATGCTAGCATCGGTGATGTCATCAAGGTAGCCGTTAAGGACGCTATCCCCCAGAGCAAGGTGAAGAAGGGTTCCGTGGCCGACGCCGTCGTCGTCCGCACAGCTAAAGAAATCGCACGTCCGGATGGAACGTTCATTCGTTTCTCCGACAACGCAGTGGTTCTCATCAACAAGGATGGCGAACCGCGTGGAACCCGTATTTTTGGACCGGTGGCTCGTGAGCTCCGCGACAAGAAATACATGAAGATCATCTCCCTCGCACCTGAGGTTCTGTAATGGCTAACATCAAGAAGAATGATAACGTCAAGGTGATTTCCGGTGCCAACAAGGGCAAGACCGGCACCGTGATCAGTGTCAAGGATGGCAAGGTGACCGTTTCTGGCGTCAACGTCTGCAAGCGTCACGAAAAGCCGTCTCAGACCAATCAGACTGGTGGCATCGTTGAAAAGGAATTGCCGATCGACATTTCCAACGTGATGCTTCTCGAAGGCAACACTCCCGTTCGTACCCGCATCGTTCGCGAAAAGGGTAAGAAGGGCGTTCGTACCAGTGTCAAAACTGGAAAGGCTGTGTAAGGTAACGCAATGAACCAGATGAAGCAATTCTATCTCGAAAAGGTCGTTCCGGCCTTGCAGCAAAAGTTTGCCTACAAGAACGTGATGCAGATTCCGCGTCTCGAAAAGATCGTGCTCAACATGGGCGTGGGCGCCGCTTCCCAGAACCGCAAGATTCTCGACGAAGCTGCTGACACTCTCACTGCTATCACCGGTCAGAAGGCTATTGTCACTAACGCTAAGAAGGCTGTCGCTAACTTCCACCTCCGTGAAGGTATCGGCATCGGTGCTAAGGTCACACTTCATGGCGACAACATGTGGGACTTCCTCTATCGTTTCATCAACATCGACCTTCCGCGTGTCCGCGACTTCCGTGGTCTCGCACGCCGTGGCTTTGATGGCATGGGTAACTTCACCCTCGGCATCAAGGAACAGACGATCTTTGTTGAAATCGACATTGACAAGATTTCCCGTACCTTCGGTATGGACATTTCTTTCGTCACCTCCGCTAAGACGGACGACGAAGGCCGTGCCCTCCTCGAAGAACTTGGACTCCCCTTCAGGAAGTAAGGTAATACCATGGCAAGCAGAAGAATGATTGAAAAATGCAAGCGTACTCCGAAGTATACCGTTCGTGGGTACAACCGTTGCAAGCGTTGCGGTAGGCCGCACGCCTTTATGCGCCGCTTTGGCCTTTGCCGTATTTGCTTCCGCGAAATGGCACTCGCCGGCGAAATCCCCGGTATCACAAAGTCGTCTTGGTAAGGAGAGTATAAAATGGCAATGACAGATACTATCGCCGATATGCTCACCCGTATCCGCAATGCCTCTACGGCAAAGCTCCCCGTGGTGGACATTCCTGCCAGCAATCTTAAGCGTGATATTGCACGTGTGTTGCAGGAAAAAGGTTTCATTAAGAAGTTCGTCGTCGTCGATGACGGTAAGCAGGGCATCCTCAAGGTCCTCCTCCGTTACACGAAGGGCGAATCCGCTATCCAGGGCCTCCAGCGCGTTTCTACGCCGGGTCTCCGTCACTACGTTGACGTGGCCAAGCTTCCGCGCGTTCGCAACGGCCTCGGCTATGCTATCATCTCCACATCTAAAGGTGTCATGACTGACCACGAAGCCCGCGAACTCAAGGTGGGTGGCGAAGTCATCGCAAAGGTATGGTAAAGATGTCCCGTATCGGTAAAGCTATTATCACTATCCCGGCTGGCGTTAAGGTTAACGTCAACGGTCAGAACATCAAGGTCGAAGGCCCGAAGGGCAAGCTCGAAACGACAGTTCACGAACTCATCTCCATCAAGCTCGATGGTGACAAGCTCTCCTTCACCCGCCCGAATGATGAAAAGTTCACCCGCGCTATGCACGGCACCACTCGCGCTCTCGTCAATAACATGGTCGAAGGCGTGACCAAGGGTTTCCAGAAGACTCTCGAAATCGTTGGCGTTGGCTACCGCGTCGAACAGAAGGGCAAGGACCTCAACTTGGTTCTCGGCTTCTCTCATCCGGTGATCTTCAAGGCTCCGGAAGGCGTTGAACTGAAGGCTGTTGATCCGCTGAAGATTACGATCTCCGGCATCGACAAGCAGAAGGTTGGCCAGGCTGCCGCAGAAATTCGCAAGTACCGTAAGCCTGAACCGTATAAGGGCAAGGGCATCAAGTACGCTGGCGAAATTGTGCGTCGCAAGCAGGGTAAGAAGACAGGTAAATAAGGGTAAACTATGACTGCAATTGCTAAAAAAAGAATCCAGTCCAGAATCGCACGCCACGAACGCGTACGCAAGTCTGTTGTCGGAACTGCAGAATGCCCTCGTTTGGCTGTTCGCCGTTCCTTGTCTCACATGATTGCCCAGATCTTTGATGACGAAAACAACAAGTCTGTCGCTCAGGTCACCACAGCTTCCAAGGAATTCCAGGGTAAGTTTGGTGAAATGACGAAGACCGAACAGGCTAAGCAGCTCGGTCTCCAGATTGCTGAACTCGCCAAGTCCAAGGGCATTGAATCCGTGGTCTTCGACCGCGGCGGTTACATCTATCACGGTCGCGTTCAGGCTCTCGCTGAGGGAGCTCGTGAAGGCGGACTCAAATTCTAGTGAGGTACACTTTGGAACGCGAAGCTCAAGTTTCTGAATTTGAAGACAAGGTTGTACACATCAACCGTTGCGCTAAGACCGTCAAGGGCGGCCGTCGCATGTCCTTCTCCGCTCTCGTTGTCGTCGGCAACAAGAACGGCAAGGTCGGTGTCGGTCTCGGCAAGGCTAAGGAAGTTTCCGAAGCTATCCGTAAGGGTACCGAAGCTGCCCAGAGAAACATCGTGGAAGTCCAGCTCCTCGATGGCACTATCCCGCACGACATCGAAGTGAAGAGCGGTTCTACCCGCATCCTCCTCATGCCGGCTGCTCCGGGTACTGGTGTTATCGCCGGTGCTGCTGCCCGTGCAGTTCTCGAACTCGCCGGTGTCCGCAACATCCTCACGAAGATTCACGGTTCCTCCAATCCGAGCACTGTCGTCAGCGCTTGCTTGGAAGGCCTGCTTTCTCAGAAGAACAAACAGGACTGCGCCAAGTTGCGTGGTTTTGAAGCCTAAGGAGTAATACCTAATGAAGAAAGTTCGTATTACTTTGATCAAGGGTATCGTCCGTCGCCTTCCGGTGCACCGCGCTAACGTGGCTGCACTCGGCCTCCGCAAGATCGGACAAACTGTTGAACACAATCTGACTCCGTCCATTGCTGGCATGATCAATGCCGTGAAGGACATGGTCAAGGTCGAGGAGATCTAAGATGGAACTCAATACTCTCAATCCTGGCAAGGCTGCCAAGGGCAAGAGCCGCAAGCGCATTGGTCGTGGTCCGGGCTCTGGCTGGGGCACGACTGCCGGTCGTGGTCAGAAGGGTGCTGGTGCTCGTAAGAGCGCTAAGGCCGGTCGCGTCGCTTTCGAAGGCGGCCAGATGCCGATTCACCGTCGTATCCCGAAGCGCGGCTTCAAGCACGCTGGTGTTGAATTCCAGATCGTGAACCTGAAGCGCCTCGCTGGTGTCAGCGTTACTGATTTCGATGCCAAGGTCCTCTTCGACCAGGGCTTCATCAAGAACGTCGAACTGCCGGTCAAGGTCCTCGCTTTTGGTTCTATCGACAAGGCTATCAACGTAAAGGTTAACGCTATCAGCGAAAAGGCAAAGGCTGCCATTGAAGCTGCTGGCGGCAAAGTTGAGATCATCTAATGGAAGCACTCAAGAAAGCCATCGATGCGTTCGTAAATGCTTTTAAGATTGAAGACCTGCGTAAAAAGATCCTTTTTACGCTTGGTCTTTTGATTGTCTATCGCATTGGCGCACACATCACCATCCCCGGAGTTAACGCTGCGGTCCTCGCAGAATACTTCAAAAATTCGAATAACTTGTTCGGCCTGTACGATTCGTTTACCGGCGGTGCATTTGCGAAAGCAACTGTATTTGCCCTCGGTATCATGCCGTACATCAGCGCAAGCATCATCCTCCAGTTGATGGGCTCGGTTATTCCCGCCATCCAGATGCTCCAGAAGGAGGGTCAGGAAGGTCGCGCTAAGCTGAACCAGTATACCCGATACTTCACGGTGGTCCTTTCCGCCTTGCAGGGATGGGGTATTTCTATGTGGCTTTCTAACCTCAAGGTGACGACGGCCGCCGGTACGGGCATTTCGGTCCTTTCCGACAATTTCTCGTCCGGTCTCGGTAACCTCGGCTTTCGTCTCCTTGCAACGTTAACCTTCACCGTAGGTACAATCTTTTTGATGTACGTTGGCGAGCAGATTACCTCGCACGGTGTGGGTAACGGTATTTCTCTTATCATTTTCGCCGGTATCGTCGGTGGCCTTCCGCGGGCCATCATGGCTGAATTCGAAATGTTTAATGAAGGCATCCAGCCGCTTGCGATCGAGGTCTTTATCTTGGCGCTGGTAGTTGTCATTGTCGGATTTATCGTTTTCGTCGAGCAGGCGACCCGTCGCATTCCACTCCAAAGTCCTCGCAGGACCGTCGGAAACAAGGTCTTGGGTGGTCAGGCTAGCTATTTGCCTTTCAAGGTGAACACTGCTAACGTGATTCCCGTGATCTTCGCATCTTGCATCATGTTCATTCCGGCCATGGTTGCATCTTGGTTCCCGAACGTATCTGCGATGCAGGCTTTTGCTTCTGCATTTATTCCGGGTCACATCTCCTACAGCGTAGTAGATGCCCTCCTCATCATATTCTTCACCTTCTTCTACACGGCAATCCAGTACAACCCGAACGACATTGCCGAAAACCTCAAGAGAAGTGGTGGGTTTATTCCGGGAGTCCGTCCGGGTAAGCAGACAGCAGAATACATTGACCACGTTTTGACCAGAATTTCATTGCCTGGGTCTCTTTACCTCGCTTTAATCAGCGTTGTTCCCCTGCACATGAAAGACGCTCTCAATATGAGTTTCTATATTGGGGGTACCTCGGTACTTATCGTGGTGGGTGTTGCTCTGGATACTCTTCGTCAGCTCGAAGCCCAGTTGCATACCAAAAATTATGAAGGTTTCTTGAAACGTGGCCGCATTCGCGGCAGGATGGCATCCTAGTGGCTAAAGAAGAAGGTATACAAGTAGAAGGCGTTGTGTTGGAAGCTCTTCCCAACGCTTTCTTCCGTGTTCAACTCGGAAATGGTCATGAGATCCTGGCACATGTTTCAGGAAAAATGCGCCGGCATTTTATCAGAATTTTGCCGGACGACAAAGTGTTGGTCGAGATTTCCCCGTACGATTTAAATCGCGGGCGAATTACTTACCGTTACAAGTAATAGGTATTACAAAAGAAGGTCAAACCTATGAAAATCAAAGCCTCCATCAAACCCAGATGTGAAAACTGCAAGATCATCCGTCGTAAGGGTGTATTGCGCATCATCTGTTCGAAGAACCCCCGTCACAAGCAGAAGCAGGGATAAGGAGATCGTATGGCACGTATCGCTGGTGTCGATTTACCGAAAAACAAGACTGTTGAATACGGTCTGACGGCAATCTATGGTGTCGGTCTGTTCACCGCTAACAAGGTCTGTGCTCAGTTGGGCATTGACAAGAACAAGAAGTGTGACGACCTGACTGAAGAAGAACAAGGTAAGATTCGTCATCTTTTGGAAGATGAATACTCTGTGGAAGGTCAGCTCCGCGCAGAAGTTACCTTGAACATCAAGCGTTTGCAGGATATTGGCTGCTATCGCGGCATCCGCCACCGCAAGGGCCTCCCGGTCCGCGGTCAGCGTTCCCGCACCAACGCCCGCACACGTAAGGGCCCCAAGAAGACTGTGGCTAACAAGAAGAAGTAAGGAGTATCATCGTGGCTGAAGAAGAAATCAAGGAAACTGCTGCTGCCGCTGCTGAAGCTCCGGCTGCTGCTGAAGAAGTCAAGATCAAGAAGGGCAAGAAGCGCATTGACATCCAGGGTATCGCCTGCGTGTTCGCTTCCTTCAACAATACAATCGTTTCTATCACCGACGCTCGTGGCAACGTTGTCGCTTGGGGTTCTCCGGGTAACTCCGGTTTCAAGGGCTCCCGCAAGAGCACGCCGTTTGCTGCCCAGCTCGCCGCTGAAACCGCTGCCCACAAGGCATTCGATCTCGGCATGCGCAAGGTGGACGTTCGCGTTAAGGGTGCTGGTGGCGGTCGTGAATCTGCCGTCCGCGCTCTCAAGAATGCGGGCCTCGAAGTTCTCTCTATTCGAGACGTGACGGGCATTCCGCACAATGGTTGCCGTCCTAAAAAGAAGAGAAGAATTTAATCCAAAGAGGTATCGCCAATGATGTGGAAATCACTTCAGATGCCGCGCAGCTTCCAGAAAGTGGAAACCGGCGAAGATGGCCGCTACGCCAAGTTTGTCGTAGAAGCCTTGGAACGTGGCTGGGGTATTACCCTCGGTAACGCTCTCCGTCGCGTGCTCCTCTCCTCTCTGCAGGGTGCGGCTATTGTCTCCGTGAAAATCGAAGGCGTTGACAAGGAATTTTCGACGATTCCGGGTGTTAAGGAAGATGTCACTGACATTATCCTCAACCTCAAGAGCATCCGTGTAAAGCTCCTGTCTGATCATGATGAAACCCTTCACTTGGACATGTCCGGTGATGGCGAAGTCACGGCCAAGGACTTTATGGACAATCCAAATGTCACTATCCTGACTCCGGATGTTCACATTGCGACATTGAACGGCAACGCTTCTTTGTCGATGGACGTGAAGATCTCCTGCGGTCGTGGTTATGTTGTTGCCGACGAACTCAAGGACAAGGACGCTCCGATTGGCGTTATCGCCATGGATGCGAACTTCAACCCGGTTCAGAAAGTCGCAATGCACATCAGCGATACCCGCGTTGGTCAGAAGACGGACTACAACCGTCTGGAACTTGAAATTACAACAGACGGTTCCATTGACCCGGAAGACGCTCTTGCATACGCTGCAAAGCTTCTTGTGGATCACTTGGAAATCTTCATCAACTTCGAAGGCGATCTCGAATCTCCTGAAGAACTCGAAATGGATGAAGAACGTCAGCGTATCGCTAACCTCCTCCGTATGCGCGTGGACGATCTGGAACTTTCCGTTCGCTCCAGCAACTGCCTCCGTATGGCAAACATCCATACCATTGGCGAGCTTGTTCGCAACAAGGAAAACGATATGCTCAAATACAAGAACTTCGGTAGGAAGTCCTTGGTTGAACTTAACGAGGTGTTGACGTCGATGGGCCTCTCTTTTGGCATGGACGTCGATGATTACTTGAAGGATTAAACATGAGACACGGTGTAAAAAACAAGAAACTGGGTGTTAACGCCCAACACAAGCGTGCCATCCTCCGCGCCCTCACGACTTCTATTCTCGAGAAGGGCATGGAAACGGATCAGAACAAGCGCTATGTGCGTACCACTCTCCACAAGGCTAAGCTTGTGCGCAGCTGTGTAGAACGCATGATTACCTACGCAAAGAAGGGTGACCTCTCTGCACGTCGTGAAGCAGCTCGCTTCGTGATGGACCCGAAGGTTCTCCAGGATTTGTTCAACACGATCGGTCCGCGTTATGCTAACCGCAACGGCGGTTACACTCGCGTGCTGAAGCTCGGCCCGAACCGCGCCGGCGACGCTGCTGAAATGGCTTTGATCGGTCTCGTCGAAGACGAAATCGTTGCTAAGGCTAAGAAGGCTGCTGAACCTGCCAAGGCTGACGCTGCTGTTGACATGGTCGAAGGCGAAGGCAAGTCCGCTAACTAAGATCAAAAAACGGTCAACCGCTTTTAAAAAGGGACATGGTTTTTATACCGTGTCCCCTTTTTGCATCCATAGCCATTGACAAATAACCAATGACTAATGGCCAATAACTGATGATTTGGTTCTACTCTTCATTTTAATTTTTGTATAATTAGGTAACTTGTCAATCTTTTTCTCAACTGTAGAAAAGTATTATGCGATCTTTTATTGTCTGTCTTTTATTGGCGTGCGTTTGTGCCTTTGCTTCGGATTCGATGTTTGGCAATTCTGCGTCTAAGGGTCTAGTTCTCGGCGAAGGTACGTCTACGCGTGGCGCCGCATCGCTTACGCCGATGTATGCCGAAATGGCTGTGGATTCCAATTACGTGCTCGGTCCGGGCGACTTTCTGGACTTGATGCTCGAAGACAAGTACCTCTCTATCCAGGTGTATCCGGATGGCGGCGTGGCTGTCGAAGAGTGTGGTGTCGTGAATGTAAACGGCAAGACTTTGGCTGAGGCGCAGAGGCTGATTCTCGACCTTGTTTCCAGGCGTTACAAGCGTGAATACTGCTTTGTGCAACTTGCAGCCATGAAGAGGTTCCGCGTGAACGCCATGGGTGCAATTCCTGCGGTCGGACAGCATGTGATTGACCCGCAGAACAGGCTTTCGATGTTTATCCGTGCGGTTGGCGGGCTTCTCCCGAACGCCAATAAGGAAGATGTCCAGATTATTCGCGGTAAGGATACCATCCACGTGAACTTCAATGACATGGCGAAGAACGGCAATTTTGAAAACGATATTCTGCTACAGCAGGGAGACAAGATTTATGTGCCGTTTGTCCCGATGGGCGATAACGTTTCCCTGGTTTTCCCGGGGTATAGAACGACGGTCGCTTACCGTTCGGATAGGACTCTCCAGGATTACTTTGAGCTTGCTGGCGCCGATAGGATGCACAACCAGGGCTATAAGTCTGTATGCATTCGCGAACCGGACAAGGAACCCCGCTGGATTTCGCTTGGCGAAATGAAGACGACGACTGTCGAGCCGAATACGGAAGTGGAATTCTTTATCAAGGAACTGTTCGTGTACCTTGGCGGTGCCGTAAACTATATCGGCCGTTACACTTACAATCCGACATGGCATGCCATTGACTATATCTCTTCGGGTGGCGTGAATACGATTACGGGTTCCTGGACCCAGGCGAAGGTCTGGCGCGGTGCAAAGCCGGAAGCGATTTCTATCAACGTGGCGACGGACCCGATTTTGCCGGGCGACGTCATTGAAATTCCCAAGAACCATTACGAATCGTTCAAGGATTTCACCTTGTTCATGGCATCACTTTTGAGTGTGATTTCGTCTGCGTTCATCATTTACGTCAACTACAAGTAATTTATGGAAAAGCAAGAGTCTATCGGTTTTGTTGAAATCTGCTTGCGGATTCTGAATAATGACTTGAAGCATTTCAAGTTTGTTGTGGCAATGGTCCTTATCCCGACGATTGTCGCTTTTGTAATGGTCATGTGGGTCATTAAGCCCAAGTTTGCCGCTGCTGCGATTGTCACTCCGCCTGCATCGACGCAGCCTATGGCGGGTGCGCTTAGCGGACTCATGGGTGGTTCGGGTATGAGCTCGTTGCTCGGTATCACTATGGACAACGAGGATGTGAATGCCGTGTGGACGATTTTCAATTCCTGGGAACTGCACAACATGGTGATTGAAAAGTTTGACCTTGCCAGGCATTACGAGTTCAAGGGAAAGTTCCATGCCGACTTGCTGAAGGAGTTCCGCAAGAACTTCGGGCTCGAGATGAACAAGGAAGACATGCTTTCCCTCTATTACAAGGATACGGACGCAAAACTTGCAGTTGAAGTTTTAAACTTCATGCTCGAAAAGGCTGATTCCTCATTCAACGCATTTAAGACGAAGCAGGCCCGCCAGTCCAGGGAATATTTCCAGTCGAGACTTGATTCCTGCGAACATGTGCTGGATTCCTTGATCAAAGACTTTGTCAATTTCCAGGTCAGCAACAACGTGTATGAACCGAACGTGCAGCTCGAAGCGACAATCAAGTACTTGAGCGAATTGCAGGCGATGCGCGAGGAAGTCGGCATCGAGATGAATTTTGAAAAGCTTGACCGTGGCGAAAACAGCAAGCGTTATCAGGAACTTTCCAAACGTGCAAAGGGCGTGAACTCCGCTCTCGGCGGGACGCTCAAGGGCAAGCACAGCAATATCGGTATTCTGGAACTCAAGAAGTCTCCGGAGCTTTATGCGGAATACATGAGGCGCGAAGCGGAAATCCGTATTCAGGAAGCGATGTACAAGGTGTTGCGTCAGCAGAGCGAACAGATGCGCTTGGAAGAAGCAAAGATGCTCACGAACCTGCATGTACTTGAAGCGCCTTGGGAAAACGACAAGAAGATTTCTCCGAAGCGTGGACTTATCCTTGCGTTTACGGTGTTCTTCTCGTTCTTCTTCGCGACACTCCTCTGCAACCTTGTCGAGTATATGCGCTCTGAAAGCCGCACGAACTCTAAGACTGCTGCCGAGTGGGATTTCTTTGTCAAGAAAGTCTGCTTCTGGCATAAGTAATTCTTGAGGCGTTAAGGCTATGGTGGAGGCGTTGTTTGCTCATCCAGAGTCAAGCGTGATGTTTACGCTTGGCATCGTCGCCTTGGTGCTTGTCTCCATTTTCAAGGAAGATTTTTTCCGCCCGTCGACTCTGTACTTCTTGGTGCAGATGGTGATGCTTGGTGTTTCTTATTTGCAGTTCTTGCCGATGATGTCGGATTTCAATTATTCGACGTGGCTCGTTTGGGGCGGCGGCATGTTCTGCTTTTTGGTCGGTTGCTATGTGACGGACTTTGCCTGGAAATCGGCTGGCGGACCTCCGTTGCAGAAAAAGCTTGAAGTTCACGGCGAGTACAACTGGGTTTGTCATTTCTTCTTGAGTTTTTCGGCGTTCGCCTATTTCTTTGTGGGTGTGCTTGGCGTGATTTCTGTGACCGGGAACCTTGTGCTTTTGACGGACAATCCGTCGCAGTGGCTTACGGGTAAAGATAACGATGTGCTCAAGTACGCAGACTTCTTTACCTCGGGCGCAATGGTGGTCGGGCTTTTTGCGGTAGCGTCGTTCAAGTCGATGAACCCGGTGCGCTGGGTGCGCTATGCATCGCGGTTCATGGTGGTGTTTACGATTCTCCTTTCGTTTGCGACGTACCCGAGCCGCGGTATCAACATGCTTTGCCTTGGCATGTTCATGATTTTGTTCAACTACTTGCGCGGGCGATTCTCGTGGCGTTCACTCGCGGTGGTGACGGTGTTTGTCTGCATTTTCTTTGTGGCGGTGGCAGCTCTCAAGGGGCAGTATGGCAATTCGGATGTGACTGATAGCAAGATTGCAAAAGAAGTGGCGCTTCTCCCGTATAAGTACGTGGCGAACAACTACTGGAATTTGGATTATGCGTTCAACCGTTATAGCGATGTTCCCGAACACGAATGGACGTACGGCATCGACGCGTTCTTTGGCGTGACGCACCTGTTGCATATTGGCGATGGGCTCCAGGCGAACTTTGGCTGGGATACGCCGTTTAACGAGAGCGTGGTAAAGTACACGGGCTTAAATACTATTCCGTACCTTTGGGATGCGTACAAGGACTTTGGACTCCCGGGGATTTTCCTGTTGCCGTTTTTCTTTGGCGTGCTGTTCACGTATAGCTATCACAAGATGGCGGTTGCTAAAAGCCCGCTTATGCTTTTGCTCACGGCGACGTTCATGATGTGGATTATCCTGTGGAACTTCACGACCGGTTACAAGCAGAGCATGTACTGGGTGTGGATGTCGTTCTTTTTCTTTGTCTGCACAGTGAGCAGCGGTCGTACGATATTACCAGCGGACCCTGCGGTGGTGGGTGAAATACCCGAAGAGGATCACAGTGATCACAAGATCGCCTGTGAGTGCAAATAGCGGGATCATTGCATTTTCTAGATACATTCCGGCGAGTCCGCAAGCGATGACGTTCGAGGCTCCGCCAATGCTTACCATGATGGCGTAGGCGCGTGTCGCATGCTCCTTGAGGAGTGTGGAGATGAGCGTGGTGCGTGCGGCCTGGAAAATGAGCGAGAACGAAAGTATCTGTAAAATATTTGCGCTTGTCTGTAATGTAGCGTCAGTCCACGGGGCTGCAAAGAAGAGAATTTTGAGAATCCACGAGGGGAAGAGCCAAAGGGGCGAGGAGCAGACGGCGATGAACAGCGTGAATACTGCGATGTCCTTGAGGTGGATGTTCTTGTCGTGCGTGGAGTGGAGCGTGATGAGGTTCGACGAGATGAAGTGAACCATGATGCCGGAGCAGAGCACGAGAATTTTATGCCCGAAGTTGTAGCAGCCGAGGAATTCGGCGCTTGCAAATTTATCCGCGACATAAAGCCCGATGGGGAGGTAGGCGAAAGCGGCGAAGCTCGAGATGGCATACGGAATGCCCGCTTTGACCATGAGCGCGATAAAGCGGAACGTGCGGCGCGTGATTTTTAAGAGGTGCGCGTGGAATGCCTGTGTGACACCGTAAAAGAATGCGGGGAGTGCGGCGAGCACCATCGCAAGTGCAATGAGTTCGATGCGTTCAATCTTGAAGTAGAGAAGGGTCATGAACATGACCGCAGAATACGAAATCGTGTGCAATAGCTTCGAGACGAAGAGTCGCTTCCAGAATTTCCCGCAGATGAAGTACCAGTCGAAAAACGCATGCTGGAACACGAGCCCGAACGTGAAAATCAGTTCGCCGTAGAATATTGGGTGGTTGTAGCGGAACGTGAACGCGAAGGCGACCATGAGGAGTGCTGCAACCACGGCGGAGAAAAGTCGTAGCTGGAGGATGCTCCTGAAAAGAGAACCTTTTGTGGCGCGGTTCCCGAAAAAGGCGAGGATGAGGGTTGTCATGCCGAAATCGGCGATGGCGCAGAAAATGGAGTAGTCGGTCTGGAGCAGCCCGAAATGCCCGTAAGAAGCGGTTCCAAGGTTACGCGCAATAAAATTCTGGACGAAAAATGAAATTCCTTGGATAAGGAGGTTTACAAATGCGATGAAAACACCGATTCTTATATTGCGGAAAGCTTGAAACATGGAGGTAAAGATAAAAAAGAGTTTAGTTATTGGTTATTGGTCAATAGTCATTGGTTGTAGGTCGATTAGTACTAAAGACTAACAACTAGTGACTAAGAACTATTGACTAATCACTAAAAACTGTTTACTATATTTCGAGTCATGGGTAAATTGCAAGGTCAAAGTTCTTTCTTCGTTCCGGGTCCGCCGGCAAAGCCGGGCGAGGCTCACAAGCCGCTGGTCGAGTTCTTGCTTCGCGAAGTTCGCGGGGAGACCGTGCTCGATCTCGGTGGTGGCGAAGGAGCCTATTCACTTGAGGTGAAGAAGGCGGGCTTTGATACGACTGTCGCCGATATCAACGAGAAGTCGCTTGCGGTTGCCGAAAAGAATGGACTCAAGACTAAATTGCTTGAACCGGGTGAACCGCTAGGCATAAATCTTGCCGATACGGTTATGATGATCGAAGTTTTGGAACATGTGCCAAGTCCGGTGGACTTCTTGAAGTCTGCCATCGGGGCTGCCAAAAAGCGCGTGGTGTTTTCGCTCCCGTGTACGAACGATTTTAACACTTTGTTCGAAAGCGGGCTCACGTATGCGCATATTGCGGTATCCGACCACTTGTGGCATTTCTCGTACGACGAGATGAAGCAGATGCTTGACTCCCTTGGCGTGGAATATCGCCTTACTATGGGCGATTACCTGTTCCCGGGGGCTGGAATTAAGCTTTTGCGCGGCTGCTTTAAGGGACCTTTGGGCCTTTTGATGCTTCCGTTCCGCGTACTGAACAAGCTGGGCATGATTCCGAAGCGTTACCCGTCCCGTTTTTACGGGGTCATCGAAAAAAGGTGATTCGTTTTTAGGCAATTTTTTGTATCTTTGGTCTTGAAATCGCGAGAGTGGCGGAATTGGCAGACGCGCCAGACTTAGGATCTGGTACTTCGGTGTGTGGGTTCGACTCCCACCCCTCGCAGTTCTTTTTTTTATCACCTTTTTAACAACCGTATACCGGAGTATATATGTCCGCTGAAATCAAAGAAACAAGCGCAACCGTGCGCACCCTTGAAATTACAATCCCGCAGGGTGATCTCAAGGTTCCGTTCGAAAAGAAGCTTTCTCAGTACAAGAAGCAGGTCGCCTTGAAGGGCTTCCGCCAGGGTCAAGTGCCGAAGTCCATGATCTTGAAGCAGTTCGGACCGTCCATCCGTCACGAAGCTGTTGATGAAGTCGTGAACTCTATCGTTCAGGAAACCCTCAAGAAGGCTAACATCATTCCGGTTGGCAAGATGATGGTCCAGGATTTCAAGGACGACGAACAGAACGACATCACACTTAAGGTGGAAGTCGAAGTCGATCCGGAAATCGACATCAAGGGTTACGCTGACACGGGCATCACCGTTCCGGCTACAGCCGTTCACGAAGAAGAAGTCCAGGCCGAATACGACCGCCTCATGCAGATGTGGAGCAAGGACGAACACGTTGACCGCGAAGCCAAGAAGGGTGACGTTGTTGTTGGTGACTATATCGAAGTTGTTATCGACGGTGAAAAGCAGGAACTTCCGGAAAACAAGGAATTCCGCTCTCTCCTCGGTGAATCCGCTTCTCCGGGATTCGATGAAGGCCTCATGGGCGTTAAGGCCGGTGACAAGAAGGAAATCAACTTCAAGTATCCGGATGACCACAAGGACGAACGCTACCGCGGCAAGACTGCACAGTTCAACGTCGAAATCAAGGACGTTCGCGAAATCGTTCCGCCGACTGTGGACGAAGAATTCTGCAAGCAGATTGGCGTTAAGGACGAAGCTGACTTGAGAAACAACCTCGCTGAAAGCCTCGCTGCCCAGAAGAAGGACGCTGCTAAGAACAAGGCTATCAACGAAGCTATCGACAAGCTCATCGAAGCTAACCCGTTCGAAGTGCCGAAGGCTCGCATCTACGACCTCATCAAGTGGACGCTCAACCGCAATGCCCAGAGCGAAAAGGACGTTGTCGAACCGACCGAAGAACAGATAAACGAACTCTCCGCTGAAGCAATCCGCGAAATTAAGAAACACCGCATTCTCGAATTCGTTGCTACGCAGGAAAAGATCAAGCCGACGCAGGCTCTCGTTGACGAACGCCTCCAGCAGATGGCTAACGCTTACCACGTGGAATTCGAAAATCTGAAGAACCACTTCCGCCAGTCTGGCCGTATCAACCAGCTGCGCGACGAACTTCGCTTCCAGATGGCTGCTGACTTCATCGTCGGTATCCGCCCGGCAGCTGAAGAAACAAAGTAATAAGAGGAATAAATGATCATCCCTACCGTCATTGAAACAACCGGGCGCGGTGAACGCGCTTACGATATCTATTCCAGACTTCTCAAGGAACGTATTATCTTCTTGGGCACGCCGATTAACGACGAAGTGGCAAACAATGTCATGGCCCAGTTGATTTTCCTTGAATACGAGAATCCGGAAAAGGATATCACGCTGTATATAAACAGCCCGGGCGGTTACGTGTCGGCAGGGCTTGCCATTTATGATACCATGCAGCACGTACGCCCGAATATCGCTACGATCTGCATTGGTAGTTGTGCTTCGATGGCCGCCGTGCTCCTTGCTGCAGGTACGAAGGGCAAGCGCTATGCGCTCCCGCATTCCCGCATCATGTTGCACCAGCCGTCGGGTGCCGCTACTGGACAATCTACAGATATTCAGATTACCGCCAAGGAAATTATCCGCACTAAGGATACCCTTACCGAAATTGTCGCTAAGCATACCGGAAAGCCTGTCGACGAAGTCCGCGAAAAGACGGACCGCGACTTTTACATGAGCCCGGAAGAAGCTAAGGCCTTTGGCGTCATTGATGAAATTTTTGTGCCGCGTAAAGAGGGAATTTAATGTACCGTAGTGGCAAGAACCACCCGGCTGTAAGCTGCAGTTTTTGCGGAAAGCCGGCAGAACAAGTCGAAAAGATGATCACCGGTGCAGGTGCGTATATTTGCAGTGATTGCATACGCATGTGCAGCCGCATTCTTGAAGAAGACTTGGCACGTACGAAACAGGAACAGGAAGCGAAGGAAATTTCTTCAAAGCCGCTCCCGCTCCCGACCGAAATCAAGGCGCACCTGGACGATTTTGTCATTGGGCAGGATCGTGCAAAGATGGCGCTCTCTGTGGCGGTTTACAACCATTATAAACGCTTGCGTTACAAGCAGACGCACAAGTCCAAGGACGATGTCGATGTCGAAAAGTCGAACTTGCTCCTGGTCGGCCCGACCGGTTCGGGTAAGACGCTCTTGGCGCAGACGATGGCCCGTTTTTTGGACGTGCCGTTCACGATTGCCGATGCGACGGTCTTGACCGAAGCTGGTTATGTGGGTGAAGACGTCGATAGCATTATCGTGCGCCTTTTGCAGGCTGCCGATTACGATGTGGCTAAGGCTGAACGCGGCATTATCTTTATCGACGAAATTGATAAGATTGCTCGTAAGACTGCAAACCCCTCCATCACGCGTGACGTGAGCGGTGAAGGTGTGCAGCAGGGACTTTTGAAGCTCTTGGAAGGTACGGTTGCATCGGTCCCGCCGAAGGGTGGCCGTAAGCATCCGGAACAGCCGCTTGTGCAGGTGAACACGAGAAACATCCTGTTCATTTGCGGTGGCGCCTTTGAAACCTTGGACAAGATTATCTCCCAGCGCGTGAACCAGGGGGGTATGGGCTTTGGTGCCGATATCCACACTGCAAGCGAAAACAGCTTGAGCGAACTCTTCAAGCAGCTGGAGCCGGAAGACTTGATCAAGTTTGGCCTCATCCCGGAAATTGTCGGTCGTTTGCCGATTGCTGTTGCTCTCGAAGAACTCGACGAGACGGCTCTCCTCAACATCTTGACGAAGCCGAAGAACGCTCTCGTGAAGCAGTATAAGAGCTTGTTTGCTATGGACAACATCAAGCTCGAATTCGAAGACGATGCCCTCAAGGAAATCGTCCGTGAAACGATGACCCGTAAGACGGGTGCACGTGGGCTTAGATCCGTGATGGAACGCGTGCTGCAGCAGGCGATGTTCAAGATGCCGGGCTCTGGCGAAAAGAAGTTTACCGTGACTGTCGAAATGGTCAAGGAAGGCCTCACGCACAACAAGAAAAAGTCTTAGTTGTTGCTGTGACCCGCGAATTCCTGAACGTTGCGACTTCACGAATGCGAATTTTAGCAGTTGCCGAAAAACGGTGACTGCTTTTTTGTCCCCTCATCTTCAAAATACTATCTTTGTAGTATATGGCTTTTGACTTTAATAAAACGTATCCGTTGCTCCCTCTGAGGGATGCTGTTGTATTTCCGCTGACGACTAGACGCATTTTGGTGGGCCGCGAGATGTCGCTCCGTGCCCTGGAATTTGCTGAGAATCATAACAACGAAATTATCTTGGTTGCACAGAAGAATGTGGAACAGGAAACGCTCGATAACCCGATGCTCGACCTTTACTCGGTGGGCGTGGTGGCTCGCGTGGCGAATGTGACGCCGTTCCCGAATGGCTGTGTGAAGGTCGTGCTGGAAGGCGATTCCGTGGTGGATCTCCGTTCGATTGCTTTGCGCGACGGATTTTTGCAGGTGACGGTCTCGCCGAGAGAACATTTTATCAAGGCAGAAGACAAGTCTCTAAAGTTTGAAGATGTGCTGAACATGTTCCGCGAATACGCCATGCATAGGAATATTGCCGATGGCATGGTCGAAGCGCTCTTTACGATGGATAGCCACATCAATGCGTTTTACGGGATGATTCCGTTCCTCTCGATTTCGCTTTCCGAGAAGCAGGCGCTTTTGGAACTCGAAACGATTGACGCTCTTGCGGATCGTTTGATTAGCCTGATGCAGGTTGCGCAGGAAAACGAGAACGTGATGATTCGCGTTCAGCAGAACGTGCGCCAGAAGATGGCTCAGCAACAGAAAGAATGGTTTATCTCGGAGCAGATTCGCCAGTTGCAGGATGAACTGGACGGCGAAAATGGCGGTGCTTCAGAACCGGACCAGTTGCTCAAGAAAATCAAGACCAAGAAGTTTAGCAAGGCGATTGAAGAAAAGCTCGAAGAAGAAATCGGGCGCATGCGCATGATGCAGCCGACCTCCCCGGAATACGCGGTGAGCCGCAATTACGTGGACTGGTTCCTCTCGCTCCCGTATGGCGTTTACACCGATACCGTTTTGAACATGAAGAAGGTAAAGGCGGAACTTGACTCTAAACATTTCGGTTTGGATAAAGTTAAAGAACGCATCATGGAATACGTGGCTGTGCTGAAGCTTACCGGTACGGAACGTCGTGCTCCGATCCTTTGCCTTGTGGGTCCTCCGGGCGTAGGTAAGACGACTCTCGTGGAATCGATTGCAACAGCGATGCAGCGTAACTTTGTCCGCATTACGCTTGGTGGCGTGCGTGACGAAGCTGAAATCCGTGGTCATCGCCGCACTTACATTGGTGCGATGCCTGGTCGATTCATTCACGCTTTGCGCCGTGCAAAGTGCATGAACCCGGTCATTTTGCTCGATGAAATCGACAAGATGGCAAGCGATTTTAGAGGCGACCCTGCAAGCGCTATGCTTGAAGTTTTGGACCCGGAACAGAACCATGACTTTACTGACCACTTCATGGAAGTGGGGCTTGACTTGAGCCGTGTGCTCTTTATTGCGACGGCAAATAGCGAAGGCGAAATTCCGGAAGCTCTGCGTGACCGTATGGAAGTGGTGCGCCTGCCGGGCTACTATCCGCATGAAAAGCTGCAGATTGCGGGCAAGTATTTGCTCCCGCGCATCTGTGAACGCACGGGCGTGAAACTTGGCGAACAGGTGAGCTTCAGCGACGAGATGATTAACGCCGTGATGCGCGGCTGGACGCGCGAAGCGGGCGTGCGTGAACTTGAACGCGTGCTTGAAAGTGCGGTGCGCCATCGTGCAAAAGACATTGTGATGGGCAAGAAGATTAAGCCGGAAGTGACGGCGAAGGTGCTTCAGGATTACCTCGGCGCTCCGAGATTCTTGGACAACCAGCTGCCGGAACCAGGTCGCCCGGGCGTTGTGACGGGTCTTGCCTGGACAAGTGTCGGTGGCGAAATTTTGCCCATTGAATGCATGCTCTTGAGCGGCAAGGGTCAGCTGATTTTGACGGGTAAGCTTGGCGACGTGATGAAGGAATCTGCACAGATTGCCGTTTCGCTTGTTCGTGAACGCTTGCAGCGCTTTGGCATTGACCCTGCGATTGTGCGTAAGACTGACATCCACATTCACGTGCCGGAAGGTGCCGTGCCGAAGGATGGACCTTCTGCAGGTATCGCGCTTACGCTCTGCCTCTTGAGTGCGTTTACGAAGCAGCCGATTTCACCGGACATTGCGTTTACGGGTGAAGTGAGCCTTACGGGCGCCTGCCTCCCGATTGGCGGCTTGAACGAGAAGGCGCTTGCTGCACTCGCTGCTGGCGTGAAGACTCTCCACTTGCCGGAAGGTAACAAGAAGGACGTGGCTGAACTCCCGGAACCGGCGAAGAAGGGCCTCAAGATTTACCCGCACAAGCATATTGACGAAATCGTGAAGATTTTGTTCAAAATGCCGAAGGCCGCAAAAAGCGCGAAAAAAGCGTAATTAATTGTGAAAATGAGCCCGCCACAGTGATGTGCGCGGGCCTTTTTGCTATTTCCCTTTTTCTTTGGCGTAGGCAGAGGCCTTGTCAACAAAGGTTTGCAGATCCATTTTGTCGAAATGTTCACGTTGCCATTTGGTATAGTCAAATCGTTCTCTTTGGACCGCTGCTATAAAATACTCAGTGTCAACAACTCCGAGTTCACGGATGAGGCATTCCATTCCTCTGGAAAGCAATTCGATTGTTGCTGGTGGAGTGATTTCAGTTATCATTTTCAGCACCTCCGCTTATTAGATTAAGGAACTCTATGGGGTTGATCAATTTTATCGAATTACTTTTATATTTAAGCATCCGCTTGTCCGTACTTAAAAGATAATCACAATTCATTAATTCTGCACAGGCAATGTGACAAGCGTCTTTCATTTTTACCCCTGTTGCCATGATTTTCTTGGCATTTATGGCGATTACATCTGATTTGTCGCTTCCTACATAATCGAAAACATTATCATTCAAAAATTTTGTTATAGCAGATTTTCTGTCTGTGTACGGATTACAAGAATTTTCGTAATCAAGAATAAATGATGAAGCCAATTGCAATTTTTGTGCTTTTACAAGAGATTGTATTTGCATTTTAGCTTGTGCTTCAATGGAAATGGTCAAATGGCTTTGGTCGTCATAAGGCCGGTTGTAGCAGCAGTTGTCTAGATATATTTTCATATCCTTTAGATTATATAGTTGATTAAATTGAATCGGAGTGCCGATTCATCTAGCAAACGATATAGCTAAGGATTTAGGAAAAGATATAAGAAAGGATATAGCAAAATCCAGTATGTTGATACTGGTACTTTGTAATTTATAAAAATCTTTTTGAGAAGAGTAGTATATTAACTGGCGAATAAATTTTTTAATATTAGGCCGAAAAGGATTTATTATCTTTTAACTGAAAAACATAATCACTAATCACTGTCTACTTCCAACTTCTAACGGTCTACTAAAACTATGGAATTCACACTTGATGAAATGCGCGAGCACCTTGCAGCTCTCGAAGCAAGGATTGGCGAGGCTTGCAAGATTGCGGGTCGCAGCCGTGATTCGGTTAAGCTTGTGTGGGTGAGCAAGTTCCACCCGGCAGAAGCTGTGGAAAATGCGATTGCTTTGGGTGCAACGGACTTTGGCGAAAACCGCGTGCAAGAAGCCGAACTCAAGTTCTCCGAGCCGCGTACGGCAAAGGACGGGAGCCGCGTGCGTTGCCATGTAATTGGTCCTGTGCAAAGTAACAAGCTCAAGAAGGCTGCACTTGTAGCCGACTGCATCCATTCCATTGCAAGTATCGAAGCGGTGGAAAAGTTGGAGAAGGTTTGCGCTGCAGCTGCAAATGGTCAGGGAAAAGTTCTCGACATTTTGTTCCAGGTGAATGCGGGCGAAGAAGAAACGAAGAGCGGCTTGGACGTGCATGAGGCTGAAGCTTTCTTGAACGATCTTGCGGCAAAAGCGGGCGCTGCCACTGATGACGGCAAGAGCGAAAACTTCCCGCATTTGCGTTTCCGCGGCCTCATGACGATTGGCAAGAACACGGGTGTTCCGGAAGATTCTCGCGAGTGCTTTGCGTTCTTGCGTGGGCTGCGCGACAAGTTCCTTGCTAAAGGTGGCGCCTTTGCGAAGTTCGATCAGCTTTCGATGGGCATGACGCTTGATTTGGAAGTCGCCATCGAAGAAGGCTCTACGATGATTCGCGTGGGAACGGCTTTGTTTGGAGAGCGTGACTATTCTAAGCCGGTAAACGATCCCGCTTAGGAACTCTACACCTCAATTTCCATGCCGGTGTGCATTTGTGCGACTTTGTCGCCGAGCACATCGTGCAAAATCTCGTAGGCGCGTTGCCCGGTGCAATGCCCTGTGTAGATTTTTGAACGTTCAATTCGCGGAGGCGTTCGGCGAATGCTTTTACGCGGTCATCGGGTGTGCGGAATAAATGGAACCCGCCGAGGATGGCGTAAATTTGCTTGCCGGGGAATGTTGCTTCGATTTCCTTGATGATGTTGTCGGCGCCACCGTGGCTACAGCTGTTCATGATGAAGAGGCCCTTGGGCGTATCAAAGACTAGACTTTGTTCGTGGTCGAAACTGTCGGGGCGGTATTTGCCGTTTTCTTTGACGCTCATGTGGGCGCGTTTGCCAATTTCATCGAGGTTTGGAGTCTTGTGACCGACGAGAGTGACTCCCGGGAGAATTTCGCAGTCGCCGTTGACGAATACAATGCGGTTGGCGTTCTTTTTGAGTGTTCCTTTGTAAATGCCGATGTATTCTTGATAGGTGAAAAACTTTAAGAACTTGTGCGTATGGTAGCAGTTTTCGCGGGCGGCATCACGCAAGTAGAATTTGGCGTGATCGTAATGCGCATGGCTTAAGACGCCTGCATCGATTTTGGAAATGTCAATCCCCATGATGGCGGCGTTCTTGGCGAATTGCGTGGACGCTCCTGTATCGAGCAGAATGCTTTTGCCGTTGAATTCGGTGTAGACGCAAAGTCCCCATTCGCCTTTTAATTGCTTTTTGGAACAGCTGATGTTGTCTATGAGAATCTTAATTTTCATTTTCTCTTATGGTTCCTATCGCCTTCGGCTCCAGGATGACAATGCCTTTTGCGGGCATCTCCTTATTCACCTTTAAATGCCTTGTAGAAATTCAGGAACTGCTCGGGGCTGAGTTCTTCGGCGCGGATGGTCGTCGGCCAATCCAAAAGTTCAATGGTTGCCTGGATTTTCTTCTTGTCGTAATTACGTCCGAAGGAATTCGCAAGTGTCTTTCGCTTTTGCGTGAAGGCAGTACGCACAAAGTCAAAGAATCCGTCGGGCGCCTGGATTGCGTCTTCGCGTGGTGTCAAAAGCATTGTGGCGCTATCGACATTCGGCTTTGGCGTGAAATGTTCCGGCCCAATCTTGCGCAAAATTTGCGTGTTTGCAAATGCTGAAACGAGCACGGAAAGGCTCCCGTAATTGCTGCTGCACGGCGCGGCGCAAATGCGTTCGGCGACTTCGAGCTGCACCATTCCCATAAAGCCTTTGGTCAAGTGCAAACGCGGCATAAGCCCTGCGATAATTGCTGTGCTTACGTTGTATGGTAAGTTGCCGGTAACCCACGGTTTTGCGTGTGCGTCCAAAAATGCTTGCAAGTCAAACTTCAAAAAGTCAATGTTGACAATGTTGAAGTTCTTGTAATCTTTGAATTTTTCGTTCAAGACTTCAACGCACTGCTCGTCAATTTCGACAGCAGTAAGTTCTAGCCCGCGGTTGAGCAAGTGCTCCGTGAGGGCGCCGTGACCGGGACCAATCTCAAGGACGAATTCGCCGGCTTCGGCAGGCAAATCGCCTGCGATGGCGGTGGCGGTTTCAACATCGAGAAAGTTCTGTCCAAATTTGCGACGGCGTGCTCTATCCATAACGGGGAATATAGAAATTGCTTGATTGCAAGGAAAAACGTTCTTCATTAAAAAGTGTAATATTTTTAAAATTATTTTTCTTGATAATTACATGTTTGTTGTTTTTTAAACTACATTTCTTTGTGTATGCCTAAGAACAGAAAATCCGATACCCCCCCCCCAGGTAAATTCCAATTTACATAGAAATCGCGTCCATGAAGACGCGAAAATTCTTATTAAAAAACAGGGTGCGGAATATTATTGGCGTAATACGGCATGGGACCAAGTTATAAATGATTTGCGTTCCAATTTAATATTCAATTCGAGTCTCGGGAGCAAGGAACTTTTCCATAGTAACATGCTGGGCATGTTTCTGCAACAGGGTGAATCTGATGATGTGTTGCTGAGCTATCTAGCAGACGAGCTTGCTAAGTGGATAGGTCCGAAAACGGAAGGAAATGAACGGAAAAAATACCGAGTGGTATCTGTATTTCGTGAATTCCAAAATTTTGACCTCCTCATTGCATTTTTGGAAGAATCACAGTATGAGTTGCTAAAGAACGATAATGCAGGGCAGTTGCTGTTGGGATGGTTGCGTAGTGCTAGTGCTCCGCTTTCGTTAAAATGTGTTGGCGAAAATGCTCTTCAGAGCAAGTGGGATGAAATTCTCCGTGTTTTTAAGGAGTGCTGCCGGTTTACGGTCATTGAAAATAAATTCAAGGCTATTCCCAATAAGAACCAACTTGAAGAATATCATAACAAGGTTTGCAAAGGGCTGAAATTTATTTATGGAGCAGGGAAGAATAACGTCAATATAAATGAGCAGAACACGACGTTTTATTTGCTTGCGCCTCATTATTCGTTGCAGGTCTTTACGCACAATTTTACCGAAATCCATGAACCTTGGAATTTGGTGAGTTATGAAAATTTCTCGGACAAGATGGGTTTTGTTGCTCAGTATAAAAGGAGCAAGGCAAAAGATGCTTTCACTCTTCAATATGTCAAAGATTACGGAAGCCTTATTCGTAAGCTCATGTTAATGACTAGGCGAAAAATAAGTGATCCTATCGAAGAAGAAGGTGCTGTTTTCCCGGATGAGTCCTTCGCTCAAAAACTGGAGTCCATTCGTTTGCGGGATTTTTATGAAAAGCTTTGGTTTAGTGCTATGGTAAATAAAATGCGTGAATTTGTTATTGAGAAAAAGGATGTGCGAGTTGAGCCTGAATCTGGTTATGGTCACGAAGCCGGATTGATGGGGTATAAGTGCTTTTTGCTTGACGGAAGCGATATTGTATATGGTGTGCAAATTCAGAATAGGCAATTTCGTTTTTATGTAGAACCTTCGCCGAAAAAAGGGTGCAAGTGGGCAAATTTTGATGGCGACGAATTTGAGGACAAGCTCAATCAAGTTAAGTACGATACACTTTTGGAACTTAAATTTGCAGGCATTGATAAGGCTTGCACGGTTCGGGAGCTTGAAAATGCTATGCCCACTAAGGTCGTGTTAGGCGATGAGGTCTTAGCTGAATCGGAATATAATCCTCAAAAGTTACTCAGTTTTGGCGACTTCAAGTATGTCTATGTTGAAATTGCCGATGATGTTACACAAAACCAACTTTCGGACCTGATTAAGGTTGCGCTAGATAAATTGGACGGGATGGTTCGTCAAGAAAGAGAACTCTTTAAAGTGTCTTTAAAAAATTAATTGGAATTTATCCACCAAGGAGAAAAAAACGAAGCAGAAAAATAAACTATCTAAAAACTTTGATTTGTCTAAGTGGTATAAGTAATAAAAAATAATTAGGTCCATTGTTGTATAACGCTCTACAGGAATGGACTCCTATTAATGAGCGAAAGAGGTAATAATATGGCTAAATATGAGATTCATTATATGCTGAAAAATAAGCTGGGCATTCTCCTTAAGGAGATTGTTGAAGCGCCTACTCAGGGTGTGGCAGAAGATATGTTTGAAGCCAAGTGGAATGGGGCTGCCAAGAGGATTACGACGCTTAAACGTTAGAATCAATATATAACAATCTTGGAAAGGTAAATGCGTTGTATGGCAATGTATTCGCCTTTTTGTAGTACAAGTAATAAAAATTAATCAGGTCCATTGTTGTATAACGCTCTACAGGAATGGACTCCTATTAATGAGCGAAAGAGGTAATAATATGGCTAAATATGAGATTCATTATATGCTGAAAAATAAGCTGGGCATTCTCCTTAAGGAGGTTGTTGAAGCACCTACTCAGGGTGTGGCAGAAGATATGTTTGAAGCCAAGTGGAATGGGGCTGCCAAGAGGATTACGACGCTTAAACGTTAGAATCAATATATAACAATCTTGGAAAGGTGAATGCATTGTATGGCAATGTATTCGCCTTTTTGTGGTATAATAAAAGGAATACGTATGTTCGAATTTCTCACAAGAAAAAAGGCAAAAGATAAGGAACACCTTAAAAAATTGATTGATAAGGCTATCGCTAAGAAAGGTGTTTCTTGTGACCTGAACTTTATTGATGTTTCTCAAGTGACTGATATGAGTCATCTGTTCGAAGAAACGGAGTTTAATGGTGATATTAGCAAGTGGAATGTATCCAAAGTAACTACGATGGATAGTATGTTCCGCAAATCTAAGTTTAATGGCGATATCAGCAAGTGGGATGTTTCTCAAGTGACTGATATGAGTCACCTGTTTGAAGAAACGGAGTTTAATGGTGATATTAGCAAGTGGGATGTATCCAAAGTAACCACGATGGAAAAGATGTTCCGTGAATCCAAGTTTAATGGCGATGTCAGCAAGTGGGATGTTTCTAATGTAATCGTTATGGAAGGCTGCTTTTCGTCCTCAAAATTCAATGGAGACATAAGTAGTTGGAATGTTTCAAATGTTACCAATATGCGTAGCCTGTTTTATTGTTCCGAATTTAATGGTGATATATCCAAATGGAATGTTAGCCGTGTAGAAAATATGCGGACGCTGTTTTATTATTCAAAGTTCAATGGTGATGTGTCGGAATGGGACGTGTCTAAAGTTGAAAATATGGAATCCATGTTTGACGGTTCCAAGTTTAATGGCGATGTTTCCAAATGGGATGTGTCCAGTGTGACAAACATGCGTAGGATGTTCTACGATGTTGATTTACAATGTGATCTGTCTAAATGGAATGTTTCAAACGTCTCTGATATGACCGAATTTTTGGATTGTGGTTTTGCGGTAGAAAAAAAATGGAATATTGGAGATGTCTCAAATTGGGACCTTCGTAAATCTATTTGCACTATACACCCGGACGTAGTTTGCGGATGTTCTTCTGAAGATTGTGGTGTAGTATTTGATAAGGTTATGCGCAAAAATCTAAATGCCAAACCGAAAAATCGCGAGGAACTAAAGACTGTTCTTGATGTGGTTCGTAAGTGGATTGATTCGTATTATTTCAATGAAACGACAATTGAATTTAAAACAACGACAATTGATTTTAAAACAATGACAATAGACCTCAATTTTATAGATGTATCAAAAGTAACGGATATGAGCCATCTGTTCGAATGGTGGTTTTCTGGTGATGATGGTTTTGGAAATGATGATTGTTTTGGAAATGATGTAGATTCTAAAGATGATGTTGTCTGTAGCCTTGATATTAGCGGGTGGGATGTCTCTAATGTGACTGACATGGAAGCGATGTTCCAAGGATCACGATTAAATGTTGATTTGTCCAAGTGGAATGTTTCCAAGGTGAAAAACATGAAGGAAATGTTCAGTAATTCCTCTTTTAAGGGGGATTTGTCTAAGTGGGATGTTTCCAATGTTGAAAATATGAGCGGGATGTTCAGTAGGGGTGTTGAGGTAAAATCGGCGTTGTCGCATTGGAATGTAGGGCATGTGAAAGATATGTCCTCAATGTTTAGTGGTTCGACTTTCAATGAGGATATTTCCAAATGGGATGTGTCTAATGTTTTGAATATGGAAGGTATGTTTGAATTCTCTACGTTCAATGGAGATATTAGCCGATGGAACGTTTCTAAAGTAAAGAATATGAGTTGCATGTTTCAGGGTTCTGAGTTCCATGGGAATCTTTCAAAGTGGACGTTTGCCTCAAATATTGACGACATGTTTACCAATTCAAAGTTTAGCGATGAAGAAGTGCAGGAGTTGCTTTGCAAACCGTTTACGGACCCGCGTGATGGCGAAGTCTATAAAACTTGCAGGATTGGAAATCGTATTTGGATGGCTGAAAATCTGAGATACCGTCCACTAAAAGGTGGCAGCTTGGCTTATGACAAGGATCCGGAAAGTGTTGCTGAATATGGCAGGCTTTATAGCAGGGAGGTTGCGAATGCGGCATGTCCTCCAGGGTGGCATTTGCCTTCTGAAAAAGAACTGAACGAAATGTTTGAACTTGTCGGTAAAATTTATGACGTTTCCGATGCATTACGGGCGAAGAATTGGGATGATGCTTTGGATGTCTATGGTTTTAATGCGGTTCCGTCAGGGTTGTATGGCGATTATCGTATTGTTTCCGAAGATGATGAAGAATGCTGTTACAAAATTTTTGAAAATAAGGGGAAAAATGCTTTCTACTGGCTTTCGGAAAAAGGGGAAAATAAATTCTGGAGGCTAGGTTGTGATTGTAATGATTTGCCTGAAATAGATAATGACGGTGAATTTGGTGATGGTGAACATGATGAAACATATTGGTGGAAATATTCCTCTTGCTATTTTTCCATTCGCTGCATAAAGGATTAAGGAAAATAGATTTAGAATCAATGCGTTTTGATTTTTGACAGTAAAGTGTCAAAATCAAAATGTACATTCTAAGTATGTGTTCATGTTTTACCCTTATCGCTGCTATAATTATCACCGCAATCCTGTTTACGTTTGCGAAGTAATTACTTTTTTGATGGCTGATTTGCGCAATATATTGCACGTTATAGTTGGCGAATTGTGCTGTTTGTAGTATTTTTACTAGAAAATAGGCAATATATTGCGTAATTTGAGGTTGAAACGATGGACTTGACGGAAATATCTTCTTTGGGCAAGCTGATTGCTGAAAGACGCAAGGAACTGAATATATCTCAAGCCGACCTCGCTGAAATGTCGGGAGTCAGTCTGCGTACTGTTAATGGTATTGAGAGCGGGCGCGCAAATCCGAGCGTTAAAGTGCTTTTCGCAATTTTGCAGGTTCTTGGATTCGTTATCACTTTGAAGGAACGGGTCGTCCATGAATAGTCCGTAAATACGGTACGAGGATTCATCAAGATTATTTTGTTTAATTATCTTGTGTGTAACGGCGATGCGCATATCAAGAATTTTTCGATATACTCTCCAAATAAGGAGGGGATATTTGTATTGACTCCCGCTTATGATTTGTTGAATACGTCGTTGCATGCTTCTGATGAAAGAATGGCACTTGATCTTTTTGCAGATGAAGAGGATTACGAAAGCGACTTCTTTAGTGCCAATGGCTTTTATGGTGCTCCGGATTTTATGGAATTTGCAAAACGTATCGGCATTGTCGAGAAAAGGGCTGAGCGGTTTATTCGTGAAATGACCAACCATCTTGATGAAATGAACGAAATGATAGACGCGTCTTTCTTAAGTGAAGAAGCGAAGGCTAAGTATAAGGAATGTATTTACGATAGAGCAAGGGCGTTGGAAATATCTTAAAAACAGATTTTTCTATCTTGTCCATTGTAAATCATTTGGCGGTTTTAGAGACTTCTTATTGTCTACTTCCTATCGCCTACTAAACAGAGGTTTAATATGTCCGTTGCGATGCAAGATGTTATGAAACAGTCCGGGGTGGCGTTTGGTACGAGCGGTGCTCGCGGTCTCGTGAGCGCTATGACCGACCGTGTGTGCTATGTGTATGCACGTTCTTTTATCAAGTACTGCGAAGCGTCTTACAAGTGCGAACACACGATTGCGATTGCGGGTGACTTGCGTCCGAGTACGGAACGTATCTTGAAGTCACTCGTGCAGGCTGGCGCCGATGCGAACTGGAAGGTGATTTACTGCGGCCGCATCCCGAGCCCGGCTATTGCGATGTACGGCATCGACAAGCATTTGCCGACCATCATGGTGACGGGTAGCCACATCCCGGCTGACCGCAACGGTATCAAGTTTAACCACCCGAATGGCGAAATCACGAAGGCCGACGAACAGGGAATCGTGTCGCAGTCGGTCGATTTCGACGAAGCGCTTTTTGACGACAAGGGCATGCTGAAGGCTGCGCCGGAACTCCCGGCGGTCGAAGCTGAAGCCGAAGCAAATTACTGCAAGCGCTATCCGGACTTTTTCGGTAGCGATGCTTTGCATGGACTTACGATTGGCGTTTACCAGCATTCCGCTGTGGGCCGCGACATCGTGGTGAAGGTTCTCGAAAGCCTCGGTGCAACGGTCAAGCCGTTTGGCCGTAGCGATGTGTTTGTTCCGGTCGATACCGAAGCTATCCGCAAGGAAGATGAAGAACTCGCTCGCGAATTTACGCACAAGGATTACGTGGATGCCGTGTTCAGCACCGACGGCGATTCTGACCGCCCGCTTTTGGCAGACGATGTGGGCATGTGGCTCCGTGGCGACGTGCTTGGCATTTTGGCTGCACAGTCTCTTGGCATCAAGCGCATTGCAACTCCGGTGAGCTGCAACACTTCGCTTGAAAAGTCCGGTAGCTTTGAAAAGATTTGCCGTACGCGCATTGGTAGCCCGTATGTGATAGCCGGCATGGAAAGCCTGGTCGATGCAAACGACAAGAGCCTCACGGTTGCAGGTTACGAAGCCAATGGCGGTTTCTTGCTTGAAACGGATTTGACGCTCGATGGTCGCACGCTCAAGGCTCTTCCGACGCGTGACGCTCTCCTCCCGATGATTGCCGTGATGGTAATGGTCCGCAAGGAACGTATGTGCGTTGTGGATTTGCTCCGCAAGTTGCCCAAGCGCTTTACCGTGAGCGACCGCCTCAAGGAATTCCCGACTGAAAAGTCTAAGGCGAAACTCGCTGAAATCCGTGAAAAGAATCTCGGCGAAAAGCTGTTTGGCGCTCTCGCTGCAAAGCCCTCCAAGTTTGCAAAGGACAAGACGTTCCAGGGCAAGATGGTTTCTTTGAACGAGGTTGATGGCTACCGCATGGAATTTGATTCTGGCGACATCATCCACTTGCGCCCGAGCGGTAACGCTCCGGAATTCCGCTGCTACGTGGAAACGGAAGGCAAGGAACGCAGTGCAGAACTCCTCGCAGACTGCCTCAAGATTATGGAAGGCTGGCGGAAGTAGACGAAAGGTAATAGTGGTGCTTCGCGCATATATTGTTTGAAAAATCTCTCGTCTCTCGTCTTTACTCTCTCGTCTTTTTTGTATTTTATAAACCGTATGTTCAAAAAGCTTATTTCGTTTGCACTGACTGTTGGTTCCCTCGCGTTTGCAGGGGAGTATTGGCATTTGGACCCGGGCGGTGTGACGATGAAGTTCCTTGCGATGCAGGTTTCGCCGCGTGCGGCTGCGCTCTCGGGTGCAGGCGTTGCTGATCCCGGTCGCGTGTCCGAAGTTTCGCGCAATCCGCTTGCGATGAGCGTTGCAAACGAAGCGGAATTTGGACTCAGCCAGGTGATTTTTGGCGAGGGCGGTGCCGATAACTTTGTTTCGGCATACTACGGACTCCCGATTGGCGAAAAATACACGCTAGGGCTTGCGGTTGACTTTTTGGGTTACGACGATATTGAAGGTCGTGACGAGGACGGTCTCAAGACTTCGAAATATGGCTCTTACGCCTGGTCGCTTTTGGCGGGTTTCGGTAGCCGTTCCAAGATTTTCAACTGGGCGGCTTCGGCACGTTTTGCCACGCAGACGATTGATGATGAAACTGGATTTCTGTTCTCGGTCGATGCGGGTGGCTCTTTCCGCGTGAATGAGTATTTATCATTCGGTGCGAACTTCACGAATCTCGGTTTTGCAAGCAAGTATGAATCTGAGAAAGAAGCGGCACCGCTTGCGCTCCAGGCGGGCGTGACGGGATTCATCCCGATTCTTGACCGCTGGATGGTGCATTTGTCTGTAGATGCGTATCGCCGTGCCGATACAAAGGCGCAGGTCTTGATTGGCGGTGAAGTGGTCTACTTCGACATGCTCTCGTTCCGCATGGGTTATGCAATCCGCCCGGATACCGAAGATGCTGTTAGTGGCGGTCTCGGTGTGACGTTTGGCATGGTCGTGTTTGACTATGCTTATAGCCCGCGTCCGGCGTTTGAAGGTGGCAACCATTACATCGCCGTTGGCGTGAAGTTCTAATTTAAGCCTCAATCGGACGGTTCAATTTTTCGCACGAGTTCCATTCGCGGAGCTCGTGCTTTTTTATTTGATAGCACAGGCAGCCGCGGCTGATTTTGAGCGCTTTGGCGGCCCTGCTTTTATTCCCGTTGTGCTCGTGTAGTGCTTTTTGAATAAACTGCCAATTCGGTGCCGAGGCGCGTGTCCCGCTGTACGTGTAGTGTTCGTCGATATCGTTTATCGCTTGGCGTGAAAATTCTTCGGAGAGGATTTCTTCGAGCGAAATGTTGTGCTGCATTAAAAGCGCGTAACGCTGGAGGACGTTTTTCAGCTGGCGGATATTGCCCGGCCAGTCGTACCTGGAGAGCGCCCTGATTTCCCATTTGCGGAGCAGGAGTTGAACGGCGAAAGTCCTTGCTGTGATATCGTTCCAAATGGCTGTGGCAATGTCGGCGAAGTCCTCCCGGTTGCGGAGGGGCGGGATCACGATGGGGAAGGCGTTCAGCCTGAAGAATAGGTCCTTGCGGAAATTGCCGCTGTGGATTTCGTTTTGCAAGTCGCGGTTTGTGGCGCATATAAGCCTGAAGTCGACCGGTTCGTTTTGCGTGGCGCCGAGCGGGAGCACGGAATGTTCCTGCAAGATGCGTAATAGCTTGCTCTGCATGTCGAACGGCATTTCGCCGATTTCGTCGAGGAATAGCGTGCCGCCGTTTGCGGCTTGCACAATGCCCTGGTGGTCGCACGCGGCTCCGGTGTAAGAGCCTTTCTTGGCGCCTTCCAAAAGGCTTTCGGCAAGGTTCCGTGCAATGGCTCCGCAGTTGAGTGCAACGAATGGTCCATCACTTCTTGGGCTGTGTTCATGGATAAACCTGGCGGCGATTTCCTTGCCGACTCCCGATTCCCCCTGCAACAGCACGGGAATGTTCGATTTTGCGGCGATAAGCATCAATTGTTCGTGTTTCTTCATAGACCTTCAAAGTTTTATTTGAGGTGGCTCTACTATATAACACGCTTTTTTTCGCCAAATTGTTCGGTAAAATTTTGTTTAAATAAAAGGCCCCTTATTGAGCCTCTGTGATGGGTAATGCGATGCCGCTGAGGCATTTCAAGAATTGTTCATGGTCGGTGTTCTTGTACCTCGAAACATAGAAGTACTTGTTGCCATCTTCGTCTTCGTCATCTTTGACCGTGAAATATTCGAGGTTTTCCGTTTTGCAGAGATTTTCGTCTACGTTCTTGTAGATGGCGTAGCTGCTGCAGGTGGTGGTGCCGTCAGACACTTCGACGATGGCTTCCCTGTTGGTGCGACCGCTGTAGTGGAGGGTGGTTTCCGCTTTCTTGACGGTTACGGTGTATGTCTTGTCGCCAATTTTGAAGGTTTGGTTTGTCTTGGTGCCTTCGATAATTTGAACGCCGTTGTTTTCAATGCTTCTGGCGATGCTGCTAGCTAGATCTTCGTTGTCCATGATGTTGATGACATCGTCCATGTGGCTTCGGCGGGCGAGATAACCATACAATTCCACCATAAAGCTGGATTCCATGTAGCCTCTTTCCTGTTCGTCGGCAACGTAAAGGTCCATGTGGTATTCGAGATTGATGGTCACTTTTCCCGGAGCGTAAGTGTAGGTTCGGGTCACGTAACGGGTGTTTGTGGAGTGTTCTTCTTCGCCTGTTTTTCGATTGCGCTCAATGCCGGTATAGACCCAGCTCCCGTAAATGTTACCTGCTGTGCCACCCACGTACAGTTTGCCATAGTTGTCGGCTCCACCTTCGTAATAATCGTAGAGGACTAGCGTATCGCCGATGAATTCGTACTCGAAGGAATCTATTATAGCGTTTTTTGTTATAGTTTTCCAAATCAAATTGTCGTTTTCCAGATCGCAACGGTTTCCATGGACGTCTGTGAATGTTGTTACCATCAGGTGTTGCGATTCATCGACGTAAAGTGTTCCTGTTGCTGAATTCGGATCATTATTAGAGGCGCTATTGGTGCTACTGTCATTTGAAGCGCTTGACGGATTGCTGTCGCTACAAGCGGCGATGAGGAATGCAGATGATACAGCCGTAAGCAGGGTGTATTTCATGATTTTCTCCTTTTTCCTAAAACACAATTCATTATGGGAATATAGTAATTGGAGTTTTTGGAGGTGTTGTACCCCCTAGCCAGTCGCATTTTAAATTTCTACATTGTGCCGCGCGGCGGTAAAATGCCGTCGTGAAACACCAAGTGGCTGGCTCGATGGGTAAGCTTGGGCAATATCCCGAACGGGATATGATCGCGAGGAAAGCGGTCAAGCTTGAAGCTGAGAGGTCAGCGGCCCAAAGGAAAAACATGTCTAGAATCGTATGTAAGTTCGGTGGCTCCTCTGTCGCCGACGCAGGTCAGTTCAAAAAAATCAAGGCTATTGTCGAAAGCGACAAGAACCGCAAAGTCATCGTCGTTTCTGCTCCGGGCAAGCGTAATCCGAAAGAAACCAAACTGACCGACCTCCTCTACAGCACCTATGATCTCGCCTCCAAGGGCCTCGATTTCTCCACGCCGTGGAACCTCATCCGCCAGCGCTATGATGAAATCTGCAAGGACCTCGGTCTTGAAGACAAGCTTACCGAAGACCTCGACAGTCTTGAAGACAAGCTCAAGAACCATCCGGAATCCGTAAGCACGGACTTCCTCGTGAGCCGTGGCGAATTCCTCTGCGCACGCCTCATGGCAAAGTATCTCGGTGCAAACTTCGTCGATAGCTACCCGCTCATCACTTTCGATGACAAGTACCGCATCGCTCCGAAGACCTACGAAGAAATTGCAAAGGCTCTCGGCGACGAAAATCAGTTGTACGTCTTGCCGGGCTTCTATGGCTCTAACCTCCGTGGCGAAGTGAAGACCTTCAGCCGTGGCGGTTCCGACATCACTGGCGCTATCCTTGCCAACGGCATTGACGCTGCCAAGTACGAAAACTGGACCGACGTTTCGGGCATGCTCATGGCTGACCCGCGCATCGTCGAAAGCCCGCTCCCGATTGAATACGTGAGCTACCGCGAAATCCGCGAACTCGCTTACTCCGGTGCAAGCGTGCTCCACGATGAATCCATCGCTCCGTGCCGCGCCAAGAAGATTCCTATCAACATCCGCAACACGAACCGTCCGGAAGACGCCGGCACCATCATTGGCCCGACTCCGGAAAATGCAAAGCTCCCGATTACGGGTGTTGCAGGCCGCAAGGGCTTCTCGATGATCTACATCGAAAAGTCCATGATGAACAAGGAAGTTGGCTTTGGCCGCCGCGTGCTCGCTGTGCTTGAAAGCGAAGGACTCTCCTACGAACTCTGCCCGAGCGCAATTGACTCCATGAGCATCGTCGTGGATTCCAAGGCTCTCGACGCCGTTCAGGACGTTGTTCTCGAAGATATCACGCAGCAGATGCGTCCGGACCGTATCAAGATTTTCCCGGGCATCGCTCTTATCGCTACCGTGGGTCACGGCATGACGAACAAGATCGGTGTTGCTGCAAAGCTCTTTACGGCTCTCGCAGAAAACAAGGTGAACGTCCGCATTATCGACCAGGGTTCTTCCCAGATCAACATCATCACTGGTGTTGACGAAGCCGATACTGAAAAGGCTATCAAGGCCATCTACGCCGCCTTCGTGAAGTAATTCGCGATTGTCATCCTGAGTGGCGAAGCCACGAAGGAACTAGTCAATTTAAAGACGACTCGGAATAAAATCCGGGCCGTTTTTTGTCTATTAAATTGTATAATTTGATTATATGATTTCTTTTATCCTGAGCCTTGCCGCCCTAATCCTGGGTTACTTTTTCTATGGCCGCTTTGTGGAACGCGTGTTCGGTCCCGATGACCGTGAGACTCCCGCAGTTTCTAAAAAAGACGGGCTGGACTATATCGCACTTCCCGGTTGGAAAGTTTATACGATTCAGTTTCTGAATATTGCTGGCACGGGCCCCATCTTCGGTGGAATCATGGGGGCAAAATTCGGTCCAGTCGCTTATCTCTGGATTGTGCTTGGCTGTATTTTTGCGGGGGCAGTTCACGACTACCTGAACGGAATGTTGTCTATGCGTAACGGCGGTGCGGGAATGCCCGAACTGATTGGCAAGTATCTGGGCAACAAGACGAGGAAGGTCATGTTGTTGCTGACCGTGTTTCCTTTGGTCATTGCGGGAACGGTGTTTGTTTATTCTCCAGCGGTAATTTTGCATACGCTGGGCGGTGACGTGATGATGTGGGTGGCTATCATCTTTGTCTATTACGTGATCGCCTCGATGACACCCATCGACAAAATTATTGGGAAGGTTTATCCTTTGTTTGCTATTTCGCTCCTGCTTACGGCTGGGGCGTTGATGGTGATGCTCTTTGTCAAGATGCCGCAACTGCCAGAAATTTGGTCGAACCTGCACAATATGGGGGCTAGTGCAAATCCAGGAAAATTTACGGACCATATTTTCCCTGCACTTTTCATTACTATTGCCTGTGGTGCTATTTCTGGTTTTCATGGAACGCAGACACCGATGATGGCGCGTTGCCTCGCAAGTGAGCACATGGGCCGTCGTGTGTTCTATGGGGCGATGATTACCGAAGGCGTTGTTGCTCTTGTTTGCGCTACCGTTTCCATGTGGTTTTTCTATGCAGGCCCACCGGGCTACGAACAGATTTCAGGTGCAAAGGATGGTTTCTTTACCTCGGCCCCGATGGTGGTGCATTTGGTGTGTAATGAATGGTTGGGCGTTGTGGGGGCAGTCCTCGCCGTATTAGGTGTGGTCGCGGCTCCCATTAGCAGTGGCGATACGGCATTTCGCTCCGGCCGCCTTATCGTGGCGGATTGGCTGAAAATCGATCAGCGTCCCATCCGCAATCGTCTCTACATTTGCGTACCCATGTTTGCGACGTCTATCGCCATATTGGTGTGGCAAATCAAGGTTCCCGATGGATTCAATACTATTTGGCAATACTTTGGATTTTTTAACCAAACGCTTTCTGTATTTACTCTATGGGCGATTACAGTCTATCTGGTGCAGGAACGGAAGAATTTTTGGGTGTCCCTTATTCCAGCCCTGTTTATGACCACCGTTTGTACGACATACTTCTTCGTTTCGCGCCAGACGCTTCATTTGCCCGACTGCATTGGCTATCATTTGGGTCTTGTTTGCCTTGCCGTGGCCTGCGTGTGGTTTACCATGTGGTATAAGAAAGTGCGCAGGGGTGGATAGCTAAAAAATCCGGGTCGTTTTTTTTTGTATTTTTAGAACGAGTTAATTATTTAACGGAATAGGGGAGCTATGAATCTCGCTTTACTCAGGGTTTGCACTATCGTGTTTTTTGTGAACATACTCGGTTTTATTATCAGTATGCTTTTTATGGCTGTGCATTCCGGTGAACTGGCTTCGCTATGGAATGCGCTTACGACATCGTCATTTGAAGATTTGCTTGGAACGGGTGGGCTGATGATTGCGTCGGGGGTTTTCATTCCATTGGTATTAGGAACTTTGGCGGTTGCAGCTCTTTTTGCGTTGGGGATATTTACGCTTGTCAAAAAGAATGTGAAAACCTTAAAAATATTGGCGGTGATGTTCCTTGCCTGGGTTGTGCTAAGTGCTATCGTTATTAATCACACGAATGCGGGAAATGATATAGTTAACTTGATTTTTAACGTGAACGTGGTTGTTGCGATAGCAGCGTTCTTTGTTGCCCCTAGAAAACGTGATGAAATCGGGGCTGTTGTAGATGAAAAGTTTAATTTGGGCTTGTTCCGGCTTTGCGCCATCTTTTTTACCGTAAGCGGATTGAATAGCTTGGCTCATTTTGTTTTTATACAGCCACCCATTTTTCAGCTTGCCTTCTTTGGCGTTTTTTATTTAGCGGTCGGCGTATTTGCACTTGCCAAAAAGAATGTGCCTGTTCTGATGGCGGGATCTTTAATGATGTTTGTGAAAATTTTTTGGAGCGTGATGCAAATTATCCACATAGATGGATGGAGCTTTTATATGCTTTCCATCATGCTTATCCATTCCCTTTTAAATGTGATGACTGTGATTAGCGTGGCTGTATTTTTTATTGAACCGGAACGGACCAGATGTTATTTGCAAAAGGCAAAACAAAAGTCTCTATAATCAGAGACTATAGCTGTTCACGGGTCGTTACAACGACGGTAGGCGTATCTTTGGGTTGTGGCGTCATTTTTTCCATTTGCTGGTGTCCAGTTTGATTTTGCAGAACCATCCATTGTCGGGGAATGGGGAAACATCGAGGTATTCAGAAAGATTGCTCAAGTCGGTCACATTAGAAACGTCTAAAAAATTCAGGTCTAGAACATTGCTCAGGGTAATTGTATTTTCCTCAATAATTTTCCTTTGCATATACAAATTTGTCTTGACATATCTTTGCAGTTCCTTAAGGAGTTGGTCAAGATGTTCACGATTTTTCACGACAATTCTCTTTTGATTATCAGTATCTTCTTCTGAACAATCTAAAAAATCATGGGCTACCAACTGCATTTGAAGGTTTTCGTCACCAGTCATCGGTCCGACATGGTACTGAAAGCGACCTTTTTCAACCTGACCTTTACCTGTAAACCACTCGTCATAGGCTTGATCACACCACCAACGTATTTCAAACACCAAGCCATCCGCCGCCATCTTTTCATAGACTTTAAAGGGAGGCCTTCCAAAAGTGTAGAACCCATATTCCCCCTTCAACAATCCCTCTAATGATCGAATATCCGGCCCTTCAAGTGAGTCGTACAAAAGATCACTAGGTGTTCCCCAGTTTTCATATCGCCAGATTTCAAGTTCTCGACTAACCGGTTCGGGCTTTTCCTCTTCAGCAAAATGTCTGAAGGACCATATATCTTGCCGAGAATTATCGACCCAATTCTTGTCTGACCCGTTCTTTGCCGGTTCAGGGATAATCGTCGAAAAAGATATTTTTGTATCCACCAGAACTTCACATATAAGATGTTGTTCACCTTCGCCATAGAGCTTCTTGAACTTTTCGATGTTCTCGTCGTCCATCGTGATGATGTTTAAGAATTCAATCCAATTTTCCCTGTCCATGTCTGCTCCGGTTTGCTTTTACTCGTCTTCTGGCTCTCTGCACCAAAAATCGTTTTCGGTGGTTTTCTCGTAGTCAAAACGGATTCTTTGAAAGCCGAGAGTGCTCCCTGAATCGTTCAATATTCCCATCCAAATAGGGTTCCGTCCCTTGAGCTTTATCTTGTACCAGCTTACTATGCAAGGGATTTCGCTTATTGTGTCTTGGGGAGGGACTTCAACACGTTTCGCCCATCCTTTATTGACAAGGTATTCGCCGAAATCAACATAGTCTTCTACGAAATAGCTTGAGCATAAAAATACATGATAGACCAGCTTGACGTTGGGACCTGTTACAGTGACGCTCCATGGTTGCGGCTTCAGGACAGTGTCCAAATCTAAGTTCGTGGGCTTGCCATCTACGCTGAGGTAAACTTCGCCCTTTCTGCCTGTTCCGTATGGTTTCATTGGATCTTTGCTGTAAGGTATATTTTCGGTGTATTCCGTGTACCACTGGATTTTGGACCATGGCTCGGCTCCGACGCGCATCGAGGGGACGCAATAGGATTCGCCTTGATTTTTGCATTCGGATTCTGCGATGGTGATTGTTTTTAGGAAGTCGATAAATTCCAGGTGTGCTTCCTTGTATTGCAAAGGCGGTGGTGCTTCTTGGTCGCAGGCGGCAAGGATTAGAGCGAGCGAACAGAGGAGTATCCGCTTGACAGATGCGAATGAATGTGCAAAAGATTGCGTTGCAAAAGACATGTGGCCTCACTGAACTTTTAGGAGAATGGTTCTCTTTATGTATCGTTCGGGGAGGCGAAATTGTAAACGGGAAAGTTTATTTTGGGTGGAGGTTGGATTTTTAAATATTTTTTTGACAAATGCCGCCTTTTAGACGATAATACAAGAGAAAGCCTAAGGAGCATTTTATGGATGAATTCGATAGATACCAGTGCAATATTTGCAACTACGTTTACGACCCCGAAAGCGGGGATCCGGAAGCCGGCGAAGATGCTTTGCCGGGGACTTCCTTCCATGAATTGCCCGATTACTGGGTTTGTCCCCACTGCGGAGCGGAAAAAGAAGATTTCGAGAATATCGGCTGAGTCTACGACCTTTGGGTAAAAATGAGAATTACTAGAAAAGAATTAGAAGAAAAACTAAAGGCGGCAGGTCTGACGATAGGCTGCGATACTGTTATAAACCCGCGTGACGGGTACGCAATCGGCTTCATCGAATTAAGGCAATGGAGTTTCAAGGAACCAATCCTATATGAAATAGAAAAACTCTACTGCTCCGACGTCAATTATATATATAAAAGTACTGGTTACGGAATGTTCGACCAAATGGTGAACGAGTACGGTTACCATCGTCGCTCTGTCAAGAAAAATGACCTGGACGGTTTTATTGCTGTTTGCAAGGAATTCATCGAATGGGTCAATGCCAAGTACCCGCGCGAGGCGGTTCTGCAAAAAGAACGCGACGACAAAAAACTCCGCGAAAAGGTAAAAAAGACCGTCGCCAAACTCAAGCGGAAAACTCGCGAGAGAATCAAGGGACTTTTGTAAAAATACCGTTTTTAAATTTGTTTTCGGACTTTTTTCACAGGATTTTTAAGGAGTGATATGAGCTTACAAAAAGAAAAAATTGTTGCCCGCGACCGCGATCACCTTCGACAGATCGTTTTCGAGTCCATCGAAAAGTACGGACCGAATTGCGACTTGAATTTTATCGATGTTTCGCAAGTGACGGATATGTACTGCATTTTCTCCGGACCGAACAGCGTGTTCAATGGCGATATCAGCGGTTGGGACGTGTCGAATGTTGAGTCGATGAACGATATGTTCCACGGTTCCCAATTCAATGGAGACATTAGCGGCTGGAATGTCTCAAAAGTACAAGATATGTCGTATATGTTCCAAAACTCGGCGTTTAATGGCGACATTGGAAATTGGAACGTGTCAAACGTAGGAACCATGTCGTGCATGTTCCGAGATTCTCAATTTAATCAGGACATTAGTCGCTGGGATGTGTCGTCCGTTTTCGATATGAGCAACATGTTTGCTCATTCACAGTTTAATGGAGACATTTCGCAGTGGAACGTTTCGAACGTTAAAATGATGATCGAGATGTTTTCATTTTCGCAATTCACGGGAGATATCAGCGGATGGAATTTTTCGAAAGACGTTTGCGTGTTCGACATGTTCTATGGCTCGCTCATGGAGTTGAAGGGGCTGCCTCTCGAATGGTGTAAAAATTTGGAAGAAGAGTGGCAAAAGAACCACCCCCCGGTTCACGATGAGGAGCTGGACGACGATTTGCCGTTTTAGAGATAACTCTCGTTTTTTCCCTTATTGCGGAGCAAAGAGGGAATATTTCGAGGATATTGGCTGAGTTGGCAAAGTAGTTCAGCCATCAATTTGACTCATAATGGAATCTATGTCAAATTTAGAAATCAATTTGTCATGTTCATTTTTCCTGAATTCAAGCATTTGTTGAGAGGCCTCTTCTAACCAAAGAAGAAAGGCTTCTTCCGATAAATTTTCGCAATTGACAATTCCGTTATCATGATATTGAAAATTTCCTACAAAATTTAATTCGGGTTGTGCCCACGCTTTAGAATTAAAGTAATAGAAGGTTTTAAGTTCATCAAGATAATGATGATCAAAAAGACAAGTGGTAACTTTTAGTTGTAATTTAGCGATTCTTGATGTAGTAGAGTAGATAAATGTGTAATTATAATCACATTCTTTTTTCAGTCTTACTCTTTTTTCTTCTTTGGAACCTTCCCCTTGAGGTGTGAAATATTTTGCAAATTGTTCGTTACTCTTACATAATTTTGTAAAGAAATCAAATGCTATTTTCTGAATATTATCGTAATCTAGTTTTGTTCCATGAATAGTTTTTTCGTCGTCAAGAATATCAATATTCGTGATTGATAATGTGGAATTTAAAGGGGATGATTCTATCTCAAATAAATTTGCCAAATTATCCAACAATTTAAGGACATTTTTATAATGTTCCTCAATTTGAGGCTTTTCCCATTTTCCATTTTTCTGGGTAACAGAGTACATTATCTGTCGTTTAGGAGGAAAGCCCTTATTTCCATTTACTTCAGGTGCTTTTTCTGCACGATTCTGCACCTTTTCCATGGGGGATACATCTTGCAAATGCGAATTGGTACCCTTGCTAATAAGGCAGAGATTCCCTAAATTATTAATTAACGGCAACACGTCATTATACGCAACAACATCTTTTCCTTTAAAATTTCGAGCCCAATGGTGTTCAACAGAGTTATGGTAACGGAAATTAAAATCAGTTATATATTCTATTTCAGGGAATTGTTCTTGAAGCTTCTTTGCTTTGGCAATCCAATATAAATAATCTATGAGGTTGAACAGGAAATGAGGTGTACTCGTTCCAGATTCATTCCAAAGCTTGCTTTCAGGAATAAGGGGCGATTGTTGAGGGTTTAAATACTGATTGAAATAATCTCTAATATAGCAATGAATTGTGTCTGAATACTTTTTTTTAAAATCTTCGTTAACTTCACCTAAACCATTTCTGTTGAAGCTTTCCACAAGGAACCTCAACAAGTGTTGCAACCAATTCTTATGATGTCGGCTTCTAAACGTCACCTGTAGCATGGACAACGATTTAACAAAGCTGTCGCCGAATTCAGTATTGGTTCTATAATCCAGACGGAAATAAGTTTTCCGTCCTTTTTTGTATTCGTATTTTTGAGGTTCTAATAGTTGCCAAGAAAAGTTTTCGTCTTCTTTTGCGATAGAAACATCGTCATCTTCTGAATTATCGTCAACATTGCCCTGTACTTTAATAATGAAGCGATCAAAAAGGGTTCTTGTTAGGAAAAGATTGTACAAAAACTTAATTGGGTCAATTTTTGATAAAAATTTCTTATAATCACGCATCAAGAATTTTTCATCTAATGCAATTTGGTTGTTTGAATCATAGAACAACTTGAATACGTGCATCAGGAAGTTCGGGAAATCAATTATAGACTGGTATTTGAAGGAACCTCGATTTTTCTCTTTATCTTCTTCGTCGTCATCGAAAATTTCCTCAACAAAGGGGTCTGTGGGAGCTTTCAACAAATCTTCAAAACTTTTCGTATCTATTGTATTGGATGATTTGCTTTCTTTTTCAAAACATTTTTTGAATTCGTCAAAACCAATGAAAGAATTCCAGTTTTCGCCAAAGAATAGTTTTCTATCATCAGTACTAAAGCTCTTTTGAATAGGACGATTCATTTGTGAACAGGCATCCCAAATCATTCCAAACAGCATCTGTTGATGAACTTTTTCTCCTAATCCGCTCATAATAAGGGATTTGATAATTTCATGTTTTTGTAATTGTTTCCCTCTATTATTCATGATTTCAAAGTAAGAGGTAACATCAGTATTTTTAGAAACTTCTGTTCGTAGTAGAAAGACTTTATTTTGCACATAATTGATAAAATCCTCCCTTTGGGGAGACTCTAACAATTTTGTAAGTGTCCATGACTTTACAGAATCCCCTTCTGCAATAAGACTTACATGACTAATATCATAAATGGCCTTTATTAAGTCGGCATTTCTTCTTTTTAGATTACTATCCGCGCCAATTTTCTTGTAAAAATTTTCATCACTATAAAAGTTATCAAGAAATTGCTGTTCAAGTTCGCGTGATTCGTAAGTAATTTTGCAATTAGATTTATTTATCCCTAAAATTTTTGTCAACAGCGTAAAGAAAGTTAGTCGCTGTTGTCCGTCTATAACTTCAAATGTATTTCCCCTGAATTTTACAACAAGGCTTCCTACATAATATGGAGGTTTTTCTTTTTCTTGATAACTAGAATAAATGTCTTGTAGTAGAGTCGCAATTTGTTCCGTCCCCCATGCGAAAGTGCGCTGATAAAGAGGAATGCTGTAATGATCGTCAAAGACTTTATTTATAGAAAGTAGGCAAACTTTATCGCTCATAATTTAAATCCCCTTTATATTGTAAAATGTTCTTTTTCAAAAAATTCAATAATGACTGGTACAAATGTTGATTTTCTTTTATTCGCTTCACGCACCTCAATCTTCATTTGCTTCAAAACATTCCCTGGTATTGTACAAGCCACATACATTTTTTCAATGTCATCAGGTTTTTGCGCCTGAGTTATAATGCTAAATGGTCTGATGTCAGATTCAATAGGTGCTTTGACTACGGTATTGTAAAAGACACTCTTGTTTAATATTCGAATTTTGTAAACAAATGCATATAGCATTTTATAGTATCTCGGTTGAAAGCCTCTTACACCAAATTTATCATAGAAGCAGAATACTAAAGAATTAAATAACTCTCTTAAATAGGTGTCCCCATCCCTGTGATGCCCTTTATAACGGCAATATTTTTCGTAGAAGTCTTGAAAATCTTTTATGGGCCCCTGGTTCGCTCCATCGATAAATAATTTTCTATACATGGCGACATAGGTTTCTATATATTGAAAAAACAACTCGCCATCAACAATGTCTTGGTTGACGTTCATAAAATTCTTCAAAAAGTTTGAATTATCAGAATTGCCATCTCGGTCAACCATTCCATTAGTAGTGAAAATATCTTTTTGGTTTTCCATCCATTTAGAAAGCATTAATAAAGATATGGTCTTGTTTTGGTATGGATAGCTTATTCCATTTCCCGTTCTGTATCCTTTAAATTCTTCAATTTCTTTTTTTGTAAATCTATTTGCGTCGCATCCTTTTGACCATATTCTTGATCTATACAATTGTTCGGAGAACAATTGTTTTAGTACATCAAAATTCTGCCCGTTGGGCAAACGGCTTTTTACGGCATTTTCCCAGGAAATATCGCAATTCTTTTGGTTGTCAAAACCATTAACAGCACTTAAATGATAGGCTTTTAACAGATTATATGGTTCTAACTCTTTTCCGTTGCCATTTTGTGAATCAAACATTTGGAAGGCTTCGGAAATATTATAGACCGTGACAATCACTAATTCACAATTATCAAGAATGTAATTAAAAAATTCCTCTTTTTCATTTTCAACATTAGACTGGATCCATCCTTCAATGAATACAGAATTTTGCTTAAGGTGTTTGTATGACTGAGAATGGTTATACTCTAAATTATTAAACAATTCATTTTTGTACGAAGGGTTCAAACAACGAAGAATTAAAAGTAAAGTAGTGATTCTTTGTTGACCATCAACAATATCGATGCTTTGTTTTCTTTCTGAGCCATCCGCTAGAGAGGGATCGATACAAGTTATCATACTCCCAATTCTATAATGATCAGAATCTCCTTTTTTCTTATTTAAAAGGATGTCGTTTAATAGTTGTGACACTTGCTTTTGTTCCCACATATAGGGGCGTTGGTATGGAGGAATCAACAAAGGAGCTTCTAGAACCGTTTGCACGGTTTCAATGTCTGCGTAAACTAGATGTTCGGAGGCTTTCTTTTTTAGCTCGTCATCCGTGCAATTGAGTAGATCTTTTAACATTTTTTAATCCGTAGTATTTTAAATTCTTTTTTTGGGAGAGTATATGCATTTATAGAAAAAACAATCTTTAATTTTCACCTTTCATCCACAAACATCAGCATGTACAGTGGCAACGTTAAAACATTTCCTGTATTGCCGACATTGTAATTCCCGAACTTGATAGCCTTATTAACGTGATATTTTTCGGGATGATTCAAGATTGTTTTGACACTCTTCGCATTGCCTGTTTCAGATTTGACTTCTAATAAGGTACATTCACCTTTGTGGCGGATGACAAAGTCTATTTCTAGACCGGAATCTTTGCGGAAATAATACAGTTTTCTTCCCATTTTATAGAGAATGCTGGCTGCTAGATTTTCAAAAATGGCGCCTTTGTATCCGAGTAAGTTTCCTTGTAAGATATCGCCTTGCGTTCCTTGCTCAAGCATGCTGACGAACAGTCCTATGTCGTTCATATAAACTTTGAAAATGCTTTTGTCGGCATTGCCTTCTAACGGGAGCTCTGTTAAATGCAGGTTGTTGCATCGAGTTACAATTCCGGCATCTTCAATCCATTGTAGGCATCCTGCGAATTTGTTGGCGGTTCCTTTTTTTTCGATGAGCGAGTATTGGAATTTTTTGTTCTCTTTGGCGAGTTGGTTCGGAATGGAGTCGAAGCATTCCTTGATTCGAACTTTATCTGAATCTGGTGCGTATTTGACCATGTCGTCGCGATAAGAATTGACGATTGATTCTTGCAGTTGGAATACGCTATCCATTTGGTGTGTGTTCACGAATTCCTGCACGACTTCGGGCATGCCGCCAACGACGATGTATTGCAGTAAAAGCTGGTGCATCCTGTTATGGAGTGCTTCGGGAACAGGTGCGATTTGTTCAAAACATTCGCGGAGTTTTTTAAAGACCGGTTCCTGAATGTCGTTTGCCCAAAGAAATTCCTCGAAGTCTAGCGGATACATCGTGATGATCATTTCGGAGCCGACTGGAATAGATTTGGGGGCTTTTCCGTAGCCTTGAACTCCTAGCAAGGATCCTGTTCCGACGATATCGTATCTGCCGTCTTCTTTGAAAAACTTTAAAGCGGTGCGAGCGTTGGGGGCGTCTTGAATTTCGTCTAGAATGATGATAGTCTTGTGTGGCAGGAATTTTGAACCGGGAATGGTTGCTCCCATTTGCATCGTAAGTGTGTCGATGTCAAGCGGCCCTTCGAAAATCTGTGCATATTCCGGATTTTTGAAAAAATTGAGATAAACCACGCTTTGGTAGTTCTTTCGAGCGAATTCCAAAACGGAGTGGGTTTTGCCGCACTGCCTGCACCCCTTTATGATGAGGGGTTTTCTAGATGGAGAACTCTTCCAATCCATAAGCTGTTTTTCAATTTTCCTCTTCAGCATTTTGGTCTCCGTGCGATTTTTTCGAACGACTTTTTTAGTATTTTGCGATTTTTTTAATGGTCTTTTAATAGCAATATAGACTTTTTCAAGTGACTTTTGTAATGTGCTACGACTTTTTCAAACGACTTTTTATCGAAATCGAGACTTTTTCAAGGGACTTTTTTGAAAAATGCCGTTTTTCGCTCAAAATCGAACATTCCGTTTTGAGGCTCGTTTTGGTCTGTGTCGCGTTTTTAGGCGTCTTTCTTTACATTTTCGCCCTTATTGACGATAGTATAAAGGAATAAGGAGGTTGATGAACATGCCTGAAAAAATTATTGCGCGCGACCACGACCATTTGGTGCAACTCATCGAAGAAGCTATCGAAAATAAAGGCCCGAAATGCGACTTGAATTTTATCGATGTGTCGCAGGTGACCGACATGAACTGCGTGTTCTGCGATTCTGAATTCAAGGGCGATATTAGTCAATGGGACGTGTCGCACGTTACCGACATGCATGCGATGTTTGCCGCGTCCAAATTCAATGGTGACATCAGCAAATGGAATGTGTCGAACGTGACGGATATGAGCAGCATGTTCTCTCGATCCAAATTCACGGGCGACATCAGCGGCTGGGATGTATCGCGTGTAGAAAATATGGGTTGGATGTTCAGTAGATCCAAGTTCAATGGCGACATCGGCAAATGGAACGTGTCGCATGTGACTAGCATGACCAACATGTTCAGCGAATCCAAATTCACGGGTGACATTAGCGGTTGGGATGTGTCGAGCGTGCATGATATGAGTTGGTTGTTTGGCCGCTCTAAATTCAATGGCGATATCAGCAAGTGGAATGTGTCGCAGGTGAGCGATATGACTTCGATGTTCATTGAATCTCCTTTCAATGGTGACATTAGTGAATGGGACGTATCGAATGTGTGCGTAATGTTTGGAACGTTTGCCGAATCCAAGTTCACAGGCGACATCAGCAAATGGAATGTGGCTAATGTAATTTATATGAATGACATGTTCCGCGGGTCACAATTTAATGGTGACATCAGCGAATGGAATGTTTCGAATGTGCTGGATATGAGCGGCATGTTTAAGCGTTCGCAATTTGATGGCGATATCAGCAAATGGAATGTTGATGCCGATTGTTCTTTAAAGGATATTTTCACGGGCTCGGTCTTTAAAAAGTCTGGAAAGGCAAAAGAGTGGCTTCGCTTACGTTATCTTAAGAAAATCGAAAGCTCGAAGGATTCAACCGGGAAAATAATTGCGGGGGACAGGACTCATCTTTGTGATTTGATTGAGACGATGACGTTTCTGTATGGCAATAAATGCGATTTGAATTGTATTGATGTATCGCAGGTAACGGATTTGGGCAACTTGTTCTATGGCTCTCGTTTCAATGGAGACGTTAGCAAGTGGGATGTGTCGAACGCCACGAATATGTACGGTATGTTCGCTGAATCCAAGTTTAATGGCGATATCAGTAAATGGAACGTCTCGAAAGTTACGGATATGGGCGAGATGTTTTGTGGATCGCAATTTAATGGCGACATTAGCAATTGGGATGTGTCTAATGTCACTTGCATGACACGTCTGTTTGATGGCTCGCTTTTTACCGGTGACATCAGTCGTTGGGATGTCTCGAACGTGGTGAATATGGGCTGGATGTTCTGCGAATCCAAATTCAATGGCGATATCAGCCAGTGGAATGTGTCCAACGTGACTGATATGTGCAGCATGTTCACGCTCTCTTGTTTTACGGGCGACATTAGCAAATGGGATGTATCGAATGTCAAGAATATGAGGTGCATGTTCCAGGAATCTCAATTTAATGGCGATATTGGTTCGTGGAGCGTGTCCAAAGTCCGGGATATGCGTTGGATGTTCTATGCCTCACCTTTTGATAGGGACACAAGCGGGTGGAACATTGATGACTTGTGCCTTGTCGATGGTCTTTTTGAGGATTCGGCCTTTGAAAAGAGCGGTGCCGTTAAAGATTGGATGAATGTGTTTAATCTTCGAAGAATTGAACATGCGAAAAATCCTGACGGAAAGATTGTGGCAAACGACAATGCCCATTTAAGGGAATTGATTAAAGTGATGATCGAGTTGAACGGCTTCGACTGCGATTTAAATGTGATTGATGTCTCGAACGTGACGGACATGAGCGCTATCTTCTATAAATCTCAGTTCAATGGCGATATCAGCCAGTGGAATGTGTCGAATGTAACTTGTATGAATCGCATGTTTGCGGGTTCGTCTTTTGACGGCGACATCAGCCATTGGGATGTTTCCAATGTCGTGGAAATGGAAGATATGTTCTATGGTTCCGCTCTGGAAACGTCTGGCAAAATTCCCGCTTGGTATAAAGAATCTTGTTTTTAAGGGGTAATATGAACCTGCAAAGAAAAAAAAGTCATCGCCCGCGACCGTAATCACCTTCGAAAGTTGGTTTACGAGTCCATCCAGAAATACGGTCCGAATTGCGACCTGAACTTCATTGATGTTTCTGGTGTTGAGGACATGGATGGTATATTTGCGGGGGTGAATCGCGGTTTCAATGGTGATATTAGCCAATGGGATGTGTCCAATGTAGAATCAATGCGTGACATGTTTCACGGTTCGCAGTTTAATGGCGATGTGTCACTCTGGAATGTTTCTGATGTTTGGGAATTGACCGATATGTTTGCTTATTCGCAATTCACGGGGGATGTCAGCGGATGGAACGTCGCCGATGATGTTATTTGTGTCGGAATGTTCACCGGTTCTCTTTTAGAATTGAATGGGCAAATTCCCGAATGGTATAGGGCTATTGAAGAAAAACAACGCCTTGAGAGAGAGAACCTTGACATTGAAGAAAATTCTGTCAAGGAGGAAGAATTTAATCAGTCTGATGATGGTGAATTGGAGAATCTGTCGTTCTAGTGACGACCCTTGACAAATGATGTGAAATTTACTATATTACGCGACCCGTTTTTGAAGGGTTGCGTTTTTTTTATTTAATAAAAATTGTTGTAAATAAAGAAAAAATTTGAAATAGAATTTTTGTATTTGTGATTTTGTATAAAATAATTCCGTGAGAATTATTTGTTTTTTGACATGCTTGGATTTTTGAAAAACACGTTTTGTCGTGTTTAAAAATGAGGATTTTAATTATAAGGAGAAAAATATGGTAAATACAATTAACGAAAGTTACGCTCATTTTGACGATGTTCAACTTGTGAACATGACGCAGAATGGCGATTTTGACGCTCTGTCGGAACTGTGGACCCGGCATGTGGAATTTATCAAGAAAGTCACCCTTAACCAGTATTATAAAATTCGTCCGGATTTTTCTGAGGACTTTTTGAATTCCGAAAAACTCTGGAGTTACCGTTTAGGTAGTTCTTATATTAACTTGGCTAAGGCTGCCGAAACTTATGATTCCAATTATAGCGTGCCGTTTCTTGCTTATTTCGCGATGAAGAACAAGTATGCGTTTAAGGATGAGAAGGCGTTTAATACCGAGATGTCGATGAGGAACTCTTATTGTGAAAATTATGATAGTTATGAGTTCCGAGATCAAGATGATGATATGGCAGAAATTGTGAACTCCATTGAAAAATGCCTTAGTGGAAATGAAAGGCTTCGAGCATTCTTTAAAAAGTATGTAGAGACATTTGACGAGCTTGGCTATGTCAGCCAGACAGACATGGCGAAGGTTATGGGAATTTCACGTCAGATGATTAATACAAATTTCAAGAAGATTCGCTTTATCGCCGAAGAAAATGGTCTGGAAAAAGAATTTGCGGATTTCCTCTCCGCTCAAGATGAGGCTCAGAATTATATTCAAAAGCCGTATTCGAGCGAATGCTATTCGTAATGCTTGCGTGGGGGGGATTGCTTTTATGAAAGAAAACTTTGGGAAAAAATATATATTGAATAAAAATCAAACAAGGAAAAAAAATGCCTAATATTACAAAGAGTGAATCTATTCGTCTTATTCGAGAAAGCGGTGTCAATATTGACGGTCGTTTTACAACATTTGCTTCGCAAAACAATGGTTCAGATACATACTGGGCAAATCCGAGTTTTGAAGCTCTAGAAGCAGACCGGTGGATTGTTCTTAATGATCGTGAACGCCAAACTTTACATCTATTCTTTATTCCGAGAAATACGTTTAATGGGCGAAACCTGATTCCAAGAGCCGATAAGCCGAATTTAGTTGATATTCAAATAGATTATCATAGCCATGACTTTATAGATATAAGGAGCAAAATATCTTTTAGAAGATTTTTGCAAAAATCGATTCAGTATAGACATGATGGCCGCAGATTTGTTAGAGTATAAAATTATGCTTTACAATAATGCAAAATCCGTCTATAATAGGCAATGACTATTAAAAGTTCTTTAATCAAAACGAAAGGAGTTCCTAAATGCAAAAAGAAGAATTTAGAACATGGCTAGAAGAAAAAGGTTTTAATGGTTCTGTTGCTCGGTCAAGGGTGGGAAATTGTGCGACCGTTTGCAATTATGAAGGGGATTTGGACCGAATCTATCAGCAGGATCAATTAAATGATTTGCTGAACAGATTGAATTATACAACGGAAGACGAGCGTCAAAACAGTCCATGTAGACATCGTGTTCCTATAAATGGAAATAAAAGAACCGGATCTGCAACATTAAAAACGGCGGTGAAGTTATACAAGGCTTTTTTAGAAAATCAGCCTTATTTGGTAAATGCCCAAGGTCGAGTTGCCAATCAAATTGCTCGTAGTGATTGGCCTAGATGGGAGACTCCTTCTGATGAAGAAGCTTTGTTGATGGCTAAGGCTATGACTAAATATATGAAGTTTTTGTCACCAGAAATAGTTGCAAGAATTGTTGAAGATAATATAAACAAAAAAGATTTTTTCATACAGAAACTTGCTGAAAAGAATATTGATCCAGAATTGTATCTGTGGGATGGGTCCGCATGTTGTTTTCCTGGAATTAGACGGTATAAAGGTAGTCAGGAGATAGCAGCATTTAGAGGGCATGCTGAAATAAATCAATATGAGGATGCTTTAGATGTGGATGACAATGATTATCCCAAACAAATATGGTCTTTTTTATTCACTGGCCGCCAATTTAATAAGAAGGGGCCCCCAAATTATAGCCTAGCGCATTTAATTGATCACAAAAAAGATAATAATAGAATGGAGAACGAGTTTATTTTTAGTGAAGAGCATCCTTTTGAAAAGCCGTTTTATGGATTATATACATGTGCTAGCAATGCTGTATACACACCTGAAAGTATAATTCGACTAACGGATTTTAATACAAAAGTTCGAAATATGTTGTTTCACAAGGTTTATTCCTTATATAAAGACTATTGCAATATTATACCTGATTATATATCCCTTTCTGAAATTGAAGATCATGAATGGAATATTGAAAACTTTGAATGGGCTGCTCCAGTAGGAAGTATGGATAATATTAACGCATTCCTTGAGTTTAGATATTTGCGGATTGAACAGCTCTAAGAAGATTATCTCCCCCCCCCTTTTACACATCCCACTCCTTTTTCCGATATATAGGGGTGGGTTTATTGTATCTACAGCTCCCTTTTATGGATGGATTTTTGAGGGATTCATTTTTTTTACCCAAATAATGTATATATAAAGAAGATAATGAAGATTTTGCGTTGTTCATACGCAAAAGGAAAAAATATGTCAGAAAAAGTTATTGCCCGCGACAGCGAACACCTAAAGCAACTCATCAAAGAAACCATAGAACAAGAAGGTCCAAATTGTGATTTGAACTTTATCGACGTATCGCAGGTGACGGACATGTCGGATTTGTTCAGTTGGTCCCCATTCAACGGAGACATCAGCCGATGGAATGTCTCTAATGTGACCAATATGGCATGGATGTTCAACGGTTCCAAATTCAACGGCGACATCAGTAAATGGGATGTTTCCAATGTAACTGATATGTCACGGATGTTCGATAGCTCCAAGTTCAACGGTGACATTAGCAAATGGGACGTGTCTAATGTGACGGACATGTCGTATTTGTTCAGTGGTTCCCAATTCAACGGAAACATTAGCAAATGGAATATATCTGTCAATGCTAATGTTGCTAAAATATTCGAAGGTGTTGAAATTAATCAGCCAAAAGATAATTTGGATGCTATTCAGAACTTGTATCAAAAGGTTTTAGATTCATTGAAAAATTCGTCGGGTAGGCTTGTTGCGGTTGACAAAGATCACTTAAAGCGGATTGTCAACGCCGCCATTGCTCGTTATGGTTGTGATTGTGACCTAAATTTTGTTGACGTGTCTCATGTGACCGATATGTCGAACTTGTTCGATGGTTCCCGATTCAACGGTGACATCAGCCAGTGGGATGTGTCCAATGTGACTAACATGTCATCGATGTTTAGCAATTCCCAATTCAACGGTGACATCAGCCAGTGGGATGTGTCTAATGTGACTAACATGTCATCAATGTTCAGCTGGTCCCAGTTCAACGGCGACATCTGTCAGTGGGATGTATCCAATGTGACCAATATGCATTGGATGTTTTCTGGTTCCGAGCTTAACTGTGACATCAGCAAATGGAACGTGTCCAATGTGACTAACATGTCATCGATGTTTTGCAATTCCCAATTCAATGGCGACATAAGTCAGTGGGATGTGTCCAATGTGACCGATATGTCAGAAATGTTCAAGAGTTCCCAGTTTAACGGAGACATTGGCAAATGGAACATATCTGCCAATGCTAACGTTGCTGGAATATTTGAAGGAGTTGAAAATAATCAGCCAAAAGATAATTTAGATGCTATTCAGAACCTATATCAAAAATTTTTAGATTCAGCGAAGGATTCGTCGGGTAGAGTTATTGCGGTTGACAACGCTCATTTAAAACGAATTGTCCACGCTGCCATTGTTCGTTATGGCAGTAACTGCGACCTAAATTTTGTAGATGTGTCTCAAGTGACAGATTTGTCGGATATATTTTCTGACTCCCAATATAACGACAACATAGACAACTCCCAGTTCAACGGCGATATCAGCAGGTGGAACGTGTCCAATGTGACTAACATGTCATCGATGTTTTGCAATTCCCAATTCAATGGCGACATAAGTCAGTGGAACGTGTCCAATGTGACTAACATGTCATCGATGTTTTGCAATTCCCAATTCAATGGCGACATAAGTCAGTGGAACGTGTCCAATGTGACTAACATGTCATCGATGTTTTGCAATTCCCAATTCAATGGCGACATAAGTCAGTGGAACGTGTCCAATGTGACTAACATGTCATCGATGTTTTGCAATTCCCAATTCAATGGCAACATAAGTCAGTGGAACGTGTCCAATGTGACCGATATGTCGTGGATGTTCTATGATTCTAAATTCAACGGTGACATCAGCAAGTGGAATGTGTCAAAAGTCCAAAAGATGGACTATATGTTTGCATATTCCATGTTTGCCGGTAACATCAGTCAGTGGAATGTATCCAATGTGACAGATATGAGCGAGATGTTCTGCGATTCCCAATTCAACGGGGACATCAGCAAGTGGAATATATCTGACAATGCAAATGTTATTGGAATATTCAATGGTGTTCAAAATAATCAGTCAAAAGATAACTTGGATGTTGTTTGGGGTACATATCACAAGATATTAGATTCAGCAAAAACTTCTTCAAGTAGGCTTATTGCAGTTGATAAAGATCACTTAAATGATATTATAAATGCTGCTATTGCTTATTATGGCTGTAATTGTGACTTGAATTTTATTGACGTTTCCATGGTGACGGATATGTCGTTTATGTTCAGCAACTCTCAATTCAACGGAGACATCAGCAAGTGGAACGTATCCAATGTAACCAATATGTCATGCATGTTCAGCGTATCCGAATTCAATGGAGACATCAGCAAGTGGGATGTGTCCAACGTGACCGATATGCATAATATGTTCAGAAGTTCCAAATTCAATGGGGACATTAGCCAGTGGAACGTGTCTAAGGAAACCGATGTGATCCATATGTTTAGTGATTCTCCCCTTGAGAATCGCACTCCAGAATGGTATAATCTCAAAGTCACAGCCCGCGACCGCGAACATCTGATTGAACTCATCGAACTTGCCGTTGGACATGATGGTGAAAATTGCGATCTGAATTTTATTGATGTTTCACATGTGACCGATATGCATGAATTGTTCAGGGGCTCTAAATTCAACGGCGACATAAGCAAATGGAACGTGTCCAATGTGACCGATATGAGCAAGATGTTCTGTTTTTCCGAATTCAACGGCGATATAAGCAAGTGGAATATATCTGCCAATGCTAACATTGCTGGAATATTTAAAGGTGTTGAAAAAAAACAGCCAAAAGATAATTTGGATGCTGTTCAGAACCAATATCACAAGATTTTAGATTCAGCAAAAGATTCAACGGGTAAGCTTGTCGCGGTTGACAAAGATCACCTAAAGGAGATTATAAATGCCGCTATTGCTCATTACGGCAGTAACTGTGACCTAAATTTTGTCGATGTTTCTCATGTGACAGATATGTCATATATGTTCTCTCATTCCCAATTCAATGGAGACATTAGCAACTGGAATGTATCGAATGTGACCAATATGAGTCATATGTTCTCTCATTCCCAATTCAACGGCGACATCAGCAAATGGAATATATCAGACAATGCGAATGTTATTGGAATATTCGAAGGTGTTGAAAATAATCAGCAAAAAGATAATTTGGATGCTGTTCAGAACCTATATCAAAAGATTTTAGATTCAGCGAAGGATTCGTCGGGTAAACTTGTTGCAAATGATAAGTACCACTTAAAACAGATTGTAAAGGCCGCCATTGTTTGCTATGGCAGTAACTGCGACCTGAATTTTATCGATGTATCTCGTGTGACAGATATGTCATATATGTTTTCTGTGTCCCAATTCAATGGAGACATTAGCAACTGGAATGTATCGAATGTGACCAATATGAGTCATATGTTCTCTCATTCACCATTCAACGGTGACATCAGCAAGTGGGATGTGTCCAACGTGACAGATATGTCATATATGTTCTGGAGTTCCCAATTCAATGGAGACATAAGCCAGTGGAATGTGTCCAACGTGACCAATATGTCAAAGATGTTCTGGAATTCCAAATTCAACAGCGACATCAGTCAGTGGAATATATCTGTCAATGCTAACGTTGTTGGAATATTTGGAAATGTTGAAGATAAACAGCCAAAAGAAAATTTGGATGCTATTCAGAATCTGAAGCAAAAGATTTTAGATTCAACGAAAGATTCGTCGAGTAAACTTATTGCAATTGACAAAGGTCACTTAAAATGGATTGTAAACGTCGCTATCGCTAGTTACGGCAGTGACTGCGACCTAAATTTTATCGATGTATCTCGTGTGACAGATATGTCGAACTTGTTCGATGGTTCCCGATTCAATGGTGACATCAGCAAGTGGAATGTGTCCAATGTGACAAATATGTCTGAGATGTTCTGTTTATCCAAATTCAACGGCGACATAAGCCAGTGGGATGTGTCCAATGTGACAAATATGAATCATATGTTCTCTCATTCATCATTCAACGGCGATATCAGCCAGTGGAATGTGTCCAACGTGACAAATATGTCTGAGATGTTCTTGAGTTCCCGATTCAACGGCGACATAAGCCAGTGGGATGTGTCCAATGTGACAAATATGAATCATATGTTCTGGAATTCCCAATTCAACGGCGACATAAGCGAGTGGAATGTGTCCAACGTGACCGATATGAGTCATATGTTCTGGAGTTCCCAATTCAACGGCGACATCAGTCAGTGGAATGTATCGCATGTGACCAACATGGAAGGCATGTTCTGGAATTCCCAATTCAACGGCGACATAAGCAAATGGAACGTGTCCAATGTGACAAATATGAATCATATGTTCTCTCATTCATCATTCAACGGCGATATCAGCAAGTGGAATGTATCGCATGTGACCAACATGGAACATATGTTCTGGAGTTCCCGATTCAACGGTGACATCAGTCAGTGGAATGTATCGCATGTGACCAATATGGAACATATGTTCGATAGTTCCCGATTCAACGGCGATATCAGCCAGTGGAATGTGTCTAACGTGACTAATATGTATGCAATGTTCAATGAATCCGATTTCAATGGCGATATCAGCAAATGGAACGTGTCCAACGTGACTGATATGCGGAGAATGTTCGCTGATTCTCCCCTTGAAGATAATCCGCCAGAATGGTATAAGAGGTTCAAAATTGTTGCCCGCGACCGTAAGCACCTGATAGAACTCATTGAAGAAGCTATTTGTTATGATGAGGAGGGCTATTGTTGCGACTTGAATTTTATCGATGTATCGCAAGTGACGGACATGAGTGACTTATTCACTACTTCTAGTAGTTATGAATATGAATTGGATCGATTCAACGGCGACATAAGCCAGTGGGATGTGTCCAATGTTACTAATATGTCAGGAATGTTTGCAGGATCCGAATTCAATGGAGACATCAGCCAGTGGGATGTGTCCAACGTGACTGATATGCGGAGAATGTTCGCTGATTCTCCCCTTGAAGATAATCCGCCAGAATGGTATAAGAGGTTCAAAATTGTTGCCCGCGACCGTAGGCACCTGATAGAACTCATTGAAGATGCTATTGCTGACGAGGGCGATTATTGCGACCTGAATTTTATCGATGTATCGCAAGTGACGGACATGAGTGAATTATTCACTACTTCTAGTAGTTATGAATATGAATTAGATCAATTCAACGGCGACATAAGCCAGTGGGATGTGTCCAATGTTACTAATATGTCAGGAATGTTTGCAGGATCCGAATTCAATGGAGACATTAGCCAGTGGGATGTGTCCAACGTGACCAATATGTCAGGAATGTTCAATGATTCTCCTCTTGAAAAAAATCCGCCAAAGTGGTATAAAGATAAAGGTTTTTAGGAGTATGTTAATGCCCCTGCAAACTGTAGGGCATTTACCCTTTTTCTCAAAATAATATATATATGATAGTGGATATTTCGTTTATACACAAAAGGAGAATGTATGGCTGAAAAGATCATTGCCCGCGATTGTGCTCATTTACAGCAAATCATCAGAAAAACTATCGAAAAAGAAGGCCTAAATTGCGATCTGAATTTTATCGATGTTTCCAAAGTATTTCGTTTGGAGGCTTTGTTTAAGGATTCGTCTTTTAATGGTGATATTAGTAAGTGGGATGTCTCCAATGTGACAAATATGAAAGATATGTTCTGTGGTTCGCAATTTAATGGAGATATTGGTAAATGGAATGTCTCCAATGTGAAAAATATGAGTGGAATGTTCAAAAAATCAGTCTTTGATGGAGACATTAGTAAGTGGAATGTTTCTAAGGTTACCAATATGAAAGAAATGTTCCGTGAATCACATTTCGATGGAAATATTGCCCAATGGAATGTTTCTAATGTGCACTATATGCAAAAAATGTTCTATGAATCTCAATTTTGCGGTGATATCGGCAAATGGAATGTGTCTAATGTAAAGAACATGGAAGGGATTTTTTTTAATGCTCCTCATAGCAACAGGGATGTTAGTAAATGGGAAATCTCCGAAGACTGCCGAACGGAAGGAATGTTTAGCCTTGAATATTCGGACTTTGTCAAGAGTTACCTGAAATACGATTATTTCATGAATTTAAAAAATGTTTTCGAGAAAGAATTTCAACCCTACAATTATCCGGGAAGCCACCCAAGTAATAGAAGTGGATCATTTAAATTTGGGCGTGGTAAGCATAGAAGTGTGCAAAGTTTACTCAACAGGTCTAGGAACACTTCTTCTGATGGTTTTTTCTTTTCTTGCATTTTCCTATTCCATCTAATGACAAACAATGCCTTAAGGAGCGAATGTAACAAGGGCTCTTTTGCATATAACAAATTGGTAGAATTTTGGGAAAAAACTTGTTGGCTAGATTTAGGAATAGAAGTATTCCAAAGTTATGGACAAAAAGAATTCCTTTGCAATGATTTAAGGGATATTATTCGTTATTTTGGTTTGGTGAATAAAAAAGGGAATGTCTATAATTTTATCCGTGCTTGCATTTTTGATAGGCTCTATGAAGTATTGCGGGATGATTTACGAATGACTAATATGCCTCAAAGTGCTGAAAAAAATGTTCTTAAGACAGTCAAGTCCCGTTCTCAAAAAATTTTGAATACATTGTCTAAATTTCCCGAAATTTAATGAGCGAAAAGAATTCCCTCGCTTTACATTTCCTTGCCTTGCTCCGATAATATGGAAGCAACAATTAGCAAAGGAAAAAATATGCCTATCAAAGTTACAGACAAACACGTATTCTTTTACCATGAATGGCTTTCTAACTTCTGGAATGCTCCGTTCGAATACAAGGGACACACCTTCTTTTGCAATGAACAGGCGTTCATGTGGGAAAAGGCTGTGTTGTTCGGCGACAAGGTGATGGAGGAAAAGATCCTAGTTGCCCAAACGCCGGTAGAAGCCAAGAAGTTGGGCCGCAAGGTGACTCCGTTTGACAAAGAGAAGTGGGATAGCGTCCGTTATCAGGTGATGCTTGATATCAACTACGCCAAGTACAGCCAGGTGGAAGATTGCAAGAACCGCCTTCTTGATCCTGAGTTCGACGGACACGCGTTTGTCGAAGCTTCGCCCCGTGATAGAATTTGGGGTATCGGGTTGTCCGTGACCAATCCGAATATCGATGACCCTGCAAATTGGAGGGGGCGCAATCTCCTTGGAAAGGTCATCACCGAGGTTCGCGACCGGTTGGTCCAAGAAAAGAATTCTCCGTAGTCCAACTGTCCATTTTCCGATATTTTCCAAACAAATAATTTGAAAAGTGGCGATTTTTGCGAAATTTCGTCATTTTTTAGTTTCTCGACTTTTGGGCTCTTTACATTTCCTTATCTCGCTCCGATAATATGGAGGTTGAGATAAGGAGATTTTTTATGGTCCAAATTACCGAGCAAAAGCTTGGCGAATACGCTGACAATAATTTCGAAATAGACTTGAACCGTTTCTTTACGGTTTGTGCCGGGTTCTCGCTGGGGATTGAATACGACACCCCCAAGGGCGTGATTGTCGGGTGGAACTCGACGGTGTGGGACGAATGGGATAAGGAACATCGTCTGTTGTTTGCTTCGATGGCGACGTTCATGATCTATGAGCAGAAATCGCTGTTCGATGAGGGCGAGGAACTGCTTGCGAAATGGCACGTTGTTTGCGGATTCCCTATGTTCGCTCCATCACTTTTGCGCATGGATTCGGCGGCGCTTGTCAAGGCGACGGGACTCGATATCATCTACACAAGCAATTTTGTAGGCTTTAGCAAAATTCATCAATTTTTCAGTCAAAAGTTTGCCAAAATCTACGATAGGTTGAGGAACTCCGCGATACCGGCTATCTACTGCGGCGACCATTTAAGTGAACCGGTGTTTACTAGGGTCCGTATCCGTTTTGAAGGCGAGATTTGGAATATGCGTTATAGGCGGGACTCTATGTGGAAAACCTACGATCGGGAAAATTTAAGTTGTCCCATAAACTATCCGTTGCTGTATCTTCGCAGTGGGGAATTTGAACGCGACTTGCATCGTTATTTTGGTGAAAATGATAATGTGGATGACATCTATGCCATTATCAATTTGGAGTACCGATTCCATGACAGGTTCATGAACAAGAAGCTCCCTGCTGGCGATAACCCGATTCGCAATTTCATGTTTACAGGGATGTTTGCGTACTTGCTGGTCGTGGCCGTCACGGTCGAAGAGGTTTTGGATGTCGATAGCGCAACGGAATTCTACCGCCTCTCCGGTTGGCCGTGGATGTCTTGGAGCGCAAACTGCGGGCTCCCTGATTTACCGGTCAAAAATCTTGAATTGGCCGGACTCATGCCGACCAAATTTGAAGCAGAGCAGTTCCTCACGATTCTTGGAAGCGTATTCTACGTGATGGACTCTCGTTGCCGCGAAATCGTGAACAAGAATAATATCTTGGGACACGCTCGCGACAAGTTCAAACGCAAATTGGCGGAGCGCAAAGAAAGAGTGTTTAAGGAAATTTCGGACGCTCTTTTGCAGTAAACTTTATTGGAATCATAAATCTTTTTGCCACCGTACTTTATAAGGTTCGGAGGTTTTGTTTATTTTTAGAAGCGTAATTATTCGCACTTTTTACATTTTGGCATTGATTGGCAATAATAGAGTAGAGAAATAAGGGAACGTATGAACCCGCACGAAAAAGTCATCGCTCGCGTTTCTTGAACGCAACGATGGTGGCTTGCGTGGCATCGTTCTTTGTTGAACCGGAGCGGACTCGATCCTATCTGCAACGTGCGAAGCGCGTGTTGTTCCGGAAGAAATGAGTAAAATTTCAATTTATTCTTTAATTAATTTTTCACCATGCCTTTAAGAATTGTCCGTAACGATATTTCGAGAGTCCGCGCTGACGCTATTGTCAATTCCGCCAACAAGAATCCTGTTTGCGGGGGTGGCGCCGAATATCATATTTACGAGGCAGCGGGGCATGAAGCGCTTTTGGCTGCACGTGAAAAGGTCGGTCCGCTTGAAGTTGCAGAAGTGGCGGTCACGCCTGCTTTTGCATTGGATGCGAATTACATCATTCATGTTGTAGGACCAAAGTGGAACGATGGCGAATCGGGGGAAGTGCTTGCTCTTGCGAACTGCTACCGTAATGCGCTCAATAAGGCTTTGGAACTGGGCTGCGAGTCTATTGCGTTCCCGCTGATATCGAGCGGAGTGTTCCGATTCCCGAAAGACAGTGCGCTGAAAATTGCGTTACAGGCGATCGGTGAATTTTTGCAGATGCACGAAATGGATGTGCAATTGGTCGTTTTTGACCGCAAGGCGTTTGAGGTTTCCGAAGAGCTTTGTTGCGATATCCAGACGTATATCGATGACAATTACGTTCAAGAAAAGTACAGTGCTGCTCGGGAATCTATTTGCTGGAATAGGATTTCGGACAGTTCTGTCAATTTTAATCGCGCGGAGGCCTCTCATGCTATTTGCGAGCAGGAGGAAAAAAGCCTTGAAGAAATGCTTGCGACTGCCGGTGAAACTTTTTGCGGCAAGCTTTTCAGCATCATTCGCGAAAAGAACCAGGACGATGTCGAGGTTTACAAGAGAGCGAATCTCGACCGCAAGCATTTTTCGAAAATCCGCAGCAATGTGAACTACAAACCGACCAAGAAGACGGCGCTTGCGCTTGCCATCGCTTTGCGTCTAAATTTGGACGAAACAAAGGATTTGCTTTCGCGTGCTGAACTTGCGCTTTCGCCATCCAATAAGGGCGACTTGATTGTTTCCTATTTTATCACGCACAAAAAGTACGACATTTGGGAAATCAACAGTATGTTGTTTAAGTTCGGGCAGCCGACTCTCGGCGCGTAATTCGTGAGAGCTTTTTACTGTGAAAATCGCCTTTGAAAATGTCGCCTGCCGGGCGACCTTTTTTGCTTATACGGCAGCTATAATTGTCTCTGTCAAAACCGCTAAGGCAATGAAGCCTGCGGTCGCACCAAAGCCGCACTGATAGCGGCAGGGAGGCAATTATGAAAAAAGGACTCACTGAAATCGTATTCATCCTCGACCGTAGCGGCTCCATGAGCGGGCTCGAAAAAGATACCATCGGGGGCTTCAATAGCACCATCGAAAAGCAGAAGAAAGAAGCGGGTGAGGCGTTTGTTTCGACCGTCCTCTTTGATTCCGAAATGGAAGTGCTCCATGATCGCGTTCCCCTCGCAAGTGTCGCTCCGCTCACCGACAGGGAATATTACGCCCGCGGTTGCACCGCACTCTTTGATGCTATCGGTGGGGCCATCCATCACATTGGCAATGTACATAAGTACGCCCGCGAAGAAGACCGTCCCGAAAAGACCATCTTTGTCATCACGACCGATGGCTACGAAAACGCAAGCCGCAAATATTCGGCTGATCGCGTGAAGCAGATGATTGAACGCCAGAAAGAAAAATATGGATGGGAATTCATTTTTCTTGGCGCGAACATTGATGCTGTAGAAACGGCGAAAAGCTTTGGCATCAGTGAAGACCGTGCCGCAAATTATGTCAATGACGGGGAAGGCATTGAGGTCATGTACAGTGCGCAATGCTGCTTGATGAGCGATATCCGCCGTAACCGTGTCAATGAACGCTCGTGGAAATCAAATGTTGAAGCGGACTATATGCGTCGCGGCAGGCAAAATTTAAAATAGCCTGCTAGAATAGCGTGTAAAAAATGCCAGCGATAATGAAAAATGCTGGTATTTTGAAAATGCAGAGCATTTTAAAAATGCATAAATTGAAGTTTATGCAAGAGCGAAAGTTCTGCTGGAAACTTTTTTGAATTTTTGAATGTCGTTGATGTTTGTGAAACGCTCTGGATCGCAGGCGTGGAGAGCCATTTCGCGGATGTAGTTGTCGATTTCTGGTTTGACGCGGTTGATAAAATAGATGAGTGAGAACTTGACTTCTTCGACGTTGTTGAAATGTGGTTTTTGTTTCCAGGTGATGAATTGTTCGAGAATCCAGTAGAGTAGAATTTGGGCTTTTTTGGTTGATGTTTGTGTTTTTTCGCCCATGTTGTTGATGTTGAATGAATGGTCGAAATTGTGGATGGCTGTTTGGAGTATTGTGAGATGTTGGATGAGTAGATCGAATTTTTGGGCTAATTTTTTATTTTCTTCACTTGTTTTAATAAAAATTTCTTTAGTTTGTTTGTTTTTGATGTTTGATTTTTTGGGTGATTTTAAATAGTTGATGAATTGTTGTTTGTATGTTTTTGAATCTTCGCCGCAGATGAGTTCCGCGAATGTTATTTTGAATTCGTTCGGCTCGATAGTGGTGTTTTCGAGAATGATGGTTTGGAGGAATTGGTTGAGATTGATGTTGTTCATAGTTTGTCCTATGTGGTTGATGTTGGGAAATAAAAAATTTTAAAGGCACGACAAAAAAAGGCGATAAAAATAGAGCGCAAAAAAGAGGGGGCACAAAAACTATAGGGCGAAAAAAGGACGCGACAAAAAACAAAAAAATCTTATTTAATTTTTTTTATTTAATGGGGCGACAATTTCAATTAAAAAATTTTATTTAATCATATCTCAAAAAAGCGGATGCGCAATATAGTAAATTTTCAGTTTTTTGTCAAGGGCAAAAATTTAAGCCTTTATTCGGCTATGATAAAATAAAAAATGACCCTTTTATCAAGGGTCAAAATATGACAGTTGAAATTTGTATATTATATATAGTTAGTTTTCGAATGGGCGAACTCTCAGCGTGACGCCGAGCTCTTCGCAAATCTTGCGACAGCGTTCGATTTTTTCTTCGGGCATCACTTTCTCGACGACGGTCATCACCACATTCGGCACATGCTCTTTCGCGAGCACCGCGAATTCTTTCACTGCATCAAAGGACTGGATTCCGAATCTTGAGCGCGTGAGCTCCAGGAACTCTTCGGCGTCCGGGGCGTTCATCGAGATGGAAACGGTGTTGAAACGGGCTTCGAGATCGGGCGTTATGTCTCTGCCGTGGATGAGGTTTGCAAGACCGTTCGTGTTGAGGCGAACTTTTAATTTCGGGTATTTGCCGTGCAGCAGGTCAATGACTTTGCACACGTCATGGAGACGTTCGAGCGGTTCGCCGTAGCCGCAAAAGACGAGCTCGTTGATGACGGAGAGATCGTACTTGTCGAAAATGCTCATGACGCCGTTGACGCTCGGTTCACCGCCTCTGAGCCAAAGCGAGTTGCCTTCCATCATTTTCTTTGTCTGGCGCAAGCAAAAAACGCAGCTGCACGGGCAGCGGTTTGTCATGTTCACATAAATATTCTTGCCTGTGATGTCGCCACTGTTGGCGATGTCGAGGTAGCCTGCTTGTCCAACATTTCCTGTTACCGTATAAACAACCATTTTAATCCTCCATCAAGTCACGAAGGTATATTTCGAAGCACAGTCCCCAATGCGTGGGAACGTTATTGTCTTCGCAGTAGCGGATGCACTTTGTTACAAATTCTGCGGCCTTTTTGACCGATTCGTAAAAATCGTGACCGTTCATGTACATGCCCGCAATAATTGAACTGATGACGTCTCCAGTTCCGCTGCGGTCGCCGCCGATGCGGTCCACCATCACGATTCGCGGTTCTTCGCCTTTGCTGTAGACGTAGTTCATGATTTGCTTGCTATTGTATGGAATGCCGGTCACGACGATGTGTTCGGGGCCTTGTTCCGTGAGCTTGCGGCACATTTCGCCAAGTTCGGCGTCGGTGAATCCTTCGGTGCGGTATTCAACGTCGGTCAACGTGCAAAGTTCAGTCAAGTTCGGCGTCAAGATGTCGGCGTAATGGACAAGCGCTTTCATCTTTTCGCACAAATTCGGCGTGTAGGTCTCGTAGAGCTTGCCGTAGTCGCCCATCACGGGGTCCACCAAGGTAAACGAGCCGTTTTTCTTGAACGTCTTGAAGAAATCGATGACGATGTCGACCTGTTCTTCGGAGCCGAGGAACCCAGAAGCGATGGCGTCGAATGATAAATTCAAATCCTTGTAGGTTTGAATGTAATCGCGCATTTTTGACGTGTAGTCGTCGAAGTAGTATTCGGGGAACTGCGTGTGTGCCGAAAGGACTGCGGTTGGAATTGTAACCGCTTGAATTTTCATGGCGGAAACAATCGGTGCCATGACTGCGATGGAGCACCGACCAAATCCTGTAACATCATTAATTAACGCGATTTTCTTTTGAGACATGGCGAACTAAAAATTAAAAATCTTTCTTTTCCGAGAGTACGCGCACGGATGCAAATGCTGCCGAAACGATAACTGCAAGGAGTGTGGGGCCGAGGAAAACGGAGTCGAAATGTTCTGCCACTTGGTAAGCGATAAAGCCCGCGAGCCAGGCGAAGATGTTCCAGAGCCAAACGCCGAGCGATTCTGTACGTTCCTTGGAAAAGTAGAACGAGACCAAGAGAACGGCAGCCATCGGGGCGAACACGGAAGCGATCAGGTAAAGGAAGCTGATGTAATGTTCCATGATTCCCGAAATGGCGAGAGCAGCGCTCAAGAAACTCACGACGACACCTGCAATTTTCGGATTTATTTTACTGTAAATTGCCTTGGAAGATTCGCCAGCGGAGTTTGCCGCAAGGAAGTTTGTCGTGACGGTTGAAAGCACCACGATGATGATTCCCGGGATGCCAAGACCTGCAAGGAGAATGGCTTGCGCGATGTTGTTGCCTGCGCCAATGCCCGAAATTTCAATGCCGATGATGTACATCCAGAGACTTGCAAATGTGTAGGCGATTGCAGAAATTGCTGTTGCCTTTACAGGCTTTTCGGCATCCTTCGTGTAGTCCGAAATTACGGGCAACCATGAAATCGGCATGGCGATTGAAATCTCGAAAATGTTCCAGAACTTGAGCGCGGTTGCTGCGTTACCTGCGGCGCCTGCGGGTGAACTGTCGAGTCCGAACAACTTCACGGAAAGAATGGCGAGCAAAATAGTAAGAGCGGCCATCACGACGGTCGTCACGTTTGCAGAACGGCGGATGCCCACATAGACCCAAGCGGCGATAAGTGCAGCGAGAATCACGCAAGTCAAGGGGAACGAAATTGGCAAGTTGAGCCCAGCCAATGCCGAAGCGCCTTGAGCGTTCAAGACGGCGACCCAGGCGAGCAACTGGAATGTGTTCAGCGCGGCGAAGAACTTGGAACCGTATTTGCCGAATGAGGATTTGGTCGTTTCCATGGCGTTCAGGCGAACGCGTGCTCCGATGAGGCCCACGAAAAAGAGCAAGATGCCGCCCAGAATGTGTCCGAGTACGAGCGGGAGCCAGAGCGAATCCCTTGCGGCTGCAGCGCCGATTTCAATACCCGCTTCGATTTCGGAAACGGAGATGGCGACGCCAAACCAGATAATTCCATTTGCAAAAAGTCCTGTGCGTTTTTCCATGTTGCACCTCCTGTTGTCTCTTTCGCTTGTCGCTTCGCTTTCGTCATCCTGAAGCCGAAGGCGATAGGATCCATTATTTCTTGCATTTGTTTTTTGATGCTTCTTTCAAATGCGGCACAAAGATAGCAAAGCAGTAGGTTATTCACAAGGTATAGGACTATACTACTTTTTTATGGGATGGTATAAGTTTTATTGATAATGAAGGTGCGCGTTTTTCCTTGTCATAAACAGGAAATCCCCGCGGCATTACGCACACGGGGATTGATTCGTTTACCGTCATTGCAAGGGTTTGATCGATAGACTAGAGCGAACTTGGAATCTGTCTATCAGTAAAGAGAGGTGTTCCTTGCAACGACAGTAGAGGTGTAACTTTTTACTTTTCTTCGCGCAGCTTCTTGGCGGCGGCAACGAGGTTCTTGAGGCTTGCCGTCGTTTCGGTTTCGCCACGAGTCTTGAGGCCGCAATCCGGGTTCACCCACACGTTTTGCTGCGGGACCTTCGCGATGATCTTGTGGAGGGCGTCAACGATTTCCTGTTCGGAAGGCACACGCGGAGAGTGGATGTCATAAACACCCGGACCCACCTGTGTTTCGAACTTGGCGTCGTTCAAGGCGTCGAGCAGCTTGAGGTCAGAACGGCTGGCTTCGAACGTGATCACGTCGGCGTCCATGTTGTCGATGTCGCGGACGATGTCGTTGAATTCGCTATAGCACATGTGCGTGTGGATCTGCGTTTCTGGCTTGACCTTGGCGTGAACCAAACGGAATGCCGGAATGGCCCAGTCGAGGTATTCCTTGTGCCAGTCGCTCTTGCGGAGCGGCAACTTCTCACGGAGTGCGGCTTCGTCAATCTGGATGATTCTGATGCCGTTCTTTTCGAGGTCCAAAACTTCGTCACGGATGGCAAGGCCGATTTCCTGAGCCTGCGTCTTGAGCGAAATGTCTTCGCGCGGGAAGGACCAGTTGAGAATCGTGACAGGACCCGTAAGCATGCCCTTCACCGGCTTCTTGGTGCAACTTTGTGCGAAAACGGACCATTCAACCGTAATCGGAGCGCTGCGGCTCACGTCACCCCAAACGACAGGCGGCTTCACGCAACGGGTACCGTAGCTCTGCACCCAGGCGTTCTGCGTGAACACAAAACCGTCAATCTTGGAACCGAAATATTCCACCATGTCATTACGTTCGAATTCACCGTGGACAATCACATCGAGGCCGATTTCTTCCTGCAACTTGATGCATTCGGCAATCTTCTTCTGGTTGAATGCCACATACTGTTCCTTGGAAATTTCGCCCTTGCGGAATGCGGCGCGGTTGGCGCGAACTTCGGCAGTCTGCGGGAAAGAGCCGATTGTCGTTGTCGGGAATGCCGGCAACTTGAATTCTGCCTTCTGCACTTCACGGCGTTCAAGGCGGTTCGGCTTGCGTTCGAAATCAGCGGCAGAGAGAGCGGCAAGTTCTGCCTGAACCTTTGCGTTTGCCTGCACGCGAGCGGATGCGAACAAAGCCTTGTTCTTGGCGAGAGCGTCTGCGTCAGCGCTTGCGAGTTCTGCAAGCTCCACGAGCTTTTCTTCGGCGAATGCGAAGTGCTTGAGGATGTCGGCGGAGAGCTTCTTTTCTGCGGCGACCGTGTAAGGCACGTGCAAGAGAGAGCAAGAAGTGCCAACCACAACATTTTCTGCAGCGACGTACTTCTTGATTTCGGCGAGAATTGCGTTCTTCTGTGCGTAATCAGCGCGCCAAATGTTCTTGCCGTTCACAACGCCTGCCAAGAGGAGCGTATCTTTCGGGAAGCCTGTCTTCAAAAGTTCGAGAGACTTAAGCCCTTCGACGAAATCCAAACCGATAGCGTCAAAGCCGAGTGCGGTTACATCCTGATAAACGTCGCGGATGTCGCCGAAGTAAGTCTGCAATGCAATCTTGAGGTTCTTCTTTTCGCCGATTTTTCTCAAGAGTTCAGCGTAAATCGTCTTGAAGAGTTCGCGTTCTTCTGCAGTCACGTCGAAGACGAGTGCCGGTTCTGCGAAAGAAATCCACTTGGCGCCTGCGGCGGCGAGCTTTTCGGCGAGTTCTGCGTAAGCGTTGACAGCTGCTGCGGCGAAGTCCTTGGCCTTCTTGTTGCCGTTGTAGCGGGCGAGGCGGAGGAATGTGTATGCGCCGATAAGCGTCGGAACGGCTTCAATTCCGGCCGATTTGGCTTCGTTGAATTCTTCAACCGGCTTCTTGCCGACGAGCTTGAGATCGGTAGCGTCATCGATTTCCGGAACAATGTAATGATAGTTCGTATTGAACCATTTCTTCATCGGGAGGGCCTTCACATCGCCCTTTGCACCTTGGTAACCGTGGGCGGCGGCGAAATACTTTTCGAGCGTGCTCAATTCGAGGCTGCTGTAGCGTTCCGGAATGACGTTCAGCAAAAATGCAGTGTCGAGAACGTTGTCGTAGAACGAAAAGTCGTTGGACGGGATGAAATCGATACCTGCTGCCTTCTGCTTCTGCCAACCGTACTGGCGGATTTCTGCGGCGACCGTCTGGAGTTCAGCTTCGGAGATTTCGCCCTTGAAGAACTTTTCGCTTGCGAACTTGAGTTCACGATTCTTACCGATACGCGGGAAACCAATTACAGATGTTTTAATGCTCATGGTGTTTTACCTACCTTTTTACTTTGTTTTTTTGAACGCTCCAAATATACCTCCCTTTTTATCATCGGTAAAATACTATTTTTTATGCGTTCACCATAGATTTTTCCTATGGTGATTTATAACCAGCGATAAGGAAAACTTATGACTCTACAACAACTTAAGTACGCCATAGCCATTGCAGACACGCGAAATATTACCGAAGCGTCCAAGCGAGTCTTTATCTCGCAACCGAGCCTTACCGCTGCTATCCACGAACTCGAAGAAGAAATGGGCGTGACGATTTTCAACCGCTCCAACAAAGGCGTGACCATTACAAACGAAGGCGATGAGTTCCTTTCGTACGCAAGGCAGGTTTTGGAACAGGCAACGCTTTTGGAAGACCGCTATAAAGGCGGCAAGGGTGGCAACATGATTTTCTCCGTCAGCTGCCAGCACTATTCTTTTGCCGTGAATGCATTTGTCGATGTTATCCGCAAGTTCGGTGGCCCGAGCTACGATTTTACACTTCGCGAAACGCAAACTAACGAAATCATTGACGATGTCGCCAAAATGAAAAGCGAAATGGGCGTGCTTTACCTCAGTGACAAAAACGAAAAGGTCATCACCAAGCTCATTCAAAAGAACAATCTCGTATTTGAACCGCTTTTTGCAACACCGCTGCACGTGTTCATGTCATCGAAGAATCCGCTCGCGAAAAAAGAAAAAATCACGCTTGCGGATCTCAAACCGTTTCCGTACTTGACTTACGAACAGGGCGATTTCAACTCGTTCTACTTTGCCGAAGAACCGCTCACTGCCATCGATTTCGACTGTCCGCGAAACATCAAAGTCCGTGACCGTGCGACACTTTTCAACTTGCTCATTGGCCTTGACGGCTACACCATTTGCTCCGGCGTCATTAGCCACAAACTCAACGGCAAGAACATCATCGCAAAACGCCTTGATGTCCACGACAAAATGACTGTCGGTTATGTTATGCGCAAAGGCGTCACGAAATCACGCTACGCCGAAGCGTATATTGCAGCGCTAAAGAAACATTGCAAGTAGGGGGAGGGGACAACGCGCTTAAAATAGGCGCTTATACTTGCATCAACTCACGACCGATTCGATGGAATTCGTCGTTGATCTTTTTACGCCTAGCTGCGGATGGCTTCTTAGAGCCATTGACATAAGCCGCAAAAAGTGGTTGCGGAATTCCCAAACGACGCGCGAATGCGGCTGCGTTCAGTTCGGGGAAAAGCCAAAATATGCGACCAACGGGATTTGTTTTCTTGGGCGAGAAAAATCCAGATAGCGCAAGCCCTTCGTCTAGATCGTCAAACCATACGCCATCGAGATCTACCCTGCAATTTTTCAGCTGTTCTCTGGTGGCTTTTTTGAGCGGCTCGTAATCGCGAATGAGTTCTTTCCCTATGCGACCGTCCTTGAGCTCGACGCAAATGGCATCCTTTTCGACCCAAACCCTTTTTACGTCTTTTTCCGTTATATCGTTCATAAAAGCTCCTATCCGAAAATTTCAAACCATTTTTTGATGATGAGTTCGCTATTTTCAGTCGCTAGTTCACTCGCTTTAGCCATATCGGCTTTTGATAGTTTTCCGAATACAGGTACTGCGTATCCATTTAGAATTTCAAACTTTGCAATCTTCCCTTGTTTTCTCACATGGACATGCACTGGTTCGTGTTCATTCATGTAGAAGAAAAATGAGAATCCTTCCGCTTCGAATATCTTTGGCATTTTTAATATAGGTTATTATTTAATAACTGTCAATAGTTGGAAAATTTATGGAGATTCCACTAGCGCATGGTAAATCTCTGGACATTCAATTTGCATGATGGTGGTAATTTTATTCCCAGCATCTTTGCTAGATGATCCGCAATGGAAAAGTTTTTCATTTGGAGTGTCGTAATCCAAAAAGATATAACGATCGTGGAATTTTCGGCTTGTTTGCAGGATTGAAAGATTGATGTCAGGCCTTGCGGTTGAAAAGTCATTGACAATATCAGGCGTGAGAGCCGCACAACCCTTTGTATTGCTGATGATTCTGATTGATATGCCTTTTGCGATTCCACGAAGCAGGTCTAAAGTCTTCACACCTAAATAATTGTCAATAATGATGATATTCTTTTTCGCCATGCCGTAAATTTTAGTATAGGCAATATCGGCGTCTAGCTTCTGCCCGTCCAAAATCAAGAAATGCTTGAAAGTTGTTGGATCGATGAAATTTTCCATGACTTTCTTAACATCGTTAGAAAGCTGGTTTATCTTTTGATTTTGGGCGTTGTGTACGGTATTGACGAAAAAATCAACGCGTTGCTCGACTGCTGTAAGTCGACTGTTAACAGAATGCTTGATGTTTGCAATCTCTGATCCTTGTTTTTCAAGCTGTAGTTGTTGTGCTTGGAGTAAATTTGTCGGTTCTATTCCTTTGGCGAACATCCGTTGATTGATGCTATATCCCTTGAGCATATGGTCTTTTAGAACTTGGTTGGCCCATTGGCGGAAACGTGTTCCTTGAATGGATTTTATGCGATATCCTACGGAAATGATGACATCTAGGTTGTAGTATTTTACTGCATGTACTTGCGTTTTTCCGCTTATCGCTCCATGTAGAGTGGTTGTCAAGTATTCCTTGACAACCACTTTTGGGTCTAATTCGCCTTCTTTGAAAATTTTTGTGATATGCAGGCTGATATTTTGTTTCGTAGCGTGAAATAGTTCCGCCATTTGAGCCTGTGATAACCATACCGTCTCGTTTTCGATTCTGACTTCAATGTGGAATTCCCCGCCTTCCGGCTGATATACGATAATTTCATTTTTATTGACATTATCAGGCGTCATCTCTTTCTTCATCTTTACCTCGACTGCCTACATGCAAAAAAGGCAGACTAAAACAATCAAAATTCAATTTAAATTATTGCGGTGACAGAATGTGACATTTTGAGAAACTTCCACTTTTTTAGGCAAATTCCGTTGAAAATTTTATCAAACTAAAGGTTTTTTGTAGTGCAAACAACCCACGCACTGTTCGTTAGCTTTGGGTTTCGACTTTTGACCTTTTAAATCTTTTTGTTTGTTTTAATTTGGCATAAAATAGGCTATATTTACAAAAAAGCCCATTATTATGTCCTACGAATACAGCGAAAACATTCTTGTTCAAGAAAGCGCCGGAAACCTGCTGGAAGAGCTGGGTTGGCGTGTTGTTTTCGCCTAAAATCTTGAGGTTCTTGGGGATAATGGTACATTTGGGCGAAAGTCGTATCGCGACGTTCTTTTGCTCCGCTATTTTAAGGCTGCTCTTCAAAAATTGAACCCTTGGATAAATCAAAATCAGATTGAAGAGGCTGTTCAAAAATTTACAGCAACGCTTAGCACATCTTCACTTCTGCAAATCAACGAAGAAAAGTACGGATTCATCCGCGATGGCATTCCAGTGACGATAAAAAAGCCGAATGGTCAAAACGATGAGAAACATGCGCTGATTATTGATTTCAACAATCCGTCGAATAACGATTTCCTTGCCGTGAAAGAGATGAAGATTCATGGCGAGTTGTACCATCGTCGTACGGATATTGTTGGTTTTGTAAATGGCATTCCGCTTTTGTTTGTCGAACTCAAACGAAACGATGTGGCTGTGCAAAATGCCTACGACGATAATTACACTGATTACCTATCGACTATTCCGCAGCTGTTCTACTACAATGCTTTCTTGATGCTCTCGAATGGTTTTGAGGCAAAGGTGGGAACACTCGGAAGCAAGTTTGAATTTTTCCATGAATGGAAACGCCTTAAAGAAGACGACGCTGGTTCAGTGGCACTTGCTACGATGCTCAAAGGCATTTGCCGAAAAGAAACCTTTATTGACTTGCTTGAAAACTTTATCCTTTATGACCACAGCGATGGCCATACGGTAAAAATCCTTGCCAGGAATCATCAGTATCTTGGCGTGAATGAAGCGTTTGAAGCTTATAAGAACCGCAAACTCCGTAAAGGCAAATTGGGAGTGTTCTGGCATACGCAGGGGAGCGGCAAAAGCTATTCGATGCTCTTCCTTTCGCAGAAAATTCGCCGCCGTACGGACGGTTCTCCGACAATTGTCGTGTTAACCGATCGCGATGAACTGAACAAGCAAATCAGTGAAACTTTTGAAAATTGCAAAATGCTTGGCGGTGTAAAAGCATCCAAGTTTATCGCTACATGCGGAAATGACCTTATTAAAAAACTAAAGGCTAATCCGAGTTTCATCTTTACGCTGATTCAAAAGTTCAACAAGAAGGATTTGGAGCCGATTCATCCTGATCATGATATTTTGATTTTGTCGGATGAAGCACACCGTAGCCAGAACGGAATTTTTGCGGAAAACATGTGCAACTTGTTGCCCGATGCCTCTCGTTTGGGCTTTACGGGTACTCCGCTTTTAAAAGACGACAATATTACCGAGCGCACGTTCGGCGGCTACATTTCGATTTATGACTTCAAACGTGCTGTAGAAGATGGTGCGACGGTCCCTCTTTATTACGAGAACCGTGCCGATAAAATCAAGGAACTCAAGAATCCTGAAATTTCGGACAAGATTTTGGATGCCATCGAAAAAGCGGACCTTGACCCGGATGCCCAAGAAAAGCTGGAAAGGGATTTTGCCAAGGAATATCACCTGCTTACGGCTGAACCCCGCTTGCGTGCTGTCGCAAAGGATTTCGTCAAACATTATTCCGACCTTTGGACAAGTGGAAAGGCGATGTTTGTTTGCCTGAATAAGGTTACGTGCGTTCGAATGTTCAATTATGCCCAAGAATATTGGGCAGAAGAAATCAAGAACCTCGAATCCATTTGCAAGCAGGCAACACAGCAAGAGGCTCAAGAACTGAATCGCAAAATCCAGTGGATGCGTGAAACCGAGATGGCTGTTGTCGTGAGTGACGAACAGAACGAACAGCAGACATTTGCAAAATGGGGCTTGGATATTGTTCCGCACCGAACGAAAATGGAAAAGCGCGAACTTGACAAGGAATTCAAGGATTCCAATAGCAAGTTTCGTATAGTCTTTGTCTGTGCGATGTGGCTTACCGGTTTTGATGTAAAGAGCCTTAGTTGCCTTTATTTGGACAAGTTGTTAAAGGCTCATACTCTCATGCAGACGATTGCCCGTGCGAACCGCGTAAACGAAGGCAAAAGCAATGGCTTGATTGTGGATTATGCAGGTATTGTGAAGGCTTTGCGTAAGGCTCTTGCGGATTACACGAATAAGGTTTCTGGTTCCGGTAACGATCCTACCATTGATAAAGAAGAGCTTTTAAAACGCATTGTAGAAGTGGTCGCTAAAACTGAAAGTTTCTTGGGTGGCTGCAACGCGAATTTAAAGAGCATAATCGAGTCTAAGAATTTTGATAAACTTGCAGCAATCAAGGATGTTGAAAATGCGGTTTGCTCTACGCTTGAAAACAAGAAAACTTTTAGTACATATGCCGCAGAACTTGTGCGATTGATGAAATACACGAATCGCGACGATGTGACAAGTGAAATTCGTGCGAAGTTTAAAGCGATTGATGCTATTGCTCGCGACTTGAAAACTAAACGTCGTCATGTGACCAATGTGGATTTGATGGTTCAGCTGAACCAGATTATGAACGAGTATGTTGATGTCGTTAAGAATGACAAGAAAAAGTCTAAACAGTTCGACATTAGCAAAATCGATTTTGATTTGTTGCGTCGTGAATTTGCGAAGGCAAAACGACAAAATTTGTTATTCCGCGATTTGGAAGAATTGATAAAGGATCGCTTGGCTGTGATGCTTGCACAGAATCCGTTCCGCATTAATTATTACGACCGCTACCGTGAAATTATTGAGGCTTACAACAGCGAACAGGATCGTGCGACGATTGAAAAAACATTCATGGACTTGATGAACCTTGCGGCAAGCATGAATGAGGAAGAACAGCGCTATGTACGTGAGGGCTTCAAGAACGACGAAGAACTTTCGCTTTACGACATGCTCTTCAAAGATGATTTGAGTAAGCAGGACATTAAAAAGATTAAGGAAGTGGCTGTAGATTTGCTCCAAAAGGTTAAAGCAAAAATTGCCGAATTTGACCATTGGACAGACAAACAAGAAACAAAGGCTGCTGTTGATAACTTGATTCGCGATACGCTATGGAGCGAACTCCCTGAAAGCTTTGATGAGCTCTCTATTTCGGAATACCGCCAGCGTATTTACGAGTATGTTTATACCCACTACAAAGTTGCGTAACGGTTGCATTTAAATTTTTATAAGGACCAAAATGGATAATAAGAGCTTAAAGAAACTTGAGGCGGATTTGTGGGAATCTGCGGATTTACTCCGTGCCGATTCCAAGTTGACTTCGAATCAATATTGTATGCCTGTTTTGGGTCTGTTGTTTTTGCGTTATGCCTATGGGCGCTTCAAAAAGGTTGAAGCCGAACTGTTGAAAAATCGCCCGAGTCGAGGCGGTCGCGTTCTCCCCATCGAGGCGAGTGACTTTGTTTCGAAGAGCGCCTTGTTCCTCCCCAAAGAAGCCCAGTTTGATTATTTGGTGAATTTGCCTGCGAACATTGCTTCTGCAAAGCTCAAGAATGTGCATGGTCAGCCGCTCAACAGCCTTGGCGAAGTGGTGAATAACGCCATGGAACTGGTCGAGGCTCAAAGCGAAAAATTGAAGGGAGTGTTGCCCAAGACCTACACCGACTTTAAGGATAACCTTCTCGCTGAACTTTTACGCACTTTCAACAACAATGCGTTGGATGATGTGGGTGGCGATGTAATGGGTCGTATTTACGAATACTTCCTCAGTAAGTTTGCAAAGAATATCGCTAGTGATGACGGAGTTTTCTTTACCCCGAAATCATTGGTGAAAATGATTGTGAATGTGCTGGAGCCCTCGTATGGTGTGCTTTTAGACCCTGCTTGCGGAAGTGGTGGCATGTTCGTGCAGACGGGTGATTTCGTGAATGCTGCCGGAATGGCTAGCAACGAGACCATGACTTTTTATGGTCAAGAAAAGGTGGAATACAATGCCCAGCTTTGCTTGATGAACATGGCTGTGCATGGCCTTACCGGAGTTGTCAAGTCTGGCGACGAAGCGAACTCCTTCTATCACGATGCCCATAATTTGACGGGCAAATGCGATTATGTGATGGCGAATCCGCCTTTTAATGTGGATAAGGTTAAGGCTGAAAGTTGTCAAAGTGCAGGGCGACTGCCGTTTGGTTTGCCTGCCGTCAACAAGGATAAAGAAATCGGCAATGGCAACTACCTTTGGATTTCTTATTTCTATAGCTACCTGAACGAAAAAGGTCGTGCTGGCTTTGTGATGGCTGCCTCTGCGACGGATAGCCAGAGCAAGGACAAAGATATCCGCGAAAAGCTCGTGGCGACAGGTCATGTGGATTGCATGATAAGTGTTGGCAACAACTTCTTTTACACCAAGAGTTTGCCATGCACCCTGTGGTTCTTTGACAAGTGCAAAAAGAAGAATATCAAGGACAAAGTTTTTTTTATTGATGCCCGTAACTATTACACCGTTGTTGATCGCACCTTGAATGAATGGAGCGAGTGGCAACTGAAAAACTTGAACGCTATCGTATGGCTTTATCGCGGAGAACTTGACAAGTATCAAAGTTTGCTTGCAGAATACCGCACCACGCTTCTTTCTTACGCTGATGAAACCGATGATGCCAACCTTGAAAAGATTCTCCGCAAGACAACCAAGATTGCAAAGCAAGTAGAATTGCTCAAGGAATATCGCGAAACGCTTCGAGCCGAAGCAAAAGCATCTGTAGATGCTGCCGATAAGAAGAGCAAGAAAAAGACTCAGGAAGAATGGGACACGCGTCTTGCAGAATTTGATGAAATCTTGAATGTGGCGAAAGAAGCCGATTGGCTCTATGAAAAGTTCGGTGACGGAAAATACAAGGATATTCTTGGTCTTTGCAAAATCGCGACCCGTGCCGAAATTGCCGAAAAGAATTTTAGCCTTACTCCTGGTGCGTATGTAGGCGTTGCCCCCGTTGAAGATGACGGTGTGGACTTTGCCGAACGCATGCACGAAATTCACGAAGAACTCTTGAAACTCCAGGACGAAAGCAACACGCTCATGAAAACCATCTCCAAGAACATGAAGGAGTTGGGGATATGAGATTAGATGAAAGACAGAGAAATGTGTCATTCTGGAGCGAAGCGATAGAATCCACACAATTTGTCATTCCCGCGAAGGCGGGAATCTCCTTGTCATTATGTCATCCTGAGCAACGCAAAGGATCCATGGAGGTTTTTCTCTGATGGCTTGGGAAAAAGTGAAATTAGGAGATGTGTCTACCTGTATTCAACCAGGTCCTTTTGGTTCGCAATTGCATAATTCTGATTATTCTGAATCTGGAACGCCGATTATAATGCCTAAGGATATGATTGATGGAAAAATCAATCATTCTAATTTGGTATTTGTTGGAGAAGAACATACAAAACGTCTTTGTCGGCATCAAGTTCATTCTGGCAATTTGATGGTTGCTCGTAAAGGTGATGTTCGGAAATGTGTTTTCATCACAGAAAATGAGGAAGGATGGATGACTGGGAGCGACTGTTTAAAAGTTGCTTTAAAAGAGGATGTTTGTCATCCAAAGTTTATTTATTATCAATTACGCAGTCCTTTTATTGGTAGATGGTTGGAAAAAATTTCAATTGGTGCAACAATGCCGAGTATTAATACAGGCTTATTGAGTAGTATAGAGTTAATGTTGCCTCCGTTGAAAACTCAAAAAAGAATAGCCGACATCCTTTCCGCATACGATGACCTAATTGAAAACAACCAGAAGCAAATCAAACTCCTCGAAGAAGCCTCCCAACGCCTCTACAAACAATGGTTCATCGACCTTAAATTTCCTGGCCACGAAACCATCAAAATCGTAGATGGATTGCCAGAAGGATGGAAAAAAGAAAAATTAGTTGATTTTGCTGATGTTATAATGGGGCAAAGCCCGAAATCAGAATTTTATAATCAAGAAAAAAAAGGCTTACCATTTCATCAAGGAGTCGGCAGCTATGGAACTCGTTTTGTAATAGACGACACTTACTCAACTTCTATAACAAGAATTGCTGAACCAGGAAGTATTTTATTTAGTGTTAGAGCTCCTGTAGGACGATTGAATTTTACGAAGAATAAAATCATAATAGGTCGAGGTCTCGCAGCTATAAATCATAAAGAAAAATACCAAAGCTTCTTATTTTATATGCTGAAAGAGCGTTTCTTTAAAGATGACATACTTGGAAATGGTGCAATTTTTGCTTCTATTTCTAAGGATGAATTATTGTGTCAGCAGTTTGTTATTCCGAATGATGAATTACTGCGAAAATACAACACGATTGCTTCTAGAATGGATGGTAAAATTGCTGCCGCCGATGCACAAATTCAGCTGCTAACACAATCTCGCGACCGCCTTCTCCCCAAACTCATGAACAACGAAATCGAGGTGTCATAATGGAAAACATACTGAATTGCATTTCTGAAAATAAAGAATGGCTGTTTTCGGGCTTGGGAATAGTTCTTTTAGGATGGATTGTAAAAATCATCTTTTTTAGAAACAAGCCTACACAAGTTCAGAAATCGGGCAAGGATAGCATCAACATTCAGGCTGGAGGTGATGTACATATAGGGGATACAAAATGGATGGACAAAAACAAAAAGTAGGCGAAAATGGAATTGCTCTTCAGGCTGGAGGCGATATTAATATTGGGCTTCGATATAATGAAGTTAAAGAGATTTTTTATGATTTGTTCAAGCAGAATTTTCCAAACTTGGTAAATGCTGCGGCGGAAGAGGCTCAGAAAAATGTTGATGAATGCTTCAAAAAATTAGAGTGTCGTTTGATTGCTGAAAAAGATAATATAGATGCTTGTAAGTTTTCGGAATCGAACACGCAATTTCTTTTAAACGATACAATTCAGCTCTGTGCAAGAAAAGGATCCAAAATAGATATAGATTCTCTTTTGGATGTTTTTACGCTTACGCTTTGCAAAAATACCTCTCCAATTTTAGAGCTTGTTTCGGAACAAGTGCTATCAATTTTTCCAAGATTGACAAAAGAATATATAGATGTGATGACTATTATTCATATAGTTACCAAAGTGAAATTTGATTGTTTAAGCATTGACGGGATATATAAGAAATTGATAAATGCAATGAATCTAAATAGGTCCTTGTCACAAGATATTGGTCTGTATTTAGATTCAATAGGCCTTGTTTCAAAAACAACAGGCGTTTTTCTCCCATATAAGACATTTTCGGATGTTTATTCAATTGTTTTATCTCCTGAAGAGAAAATAAAAGAAAAAATAAGAATTGAATATCCTTCTGTATATCAAGTTTATGAATATTTCGTGAGCCAAAAATTAGATTGTCTAATACCTACACCAGCAGGAATGCTGATCGCATTAATGTATATGAAGAAGCTTGGTTTGGGTGATTTTGATTATAATATTTGGATTCATTAGTTTTTGAGGTGAAACTAGATGATAAATGATACGAACCAATCACAAACCGCTGGTGATAATGCTCAACAAATTCAGGGACAAAATATCACGATCATAAATCAAAACGGAATTACTGAGCAAAGGGCAAGAGAAATATGCTCAGAGATATTTGCTGTTGCAAAACGTGATTTGGCTTTTGAAGCGGAAAAAACAGCATTAGAAAGGGTGGAAAAATTGGAAGATCGCCTAATGCCCAAGATGCATCGCATTGAAGGGGCTCTTCAAAATTTTGCAGATCCATCATTTCAGGTGTTTTTAGCAAAAGCGAATAAAGCTGCTGCGTGCACAGATCGCGAATCTGATTATGACTTATTATCTGAGTTACTTGTCCATCGAATAGAAAAGAAAAATTCAAGAAAGGATCTTGTTGGTTTAAACAGAGCTGTTGAAATCGTTGATCAAATTAGTGATGAAGCATTGAACGGGTTGACCGTACTTTATACTGTGGAAAAAATTGAGCCGGTTGCTGATGCTTTAGAAATTGGTTTGTGGGCTCTAGATATATTGTATCAAAAATTGCCTTTGTCTTCTTTGCCTGCGGGCAAAGAATGGCTTGAAGAATTAGATATATTGGATTCAATTAGGAGTTCTTCTTTGGGTGTGACAAAAAAGTTGGAGGATTTTTGGACGGATAAATATACTGGTTTTGTAACTACTGGTATAAAAACAGATGGAGAAAATTGGCCAATAGTAATAAAAATGTTGATCGAGTCTGGTTTATCAACAAATGCTTTGATTCCAAATGTTTTGTTGGATAATTATGTCTTAATTCCTGTAATGGATGAAGAACGTATAGACGCTCTTAAGCAGGGTGTAATTTCCAATGGGGACGTTGCACATGTTCCAATCTCTGAAGAACAAAAACAGGTCCTGCATAAGATTTTTTCAATGTATGATAGGTCGCCGGATTTGATGGAAAAAATAAAAAAAACTTTTGTAGAAAAACTTGATTCGTATGATGCCATCAAAAAAGTGAGGGTGTGGTGGAATTCTATTCCTTATGCAGTAGCAGTTACCGCAGTTGGTCGTGTGCTAGCTCATGCGAATGCCAAAAGATGTGACCCGTCGTTGCCAAATTTGAACTAAAAGAGGAAAATATGTCAAAACATTCTTGGACACTGTCAGAAGAACAGCTTTGCTGTAAAGAAGTCTTGCTTGAATATGTCAAGCCAAGCGAAAATGAACCTAAACCAACGAATCAATTCATTGATTATTTGCATGCGAAACTTCCAAATATAGAAAGGGGCTCGATTAGAATGAAGGTCCAAAATATCAAATCCATTTTGGAAGAATATCATATTCCAAATAGGCTTGATATCTCATGTATGGATAATTACTCCTTACTGAATTTAGAAGCCTTTAATCAAATGCTTTTAGAACTTGCCCGATAGTTTGTAAAATTTTTCTGCTCCCCTTGCCAGTTTTTTTGATATTAGGTACATTAAAAGCCGACGCATCTCGCTGTACAAAGGCGAGGTGCGTTTTTGCTTTTATCAACTTTTTGATTTCGCAAGAACGCCTCTAACATTAACCGGTCGCTATTTGCGGCCATATGGAGGCTTTATGGCAAAATCCGAAGACCTTATCAGGAATTTGCTCTCTCTTCCCCATGAATATGAATGGTTGGATATTAAGGGCATCTGGTTCTCGAAAGAAGAAATTGGGGAGTATATTTCTGCAATCTCCAATGGGGCGGCTCTGTGCGGGCGTGAATACGGTTATGTCGTTTGGGGTGTGGATGATACCTCGCATGAAATCACCGGTACAACCGTAAATTTCGACAACGACATTGATCACGAACCCTATAAGCACTATCTTGCTCGCAATCTAAAACCGAGTGTCACGTTTGAAGTCGAGGATGTGCAGGTTGATGGTAAGCGTCTTGTTTTGTTGACTGTTCCGTCGGCAAAATCTGTTCCGACGAAATTTTCGTCCCAGGCTTTTATTCGGATTGGCTCCAGCAAAGAGAAACTGTCAAAGTTTCCTGAATGGGAGATTCGTCTTTTGAATGTTCTTTCTAATGGCATTCCGACTATTGTCAATACGGCGGCTCCGGATTATGCACAGGAGCTGACTTTTGAAAAGTTGTTCATGTATTACGGGGCGAAAGGAATTGAACTCCGAAGGGATACGTTCAAGAAGTCGCTCAAGCTTTTGACTGCTGATGGTCGCTATAACATTATGGCATTGCTGCTTTCGGATGCTAACGATATTCCAATTCGCGTTTCTGTTTTTAGCGGTTTAAGCAAAGCGGACGCATTGTTCTCGGTTAAGGAATATGGTAACTCCTGCATTCTGTATGCGATGGACAAAATTTTGGAATACGGCGATGCAATCAATATCATTCAAGCGGATGAACGCGGCCGCATTTCCGAGCGGAAGGATGTCCCGCTTTTTGATTATGAGGCTTTCCACGAAGCTATTCTGAACGCTTTTATTCACAACAAATGGCTGGGCTTGAATGCTCCAATGATAAGTGTCTTTACGGATCGAATAGAGATTCTTTCACATGGCGGTCTTGGTCTTGAGCAGGATATGGAAGGTTTTTACAAAGGGGTGAGTATTCCTGTCAATGAAGTTCTTGCATCTTTATTTTTGCAACTTCGGCTGAGCGAACGTTCGGGGCGTGGTGTGCCGAAAATCGTCGGTGCGTATGGCCGAGAATCCATTCGTATAGAGAAAAATTTCATTGTAGTGACGATTCCCTTTAACAGGATTAATGTTACGCCTTTTGAGCTGAATGAGGACAAGGCTACAGAAAACCCGACTGTAAAGGCGACTGTAAGGGCGACTGTAAACCCGACTGTAAAATTGACAAAGAATCAAATTGGTATTTTAGCGAAAATTGCTGAAAATCCCAAGGTTACGCTTACGGAACTTTCTGAATTGTTAGGACTGCATCGAGCTTCAATTGCTGAAAACACTTCAAAACTTCAAAAATTAGGAGTTTTAAAGCGTGTTGGTAGCGATAAGAATGGCTATTGGGAAATAAAAAAAGACGATGGAATTCAATAACTGAGAAAATTAAAGTGGTCAAATTTGACCACTTCAGAAAAGAATGGGGACATAACACAACATCATGGTTTCAATTACCCAATAGTGGCAACAACGCGACCTCTTGCGAGTGCATTACAATGAGCGTATTTTAATATCAGCAAAAAAGGAGGTTGTGCAAATGGTTAATGAAAAAATGAACGAAATACATCTTTTTGCCGAAGGTGTTGCAAGCGTTTGTGATGATGCGAAGATTATTGTAGAAAAGGCACTTGCTTTCTTTGGTGAAAAGGATAAGCGAAATGTGGATTTTGTTTTGTCTTTGAAAACGCAGGCGTTCTCTGCAAAACAGTTTGCTAAAATTTTAAATCAGCGTGATTTTTCTGAGGGTCAGACTAAAGCTGAAACGGAGTGTGCCAAAAGAAATGGCTTGGTGATTGTTTATGGTCATTCTGATGACCATTTAGAATGTGAAAAGGGAAAGAGGCATTTGTTGCGTGGTGTGGGCAAGATGAATAACATTTCAGCCCGGTGGTGTGACCAAGATGCGATTACCGATGATTGGGAACCTATCCTATGGTCGTACAAGACAGACATCCCGCATGAATGCTTTATTGCGTTTTATGATGGAATACTTTTCTGTGAAGGATTTGTTTTTGATATGAAAGAGTTGAAAATTTAGAATGATTGAAGATGTGGATTGTTTCTATGGTTTCAGCTTACTTAAATAACTATTATAAGGCTCAAAAAAGTTGAATTGAAAATGTAATTCAGCAGACGCTGTCTACTGAATTCAATATATTTATCGTAGCGTAAGAGGATTTATAGATGTCAGAGAACAAAACAGGTGAAATTGTCATTTACCAAACTGATGACGGGCAGACAAAGATTGATGTCCGGTTTGAAGATGAAACCGTGTGGCTTACGCAGGCGCAGCTTGTAGATTTGTACCAGTCGAGCAAGGCGAATATCAGCGAACACATCAAGCATATTTTCGAAGAAGGTGAACTTGACGAAGGGGCAACTGTTCGGAAATTCCGAACAGTTCAAATTGAGGGATCTCGTGAAGTTGGCAGAGAACAGGTCTTTTACAATCTTGACATGATTATTTCTCTCGGTTATCGCGTAAAGTCGATTTTGGCGACCCGTTTTCGTCGCTGGGCGACCGAGCTGCTTAAGGAATATTTGAAAAAAGGTTTCTTGCTGAATGACCAGAGGCTCAAGGAAGCGGGTGGCGGAAATTATTGGTATGAACTTTTGGATAGAATTCGCGATATCCGCTCTAGCGAAAAGGCTTTGTATCGGCAAGTTCTCGATTTGTATGCGACTAGCGTTGATTATGACCCTAAAAGCAAAGAATCCATCGCTTTTTTCAAGATGGTGCAGAATAAGTTACATTATGCTGCGCATGGTCATACCGCTGCCGAAGTTATTTTTGAACGTGCGGATGCTGAAAAACCGTTTATGGGTTTGACCACATTTAGTGGGAGCATGCCGACAAGAAAAGATGTAGTGGTTGCTAAGAATTATTTGGACGAGAAAGAGCTCAAAGTGCTGAATAATTTGGTTTCGGGTTATTTTGATTTTGCGGAAGTCCAGGCAATTCGCCATAATCAGATGCACATGAGTGATTATGTGGAGCATCTAGATAAGGTGCTTTCTTCGACAGGAGAAAAACTCCTTGAAAATGCCGGAAGTGTCAGCCACAAGCAGGCTGTTGACAAGGCTCTTGATGAATATCGGAAATATCAGGTTTTGACGCTGAGCCCAGTGGAAAAGGCTTATCTTGAGACTATTAAAAGCATTGAGAAAAAGGTGAAAAAGAAAAAGGGGTGAAAAGCCTTTGTTGGGAAAAAAAAACTATGCACTCACGTATCTTTTTCGCTATTGCCGCTTTCGCTTTCCTCCTCACCGCTTGTTCCGAATCTTTCACGGATTCGCGTGACGGGCGGAGTTATAATGTTGTGAAGATTGGCGATCTCACGTGGATGGTGGAGAATCTGAATTACGAAACAGAAACAAGTGCCTGTCCGGATGGCGATTCTCGCAATTGCAAACGAATGGGACGCCTTTATACGTGGGCGGAGGCGAAAACAGTTTGCCCTGAGGGTTGGCGACTCCCGACGAGTGCGGACTTTGCGGAGCTCATTTCTGCGGCGTCTGGGGATGATGCGCGACCTCTCGCAGGCGCGGCTTTAAAAGCAAAGGACGGTTGGTTCAAGAAAGGAAACGGCACCGACGAATTCGGATTCAACGCTCTCCCAGCGGGCTATCGCGTCGCAATCTCGAAATCGGATGACGGCACAATTTCCGGCGGCAAGTTCGATGGCATCGGTGGTTACGCGTATTTTTGGAGCGCGACCGAAGATCCTGAAAACAGCGAGTCGAACGCGTTTTATTTGTTCTTGTCGTTCAGCAGTGATGCGGCGAGTATAAATGCGTTTGCAAAAGAGGATTATCGCTCGGTGCGGTGCGTCCGGTAGAACTTATATTATCCTAATTTTATCATCGATAATATAATTGCTATTATTAGGTTATGCATAAATTTATCGTCATGTTCCTTTTTTCTCTTTTCTTATGCGGCTGTGCCGTTAATCAGAAGGTGGTAAAAAAGAATCGTGATGACGTGCTTGGTCGTTTTTTCATTACAAATAGTTCTGGGGTTGCGGCTGTTTTTATAGATGATGAATTTGTTGGCAACACGCCGATAGATGTCAAGCTCCCTGTTGGCACTCATCATCTGACTATGAATGTTTATGGCAATATAGTTTTGGATACTGCAATTACAGTAACGGATGATTATCAACGGAATACGAATGCTGGGATTGTGGGGAGTATAATTGCAGGGTTTATTCCGCTTCTGTTGGCCCCGTTCCCGTTGAATGTGGTTTTGGCACCGCTTCCCGCGTGGATTGTAGAAGAGAATGTGGCAAAAGCCAACACCGAAAAAATTATAAGAGACCCGTATAAAAAAATTGAATTGAGTTCGAAATCTTTGGAGAATACAAAACCGACAACCAAAGCATCGATTAGCGGAACAGATTGGGCTTATGTCAACAAAGATTCCGTGGTGCACGTGAATGGAGCCGTCATGTATTACATGGATTCCGAAAAATTCCGTTTTTTAAGGCAGTTGCGTGGCGAAACCGATACGCTTATGGTGGAAGCGACTTATTTATGTTATGAGGAATCTAGTGATCTGGTTTGGGCATCGCAAATTTACGGCTCGACTAGTGTTTATCGCACTGAAGAATTTATTCCGTGCGATGTAGACTCGCTTCCGTATCCTAGTCCATTTCTGTCGGCATTTAAAAGGATGGGGATAGTAACAGGAGCTTTTGGAGTTGCGGGTGCTATTGCTGGTGAAAGTGCTGCTTCTGCTTTAGCTGGGATGTTTGCTGGATGGTTGTTGGTTGGTGTTCCCACTAATTTTATTTCGGAGCATGTTTTTATACAAAGGAATATTCATGCTTGCCAAGAATTTAGGGGCAAACCTTTAGTGAAAAAATGGTATCGCCAATACCCTTGCCGTCAGAATACGAAACCGACTCCCGAATCAAAGAACCAATAGCTTCCTTTGACGGCTGTGCTCAAATAGAGTGTTGTCCCTGCGGAAACTTGTACGTGTTTTGCAATAAGAATGGACGCCCCGAAATATTGCGAAATAATGCAGGGGAACCGAAAAGATACTTCGTAGTCGCGTACTTCATCGTCCCACCAAGGCCTGTAAAGGAATGGTGCGTAAGAAATCGCAATTGATTTTATGGGGAAGAAGTTTATAAATCCACCAATCCCGCCATTGAATTTGACTTCTTGATATTTGCCTTCCTTGGTCCCTTCATGGTCTTCATAACCGGACATCATGCCTTCGTAGTCGTGCGATATCCAACTTATTTTATTTGTGGACGTGTTCACGCTCATGTTTAAATAAGCGGTTATGCCTGCTTCAATGTGTCGCGAATTTATTCCAACGGCTCCGCGGATAAAGGGGTAGGGGTCTAGTCCAATTCCTGCTCCCCACAATGATATTCTGTTCTTGCTGAAATAATCGAATGATCCTGTGACGGGGAATCTCTTGAATCTGTAGGCGATATTGGCGTCGCTCTTGTTTAAACTTTTCCCATGATTGTCGCTATGGATGGGGTCGTTTTCAATGCCTTCGAGTTGCCATGTTTCTTTGTCGTATTTTCGAATTTGCAAGCTGCCGCGCATAACGCTAGACTTCTCGTCCATGGAGAATGCAGCTCCTGTAAAAGGTGCTGGGGCGTACACGTCGAATATGCCTTCCGTGACTTGTGCTTTTTGCCAGCTGCAACTGCATAGGCAAAATACGAGGCTTGCAAAGAAAACGCTTATGAAGAGGAATCTTTTCACAGCAAATAATCCATCCTAATATTTCGCATGCTTTCGAATAAATTAGCTTTTAGAGTGGAGCTTCCTTTCGTCAAGCTCTTGATTTCTTCGCGGATGGTCTTGCGGTGGCTTGCTTTTGAGAATTCGCAGGTGCAGGTGAACTTGCGAATGTCTGCGTCTTCGGCGTAGGCGATGATTTCGCTTTCTTCGCAGTAGCAGAGCGGGCGTATGATGCTGCACGGGTACTTTTCGTACGGCACCATTGGCGGCATTCCGCTGAATTCGCCCTTGTACAGCATGTTCATCAAAAGCGTTTCGACGATGTCATCCATGTGGTGACCGAGCGCAATCTTGTTGAAGTTGTTTTCGCTTGCGAATTTGATAAGCTCTGTGCGGCGCTGCGTGCTGCACCAGTAACAGTTCAGCTTGCGACCTTCCTTGAGGCGTGCTTCTACGGCGACATCCTTAAAGTAAAATGGCACTTGCGGGTATTCTTCTGCCATGCGCTGTAAAAATTCGCGGGGAGCTTTGTCTGCAAAATCGCTTTGAATGTGGATGGCGGCAAGTTCGCATTTTGGCCCGAATTTGCCGAGTCGAGCAGCGAGCTCCATCAACAGCACACTTGAATCTTTGCCGCCGCTTGTGGCGATGAGTATGCGGTCTCCGTCTTCAATCAAGTTGAAGTCGTGAATGGCTTTCGTGATTTTCTTATTGACTCTTTTGCGAATTTGACTTGACATAATTACTTTATCTAAAACGTACGGCAGTTCTTAATTAACTTTAGCGGCGTTTACCGATTAATTCTCGCGGCATTCCCACTAAAAAAGGCTCTCTCGCGAGAGCCCTTAAATCTTTCCGAACTACGATTAGTTGTCGGTGAGGTGCGTCGGCATCAACAGGAACGAGAAGTTCATGTTTTCGCCAACCGGCTCGATGATGCAAGCGCCAAGCGGATTGTTCATCTTCATGATGACTTCTTCGCTCTTGCACATGCCGAGGATTTCTGCGAGGAACTGGCCGTTGAAGCCAATGCAGAAGCTGCCTTCGCCGTTGTGCGTGATAGCGAGTGCTTCGCGAGAATCGCCGCCGACATCCGGGTCTGTGGCGCTAAGCTCGAGGATGTTGCCGTCGAACTGCAAGCGGATCTTGCGGGTGCGTGCGTTGGCCATGGAAATCACGCTGCGGATCTTGTTCTGGAATTCCGTGGTGTTGGCCTGTGCGGTACGTTCGAACTGCTGCGGGATCACAGAGCGGTAGCTCGGATACGGTCCTTCGTAAAGCTTCGAGATGACCTGGATGGAACCCGTGTTGAAGAGGATGTGCGTTGCAGACGTGCGGACTTCAACCGTGGAATCGCCCTTAGCCATGTGCAGAATATGCTGCAAAGCCTTGTGCGGGATGATGACGCCGTTCGAAAGTTCTGCGCCTTCCTGGTCGATGGCTGCGCGACCCAAACGGTGACCGTCTGTTGCGACCATGGAAATCTTGCCGTCCTTTGCTTCGAGGAACACACCGTTCAAGCTCAAGCGCGTAGAGTCGGTAGAAGTGGCGAACAATGTCTTTTCGGCGAGGAATGCAAGTTCACTTGCGGCGATGTTCAACGTTTCGCCATTTTCAATTTCCGGGAACGGCGGGAAGTCGTTGGCGTCAAAGCCGATGATGCTTGCTTTACCGCGTTCGCTCCACTGGATCTTGACCAAGTAATCCTGTGCGTCGAATGTGATGTTTGTGATGCTCGGGTCCACGAGGCTCTTCACCTGATCGAATAGCTTGCGTGCGTTGATGACGACTGCGCCATCACGTTCGCCCTGAACTTCCACCTTGACCCTGATACCGAGGTCGAGGTCCGTGGCACTTACTTCGAGGAAGTTGCCTTCGAGGCGGAGCGAAAAGTTGTTGAGAATCTGGATGGTGGACTTGTTCGGGACGGCGCTAATCGCTGCCTGCAAAGCGTCCTGCAACACATTCTTCTGGATAGTAAATTTCATTAATTAGCCTCTCTGGATGATCATTGTTCCTACGAAAAATACCACGGCGATGATTGCGAGGAGTACGATGACTCGTTTATCCAGCGCGTTTGACTTCTTTGGAACGAATTTTTTGACGTTTTGCTTTGCTCTTCTGCGATCGCTGCGACTCATAGAAAAATCTCCGTTGTTTTATATCGAAAAATCTACTATTTTAAAGGCTAGTCGGAAGATACTATGAATGAAAAAACTCTAAATAAGCTGAAAAATACGGCTAAGGGCTGTGCGTCCAACGTACTTTCCCGTGTGGAATTGTCGATGGTGCAGTCTAAGCTTAAGACTAAGTTCCAGTTGCTCGGGCAGAAGGTTTACGAGGCTATCCAGGAAGGCCGTCTGGACTCTATCAAGGATGACCCGTCCGCTGTCGAAACTGTGGGCGCTATTTTTGAAATCCAGAAACAGGTTGCAGAGCTCGAACAGAAACTGAACAAAGCCGAAGGTCCTAGTGAAAAAGCTTGAGGTGCATCTTTATCCGAACAAGGAATCACGCGGGAAAACGGTCACTTTTTCCGTTAAAAAAGCAATTATTTACTTTGTTCTAACTGTCTGCGCGATTCTTGGATTTATCATGTTCTCTCCGGTGCAGATTGTGGAGAACTTGTCTAACGGCAACCTGATGGAAGTCTATCACCAGAATTCGGTGATTAAGGATGAAATCAAGAAAATCCGCACTGTGGTCGATACGACGATTTTGAAGATTGAAGAAACACGTGTTGTTCGCGATAGTACACTCAAATTGGGTGGTCTTGGTTTTACGCTCGAAAATACATCTGATGAAGAAGCTCCGAAAAAGAATTTGCATGCGATGAGGTCTACGTTCCGTAAGACGCTGAACAAGCTGGAGGCTGATTCTGCGCTTGCGGCGCATGTCCCGGTTTTGCACCCGCTCAAGAATCATCATGATATCAAGGCTCGTTTTGAAATGGTTTTCGATGCGTTCACGGATCAGGAGCTCCCGCACAGAGGTGTTGACTTTTTGGCTGCCGACGGCGATACTGTCTATGCGCCAGGTGCCGGTACCGTTGTCGAGGTTCGCAAGCATCGTGGATTTGGTCTTTCGATGAAGATTGAACACATGGAACATGTGAAGACGTTCTATGCGCATCTCGGTGAAACCCTTGTGAAACAAGGCGCTAAAGTTCGTCGTGGCGACCCGATTGCTCTCATTGGCAAAAGCGGGCTCCAGTCGAGTCTTGGACTCCATTACGAAATCCGCGTGAACGGAACGCCTGTCAATCCGGAAGATTACTTTATTACAAAGTAGTCGCTGGTCATTAGTTAATAGTTGTGATTCGAGGTTCCGTATTAATGGCTTGGATCAAATCGGTCGTAAATGAATCCTTCGGTAGTTTTAACCATATCATCGTAATTGTAATAAATATTGCCGTCGTTGCATTTAAAGATTATATACTTATAAAATGTTTCGTAACAGAAACCTAGAGAGCATTTTGTCTCGAATTCAATTTTGTAAATATGTTTGCAGTATATTGTGGTGTCTCTTTCTAAAATGTAAGGATATGTTGTACTAGTATCTGCCCGAAAAATGATATCTTCTTCAGAAATACTATTTTCATAAGCATAGTGAACAATGAAATTCCCATCTAAGGTAATGTTTACGTTGTTAGGGAGCATGCTTCCGTCATCGCATTTAAAAATAGGGATTGTTTTATTGTAAGAAAATATTGAATCTTTACAGTGAATAGTGGGATGGATTTTTAGAGTATATGGATATTCATCATTTATGCTTGAAGATGATTCGATGTCTTCAGGATGAATTGTCTGAGTGGTGAAAAAATCAGAATTCTTTTCACAGGATGTAAAGAAAATTATGGTAAATTCCAATAATACTATACTCACGTTTTTTGAAAACACAATGTACCTCATTTTCTTGTACGACTTGTGAGATATAGAAAAAACATAGATCTAAACTATACCAACTAACCTCTAACCCCTCAATATCCCCCTACATTTCCCCTTCCTACTGCCTACTGTTTACTTCCTACTTATTATATTTTAAGTCCCCAGGCTCTGCTTTGCAGGCGGGCGGTACTTTCCGTCAAGAAACATCGGGAGCTCGGATGCGGTCCATACTTTTGGACTGGTCTTGGGGATTTCTATCAAGTTTTGCTTTACCCTTTAGGAGTTTTAATGGCAAATAAGTGTAAGCGCGGAATCTTGATTAGCAAAACACCGTACGAAAAGCGCATCGCGATCATGGAAGATGGCGAACTTGCGGAATTGGTTGTTGAAGGTGTTTCCTCTAATCGAGTTCTGGGCAATATTTATAAGGGTGTCGTTCAGAAGGTGCTCCCCGCACTCAAGGCGGCATTCATTGACATTGGTCTTGAGAAGGCTGGCTTTTTGCATCAGGAAGACGCCATGGACCGCAACGAACTGTTGCGCCGCGAATATGGTGACGATGATGATGAAGGCGATGCCTCTAAGGAAATTTCAATTGACGAAATTCTCCAGGAAGGCCAAGAAATCATGGTGCAGGTGGTCAAGGAACCGATTAGCACCAAGGGTGCCCGTTTGACGACACACTTGAGCTTTGCTGGCCGTTTCCTGGTCTGCATGCCGGGTACAAATTTCGTCGGCGTCTCCAAGCGTGAACGCGATCCGGTCAAGCGCCGCGAGTTCAAAAAGGTCGTACGCCGCCTCAAGGGCCGCGACGTGGGCTACATCGTCCGCACCAACGGCCTCAACGAATCCGAATTCGAAATCAACAAGCAGATGCGCGAACTCGAAAGCAAGTGGGAACAGACGAAGTACAACTTCGAAACCATGCCGCCCGAGACCTGCATCTACGAAGAATCCGATTCCATCGAACAGACGGTTCGCGAATACTTCGGCGACAACACGGACTACGTGTATATCGACAACCGCGACGAGTACTTTGCTCTCCGCGATTACCTGAAGGTTCTCTCTCCGGATAAGCTCGACAAGGTCAAGCTCTGGAGCTCCAGCGAAAGCTTGTTCGAATACTTCAAGATTGAAAACGACTACGCTCGCTCCTTGCAGCGTCAGGTACCGCTTCCGCGCGGTGGCAACCTCGTCATCGAACAGACCGAAGCTCTCGTCTCTATCGACGTGAACACCGGTCCGAAGGTTCATGGCAAGGACCAGGGCAAGATCATTCTCGAGACAAACCTCGATGCTTGCCACGAAATCGCAAAGCAGCTGCGCCTCCGCGATGTGGGCGGCCTCATCATTATCGACTTCATCGATATGGAAACCGATGAAGACCGCGAAGCCGTCTATCAGGAATTCCGCAAGGCAATCCGCCGCGACAAGGCCCCGATTAGCCCGGCCCCGATCAGCCAGTTCGGCCTCATGGAAGTCACCCGTAAGCGCGTCCGCGTGAACCTGATGACCGAAAAGACCGAATGCTGCCCGGTTTGCAACGGCAGTGGCCGCATTGCAACGCTCGAATCGACGCTCGGCATGATTGACCGCTGGCTCGCCCGCGCCCATACCAAGGGCCGTCTCCGCGAAGTGACCCTCGTCGTGAGCGCTCCGGTCATCGATGTGCTTTGCAAGGACTTGAACCGTATGTTCAACTATCTGGAATACAAGCATAACATCAAGATTTCCCTTGTGGAAGATGAATATGCCCACATCAACCAGTTCTGGATGTACGACAAGAACAACGAAGACATCACGGACCTGTACAACTTCGCATAAGTTGTCCCCGCGATTCTCGCGCAGGCATTAGCGTGTTAAATGCAAAAAGTCCCAGCTCCGCTGGGACTTTTTTTATCCTTAAAATTCCGCATAAAAAAAGACGCCTGCGTTGCAGGCGCCTTTTAGAGAGAACGAAACCTTATTCATTCAAGTTGATGGTGAATCCCTTTGTCCTTCCGTGACGCACACCCCAGAGGAAGTCCTGCGTGCGGTCGACCTTGGTAATTCTACCAACCGTAATCTTATACGAAAGTCTTGCGATGTAAACGCCTGTACCGACCAGTCGACCGTTTTTCGATTTCATGTTCCAGGCGAGGAATATCTTGCCGTCCTTATCTTCGTCAAGGCAGCTTCCGTTGTACAATGTGTCTACGCATGAGAGCACGCCAGAAGTGTTGTTCACGAATACGCCGAGACTTGTAAAGTACTGGGTCTTGTATTCAAGCTTGGTCTGCTTTGCGATTTCCCTAGTGACTTTTTCGATGACAGACGCATTGCCGTTTGCGATGCCCGTGACGTCGTTTGCCGTAATGGCGCCACTGAGGTAGGCGTTGACAATTTCGTCACCGAGACGATACTGCTTGTTTGCCTGGTCAAGGGTTAGCGCACCTGTCTGGACCTGCGTGAGAATTTCTTCGAGATGCGGACCGCCCTTTTCTACGCTTGCCGCATTGAAATTCTTGATGGCAGATTCAAGGGCTGTGACTTCATCTTTAACCAAGCTCGAAAGGCTCAAGTCTCCAAGATAGTGTCCTTGTGCACCGTAGGTCTTTGCTAGATCCTTTGCGGTTACAGGCTCGTCCGTCTGTACAAGCTTCGGGATGGTCGGAGAAGGATTGTTGATGATGGTTCTTGAAGAATCCGATTCGCCAATCGTTACGACCGGAGGGCTAGTCACGACGACATTCTGTTCACCGGAGATGCGGACGAACGGGTTGTTGTCCGGTGTGCTCCTGTGCAAGAGGTCCATGTGTACGCCAGGAACCAGCTTGATGGAGTCGCCCATGACAGGGATATTTGCCTTGTCGTTTGTCGTGCTTCTGAAAATCAGTTTCCATCTTGCCTTGTTCTCCTTGGCGAGAATGTCCGGAACGATATCGGTCCTAACCGTAGCTGTCTGCTTGAAGTAGTAGATGAAGTAATTGGCATCCGTTTCGTTTTCGCAGTCAAGACCTTCGCTGAATGAAACGGTAAGCACTGTTGAACCGTCATTGCTGTAAGCGATATCAGCTGATGTGATAACAGGTCCGATAGAGTCGGTCACATCGCTTGTGAGGCTGATGGTGGACTGGCTCATTCCTTCCGAGTACATCCAGAACGGAGTGATCTTTCCGCTGTAGACGTTGTCGGCGCCGCCGGTAAATGGAACGTTTCCAAAGCCTCCGTCAGTCGTAATGGCAAGAGAGCTGTCGAAGTCGTTCGGGACAAATCCGTTGATGATTGTCGGGAACGTTTCGCCGAATTCCAGGTGGATGGAGTCCATGCGGACCATGCTTGCGTTCAGCGTGCCATACGGCTTGGAAAGCTTGGCGTAAACGCTGTCGCCGCGGCCGTCGCCGTTTCTGTCGAAGATGCAGGCAAACGTGATTTGCGGGACCGGCGGTTCCATGAACGAGATGTTTTTCCAAACAGCCTGCTGCGTTTCGTCACCGCTAGTGACGATGAGTTTGACGCCCTGAACGGCGGCAGAGGACTTGACGTAGAATGTCGCTTTTCCGTTCTTCAGCGTGATTGCCGTAATCTTGTTGCCGTTTTCGTCGCAGGGGATGACTGCAATATTGTTCGTGGTAATGTAAACGATGTCGTCAAACGTTGCCCATTCTTCTACGAACGAGACGTTGACTTCGTAACGCGTGTTTACCCACTTGCCGAGTGTATCGATGTTTCCGTCGACATCGTTTCCGATGAGCGTCCATTTGCCTTGTGCATCAACGCGGGCGTAGTTGATGGTGGGCGAGCCGTAATTGTCGATGGTAAACGTAATTTCATCGTACTGGGTTTCATCGCTCTGCAAAGAGAATCGCAATACGTAAGATCCCGGCGGGAGTGTACGCATTTGCTGGATCGTTGTCGTATTGATGGTGAATCCTGAATAGCCGGGCTTGATGGTGATGCCGCCAAACCAGGTACCTACGCTATCGAGTGCAACACCTTCGGCATAAGCTCCGCTACCGATCAAGGTAAAGTTCGAAGGAGCTGCGACCGTATCTGTCGTCGTTGCGCCGGAGAAGTCGCAAGAGAGAGCTTGCTTGCTCACGCGCTGGTAAATTTCGTAGTTGATCAGTCCTGCTTCTGAGAGGTCCTTAGCGAGAATGCTCGTTTCGGTCTTCAGGTCGATGGACGTTCTCATCATGAAGTTGGACTGGGTTGTATGGCGTTCGGCATAGAAGATGTGGAACGGATAGTTGACACCTTCTTGAAGTCCGAGCGTGTCGAGGTCCACTGAGCCAAAGACCTTCGTGTGCTGACCACCGATATCCACAACGAGACGGTTGTTGATGAACACCCACACGTCATCGTCACCGTTGAATTCAAAGTACTGGCCCGGAATGTATTCGAACGTGGCCTGAATCTTCATGGTGAAGCCAAAATTGTGTCTTTTGCCTTTGCCAGAAAGGTTGTCAAAGTAGGGGTTCTTGATGGTCTTTTTGGCATCGAGGTATTCGAAATCATCGATCAAGAAGAGCCCGCCTTCAGTGCTATTGTCGTCTTTTTGGCCGAGCCAGAGACCGTCGTTCTGGAGTTGCAATTCGATAGAACGGCAGGTGGCGTTGGTGTAAGGAATGCCGTCCTTAGTGGCGATGACTTCTGGCAAGAACCATTGAGCGAGATGTGTTGTAATCTTGCAATTTTCAGGGAAGGGATCGGCTGGTACGGGTACGCCATTGGGGCCAAGGTATTCTTGAACCATTCCTTTGGTATGCTGTGCACATCCGCTGGAACCGAAGTCTGCACTCACACCGTTGGCGGGGTCGCCATTTTTGCCTGCTCCGTCGCCATCGCCTTTTGAGCCGTGGAGCCAGTCAAACATCATCACAGGGAGAGTCTTGGTGGGGCAATCGCCTAAAACGCCCGGGTACTTGGTGTAAACAGTTGTTGCTGTCCCGATTTCCTTGCCTGCCTTGACCCAGATGGTATCGGCTTCGGCAGCGGCTGCATCGAGCGAAAGCAAAGTGCTTTGATCGATAGGTTGTGTCTTGGAGGTGTAATGGTAGTCTGTGACGTATTCAGATCCGAGAGTCTGCTTGAAGTAGACCTGGAACGAGCCTTCGGGCGGGGTAACTTTGGATTCGAACCATCCACAGTAATTCTTGATAGTGGACATCGTATCAGATTTACCACCTGCGACATAGAGAATGGCGTTCGTGTTGGTCCAGGGGACAAAGAAGCGGATTACTTTATACTTCGTCTGTTGAGTCGGTCTGTTAGGAGTCTGTGTGCCGGGACCATCGTTGCCGGGTGTTTGCGTGCCTGGGCCGTCATTGCCTGGAGTGGTTGTCGAGGGCTCGGTGGTGTTTGTGCCGTTTGCCTGTGTAACGACCTTGTTTCTGCTAATGGTAATGGTGAATTCGCTTTCCACGGGTTCTGCGCCAGCCAAAGGCGAAATGCTGCCTATGTCAGAGTTGCATTTGCCGGAGGAAGTCCTGCCTGTGTAAAAGGTCAGTTTCGGCTCTGTTTCGGCGGTCAATGTTGCCTTGACGCTGAAGGTGCCGTCGGCGTTGCTTGTTAGCTGTGTGCAGTTGCTGGATGTGGTGACTCCGTCTACCGTTTTTTCCAAAACGACGTAGATGCGCCTTGCGGGCGAACTGGATCTTTCATCCTTGACGGTAATGTTGTAATCGGCCGCTATCGACGGAATAGCTGCCCATAAGAGTACGAAAATTAAACTTGAGACAATATTTTTACACCGCATCCACAACTCCCGGAAGATGTTACCCTAATAGAAAATACATTCAATATTGTGATATTTATCAATTTTTTTTTGCCTATTTGTAAAATAAATTGCGAAAACAGCAACACCCGCTCTGGGAGCGGGTGACTAGGGAAAAAAGTTCCGATTTTTGGATTTTACTATCTAAATTCGATATCGAATATTGTCATTCTGCCGTGGCGGACGCCCCAGAGGAAGTCCTGCGTACGCTTGGTGATGCGTTTGCCGTTCACGATAAGGCGGATTTCGAGGCGGGCGATGTAAACGCCAGTACCTACGAGGCGCTCTTTCTTGTCGCGGGAGTTCCAGGCGAGGAACAGGTGTCCTTCGTTTCCGAGGCAGTTGACGGCCCCATCCGTCTTGAAGATATCGTCGTTGCAGGCGATTCTTCCTTCGTCGTTGTTGACGAAATGCCCGAGACTGGTATAATAGATAGTCTTGTAGCTGAGTTCTGTCTTGTCTGCCATGGATTCGGCGATCGTCTTGACGTCTTCATCGGTACCGTGCATGTAGTTGTGCAGGTTGTCCTTGTTCAAAAGCCCGTTGCTGTGGGCGTTGATGATGACGTCGCTTAAGCCGAACCTGCTCTTGGCTTCCTTGTACGAAATATCGCCTCTGTCCAGCATGGAAATGATTGTTTCCAGCGATACGGGGGTAGACGGTGTGCCGTTTTGGGCGGCAGTCTTGTCTTCGTACATGGTTTGAGCCTTTACGACCTTCACAATTTCGCTAATTTCGTTTTCGACGAGTTCAGACATGTTCATGTCGCCGAGATAATGACCCTGGGTGCCGTAGATTTCGCCAACCTGGTTTGCGGTAAGGGGTCTGTCGCTCTTGACGATGATGGGAACTGTCGGCTTTTTGCTGTTGACAATTTCCCTAGTCTTTTCGAAGTTGGGCGAATTCTTGTCCATGGTGACGACCGTCGGGCTTGTCACGGTAATGCGCTGTTCGCCGGTAATGCGTACCCACGGATTCTTGTCGTGAGCCGGATTGTCCATGAGATCAACGGCAAGTCCGCCTTCGGAGGGAGGCCTGATGCGGATGGAGTCGCCGACGATGGGGATGATGTCGCTAGAGGCTTTCTTGGAGAAAATGAGCTTCCAGCGGTTTGCCGGGATCGCTGCTACATATTCGGCTTCTTTCACGATTGTGGACAACGAGCCGCTGCCGTAGCTGCGGTAGCCGAACAGGTTGGAGCTTGCGCCCAAGGAGCTGAGGCCTTCGCTGAATGTGAGCGTGAGCTGGGTCTTACCGTCATTGGTATAGGCGATTTCTGCCGCCATGATGATAGGTCCAATCTTGTCGCCGAGAAGACCGTCCACTGCGAAATTCGAGACTGTATGGTCTTCGGGGTTAGTGTAGGTGTACTGGGCGGTAATCTTGCCGGAATACGGTTCCGTTGCGCCACCTGTTGAAATGGAAGGTCCAAATCCGTCGCCATCAGCGACAAAAGAAAGTTCGCGGGCGCCTTCGGTGTATTTTACAGGAGCCTGTTCGTAGTGCGTGAGGCCGAACGTGAACGAGATAGCGTTGAGCACGCTGTTTCCGCCCAGCGGCTTGTTGAAGCTGACCCAGATGCTGTCGCCGCGACCGTCGCCATTTCTATCGTAGATGTAGGCGGTTTCGATTTGCGGAACAGGCGGTTCGGCAATGTTGATGTTTGTCCAGTTGATGCTCTTGTTCTTTGCCGCTGCGGTAGAAACGGTCAAGGTTCCGTTGACTATCGCGCCTGTTGCCTTCACGAAGAACATGCTCTTGCCGTCCATGAGCGTGAATTCATTGTTCGGGAGCGGATTGCCGAGGGAATCGCACGGGATGAGCTTCGGGTCGGATGTCGAGACTAATGCCGCAATGCCGCTATAGCTTGATGCCCATTCTTCGACGTAAGAGACGTTGATGGGGTAGATGCGGCCTGCCCAGAGCTTTTCTGCCTTGTTCAAGTTGATGGGGAGCGTGTCGCTATTGATATCGCGGCTGACTTCGTTTCCGAGTGGTTTCCAGTACTTGTCGACGCAGAGCGTGTCCTGTTTGATGACGTCTGCAATGAAGCAGTAGCTCGAGTCGATGATGTTTGCAAAGGCGATGTTCGGCAGTTCCGTCGGCGGGATGGTGAAGTACACATCCTTATATTCCTTCGGGTTGTTCTTGAGCGATACACGGACGTAATAGGTTCCCGGCGGCAATGTCTGCATGCGGGAAATATTCTTTGTATTGATCGTGAGCATCGTGAAATCGTTCGTAATCGTGATGCCGCTATAGTAAGCAGTATCGAGCTTGCTCAAGGCAACACCCGTCATCGGGAGGCTCTTTCCGAACAGCGTAAAGTTCGAAGGTCCGCGTTCCGTGCGCTTGGTTTCGGAGTTTGCGGAGAAGTCGCAGGCGAGAGTCTTTTCGCGGATGTTCTGCCAGACTTCTTTCTTGATGAGTGTTGAGTCCGACGAATGGTCCGTGAGGAGCATGCTGGATTCCACCTTCAAGTCGATGGACGTTCTCATCATGAAGTTCGATTGCGTGCGCTTGCGTTCGGCATAGAAAATATGGAACGGATAAGTTTCACCCGGCGTGAGTCCAAGATCGTCGAGATTTACGGATCTCTTGACTTTCTTGTGCTGTCCGCCAATATCGACCACGAGCTTGTTGTTGATAAACACCCACACGTCATCGTCGCCGTTGAATTCAAAGTACTGTCCCTTGACATAGACAAATTCAGCCTGGATCTTCATGGCGAAACCGTAGTTGTGGTAACCCGGAATGTCATTGCCACCGCTGATGGAATCGTAATGGGGGTTTTCAATCGTATGTGCGCTGTCGAGCCAGCGGAAGTCATCGAGCAAGAAGAGTCCGTGTTCCGGGCTTTCGTCGTCCTTTTGTCCAAGCCAGAAACCGTCATCGGTAAGAGTGAGTTCCAGGTCGCGGCACGTGACGTTCGTATAGGTGTTTACGCCGTCATTGTAAATAACTTCAGGGAGGAACCAGCTATTCAGATGAGAAGAGTTCTTACAGCCGCTCGGGAAGTTCTTTGCCATCACGGGAACGCCATTGATGCCGAGCTGTTTTTCGACCATGCCTGTCATCGGAGAACCTTCGCAACCGCCCTGACCGAAGTCCTGGCTTGTTCCGTTACCGAACATCGGTACACCGCGGACATCAAAGCCTGTGCGGCCTGCGCCGCCTTCACCGTAGTTGAGCCCGTTCTTGGAACCGTCGGAATTCATGGAACCGTCGTACCAGTCGAACATCATCACCGGGAGAATCTTCGGGAGGCATTCGCCGAGAACGCCCGGATATTTTGTATGAACTTCTGGAGCACCGTATTGGTAAGCGACAATCCAAATGGTATCGCTTAATGCAATGGCTGAATCCAAGTTGATGGGCGTAACGGTCGATTCGTCTTCGGTTGTACCGTCTGCTCCGACAAACATAGTGCCAATAGTTTGTTTGAAATAAACGTTTGCGCTGCTAGATGGCTTGGAAACCTTGCTTTCGAACCAACCGCAGTATGGGGAGGCTGCCGCGCTCATGTAGTTCTCTGTATCATTCAGGTACATGATGGCGTTTGTGTTTGTCCACGGCGTTAAAAAACGGATATGTTTTTTAGGCTTGACCGCGACCACCGGTTTAGTGTCGGAAATCGTCAATGTCTTGTCTTCGTTGATGACAATCCAGATTTCCTGCTTTACGATGCTTGCTGCGTCTGTGACGTTTTCCTTGTACCCCGGGAAAAGTTCGCCCAGTAGAGGCTTGTTGTCTGGACTCAAGTCCGTATGGCATGTGTTGCCGTTACAGCCTACTCCAAACTGTAGTCGACGAACGTCTTTCTTGCCGTTAGCAAGGCGCTCGTTAGTGAATTCGATGGTGAAAGTGCCATCGGAATTTTTCTCAACGGCCTTGTACACGAAATTGCTTTCGTTGTCGGCATAGTACAAGACGTTGCCCTCGTAAATGATGTGTGCAACAGCAACCGTCTGCGCAAATGCGTAGGCACTGAAAATCGCCAAACACACCAAAACCCTGTAAAAAAGTCCACTGATCCTCATCCGTGACTCCTAAGTATTTATTCCCCTATCCCACAGTGTTTTCCCATACACTTTCAACGCCAAAGATAACAATAAAATTATGTTGTCAATAGAGTTTATGAAAATATTACATCGGAAAATGCGCTAATTTGTGAAAGATTTTGGCGTTGTAAACTAAAATAAACGTATTGGCTGTTAGTCATTAGTTGTTGGTCAATAGTTATTAGAAAAAGCCCCTGCCCGCAGGGCAAAAAAATCCTACCTTTACACTCGTAAATTCAAAAATTGGAGATTAAAATGAATCGTGTTTACCTAGTTGCCACGGCTGCCTCCAACATGGAAGCCAAAGTCCAGGAACTTGTCGACGCCGTTACCAAGGCGGGCCTCATTGCTACAGTCTATAAGCCGCTCGAAGTTTTCAATGCTGCCGATAGCGTTGCTGAAATCAAGGCCGGCAAGTCTGCCGTGCTCATGGAAAAGATTTGCGCCGATTTCCTCAAGCAGGATTTTGACGATGTCGACGCTGTTGTCGTCGCAGGTGCAACGGGCATGAACGATGTCATTGCTCACAAGTTTAACGACGACCTCGCCTCTGCCCTCGATGCAAAGATTTTTGCCGATGGCGAAGATGCCGAACTCTTCTGCCCGAAGCGCTTGCTCCGCTGTGAAAAGTGTGTTGCTGGCGACCTCGCCGCTCCGGCTGCTGAACGTCGCGTAAGCCAGGCTATGTTCCGTGCAAGCCTCCTTTCCAAGGCATCCAAGTGTGTGAAGCGCATTGTGCTTCCGGAAGGTTCTGAACCGCGTACCGTGCAGGCTGCTTGCCTCGCTGTCGAACGCAACATCGCCGTGCCGGTCCTCATCGGCAAGAAGGCTGATATCGAAGCTACTGCAAAGTCTGTTGGCGTGAAGCTCCCGGCTAACATCGAAATTATCGAACCGAGCGCAGAACTTGCTGAAAAGTATGTGCCGACTCTCGTGGAACTCCGCAAGGCTAAGGGCATGACTCCGGAATCTGCACGCGTGGCTCTTTCTGACAACGTAATGCTCGCTACGATGATGCTCAAGTTCGGTGAAGTCGATGGTCTCGTTTCTGGCGCTATCCACTCTACCGCTGATACGCTCCGCCCGGCTCTCCAGATTATCCGTACCGCTCCGGGCGTGAAGTCAGTGAGTTCCGTGTTCTTCATGTGCATGAAGGACAAGACCTACATCTACGGTGACTGCGCTATCAACCTGAACCCGCTCGCCGAAGAACTCGCCGATATCGCTCTCCAGTGCGATGACACTGCAAAGGCTTTCGGCCTCCCGAGCCGCGTTGCCATGCTTTCTTACAGCACCATCAATTCGGGCAAGGGCCCGGATGCAGACCTCGTCGTGGCTGCTACTGCCGCTGCTAAGGCTGCCCGCCCGGAAATGCTCATCGATGGCCCGCTCCAGTACGATGCCGCTACGGTTCCGAGTGTTGGTGCCCTCAAGGCCCCGAACAGCCCGGTCGCTGGCAAGGCTACCGTGTTCGTGTTCCCGGACCTCTCTGCCGGTAACATCGGTTACAAGGCTGTGCAGCGCTCTGCTCACGGCACGATCGCTATCGGCCCGATGCTCCAGGGCTTGGCCAAGCCGGTGAACGACCTTTCCCGCGGCGCCCTCGTTGAAGACATCGTCTACACGATCGCTCTCACCGCTGTTCAGGCTCAAAAATAAGACCGTTCGGCTCTATGTGAGGTAGAACCTCCGACTTCGCCTCACTCTCGCCACCATGCCTCGTTGATACGAGGCACTTGTGGCTCACGGGAGACCGCTCGTGCTTTGCATTTGTCACCCCGGCCTCTGTGCCGGGGTCACCATTAAAAAAAACGGACTTTTAAAGTCCGCTTTTTTGTTTATAAGAAATTATTTCTTCTTGTTCTTCGCTCTCAGCGCTTCGATGGCTTTTCGGATGTTCTCGCCGTCTTCAAGGTGTTTTGGCGAGAGCTTGTCCCTGTGCTTGTAATCGATTTTCTTCCAGAGTTCTTTTAAGTGCCAGCGGGCGCGCTTGTCTTCAAGAATGTAGCCGGGGCGCACGCCTGCATCGAGACCTTGTACGATAAATTCCACAGCATCGTCATAGCGTCCCTGATCGTAGCGCAAGTCGGCAAGGAAGTAGTAGTTGTAAATGTCCTTGCGATTTTGTTCAAGAGCCATGTTCAAGTATTTGTCTGCAAGCTTCTCGTCCGGCCAGGAGAGGATTAGCGGCACGTAAGGCAATACAAAGTGCGCTCGCCCGAGAATCTGCCAGTCTTCTGCTGCTGTTGCGACATCGCGGACTTTACCTGCAATGCCTTCCTTGATGGACGAGAATACATTGCGTTCAGAGCCCCACATCGAAAGCGTCGAGGCGTAAACGTGTGCAATTTCCTTGTTCTTAGGGAACTTCTCGTAGGCGCTTTTGCTAGCGTCCATCAGCGTGTCCAAATGGAGCTGGCGCTTCTTCTCGTCGAACTGCACGAATCTGAAGCAGAAGTACAGCGTCTTCACGTAGCCTTCGGTCGCAGCCTCTAAAACGGTGGAATCTTCCATCGCCTTCTTGTAGGATTCCTTCATTATTTTGGCATTCTTTGCATCGGCCTTGTCGCCGTTTGCACGCAAAGCACGTGCTGCATAGCAGGAATCCGCTATGTGCAAATGCTCGTTTGCACTTGCGAAACTAATCGCAAGCAGCAATGCAAAAACAATGTTATGCGTAATTCTCATGAATACGCTTAGACTTTCCAGTTCTGGAGCAACTTGTTCACCGTGGCAATGCGAGTCTTTTCTTCGTCGGTGCCATGGAATGTCTTGAACAAGAGATTGCGGTATTCCATCAAGGCTGTGCGGATGATGACTTTTTCTTCTTTTTTGAGCATGGTGATAAATTAATTAAAGGATTACTTGCTGCGTTTGCCCTTGCCGGAGAAATAGTCCTGCTGGCGCGTGATACCGAGAACGGCGTGCCAAAGGGGGCCGTTGGGGTTGATTTTCTTGCGTTCGCTCACGGCGTATTCGATAGGCACGTGCGAGAAAACGTTGTTCATGCTGCCAACGACCATGTCCGTCTTGCCTGCCATGCCTGCATGTACTGCGTTTTCTGCAAGCTGGAAGCAGAAAATGGCGTCCGTACCCTTCGCCGGGATGCTACGCACCGTGTAGCTCGGGTCAAAGTACTTGATGTTGATTTCCTTGCCGACGCTATCGAAGTGTTCCTTGATCTTGTGGGTCAGGAATTCACCGATATCGTTCTTCAAGATGTTGCCGCTTGCGTCCCTGCGTTCTTCCTGGTTCTTGAAAAGTTCCTGTCCGGCGCCTTCGGCGACGGCGATCACGGCGTGAGTCTTGCCGCTTGCGTAACGGCTTTCGAGAGCCTTGAAGAGCCCGTCCAGCGTAAAGGGAACTTCAGGGACGAGGCAGATGTTCACAACTGTTGTTGCAAGCGATGCGTAGGCTGCGATAAAGCCTGAGTCACGACCCATGAGCTTCACGAGTCCAAGACCGTTGAATGCTCCGTTTGCTTCGATGTGGGCGCTAGTAATCACGTCTGTAGCGCTGAGCACGGCTGTTTCAAAACCGAACGTCCTGTCGATCAAGTTCAAGTCGTTATCGATTGTCTTCGGGATGCCGATAATCGAGATGGGCTGTTTACGCTTCTTGACTTCTTCGGCAATAGCATGTGCGCCGCGGAGCGTACCGTCACCGCCAATGCAGAACAGCACGTTGATGTTCAAGCGCATGAGCGTATCGACCATGATTGCCGGGTCCTGCATGCCGCGGGAGCTACCGAGAATCGTACCGCCGTCTTCCTGAATGGCATCGACCACATCCGGGTCAAGCACGATGGGGGAGTAACCGTAATTCGGGTTCAAGCCACGGTAGCCGTACGGGATACCGAAGATGTTCCTCACTCCGTAGTCGAACCAGAGCACTTGTACAAGGCCCTTGATCACGTTGTTAAGACCTGGGCAGAGACCACCGCAAGTCACGATACCTGCGCGCGTCCAGGCGGGGTCGTGGAAAATTGTCTGTCGAGGGCCGGCGACTTCGAGTGAAGGTACCGGGATGCCCTTCGCCAAGTATTCAGAGATGAGATTGACGTCAGTGGTAAGGCTGACCTTGTCGTTTTCTGAAACGAAAGGAACGCCGTTCATCGGGGACTTAAGCGTGCCCTTGCCAACGGTTTCAATGGAAAGATCATAATCCAACGGATTCTTGATGATATCGTCCTGAGTCATACCGCGCCTCTTTGATTTTTGGGTTTCCGCCATACTGACGGAACGCCCTAAAAATACATAATGAAAACTTAAATGGACAGACTTGGGAAGTGTATTTTTGTGCGCAAACCGGGGTTCGCGTTTTCCAATTCTATGTTCATATTACATAAAGCGCACAATTTCTTTACCATCGAAAGTCCGATGCCTGTGCCACTCGTCTGTCTTGTCATTTCGTTTTCGACTCTGTAGAATTCCTGGAAAACTTTCTTCATTTCGGAAGGCGGAATGCCCGGACCGTAGTCGCGCACGGCGAGGTACATGTCAGTGCCCTTGATGCGCAGTTCCACATTGATCATCTTGTAATCGGCGTTCTTGGAGAACTTGAGCGAGTTGTCGACGAGGTTCATCAGAATCTGCATGATGGCGTCGCGGTCGATCATGAGGCTGATGTTGTCGGCATCTGTGTCCGAAGAAACGGTAAGTTCGAATCCCTGCTTTTCGACGTTCTTGCTGTAAGTCGAGACGAAATCGTCGAGGACTTGCTTTGGCTTGTCCATGCGGAGCTGCACGTTCCAGCGGTTGCCATCGAGCTTCGAGAGGTTCAACACGTTCTGGATGAGTCTCGAAAGGCGGTCGGCTTCGCTGGCGATTTGTCCGTAATACTTTTGCTTTTTTTCTTCGCTCGCGACCCAGGAATTCTGCAACAGCTCGGCATACATCTTGATAGCGGTGAGCGGAGTCTTGAGTTCGTGCGTAATGGCGGAGACAAAGTCCTGGCGCTTCGCGGCGAGCTTCACGCGGCTCTGTGTCACATGGTAAATCGAAATCAAGCCTATTCCCAGCACAGCAAGCATCAAAAATCCGATGAAGGTGACGAATTCACCGCCAGGGGCGCGCTGCGTCGTGTACATCTTAAAAGTGATATCCGAGAGAGGTGCCTGCAATGATTCGGAGAGGAGTTCCGTCGTGATGTTGTTGCGTTCGCCGAAGGCGACAAAGGACTTGTTCTTGTGGAAAAATGCAAGTACGAGCGGGTCTTGCTGATTGCCTTTCGTAACGCCCTTGTACTTCTCGATTTCGTTTTTCACGAGGTTCGTGAGGTACATTCTTGCATCGACAATGAAGCCCTGGATAAAGACGTCTGTGCCGCGTCTTACGGTGCGGTGGAAAATGATATAGTTCGAATCGACAATCGCCTGGAAGAAGTCAATTTCGGCTTCCATGGAGTGTGTCGTTTCGGTATTGATCAAGCGGACCAGAAGCCCTGTTGTATCGAGCTTTGTCGATTCAACGCCGAAGGCGAAGTCGCCGGTTTCGGTAATTTGTTCAACACGCGGTCTGTTGGCTTTCTTCTTTTTGCGCGTGCTTGCAATGTCGAGGTCCTGCTTGTAAATCTGGTCGATGAGCCTGCTATCGTTCTTGTGCGTCGTATCAGCCTTTTCCATGCTGCTCGATGTCATCGCAAAGGCGACAGGAGAAGACATGGCCGCGAATCCCGACGTGTTGAGGATCTGGCTAATCTTGTTGCGGATGGCAAGGCGCTTGTCCCTGTCCATCATCGGGATTTTTTCAAGAACTCCATCCGGGAGGACTGGCGTGCTCAAGTTGCCGGCGGGGTCCAGCTGGAAATGCCCGACAAGGCCAACGTAGTGGCTACGCTGCGGAAATTCCGCAAGTTCGGACATCGTGATTTCTTCGCCGCCGAACACAGGAACTGAGCGGATGAATCGATAGTCGGCGTAAGAACGCCTGTCTTCGATAGCGAGGTCCGCCGTGATGTTCTTGTTCAAGTTCTGTAACACAGAGAACGCGTGTTCCTTGTAGCCAAAGAGCGACGACGTTTGCAACTGTGTGTAAGAATGGCTTAAAAGCATTATTACGGGAATCGCAATAACGATAAAAATCGCCACAAAAATGAGACGATCTTTAGAGGCAAGGATAAGGCTCCGAAGAGCCTTGTACTTGCTAGAGAGGTATGTAGAGATTTTGTTTATACTGATTTCTCGCATTCTGGTGCCGAACGCATCTGGTAACCTTCACCGCGGAATGTGACGAGCAGCTTCGGATGAGCCGGATCGTCTTCAATCTTCTTACGGAGCTTGGTAATGTGAATATCGACGGTACGTGTATCCACAGATTCTGCATTTTCGTAACCCCAGACCTTGCGGAGGAGTTCAGAACGCGGAATGGCGTGGTCGCGGTTGTTCCAGAGGTATTCAAGAATTTCAATTTCCTTGCGGGTAAATGCTAGTTCTTCTGTACCGCGCACGCCCGTGTATTCACGGAAGTTCACGCGGAGATTGCCGGCAACAAGCTTGCCTTCGTTTTCCATCGTCTGGCGGCTACGGCGCAACACCGCTTCGATACGTGCAAGGAGCATCGGCACGGAGAACGGCTTCGGGATGTAGTCGTCGGCGCCGAACTTGAGACCGTTGATGATATCGTCATCGGAATTCTTTGCAGAAAGGATGATGATCGGGAGGCTCTTGTCCTTTTCGCGGATCTTGTCGCAAACGGTAAATCCGTCCATGCCCGGAAGCATGAGGTCCAGGAGTACGAGTCCGTACTGTCCGGAAAGTGCTTCGGCAAGACCGCTTTCGCCGTCGACAACGTGTTTGACACGGTAACCGTTGAGCTCGCAGAGGTCTACGAGGCCTTCGGCAATGGCAATTTCATCTTCGATGATGAGGATGTTTGTGCTGCTTGTATTTTGAGTCATTCTTGGATACCTACTCTCTTCTAACCAACTTTTTTTAATCTACAAAAATTAAAGGGCAAAACCGCCACCGAGTTCAAATGCAAAGTGACCGGCATCGATGTCTGTATCGTAGTCGCCACCGAGATAGCACTTGACGTTTGCATAAGCTGCAATCGGGATGATCGGGAGCTTGAAGCGGACACCGGCGAGCAAGTGGATACCGATGCTCTTGTTGAGGCCTTCGTCCTTGGCGTATTTTACAACTTCCTTGCTGAGACTCTTGATGTAATCGTTGCGAGCCTGTTCATCGGTCGGGTCTGTCGGCATCGGGATGCCAGCTTCTTCCATACGGGTGATGATGCCGTCAACAAACTGGTTGTTCAGGATGAACGTGTTCCAGTGGAACGTGAGACCGCCACCGATATACGGACGGATGGGGAAGAGCGGGATGGAGAACGGCTTCGTGACGGAGAGGTCTGCGTTCATGCCGACGTACTTCGGAGTTGCCTTTGCAAATGGAGTGCCGCCAAGTTCAATCTTGAGCGGGATTTCCTGATAGCCGATGCTCTTGTCGCCAGCCCAGAGGGATGCATTATAAGAGGCGAACTGGATGTTGAATGTACCTTCGATATCGATGAACGGGAGAATATCGACCCAAGCCTTGAAACCGAAGCCCTGGATGTATTCGAAGCTGCCATGGCTGAACTGGATGTTTTCGCTGTTGTGAAGCGGTGCCATGTCGGCCTTCTTGAGGGTTGTTCCGACGTTCGGGGTGTAATGGGCGCCAATACCGGCGATAGCGAAAGACTGAGTAGCGAGCATTGCTGCTGCTGCAAAGATCAATTTGAAATTCATTTTTTGCTCCTAGGAATGTTTTTGCCTTGAAACTAAATAATTATTTAGAAAAAAGGTATTTACAATTCAGAAAATGATGCTTTTTCGCCTATTTATGATGTTTTATTTAACTGCCGGAACAAAGATGAACTTCTTTTCACCCTTTTTCACGGGGACACTGCCAAAATTGAATACCTTGACCGTGCCAGCATCGCCTTCAGCAGCGACACTGACTTCATGGGAACCCGGTTCGACGGGGATACGTGTCATCTGGAACGAGTTCGGCAAGAAGAGGGCGATGCGGAGGTCCGCTTTTTCCATCTGGTCCTGCGCGATGTCCGTGCCGATGCTTGTGAAAATATTGAGGAGTGCGTTGTCCGACTTCATAGCTTTTTTGGCGGCTTGCGAGGCGATAGTGCGGAGCACGACTCGGATGGCGGTACGCGTCATGGTGGAGGCGAAGTCATCCTTGAGGTTCATTTCGAGTTCCTTGTCGAGCGCCATGACTTTTTCGGGGCGGATGCCGGACTTGCCATCGACGGAAACGTTAAAGCGTTGGACTTGGCTCCTGAAGGAGTGCGCTTCGGGGAGTGCAAAAGCGATGTGGAATGTTTCTCCGTTGCTTGCCCCTGCGACTGGGGGTGCTCCGACGGTGGTGCTTGTCACCTTGCCGGTCTTGCTGTCTTTGTAGGTGAGGTTCAGCAGCCCCCCGTTCACGTAAGTACCAGACATCCTGAGTTCGGTGAGGATGGGACCGTGACCGGCGTAACCGACGACGATGATTTCTTGGCCGAGATCGTAAGCGGCTTTAGCCTTAGGTGTTTCGAGGGCGTTGTCGAGCTTGAGCGTTTTGAGGTCGTCTTCGCGGTCAGAGCGTCTTAAATTTTCAATGATGAATTCGCGGGCTTCTTTCGGGAGGTTCAGGATGTTTTCGTCGTAAGCCTTGACCGTCTTATAGTAAGCGATGGCGGCTTCGTCCCGTTCACCTGCCATTTCGTAGACAATTGCGGTAAGGTAGCGCAAAAAGCCGTTGTCGTTCGTCTTGTCGTTGTCTTTCTGGTAAAGTTCTGTCATCGCCTTTAGAGCGCGGTTCACTTCAACCATGGCGCCATCGAGATCCTTTTGGGCGAGGTAGTTCATGATTTGCATTTCATGGAGCACGAGTACTTCGAAGGGGCGTGCCCTGTACGGGCGGATGTTGTCGTTCGTGACAATGGCGGCGGCTTCGTTTGTTACAGATCGCGTGTAGAGGTCGTCGTAAATTTTTTCGGCCTTGGCAAAGTTGTCTGCACTTTCCTTGTAGTTTCCGTTGTAGTGGTAAAGGACTCCCAAGTCAAAGTAATAGAGAAATTCGGTCTTTTCTCCGTAGAGGTCTTCTTGCTGTTTCTTGACTTCGTTAATGGCGGCTTCGAATCCATTGTGCTCAAATACGGGGGCGAGAGCCTCGTAACGCGTCATGGACTTGTTCGCACAAGCCGTAAAGAATAAAGTTGTCGCGAGGAGTAATATAATTTGTTTCATATAAGTAAATGTATATAAAAAATGCTCGCGGGTGCGAGCTTTCTTAGTTATTAGAACTTAGAGCTTAGAATACGTCATCCTGAACGAAGTGAAGACAACTCAGAAGGCGAGTGTTGCGTCCATGCTTGCATGGGCATAACCGAGCCAAGGAGTTGGGGCTTTAGCCCCATCCAGTGAAGTCTTAACTAGAAATGACTGGATTCTTCGTCTTGGCAGACTCAGAATGACGTTGTCTGATTAAGTCTAAAACTTCACGCTGCTCTTGGATACGTATTTCTTGATCTTCTTGTCACCAAGCCAAAGCTTGCGGTGGCTCTGGATATCCGTGAGCTCCATGTCAATCTGGTAGAAGACCACCTGTTCGCCGCCTTCCTGGTCGAGGACGGAGTTGATGGTTCCGGTAAGCATGAGGTCTGCACCGATTTCCATGCCGGCATCCTTGGTGGTTTCTTCGGTGGTATTGCCCTGCTGGTCGGCGAGTTCGTTGCGGAGGTCTTCGCGTTCGTTGGAGTTAGCGACGAATTCAGCCTTGCCGGAGTTGATGAGGGCGCGTTCGATATCCTTGATGAACGTTTCGACGCGGATGTGTTCGTGGCTCTTGTTGCGGACCTTGCCAATCACGATGGTCGGGACGGAACCTTTCTGAGAGGAGTACTGGCTGTACCACGGACGGCCAAGGCAGTCATTAATCATTTCTTCAGCTACGAGACGGGAGTCTGTATCGTTCCAGCTGCCTGAAAGGTCTGTTACGGAATTGGCATCGAGACGGGTGACTTTCTTGCCGCCATCGCTTGCGCAGCCGGTAAAGAGGGCAAAACTTACGCAAAGGGCGAAAAACCAAATTTTTGACATTTTTTTCTCCTAGATTAGAAACATTATGTTATAAACATATAAAAAAACACAAAAAAAAACTCCCCAAAAAGGGAGTTCTTTAAAATTTTTAATGAAAAACCGTTATTAGCGCTTTTTCTTCTTGGAACCGGTTGTTGCGTCGAGATGGACTTCAGCAGTTTCTTCGCCGACAACCTTCACGAGGGCTTCGGCGCTCTTGCGGTTGCTGCACTGGGCGCGCACAACGTGGTCACCAGCATCGAGGTTGTGGACAACGAGTTCTGCACCGTCGGTCTTGTCAGCCTGTTCGCCATCGACGAAGATGAGGCAGCGCGGCGGATTCGTCGTAACCTTGATGTGGCCCTTCGGAATCTTGGTGCTGAAGTCGAAGTCGTTGCGCTTGTCCTTGCCCGGCCAAACGTTCACGCGCTTGTTCACGAGTTCGAAGCCCTGGTCAATGACGACGAGCGTCTGGCGACCAGACTTGACTTCTCTATCCTTGATCGGACTCTTGCCGAGAGGTTCACCGCCGAGGAACACGTCACTGTTAGGCGGTTCAGTGATGATGTTGATGGTTGCTGCCTTGCCACGCGGAGGTGGATCTTCTTCGTCAGCGACGGCGGTCGTGAAGAGGAATGCCATCATCAAGGCAAAAAAGAAAAGCTTTTTCATGGGTTGTACTCCTGATTTGCATGTAAAAGAGTTAGTTCACACCTAGAATTTAATTCTTTTTTTACAAGACAAATGTTAAAGTGCCGTAAAATGTGCGTAAATAATAGGTGTAAAATTGGTCTAGATTAATTACTTTTACGTATATGAAAGCTCTTTATCAGAAAATTCGCAGTTTACAAGGGAAAAATTACGGCCTTTACAAGTCCTTGGCTGACCGTTCGTGGGACTTTGGAGACTTTGTGCTGGAATTCCTGCATGTGCAGGGAGACCCGTATGCACCGGCATCGCGTGTGATGATTAAAGCGAGTTTGTTAATGCTTGGGTTCCCGAGCGAATGGGGTGGCTCGTTTGAACGCCGCCTGGCATTGAGCGATTACCTTTATCGTAGGCTTTCGGCACTTGTTCGTGAAAAGTACCCGGATAGGGATGCGGCGGTTGTTTTTGACACTGCTGGACCTGAAATGCTAGTGCGAAATGCACTCTGGGTCGATAACGGCGAGTTGCGAGCTTGTTTGCAAGTGCGCTTGCCGGGCGACGGTCGCAAGATTCAGGCGGAAGCCGCTGCCGAGATTTTGACGATGGTTTTACCGGACTTGGTTTCGGCGGCTCTCTATAATTCGGGCGAATCGAAGAAGGATGGTGTGGAGCCGGAACTTGTCGAACATTACCGCGTGCTTGCCGAGCGCAAGGAAATTTTGTCGCAGCTCGAGGAACGTGGACTTTGTGCGTTTGTGCCGGATGGCGCTGTGCTTCCGCGTGCATCGGGACTCAGTGAACTCCCGATGGAAGGGGCTGTCCCGTTTGCAGCACCCGAAGAAATGGCGGTGACGCTTATTGCTAATGGCCGTGAAATTCGCGGCATGGGAATCCCGAAGGGAATCACGGTAATTTCGGGCGGGGCGTTCCACGGAAAATCGACTTTGTTGCAAGCTTTGACGAAATCTGTTTACCCGCATATTCCGGGAGATGGTCGCGAAGGCATTGTCGTGAGCGAATCGGCGGTGCGCGTGGGCGTCGAAGACGGCCGCAGTGTGCGAGGCACGGACCTTTCGCAGTTTGTGCGTGACCTGCCGGGCGGAATCTCGACAAAGAACTTTACGACTGCCTGTGCGTCGGGCTCGACGAGCGAGGCCGCGAACTTGATGGAGGCGATGGAAGCGGGGAGCGATGTGTTCCTGATTGACGAAGATTCCTCTGCTGTGAATTTCCTCATTCGTGATGTGCGCGTGCGTAAGCTCTTGGGCGATGACCGCGAACCGCTTATCCCTTTGACGGACCGCCTCCGTGAAATCAAGGGGCGTAGCTTTATTTTGGTGGCTGGCGCCTGTGGAGACTTTTTGGACTTGGCGGACAATATCATCGTGATGGCATCGTACAAGGCGGAATGTGCAAGAATCAATGGAAAGAATGTGGCGGCTGGACTCGGTGATGGTGCTGTAAAAGTCGCCTCGGGATTGCCCGCGTTTGTGGAACCTGAGTGCCGCGACTTTGCCGAATACGTGAAGCCTTTGCTCCCGTCACTCCGCCCTGCGTCTGCTGTGGAGCGCCAGGTGAAAGTGAAAATCTCGGGCGATACATTGCTGCAAATCGGTTTCCTCGTCTCGGATACATCCAAGGCGGGTGCGCTTGTGGATAAGCAACAGCGATTCGGTGCAGGCTTCATGTTGTTGAACCTTTGCCAGAATGCCGCAAGCAACAACGATGCTAATGGCGAGTCTGCGAAGGCGACGATCATGGAACGTATCAATGCGCTCTGCGAAAAAATCAAGAACGTCGGTTTCCGCAATTTGCCGCAAGGCTTGAGCCGTGAAATGAGCCTCCCGCGTCCGATTGATATCGCGTGCGTGCTCTATCGTCTGCGAGATAACGGAAGGTAAGGAACATCTCTCGACAAAAATGTCCACACCTGAATCAATTTTTTGAGATATTTGCCCCATAATAATTTATTTTCCGAAAAGGTATTTAAGTTTTTGGGGTGAAAATATGGAAAAACAAAAGTTTGCGCGCGTATTTTTGAATGCCGCGCTTGTTTCTGCTTTGAGTGGAACCTCCTTTGGGGCATTTGCAGCTACATCGAGTCCGAACGTGAGTCTGGGCAAGAATCTCTATGTGGCGGGGGCAGTCAATTCCAACTGGAAACCGGAAGTCTATACCGATGGAAAGCTCGACTTTAACCAGGTCTCGTCGGTGTCGGATTTTGCGTTGAACGTGGGCGAGGGTCCGACAAAGCTGTTCATCACGTGGGAGACTCGCGGTGATGAAGCCTGGGCTGGTGAAAAATACGTCCACGCGGCAAGCTGCCAGCATTCCGTGGAAGCATCGGCGAGTCTCCAGAATTTTAAGGTGATGACGTCTGCAAATTCGACGAATGGCGTAGATGGCGACTGGGAGACTGTTGCCGAGGTGGGCGAGAGCGGTGCCATGTCTCGCGGGCTTGCGATTGATTTTGCAGGCAAGTCCTGGTTCCGCATCGTGGCGGAATCTCCGGTGAAAAATCTCGAAGAAGTCGGTGCGTACGACATCAGCAATGGCGGGGACGATACGTGGTTCTTCATGGGCACAAGCATCAGCCAGATGGGCATGAAGCAGTTTACCGTCGATTCGAATTTTGCGCAGTTGATTCACGCGCGTTTTGCGGATTACTACCCGGCGATGCTTCGCGGAGGCATTGGTTGCGTCACGAGTCAGGGCGTTGTCGATGCGCTCAAGTATTACGCGGAATACGTAGGGAACGTGAAGTTCTGGGCAATTGAAATGGGAACAAACGATGCCTGGGGCGGTAGCAATACGAATGTTGAAACGTTCACGAAGAACTTGCAGACGATTATCGATACGGCAAAAGCGCATGGCATTACTCCGATTATCGCCCGCATGATTGCGACGAATCCCGAAATTGCAAAGTGGCAGGTGCATCAGGATTACCTCGATGCCATCGACAAGCTCACGAAAGATAATGAATTGCCGGCCGGCCCTGATTTCTACAATTACTTCTTGGAACATCCCGAAGAACTTTCTGCAAGCGATGGCGTACACCCGGCAGAGCCTAAGGGCGGACAGTCGATGCACCGTTTGTGGGCGGAAGCCGCAGCGCCTTTGTACAAGGATGACCCATGTGCAGGGCTACCTGATGTTGTTGGCTGTGGAGGAACTTCGCTTCCGAAAATGCACAATGTGAATTTTGCATTGCCGCGCGTGAGTGTGAATGGTCGTGAAATTTCAATTTCCGGATTGCGCGAAAAAGATCACGTGACCATCATGGACGTGATGGGACACGTTGTGTGGAACGGCTCGGCGGGAATTCCGAAAATGCACGCTGGGAATTACTTCGTGAATATTCGCGGTGCAAAAACCAATTATTCGACGAAAATTTCGATAAAATAAAAGGACTTTGTACTCCTCTCTGAAATATTCCATTCTATAAAAACCTCTATTTTGATGTTCTTTTTTTCATACTTTTAGGAGATTATCCCCATAAAAACCTATTTTACATTTTGGTGTTTGAGATGTGGGGTCGTGGAATGGAATGCTCAAAAAAATTAAATAGGCTCTGGGGCGTAGCACTTTGTGCGTTAGCATGCAGTAGTGCATTTGCTATTACGCCAAATCCCATCGTGAGTATGGGAAAACCCCTTTACGTATCTGGAATGAATAATTTCAGTTTAAATCCGCTTGCCTATACGGATGGTATCCTCAATTTTGACCAGATTGCAGAGGCGTCGGACTTTGCCTTGAACGTGGGCTTTGGTCCGAAAAAGTTGTTCATCACGTGGGATGCCCGCGGTGACGAAGCTTGGGCTAGCGGGGATTATGTGTATGCGCAGGGGTGTGTTCACAACTGGATGGAACATGCGACCTTGCAGAATTTTAAGGTGTTGACATCTGCGAATTCGACAAACGGCATAGACGGTGATTGGGAAATTGTTGCCCAGGTCGGGGAAAGCGGAGCCGCATCTCGTGGCATTGCGATTGATTTTGAGGGCAAGTCCTGGTTCCGTATTGTTGCTGCCGAGCCTGTTGCTAACTTGGAAGAAGTCAGTGCGTACGACATCAGTAATGATGGGGACGATACGTGGTTTTTCTTGGGTACTAGCATTACCCAGATGGGCATGAAACAGTTTGTGGTGGACTCAAACTTTTCGCAGTTGATCCATGCCCGTTATCCGAATCACTATCCGGCAATGGTGCGTGGCGGTATTGCCTGCGTTACGAGCCAGGGTGTTGTCGATGCCATTAAGTACTATGTGGAATATGCCGGAAATGTGAAGTTCTGGGCGATTGAATTGGGAACGAACGATACCTTTGCGGGTAACGGCGTGACTGTGGAAATGTTCGAAAAGAACTTGCAGACAATTGTCGATACGGCGATTGCTCATGGAATCACCCCGATTATTGCACGTTTGTTTGCGACGAATCTTGGCGAATCTGCATGGCAGGTGCATGAGCATTACCTGGCGGCTATTGACCGGGTGGTGGAACGCAATAACTTGCTAAAGGGACCTGACTTCTCGAGTTATTTTGCTGCCCATCCGGAAGAAATTGATGGCGACGGTATCCACCCGGCGAACCCGGCTGGGGGACAGTCGATGCATCGCTTGTGGGCGGAAGCTGTGGCGCCTTTCTACGATGGTAAGAAGTTTGAACCGGTCGTGGGCAAGGATTCATCGATGAATGCCCCCAAGATGCTGGATTTGCATGTCGCTTTGCCGCAGGTTAGCGTGGAAGGGCGAACGGTGTCGGTTGCACGAGTGAACGAACCTGTTGCTGTCGCGATTGTCGATTTGACGGGGAATATCGTTTGGCACGGACGGATTGGAAATTCTGCTGATGGTTCATCGGAATCTTCGTTCCATTTGAATGCAATCCCGGCAGGGAATTACATTGTGAGAATTCGTGGCGCAAGTACATCGTACAAGACTCGAATTTCGATAAGATAATTGGTTTGATAAATGGCGAGAGTCCGGCGGAAATCTGCCGGATTTTTTTGTTGCGCTTTATCCTTAATTTTTGCTAGATTATCGTAAATCTTTATTGTGCTATTGGCGAAATGAAACCGTGACTTTATATTACGAGTATGAGTTTAATGAGAGCTATTATTTGTATGTTGCTTGCACTTAGCCTTGTGGGTTGTGCGGTAAGCAAGAATCCGAACCCTGTAATCCGTTACGGGGCGAATACGGGTGCTACGTTGGCAGGCCCGGGCTTTGCCGCCATGTGTGTAGCAGGTGCGTTAAGCGAAGACGGTTCTTCGGATAAAGATGTAGAGCAATTAGGATTGTTTGGTATTGCGGCTGCTGCCGGAGGGTTTGTCGTTGGCGCTGTTCTTGGGGGAACGGTAGGCTTTTTCAAGTGGATGTTCAACGGCTTTGAAAATGATGATATCCCCAAAGCGGATCCTTTGCCGGAAGATATTTTACCACCGGTAAAAAGCGATACCTATGGGGAAAAGCTGTAGAATAAAGGAGATGCCCGCTCGGAGGCGGGCATTACAAATGTTGTGGCGGGCATGGTTGCCCGCTTTTTTAATGCGCGAGGTGCAACTTGCGGAGAACCTTTCCTAAGAGCTCGTTCAGGATGTCCTTCGCGTCTTTGCTGCCGAGGTAACGCTGGACAATGAGCGTGAGCGTAAAGAGTGCTACACCTGCGGCGCAAGCGTAAACGACGAGCGTTACAAAACCTGCATTGCGGACGAAATCATCAGAAATGTGATCAAGTCCAACGGCGGCTGCAATCATGATGCCGAAGGCAACGAGGGCGCGTGCCATGTTGAGGAGTGCATCCTTCATGCCGTCGGTGCCGTTCTTTTTAGCCCACATAAAAATCATCGAAATCACTTGCAAAATAGCGCCTGTAGCGCCGATAATCGGGACGCTCTTGATGCCAAGCCCCACTTCGGGGGCGCCAAGCAAAATGTAGGCGGGGATGGTTGCCGCAAAGATGCCGGTGTTCAAAAGTGTCGGGACCCACATGCGTTCGCAAGCGTAGAAGCTGCGGACGAGAACTGCCTGCAGGCAAAGCCCAAGGCTTACGGGCAAGTACCAGCGGAGAATTTCAGAGATCGCTTCGGTCGTTTCGCGGTGGAATGCGCCACGTTCAAAGAGGATGCGCACTGCCGGGAAGCTCAAAGCCCACACGGCGACGACTGCTGGAATCAAGATGCAGAACATGCGCGAGAGGCTCTTCCAGATTTTGCGGTTGAGTTGCGGGAAGTCGCCTTCCTTGACGAGACGCGCCATGTCGGGGTAGCTCGTGACGCTGACCGAGAAGCCGAATACGGCGACGAGCGTGTACATGACGCGGTAGGCGTAGTTGAGGCTCGAAATGCCACTTGTACCAAAGTTTGCACCAAAGCTGCGGATGATAAATTCAAGGCCGAACATGGAGCCCACGCCAAGAGACATCGGGAGCATCATCTTGAAGTAACGTGCGATATCCGGATGCTTCGGTTCAATGATAAATTCATAATGGACACCGCCGCGCTTGGCACCAAAAATCTGGAGTGCGAAAAATCCGATGAATGCGCCGACTGGAACGCCCCAGGCAAATCCGGCGAGACCGTAATCGTTGCCTGTGTGGTTGCTGAGTGCAATGCCTGCGGCACCGCCGCCTACAATCGCGATGTTGTAGATGAGACCCGTGAGAGATGGAATCAGGAACTGCTTGCGAGTGTGCTGGACGGCAACGAGGATGCTACCGACAAAGATGAATATCTGCCCCGGAAGAATAATGCGTCCATAGTAAGTCGCGCGTTCCAAAAGCTCAGGAGTCACTCCGTCGACGGTCAAAAGCGCGATGAGTTCCTTCATCCAGATGAACGCTGGGATCACGAGAATCAGGAGTGCAAGCCCGAACGTATTGAGCACGTTGCTGAAAAACTTCCAGCCCGCTTTTTCGTCACCTGCGACTTTGTAGCCCGTGAAAATCGGAATAAATATAATGGACAAAAATCCAGTGCTGACCACGTGATTCAGGATGTCCGGAATCATGAAGGCGAGGTCAAGGGCGTTTTTTTCGAGCGACACGCCGGCGGCGTGGGCGAGGAGCATTTCACGGAAAATCCCGAGCACGCGGCTTAGGAGCATCGAAACGGCAACAATAATAGCGGCTTTATTCATGTTGGCTGAAAATTTATATATTTCTTACCATGAAAAAGATACTTTTACTCGTTACTTTCCTCGCTCTTGCAGCTTTTGCTCAGGGCAATACCACAGAACCGGAGAGAACTCTCCAGCGTCCGGTTTACAGTTTCCAGACATCCGCCTTTGGCTTTGGTTTCTGGAGCAACTATAAGGATGAAGTGAAAAACCCGGAAAAGGATAAGGTCACGGCATTCCCGCTCATCCGCTATGGTCATATTTGGGAAATGACGACGCACGGCGCTGTTACGGCTATCAGCACGTGGAACTTTGAATTCGGCAAGACTTGGGAAGTTCACGGCAGCATGCTTTTGGGTGGCCGTTATTCCTTCCTTGAAGAAATTGTTTCTCCGTTCATCGGTGGTGGCCTTGGTCTTGGCTTGCAGTTCGACTCCCACTTTAAGGATTGGGACTTCGGTGAACGCTGGGCTATCGGTTTGAGTATGGGCGGCGAAGTCGGTTTGTCGATTTTCCACAATTCTTCGCTCCAGCTTGAAGTTGGCTTTGGCTATGACGTTGTTTGCTCCAAGGCAGACTTTGGCAAGAGCTTTGATACCTTCAATCTGTTCTTCGGTGTGAACTACTAATTTGTAGAAAGAACCTGCGTGTCGAGATGCGCGCAGGGGCTGTTGGTAAAGCGCGGGCTTGATGTCCGCGTTTTTTTTATACAGCTATTTTGAAATCGTTTAGGAGTGTGCGGCGATGGAGCTTGCCTTGCTGTTGCAAGCGCTCGACAAGGATGCTCGGGCGTACGTGGAATACGCCGGAAAAATGCTCGATGCAACGGCGTTCGTTAAAGCGACCGCAGCAGATGAGTTCGCACTCTTCGGCTTCAGAGAGGAGGAGGTCTTGTGCGAAGTGCGATGCTTCAAGTTCGAGAATGTCTTCGGGACGGGCGGCGAGCAATTCGGGTGTTTGGGCGGGTTGCAAGAGAGCTTGTTGCGAGAATGCGCCGAGTTGCAGGCATGAGGTGTGCTTGGGGTGCAAAAGCAAGTGCCCGACCGCGTGGAACAATGCTTCCAGGAATTTGGAATCTTCCATCTTGGTTGTCGGGAACTGGATGACGGGGCGTGAACCTCTCCAGTAGAATGCACAAACGGGCGTGGGAGCCGTGAGGAAAGGTTCTACTTCGACGTATTCAATGCCGCAGTTGTTTAGCACTTCGCGTGCAATTTTGCGAATGCTCTGGTTGGACAAAAATACGTTTGTTCGCAAAAATTTCAAGTTAGAGATAATTGCCTTGCGGTCCGGCGTGTAGTCCGTTGCCAAACGCTTGACTTGGAGTTCTCCGAGACGGATCCATGCGGCGTAAGTCTGCGGATTTGCAGATTGCAATGTGGCGCCGTAATAGTTTTCGAATCCGGCGATGCTTCCGATTTGCATGAACTTGAACACAGCGCGAACGAGGTCTGCATCTTTGACGTTCTCGGGAATGTGGCCCTTCTTTTGCAATGCGCGGGTGGGGAACTTACGAACCCACATTAAAATTTTTTCGAGATTTCCTTTGACGAACGTTGGTGTCTCGGAGATGCTGGAGTCGCTCCCGAATGCGAGCTGGAATGCGGCTTGCGCATCGGTAGTTGCGTGATCCATAAGCCCACTGCGGGAACAGCCAAGACGGCGCAAAAGTTCGTCTTGCGTGATATGCTCCCGTTTTTGAAGTTGCTTAATGGATTCTTTCAAGCTCATGCTTTTAAAATAAATAATTAACGTGTCAGGTGTCAAATTTATTTCAGCAATTCTTCGGGGACGCATTCTGCCATTGCTTCGTAGGCTTTAGCGCTCGGGTGCAAGTGATCGCCCGAGTCGAATCCGGCGGCAAATGCTTTCGGATCGTCGTGACCACGCACAGCCTTGTCAAAGTCTACACAACCGTCGAAATCCGGTGCGGTGCGGAGCCATTCGTTGAATGCCGTGCGGATGATATCGCGGTTTTCGTTGTAGGTGCGCCAGCCGTAAATCGGGAGGAGCGTGCCGCTATAAATCTTGAGGCCGAGCTTGCGCGCGTGCGTGATGTAGAGCGAGCGCACGCCGTTGATGAGGTCGTCTGCAGTGGGCATGTCGCTCCACGGACGGAACTTGTTGACTTCAATACCGACAGGGTGGATGATGTCGTTGATGCCGTGTTGCACGATGACCGTGCGGGCACCTGCGACATTCATTTCAATCGGGAATCGCGTGGCGCCTTTGAGACCGTAAGCGGCGTAGGTGATGCAGCTGTATTCGCGGAGGATACGTGTGCCGCTCACCGCGCGACGAATGATGGCGACATTGTTGAACCCTTCGCGTGCGCAACGGAGCGTCAGGTAATCGGGCCAATCCTGTGCCGTGATGGAATCGCCGAAGCAGACAAGTGCGAAGTTCTTTTCTTCGGTGAAAATGTCAATCGTATTGAGGAAATAAATCCAGTTCGTTTTGCGCGTGAGGTCATCGGGGAGAGTCGCGCTTTTGGCGAAATTGCCGTAGCTGTACTTGCCGCCAGAAAGCGGGCCCGTAATGGCTGTGCCGGCATTCATCTGCGTGAAATCGGCGAAGTAGAGGCTGACATCGAATGTTTCGCCTGCGGTCACGTCGAATGCGATTTCGTCGCTCAGGATTTCTTCGCCGGCAGGGATGGTGGCGGATGCGCGGCCGCCGAATGTAATTGCGCACGGAGAATATGCTGAAATGCTCGCGGGCTTTTCGGATGTCGTAGAAGACTGCGCGGTGTTTGTGGATTGCGCAGACTTTGCGACGTATGCTTCGCTAATTTGTACGGACTCTGTGCCCGTGAGGTTTGAAAAATGGAAACGCAACTTGCTCCCTGAAAAGCAGGCGCGAATCGGATAGCGGAGCGTTAAATCTTTAGCGTAAGTTGCTTCTTTGCGGTCTGTAATGGAGGTGGCGTTGCCCCAGCATGCGACCCATTTTGAAAATTTCTCTGGCATATTGACTCCGCGAATTGTTGACGATGCATCAAAAATAGCTAATTTGCCGTTGCCCTGCTAGGTAGAAAATGAGTGAGATTTCGTATAGCAAAAAGAATGACCGGATTGAATGTGTGCGTTACAAGGATTGGCGCAAGTCGTACCCGCCGCACACGCATACCGGGCACATGACTGTGGGCTATATTGAAGAAGGTCGCGTTTGCATTGTACTGAACGGCGAAGCAAAAATTTACGGCGCCGGGGAACAATTCCTGATTCCGCCGAATACGTTGCACGAAATCAAGACCATAGGCGATGAATGCTATTCGATGGTGGTACTGTGTACCGCTTTGGACTCCGACGAGATTGTTGCTGAGAACTGCGCGCGAGGTTATGAAAGTACAGTTGCGCGGTTAGATGAATTGCAAAAAAGCATTCTCGAAAATCCCGAGAACATTTACCTAATAGAGCAGATGGCGCATGACGCGTGCATCAGCCCGTTTCACATGATCCGTGAATTCAAAAAGGCCTTCGGACTTACGCCGCACCAGTTCCAAATGCAGTGCAAAGTCCGTAAGGCGCAAAAAATGCTAGAAGAAAGGCCCGCAGCTGAGGTGACGTTTGACGCCGGATTTTACGACCAAAGCCACATGGACCGTTGCTTTAAAAAAGTTGTCGGCCTTTCTCCAAAAGAATATAAACGTGCTGTGAAGACGGAAGACTAATACGTCATTGCGAGACCATAAGGCAACGCAATCTCCTAGCACAGAGCTGGCATGAACTTTGCGAACAGATAAAGCCCCTGGTCGCCTGCGTCTACTTGGTGCGGGACCTTCGCCGGCATAATCGAGATGACGCCCGGAGTGTACTCAAGCTTGGTGCCGTCATTGATGCAAATTCCGTTCCCTGTGATGACTTCGTGAGTTTCGAGCTGGGTTTCGTGAATGTGCGTTTTGATGCTCTTGTTTGGCGCGATCCTTACCAAATGATAGCTGAACGTGCCGCTGGTTTCTTTCGCGGTGATGATATGCTTGAGTTCTACGCCCTCAAAAGTCGGGTGCTTGGACCAGGCGATATCCCTGAAAGCGATCGTTTTGCCCGGAAGCCTGAGCTCGCCCTCGTTGAATTTTTTGAAAATATCGTCGCCAAGAATAGCTTTTTCCATGATTTTACTCCTATGTTAGTGTTTCGTTCGCGACTTTTGCAAACTGTGTCGCGGTTATGCCCGAAATCTATACGAAGGAGTAAATGGAAAAATTGGACAAAATTGCGGAAAATTCAGAATGTGTTAGAATTGTACTGTCAAACCGAATGCTGCTGGAAAGACGATTTCTTTGTTGCTGAGGCCACCGTCATCCATGTCGAGGTACGTGTAGTAACCGCCTTCACCTGCAAAGAATTGGAACCCGATTTCAAGGAAAACGCCCAAGTTTTTAGTGAACATGTGCTGTAGACCGAAACCGAATACAAGACGCCAGTAATTGAATCGTTCTTCCTTTACGCCACCGAGTTCTTCGTGGTATATGTGATCGTTAGTTCTACCCGTAAGCCATTCAGAAGAGTGGAAAACGTACGGACCTGTGAGACCGTTAAAACGATAGGCAATACCGATACCGCCCATGAAATCGTAGTCGGAATCGTAACCGAGCCAGTGTGCGTTTACAGATAAATGGTCGTCTAGGAATGTTTCTTCTACGCCGACTAAGCCGTGGTAACCACTGCCGAGTCCGACGAAAATGCCAGTCTTTTGTGCAAAGCTAATGCTTGCTAAAAGGCACAAAACCAAGATAATCTTTTTCATATTTGTTCCTCCTTTTTGCGTATGATGCGCTACAAATTTACAAATTCTTTTCTATGAAAAACAAGTTGTCTGTAAATATTTTGTGTGGGATGGGGGGATGAGTGTAGTTTGGTTATCTCTTTTTTACCAATATCTGGATATCAAGCAACTTTTCCCAATCGGCTTTGGTTCGCTTTTCTCGGGGGATGCTCCAGAAGTTTTTCCAAATTTTGTTGTTGAGGGAATCGATTTCGGCGGCTTCAGCATCGGTGACGGTGCCATTGGCGGTATTGTACATTATTTTCTCCTTTCTGCGTACATGCTAAAAACGCAGATGTTTTATCAAAGGTTATCTAAAGGCTATGTAGAACTTTCGTGTTGAAAGTCCGACCTTTGTTTAAAATTTTAAACGAAGTCCATTTTCGGGGGTCAGTTCGCCATTCCTTACCGGGCGACTTATCCACAACAATAAAGTGCTACATTGCCATTTGAATACTGACGATTTTAAAGCGGCCGGGATCATGGCGATTAATAATGCTGCAATCAACGAAAAAGCTGAGTTGTCTTCCTTTGCTCAGCCTGCTTTGATGGAGGTTTAGAATGCAAGTAAAGTCTTTTGTGTTGTGCGAGCAGATTCGCCAGGAAAACACGGGCAAGTTCATGCTTATTGGCGTGTTTGGTACGGATGTTATTGAAAATAACATTCCGCAGGAAAATCGATGGAATAACCCGCTGTTTTTCGGAGTCTATTTTGCGCTAAAGGTGGATCGCGCTATTGATGCGGGTTTTTATACTGTCAAGGTTGAAGTCGATAATGGCGTGGTTCACACTCCTGAATTGACTCTTGAAATAAAGAAGGACGGAGCGTCAAATTTGCAGATTCCGATGAGTATTGCTTTGATGTTGAATGGTCCGTCTGAAATTCGGCTGAACATTTATAGGAAAGATTCCATGGAGCTCGTAGCAGAACTTGGAAAATTTTCTATTGTTAATGCGGAAAAGTAATATGCCCGATTCTCTAACCAATAAACAATCCCCGGCCGATAAAGCCGCTTCCTCGGAGCAAGCCTCTGCAGCTTCGTCCCAGACTCCTTCTTCTGCGCGCATCAAGCGTATGCGTGGGTGGTTGGGCGTGAAAAGCACTTCGTCGTTGGGCGGTTATGATGATGGCGGCGGTGGTGTCGTCTACGGCGATGGGCATTCCGGTTGGAATCGTTAATAAAAAAATAGGGCTCCTTATGGAGCCCCGTTTTGTATAAAGTGCCGCGCATCTTGAGTCACGCTTGTCGCTTTTGCGTCTCGCGGCACTTGCCGGCCGCGATTCTCGCATGACACTTCTTTCGTCTGTAGCCAGCGAAGCTGGCGACCTCTCGACTAGTAGCGGTAGTGATCCGCCTTGTACGGGCCTTCGACCGGCACGCCGATGTAGTCGGCCTGAGCCTGCGTGAGGCGGGTGAGGTGAACGCCGAGCTTTTCGAGGTGGAGGCGAGCGACCTTTTCGTCGAGAATCTTCGGGAGCGTGTACACGACGCCGCTTTCGTACTTGATGCCGGCGACGGTGTCCTTGCCCTGGGCGTTGAGCCAGAGGTCGATCTGTGCGATGGTCTGGTTCGTGAAGCTTGCGCTCATCACGAAGCTCGGGTGACCAGTAGCGCAGCCGAGGTTGAGGAGGCGGCCTTCGGCGAGCACGAGGATGCTGTGACCGTCGGGGAAAATCCATTCGTCGTACTGCGGCTTGATTTCGTTACGCTTGATGCCCGGAATCTTCTTGAGGCCTGCCATGTCGATTTCGTTGTCGAAGTGGCCGATGTTACCGACGATGGCGCGGTTCTTCATCTTTTCCATCTGGGCGGCAGAGATGATGCCGGTGTTGCCGGTGGTGGTCACGAAGATGTCGGCCATGCTCACGACTTCGTCGAGGGTCTTGACTTCGTAGCCTTCCATGGCAGCCTGGAGTGCGCAAATCGGGTCGATTTCGGTGATAATCACGCGAGCGCCCTGACCGCGGAGGGACTGGGCGCAGCCCTTACCCACGTCGCCGTAGCCGCACACGACTGCGATCTTGCCTGCCATCATCACGTCGGTGGCGCGGTTGATGCCGTCGATGAGGGAGTGGCGGCAGCCGTAGAGGTTGTCGAACTTGGACTTGGTCACGGAATCGTTCACGTTGATGGCCGGGAACTTGAGGCGCTTGGCCTGTGCCATCTGGTACAAGCGATGCACGCCGGTAGTGGTTTCTTCGGAAACGCCCTTCAATGCTTCGCGGGCGCGGGTCCACTGCTTCGGATCCTTTTCGAAAATCTTGCGGCAGGTGGCGAGGAACACGCCCCATTCTTCGCTGTCGGTTTCCGGGTTAAATTCAGGCACCTTGCCGGCGTCTTCGAATTCTGCACCGCAGGTCACGAGCATGGTAGCGTCGCCACCGTCATCGACGATGAGGTCGGCGGTCTTGCCGTCCGGCCACACGAGTGCGCGGGCGGTGTTTTCCCAGTATTCTTCCAAGGATTCACCCTTCCAGGCGAAAACAGGCACGCCCTGCGGATTGCTCACGCTGCCGTTCTTGCCAACCACGACGGCGGCTGCGGCGTTGTCCTGCGTACTGAAAATGTTGCAGGAGACCCAGCGCACGTCTGCACCGAGGTCCACGAGCGTTTCGATGAGGATGGCGGTCTGCACCGTCATGTGGAGGCTACCCATGATGCGGGCGCCAGCGAGCGGCTTCTTGCCTGCATATTCCTTGCGGAGTGCCATGAGGCCCGGCATTTCGGTTTCGGCGAGGTCGAGTTCCTTGCGGCCTTCGATCGCAAGGTTGATATCCTTAATTTTGTATTCCATAATGTTTCCTTTTGGCGTGGTTTTGCGTCCGCGCAATTTTATCAATCTTATTTATGCGTAAATATAGTTATATGCATAATTGTGGTCAAGTCAAAAATTTAATCCAAGCTGTTTGGATCCCCTCCCGTTGGTCGAGGATAACGATTTACTCAGTAAACAACAGTCCCTTGATGCGGAGCGAGCGCCCTGTTTCGGACCATTGGCTCGTATGCAGTTCTTTGATTCCGATGGCGGCGTGGTCCGAGGCGATGGATTCGAGCGAATCGTTCAGCTCTTGCTTTGTCGTGAAGAAATTGTAAACCTTGCTTTTTGTTTTTGCGGAATCCGCGGCATTTTCGTCATCTTCCGAGAGCGTAATCCGGAAGGTAATCGTGTCGTCCCGGTATTCAAATTCACTTTTGTCAAAATAATGGTCCAAGATGGCGACTTCCTTGGCGCCTTTAGGAATGATGAACGAAATGATGTCGGAATTTGATATGTCCGCTTCGAAGGAGCCGAATTTTGCGGTTGTGTCTTCTTCGATCGGCGTTGTCTTGGTGTTGCTTTGTTGGGCCAGTTCGCTTTCGATTTTGCTCGGTTCTACGAGATCAGCGATGTTGTGTGCGTTTAGCGGGCTGATGGTGGTGATGAAGAACAGTGCGCAGAAAACGATGGCGATGTACCTTGATTTGTGCTGGATTTTTTCTTTCAGCAGGATGGCTATGATGATATAGAAGTAAATGTTGATTGTGATGACCCAGATGATTTCTGGCGAGAGGCTCTCTTGGATGAATATGTGCATGACGTCGATAGACATCAAGAAAACGAGCGGGATGCATGCGGCGGGGAATATTTTCAGGAGCTTCTTTTCGGTGGTCTGCTCGGCCGAGAGTCGCATCGGGTGCATGGCGGTGATGAGCACAAGCAAGTAAATGATGAATCCCGAGACGAATGCAGATACGGTTCCTTCGTCGGGCATGTCCCACAAGACGATGAACTTGATAATATAGGCGTAAAAGAGGAGGATGCCGATAGCAAGCACCGGAACGAAAAGGAATCGGATGGTGCTTGATGCGAACTTATTGAGGGCGGGCGGTTCTTCAATGCATTCGTCAATGGACGGAACGCCCGAAAAGTAAAGTATAGGGACGACAACGCTGGCACAGAAATAGAAAATGTAAAGGTAAATCATTTCGCCGGGGTCGGTGTCGAATAGTTCTGCAAAGCCGAAGACGAAACCTTCTAGGGCACCGAGTAAAATGGCAGAGACGAGGATGGCGATTATCGCTGACTTGATGTTCTTTTGCAAAAAGTTCCAGAAGCCGTTTTCGTTAGGCTGCTTCCAGAACGGTCCGAGAAAAACTGCAAAGGTGGCGATTAGGTAAACGAGGGTGACGGTACATCCAAAGTAAAAGGGATCGTCGTCAAGTGGCAAGCCTGCAACAAGTGCAATGGAAAGCAAGAACCATGTGCCGCTCGCGATAGCTTGTGGGCGCGCGTTTGCGCTTTTTCGGGATTCCTGGACGAGCGATGTCGCGAGGGCGATGAGCATGGCTGCGATGGGGTAGATGGCGAGCCATAGGAATAGCCGCGTGAAATGGTCGTTGCCGAATTGTGCAAATTCTGTGTTGGTGACCAGCGCGATAAACGTAAAGAACGCCATCGCCGATGCGAGCGGGAACCGCTTGAATGCGCTCGTGATTTGACTCGGGTATTTCTTGATTGCTGTTAAGTCCATTTTCCCTCCTCTTTTGTTTTTTCCCGTCATGTCCGCGATTCTCGCGAACTACTTTCCTTCCTCAGGTCCCTGTGGTTCGGCTGGCTCACCAACCTTATGTCGAAGGGCCTGCCGCTCTTTCTTTAACTGCTTCAACTGCGCGAGTTTTTCACCGAGCGCCTTTTCGCGTCCGTAGGGCTTGGGTTCGTAAATCGTCGTGCCGACAAGTTGCGTGGGCAGGTGCTCCTGCGCGGAGTAGCCGCCTGGGCTGTCGTGGTCGTACTCGTAGCCGTTCCCGTAGCCGAGCTGTTTCCCGACGCGGGTGACGGAATTGCGGTAGGCGCGCGGCACGGGGAGCGTGCCGGTCTGCTTCACGATAGAATCTGCTTTCATTCCTGCAAGCTCAACGCTGTTGCTCTTGGGTGCAAGCGCCAAGTAAATTGCAAGCTCGTCAAGTGCAATCAAGCCTTCCGGGATTCCCATGAAGTCGTACGCTTCGCGAGCGCTTGTCGCAAGCAAAAGTGCGTTCGGGTCTGCAAGTCCCACATCTTCCATGCTCATGCGCATGAGGCGGCGCAAAATGAATCGCGGGTCTTCGCCACCCTGCAACATTCTATGGAGCCAGTAAAGAGCCGCATCCGGGTCGGAGCCGCGCACGGACTTGTGCAATGCCGAAATGAGGTTGTAATGCTCTTCGCCGCTCTTGTCGTAGCGCAGGGGCTTCTTGTACTGGAATTCTTCGAGCAGCTTCTCGTCGATCTTCTTGTTGTCGCCGAGGTTCTTGCCAATCCATTCGAGCTGGTTCAGCAAGAATCGTGCATCGCCTTCGGACTGTGCAATGAGCTTATCTACAACGGCGTCTTCGACTTCAACGTCCTTGAGTTGTAAACCGCGCGGATGGTCACGCAATGCGCTAAAAATCAAAGTGCGCAAATCTTCTTTGCTTAATGGTGCAAAAAGGATCAGCTGGCAACGGCTGAGCAAAGCCCCGTTCACTTCGAAGCCCGGGTTCTCCGTGGTCGCGCCGATGAGCGTTACCGTACCGTCTTCCACGGCGCCGAGGAGCGCGTCCTGTTGCCCCTTGTTAAAGCGGTGGATTTCGTCGATGAAAAGGATCGTATCCATGAACGCATGCTTCATCTGGCGAGCGTCTGCGAGAACTTCCTTGACTTCCTTCACGCCGCTTGCTACTGCCGAGAGCGCGACAAAGCGCTTTTTGGTGTGCTGCTTGATAACGTGGGCGAGGCTCGTCTTTCCGCAACCCGGAGGTCCCCAGAAAATCATGCTGGGGATAGAGTCGTTTTCAAGACTCTTGCGCAACAGGCTCTGCTGTCCAAGAATCTTGTTCTGGCCGAGGAATTCGTCCAGGTTTTGCGGGCGTAGGCGTTCTGCTAAAGGGGCGTCCATGGTTATACTATATAAAAGTTAATCGCTAAAGATCTTGTCTTCGACTTTCTTGATGCATTCAGGCTTTTCGCGTGTCGGGACTCCGCCCTTCGTGAATACGTGTACGGAATAACCGGTCGTGCAGAGTTCGCCGTTCAAAGTGACTTGGTAGAGGAACTTGTATTTGCAGCGTCCTTCGTGTACGAGCTTTGTTTCGACGTCGACAAAGTCGCCAAAGCGGCACGGGCGCTTGTACTGTACGTTGAGCTCGAGAACCGGGCTTGCAAACCCTTCGCGTTCCACTTCGTCGTAGGGGGCGCCTACAGCGCGGAAAAAGTCCACGCGGGCCTGTTCAAACCAGATGGGGTAGGTGGCGTGGTGGACGACGCCCATAGCGTCAGTTTCGGCATAGCGGACTTGAATGCGGGTCTTGAAAGAAAAGTTGTTTTCCATGTGTAATTTATTAAGGGTGGATATAAGTTCTGGTGTATAAAGTAGCTAATTAGAATTTGGTCATTGGTCGCTAGTCATTGGTCAATAGTCGCAGGCTGTTTCGAGAATAAAATATAACTAATGACTAATAGCTAATGACTAAAAAATACTAAAAATAGTGCTCATTTTTTCACTTAAAAATTTATCAACACTCAACTAACATTCTTTTCCGTATTCTGTTTACCTTTTTTTTGAAAAAAATCAATTTTTTTTCAGAAAAACCGCAATTCTTGTTGACAAGACCGGGTAAATCTTATTAAATTTGCCACGCTTTAGTTCCTCAAGTGAACTGAAACAAAAAGAGTGCCAAAGTAGCTCAGCTGGTAGAGCAGCTGATTTGTAATCAGCCGGTCGTAGGTTCGATTCCTATCTTTGGCTTACATAATGGGTCGTTGCCCGAGTGGTTAAAGGGGACGGACTGTAAATCCGTTGGCTTACGCCTACCGTGGTTCGAAACCACGACGGCCCACGACAATCAGCCCTACGGTGTCAAAGGCATCGTAGGGCTTATGCCCAGGTAGCTCAGTGGTAGAGCACTTCCTTGGTAAGGAAGAGGTCTCGGGTCCGACTCCCGATCTGGGCTCTCACTAAAATGGAGATAGAATAATGGCAAAAGAACATTTTGACAGAAGTAAGCCGCACTGCAACATCGGCACCATCGGTCACGTTGACCACGGTAAAACCACTCTTACTGCAGCAATCTGCACGACTCTTGCTGCTAAGGGTCTTGCCGCTGCAAAGCGTTTCGATGAAATCGACAACGCTCCGGAAGAAAAGGCTCGTGGTATCACGATCAATACTTCTCACGTCGAATACACCACCGCTAACCGTCACTACGCACACGTCGACTGCCCGGGGCATGCTGACTATGTGAAGAACATGGTGACTGGTGCTGCTCAGATGGACGGCGCTATCCTCGTTGTCGCCGCTACTGACGGTCCGATGCCGCAGACTCGCGAACACATTCTTCTTGCTCACCAGGTTGGCGTGCCGAAGATTGTCGTGTTCATGAACAAGTGCGACATGGTTGACGATGCTGAAATTCTCGACCTCGTCGAAATGGAAGTTCGCGAACTCCTCTCCAAGTATGACTTTGACGGTGACAACACCCCGATCATCCGCGGTTCCGCACTCAAGGCCCTCGAAGGCGATCCGGAATACCAGGACAAGATCATGGAACTCATGGACGCTTGCGACACCTACATCCCGCTCCCGCAGCGCGATACCGACAAGCCGTTCCTCATGCCGATCGAAGACGTGTTCACGATTACTGGCCGCGGCACTGTCGCTACTGGTCGTATCGAACGCGGTGTCGTTCGCTTGAACGACAAGGTCGAACGTATCGGTCTCGGTGAAACCACCGAATACGTCATTACCGGTGTTGAAATGTTCCGTAAGCTCCTCGATGACGCTCAGGCCGGTGATAACGTTGGCCTCCTCCTCCGTGGCGCTGAAAAGAAGGACATCGTCCGTGGCATGGTGCTCGCAGCTCCGAAGTCTGTCACTCCGCACACCGAATTCAAGGCTGAAATTTACGTTCTCACGAAGGACGAAGGTGGCCGTCACACGCCGTTCATGAATGGCTACCGTCCGCAGTTCTACTTCCGCACCACCGACGTTACTGGTACGATCCAGCTCCCGGAAGGTGTTGAAATGGTTACTCCGGGTGACACGGTCACGATTCACGTGAACCTCATCGCTCCGATCGCTATGGAAAAGCAGCTCCGCTTCGCTATCCGTGAAGGTGGTCGTACGGTTGGTGCAGGTTCTGTAACCGAAATCATCAAGTAATCAGGATAAAAAATGCCTAGAGAACTCATCGTGCTTGAATGCACAGAATGCAATCAGCGCAACTATGATTGCGACAAGAACAAGCGTCTTCATCCTTCCCGCGTGGAATACAAGAAGTACTGCCGCTTCTGCCGCAAGCATACTGTTCACAAGGAATCCAAGTAAGGAAGTCCGAATAGGTCGATAGCTCAATTGGTAGAGTCACGGTCTCCAAAACCGTTGGTTGGGGGTTCGAGTCCCTCTCGACCTGCTCACTTCCCGGAGTAAACATGCGTAAGGTTCAGCAATATGTATCAGAATCGGTCCAAGAACTGAAACAGGTTACTTGGCCTACTTGGGAAGAACTTAAGGGTTCAACTCTTGTTGTGATGCTTTTTAGCGTTATCATGGGATTCTATATTGCAGTGCTCGACCTAGGTCTCTCTTGGATTGTCGATTTTATCATGGGTAGAGGTTAGTGTATGTCCATGCAGTGGTATGCCGTTCACACCTTTACCGGTCAAGAAAACAATATCAAGAAACGCCTTGAGCAAATGATTGAGCGCGAAGGCGTTCAAGATAAATTTGGACGTATTCTCGTACCTATGCGCGAAGTTGTTTCCAACGTTCGCGGTAAGCGCCGAGTAAGCGTCCAAAATTTGTTTCCTGCATATATTATTATTGAAATGGAGCTGGACGAGCTCACCCAGCACCTGGTGTCCACCATCAATGGTGTCACCCATTTCGGCGGAATGACTCGCGCTTCTCGAGTACCTATTCCGCTTCGTCAGAGCGAGGTCGATCGTCTTCTGGGTGTTGATCCTGAAAACTCCATCGAAGGCGAGATCCAAATTCCGTATACAATTGGCGAAAATGTCTGCATCAAGGAAGGTCCGTTCAAGGGCTTTGTGGGCGTCGTAGATGAAATTATGGAAGCCAAGATCAAGGTCATGGTTTCCGTTTTTGGTCGTTCTACGCCAGTCGAACTCGCCTTTAACCAGGTCGAATCCGCCGACGCATAATTGATTACGGTCTTTGAAACGGAGATAATACAGTGGCAAAGAAAATCACAGGTTATATTAAGCTCCAGATTCCCGGTGGTGCAGCTAACCCAGCTCCTCCGGTAGGTCCTGCCCTTGGTCAGAAGGGCGTGAACATCATGGAGTTCTGCAAACAGTTTAACGCAAAGACCCAGAATGACAAGGGCATGATTGTGCCGGTCGTCATCACGGTCTATGCTGATAAGAGCTTTACCTTCATCACGAAGGTCTCGCCGGTTCCGGCCCTCATCAAGAAGGCTACTGGCGTGCAGAGCGGCTCTGGTGAACCCAACCGTAAGAAAGTTGGCAAGATCACTCAAGCCCAGATCACGGAAATCGCCCAAAAGAAGATGCCGGATCTAAACACAATCGACCTCGAAGCCGCCAAGCGCATGGTTGCGGGCACTGCTCGTTCCATGGGTATTGAAGTGGTTGACTGAGGCAGGTAATTCACCGTTACGTATCTGACAGGAAAATTTCATGTTCAGAGGAAAAAAATACAAAAAGATTGCTGAATCTTTCGATCGCACCAAGGCGTACGATTTGAAGGAAGCAATCGAAATACTCAAAAAGTCCGAATTGAAGTTCGACCAGACGGTCGAAGTACACTTCAATCTCGGTGTGGACCCAAAACATTCCGACCAAGTGGTTCGTGGCACTGTCGTGCTTCCGCATGGTACCGGTCGTCAGGTCCGCGTCTTGGTGTTCTGCAAGGACAACAACCTTGAAGTTGCCAAAGCCGCAGGTGCTGACTACGCTGGTGGTGCCGACTTGGTTCAGAAGATTCAGGAAGGCTGGCTGGATTTCGACGCCGTCGTTGCTACTCCCGACATGATGCCGGTGATTAGTAAAGTCGCACGTGTCCTCGGTCCTCGTGGTATGATGCCGAGCCCCAAGGCTGGTACGGTGACTGTTAACGTCGCTCAGACCGTCAAGGAACTCAAGGCCGGTAAGATTTCCTACCGCGTTGACAAGGGCGCTAACGTCCACGCTCCGGTTGGCAAGCTTTCCTTCACTGCCGATCAGCTCGTTGAAAACACGAAGTCTGTTATCGACTCTGTTGTGAAGAACAAGCCTCAATCTTCTAAGGGCACTTACATCAAGAGCCTCACATTGACGGCTACGATGGCCCCGGGCATCAAACTTGATATGGCACTGACGCGCTAGGAGAAACCATGAAAGCTGTAGTTAAAAAACAACAGACCGTGGACGCGCTCGTCGAGTCCTTCAAGGGCGCTACCGCCGTCTATCTGCTCAATTTCCAGGGCATCACTGTCGATAAGGACAATGCCCTCCGCAAGGCCCTCGCTGCTAAGGGTGTCAAGTACCACGCTGTGAAGAACACTCTTCTCAAGCGCGTGCTCGAAGCTCTCAAGGTTGAAGGTCTCAACGACTCCCTCACTGGCGCAACGTCTGTGATGGTCGGTTTCGAAGAAGACCCGCTCCTGCCGGCTCGCGAAATTGAAGCATTCCACAAAGCAAACCCTGATTTCTTGGTTGCCAAGAGCATTTACCTTGATGGCAAGGCAATGCCGGGCTCCGAAGTCGTGAACCTCTCCAAGATTCCGGATCGTAAGGGCATGATCGCAATGATCGTCTCTATCGCTCTCGGACCTGGCTCCACGATCGCCGGTCAGCTCAAGACCCTCCAGGAAAAACTGGAAAAAGAATCGGGTTCCGAAGCAGCCCCTGCTGCAGCGGAAGCTTAACAACAAACCACAAACCAAAAATTTTAAACGGAATAATCGGAGAAACACATCATGGCAACTGATATCAAGGCATTGGGCGATCAAATCGTTGGTCTTACCCTTCTCGAAGCCAAGGCTTTGGCTGACTACCTTAAAGAAACCCACGGCATCGAAGCCGCTGCCGGTGGCGCTGTAGTTATGGCTGCAGCAGCTGCAGCTCCTGCTGAAGAAAAGACCGAATTCGACGTCATCCTCGCCGAAATCGATCCGGCCAAGAAGATGGCTATCCTCAAGGAAGTTCGTGCTATCACGGGTCTCGGCCTCGCTGAAGCTAAGAAGGTCGTCGAAACTGCCAACAGCGTCATCAAGGAAGCTGCACCGAAGGCTGACGCCGAAGCTCTCAAGAAGAAACTCGAAGAACTCGGAGCAAAGGTTACCCTTAAGTAATGCTTTTGCTGCATTAATTCTTCCTTACCAATTGCCTGCACAACAGTGCGGGCTTTTGGTGTTTTTTGACTATTATTAGGCTCTTCACCGGATGAGGTATTTCTAATGACGACGGAGCGAAAGTCTTATTCCTCCAACAAGTTCCACCTGGAACTCCCGTACCTGATCGAAGTCCAGAAGGCTTCGTACGAGCAATTCCTTCAAAAGGACATTCCGCAAGAAAAAAGGATGAATGTCGGGCTTGAACGCGTGTTCCGCGATATCTTCCCGATCACCGATGACAAGGATCTGTATTCCTTGAAGTATGAAGGATATTATTTCGGCATCCCGAAATACAGCATCCCCGAATGCCGTGAGCGCGGTCTCACGTATTCCATGGAACTTTTTGCTACTCTCTCCCTCCAGGTGTTCGAAAAGGACGGAGAAGAAAGCAAGCTCAAGGAAGAAATCAAGAACGATGTCTTGGTTTGCGAACTTCCTATCATGACCGAGAACGGAACGTTTATCATTAACGGCGCCGAACGCGTCGTCGTTTCGCAGTTGCACCGTTCTCCTGGTGTGAGCTTTGACGAAGAAATGCAACCCAACGGCCGCTCCGACTACAAGAGCCGTATTATTCCGCACCGCGGCGCATGGGTTGAATTCAACACCGAAGGCGACATCCTTTACCTCATCATCGACCGCAAGAAGAAGATCGCCGCTACCGCTATGCTTCGCTGCATCGGTTTCGAAACGACTCAGGACATCCTGAACCTCTTCTACAAGAAGACTGACGAAATCGTTCTCGACGATGCCGCATTCAGTGACTTTGACAAGGAAGGTGTCTGCACCCTCATCAACCGCATCATCTTCAACGATGTCGTTGACGAAGAAACGGGTGAAATCATCCTCGAAGCTAACACTGTCATCGACGACAAGAAGCTCGAACGCCTCCGCGAAAGTAGTGTCGAAAAGATCACCGTGCTTTCCAAGGAAGAAGACAACCTCCTCATCCACTACACGCTCGCTGCCGACAAGACGAAGTCCCGCGAAGACGCCCTCAAGGCTGTCTACTCCGTGACCCACCAGCAGCAGGAAGAAGCTCCGAACCTCCAGACCGCCGAACGCTACTTCGACGAACTCTTCCTCAACGACCCGCACAAGTACGATCTTGGCGAAGTCGGTCGTTACCGCTTGAACGCAAAGGTTTACACCGCTGCTATTCTTGCCAAGGTTAAGGAAGTTGCTGAACGCTTCGACCGCGTCAACGAATTCAAGATGCCGTCTGTGACCCAGATGACGATGAGCAAGACTGACTTCCTCGCTATCATCGAATACATGGTCGGCCTCTTCAACGGCGATGAAGGCTACACACTTGACGATATCGACCACTTGGGCAACCGTCGTACACGTTCCGTGGGCGAACTCCTTGCCGGTCAGATTTCCGTCGGCCTCTCCCGTATGTCTCGCGTCATCCGCGAAAACCTTTCTCTCCATTCCGAAGAAGAACAGACGACTCCGCGCGAACTCGTGAATACTCGCATGGTCTCTACTGTCGTCCAGGCATTCTTTGGCCAGAGCCAGTTGTCCCAGTTCATGGACCAGATGAACCCGCTTTCTGAACTTACTCACAAGCGTCGTCTCTCCGCTCTCGGTCCTGGTGGTCTTACCCGTGAACGTGCAGGCTTCGAAGTCCGTGACGTTCACTACACGCACTATGGCCGTCTCTGCCCGATCGAAACTCCGGAAGGTCCGAACATCGGTCTTATCAACTCCCTCGCATCTTACGCCGTGGTGAACCACTTCGGCTTCATCGAAACCCCGTACCGTATTGTGGGTCTCGTTGAATTCAAGGACGCTCAGGGCAACAAGTGCTACTTCCCGGAAGAAAAGTGGCATTTCGGCATCTTCAAGGGCTTCGTTCATGATCCGCACCTCTTCGTGGAACTTGAACTCACCCAGAAGGAAATCGACACTGTTCGCCTGAACCTCGACAACCGCCAGCGCGAATTGTTCGAAGGCTTCGTAAACAAGGTGTTCCAGCTCAAGGATGCCGACGGTAATATTTCTTATAGCAAGAACGGCTTTGCCCTCGATGATTTCGACGGCACTCCGGACTACGTGCAGGTGGGCGACGTCGTGGAACAGATTGTTTCCGACTACATCAGCTACCTCACTGCAGACGAAGAAGACTCCTTCAAGGTCGCTCCGGCTTCTACCGAACTTGACGAAAACAACCGCTTCAAGGGCGACATGGACGGCTATGTCATCGTCCGCGACAAGAGTGAATACCCGCACTTGATGAAGCAGGACTCCATCGCTATTGGCGACAACGAAACTGAACGTATCGACCTCATGGACGTTGCCCCGATGCAGATTGTGTCTGTGGCTGCTGGTCTTATTCCGTTCCTTGAACACGATGACGCTAACCGTGCATTGATGGGTTCTAACATGCAGCGCCAGGCTGTGCCTCTGCTCCGCGCCGAAGCTCCGGTCGTGGGTACTGGCCTCGAACGCCGCGCCGCTCTCGACTCGGGTACGGTTGTCCGTGCAAAGCACGACGGTAAGGTCACGTTTGTCGACGCTCGCAACATCACTGTGCAGCGCGGCAAGATGGTGAACGGCGTATTTGAACCGCTCACTGGTCTTGGCGAAAACTATGAATTCCTCGGCAAGGATCCGATTGACGAATACACGCTCCGCAAGTTTGAACGTTCCAACCAGGATTCCTGCATCAACCAGAAGCCGATTGTTAACGTTGGCGACTTCGTGAAGGTCGGCGACGTCTTGGCTGACGGTGTTTCTACTGACCACGGCGAACTCGCTCTCGGTAAGAACATCCTCATCGGCTTCCTCCCGTGGAACGGTTATAACTACGAAGACGCTGTCATTATCTCCGAAGAACTTGCCATCAAGGACACGTTCACTTCTATCCATATCGAAGAATACGAAATGGAAGTCCGCGACACCAAGCGCGGTCCGGAAGAATTGACTCGTGAAATTCCGAACGTCGGTGAAGACGCTCTCCGTAACCTCGACGAAAACGGCGTGATCCGCGTCGGTGCTGAAGTCGGTCCGGACGATATCCTCGTCGGTAAGGTTACCCCGAAGGGCGAAACCGAACTCACTCCGGAAGAACGTTTGCTCCGTGCCATCTTCGGCGAAAAGGCCGGCGATGTGCGTGACTCTTCCCTCAAGGCTCCTCCGGGAATGAAGGGCGTCGTGCTCGAAACCCGTATCTTCAGCAAGAAGGACAAGGCCGACAAGAAGAGCAAGGAAAAGGATCAGGAAACGATCGAAGAAATTCGTCAGAATTTCCAGAGCCAGATCGACCGCATCAAGGATGCATGCCGTGAACACTTGTTCGACCTCCTCGCAGGCAAGTCTGCTGGCAAGGTCATGGACAACGAAACTCACGAACTCCTCATCCGCGAAGGTCAGACTTATAACGAACAGAACCTCAGACTCATCGACGTGACGAAGGTCTCTCCGCTCTCCACATTCGTTGTGGATGACGATGACCTCCAGGACAAGGTGCTCTCTCTCGTTCTCGTCGCTCGCGACAACCTCGATACCCTTACCCGCACGATGGAAAAGGAAATCGACAAGGTCACGAAGGGTGACGAACTCAAGCCGGGCGTTCTCAAGAGCGTCAAGGTCTACATCGCAAAGAAGCGTTGCCTCTCCATCGGTGACAAGATGGCAGGTCGCCACGGTAACAAGGGTGTCGTCTCGAGAATCGTTCCGGTCGAAGACATGCCGTTCACTGAAGACGGTCGTCCGCTCCAGATTCTTCTGAACCCGCTGGGCGTGCCTTCTCGTATGAACATCGGTCAGGTGCTTGAAGTTCACTTGGGCTGGGCTGCAAAGACTCTCGGCTTCAAGGTGACGACTCCTGTGTTCGACGGTGCCAAGTTCGAAGATATCTGCAAGGAACTCGAAAAGGCTTACCAAAAGAACCCGATCGTGAACTACGAAATGGATCCGGATAACAACAAGATTATCGGTAAGGCCAAGCTTTACGACGGCAAGACCGGTGAAGCCCTCCTCAACCCGGTGACCATCGGTTACATGTACTACCTCAAGCTCGGTCACTTGGTCGACGACAAAATCCACGCACGTTCTATCGGTAGCTACGCTCTCGTGACGCAGCAGCCGCTTGGCGGTAAGAGCCAGTTCGGTGGTCAGCGCTTCGGTGAAATGGAAGTGTGGGCTATGGAAGCTTACGGCGCCGCTTATACGTTGCAGGAACTCCTCACCGTCAAGTCTGACGATGTGCAGGGCCGTTCCAAGGTCTATGACGCCATTGTCAAGGGTCAGAATACTCCGAAGCCGGGTATCCCTGAATCCTTCAATGTTATGATTCGCGAAGTTCATTCTTTGGGTCTTGATATCGAGACCACTGGAGACAAGTAATTATGGCTGAAGAAATGACTGAACAGTTTGGCGACATTTCTATTCATCTCGCCTCCCCGGACCTGATCCGTTACTGGTCCTATGGCGAAGTGACAAAGCCGGAAACGATTAACTACCGTTCCTTCAAGCCTGAAAAGGATGGTCTTTTCTGCGAAAAGATCTTTGGACCGGTTAAGAACTGGGAATGCAACTGCGGTAAGTTCAAGCGCATCCGCTACAAGGGCGTCATCTGCGACCGTTGCGGCGTTGAAGTGACTCACTCCAAGGTCCGTCGCGAACGCATGGGCCACATCGAACTTGCTATCCCTCTGACCCACACCTGGTTCGTCCGTAACCAGCCGTGCGTCATCGGTGCACTCCTCAACCTCAATACTAAGGACCTCGACCATATCATCTACTACGAAAAGTACGTGGTGATTGATCCGGGTACGACCGACCTCGAACCGAACTCCCTGATCGACGAAGCTCAGTATCAGGACCTCGTTGCCGAAGGCCGTGAATTTGAAGCCAAGATGGGCGCATCTGCTATCAAGCAGTTGCTCGACCGCGTCGACTTGACCAAGCTCTCCGAAGAACTCCGCTTGCAGGCTACTTCCAAGTCCAAGACCAAGCAGGATGACGCCGTGAAGCGCCTCAAGGTCGTCGAAGCCTTCAAGAAGTCCCAGATGGAAAGCTTCCGCAGCTACTACAAGAATCCGGATCCGGCCCGCGACGCAAGCAAGGCCTGGCTCAAGGGTCTTGCCGAAGCTGTTGCCGAATTCAAGGTAGACTACGAAGCCAAGCACTCCGACTTTGTGCTTGCCGACGCCTACGAAGAATTCCGCCACAAGTATCCGAACGAAGCTCGTTTGCTCGCTAACCAGCCGTCTTGGATGATCCTCGACGTTCTTCCGGTTATCCCGCCTGATCTTCGTCCGCTCGTACCGCTCGAAGGTGGCCGCTTTGCTACCTCCGACTTGAACGAACTCTATCGCCGTGTCATCAACCGCAACAACCGCTTGAAAAAGTTGATTGACATCCGTGCCCCTAACGTGATTCTCTGCAACGAAAAGCGTATGCTCCAGGAAGCTGTCGACCAGCTGTTCGATAGCGGCCGCCGCACCGCTCGTGCTGGTTCTGCACGTCCGCTCAAGAGCCTCGCTGAACTCCTCAAGGGTAAGCAGGGCCGCTTCCGTATGAACTTGCTCGGTAAGCGTGTTGACTACTCCGGCCGTTCCGTGATTGTCGTGGGACCGGAACTTCGCATGCACCAGTGCGGTCTCCCGAAGCGCATGGCTCTTGAACTTTACAAGCCGTTCATCATCCAGCGCTTGGAAGAAGAAGGCATTGTCTACACGCTCAAGTCTGCTAAGAAGTACGTTGACGCAGAACGTCCTGAAGTTTGGGACATTCTCGAACAGATTATTGAAGACCACCCGGTCATGTTGAACCGCGCTCCGACGCTTCACCGCTTGGGTATCCAGGCCTTCTATCCAAAGCTCATCGAAGGTAACGCGATTCGCCTCCACCCGCTCGTCTGTACAGCATTCAACGCTGACTTCGACGGTGACCAGATGGCTTGCCATCTTCCGCTTAGCTTCGAAACTCAGCTCGAATGCCGCGTGTTGATGCTTTCTTCGAACAACATTCTTCACCCGGCTTCCGGTCAGCCGATCGCTGTGCCGGGCCAGGACATCGTGCTAGGGCTCTACTACCTGACCAAGCCGCGTCCGAACCGCAAGGGTGAAGGCATGCACTTCTACGACCCGGCCGAAGCCGTTCGCGCTTACGAAAACGACGTCGTGGATTTGAACGCCAATGTTTACTTGAAGCTCCCGGCAGGTCGCAAGATCTATATGGGTGCTCTCGAAAAGGATTGCACCTGCATCCGCGAAATGGCTGATGACAATGGCAATCTCGAAGTCCAGGTCAAGGCTGGCGAAAAGATTAAGTTCCTCACCCTTAAGGAAGACAACGTCATCAAGACGACAGTCGGCCGTATCATCTTCAACGAATTTGTCCCGAACGCTCTTGGCTACGCCAACGAAACCTTCGGCAAGAAGGTGATTGCAAAGTCCATTGACGACCTCTATCGTCGTACCGGCAACCGCGTGACCGTCGACTACCTCGATGACCTCAAGGCTAACGGTTACAAGTGGGCAACGCGCGCTGGTTCTTCTGTGGCTATCGCCGAAATGGTGATCCCGAAGGAAAAGCAGGAAATGCTCGACAAGGCTGCCGAACAGGTTTCCAAGATTCGCGCCCTTTACGAAGACGGTGTCATTACTGACGGCGAACGTTATAACCAGACGATCGACGTGTGGTCCAAGACGACGTCCGACGTTGCTGCCAAGCAGTGGGACTTGCTCTCTCACGACCGTGACGGTTTCAACCCGGTCTACATGATGGCTGACTCCGGCGCTCGTGGTAGCCGTGAACAGATTAAGCAGCTGTCCGGTATGCGTGGTTTGATGCAGAAGCCGATCAAGCAGCTCGGTGGTCAGGAAGTTATTGAAAACCCGATTAAGTCCTGCTTCCGTGAAGGCTTGAACGTGATGGAATACTTCATTTCGTCTCACGGTGCTCGTAAGGGTCTTGCTGATACCGCTCTTAAGACGGCTGACGCTGGTTACCTTACCCGTCGTCTCGTGGACGTGGGTCAGGACCTCGTGATTACCGAACCGGACTGCGGCACGACGAACGGTATCGAAGTTTCCGCATTCAAGGACGGTGACGATACGGTCATTCCTCTTGAAGAACGTCTCCTCGGTCGTGCTCCGGTCGATGACATCAAGCACCCGGTGACGGGCGAAGTGATCGTGAAGGCTGGCGAACTCGTCACCGAACGTGACCTCCCGAAGATTTCTGCTACGGGTCTTGAACACATCAAGATGCGCTCCGTGCTCACTTGCGACTCCAAGACGGGTGTCTGCGCCAAGTGCTACGGCCGTATGCTTGCTTCCGGTCGTCCGGTTGACCTCGGCGAAGCTGTTGGCGTGCTTGCTGCACAGTCCATCGGTGAACCGGGTACGCAGCTTACCCTCCGTACGTTCCATATCGGTGGTGCTTCTTCCCGTTTGACGGTTGAAAGCGACAAGAAGGCTACAGTCGATGGCCACATCGAACTCGAACAGGTCGAAACAGTCGACCACGAAGGCCAGAAGGTTGTCGTCTCCCGTATGGGCGAACTCGTTATTTTCGATACGACCGGCATTAACAAGGGTCGTTACCAGATTCCGTATGGTGCAATCTTGCACGTCGAAAACAATGCTACCGTCAAGAAGGGCGAAAGCATGTTCGAATGGGATCCGTATAACAGCCCGATTATCACGAACGTGTCTGGTACGATCGCATTTAGCAATCTTATTGAAAACAGAACTTACCGTATTGAACGCGATGAAATGACCGAAGTTGAAACTTGGATCGTCATCAGCGACAAGCAGCACGGTAAGAACCAATTGCGTCCGGTTATCGTCATCAACGACGACCGTGGCGAAAAGGTTGGCCACTTCATGTTGCCTGACGGCGCTATCCTCGCCGTGCATCAGGGTGACCGCGTTACTTCCGGTCAGGTTATCGCAAAGCTTCCGCGTGCAGCTGGTAAGACCCGCGATATTACCGGTGGTCTTCCGCGCGTCGCTGAACTCTTCGAAGCTCGCGTTCCGAAGAACAAGGCATTCATCGCACCGGTTGACGGTCTCGTCAAGTACGGTAACGAAGTGCGCAACAACCAAGAAGTTATTATTCAGCAGATGGATGGCAACGAAGTGAAAGTGCTGGTTCCGCGTGGTATCCATCTGGCGGTCAATGACGGTGACCGTGTCCGTGCTGGTCAGAAGATCAGCGAAGGCAGTGTGGATCCGCACGATATCCTCGACGTTCTCGGACCCGAGGATGTGCAGCGCCACTTGGTGAACGAAATCCAGGCGGTTTACCGCTTGCAAGGTGTGGCTATTGCAGATAAGCACATCGAATGTATCGTTCGTCAGATGATGCGCAAGGTCCGCATTACAGATCCGGGTGAATCCGAATTCTTGCCTGGCGAAGAAATTTCCAAGATCCGTCTCCGTACCGAAAACGAACGTCTGCGCGCTCTCGGTAAGGCCGAAGCTAAGTATCAACCGATGCTCCTTGGTATCACTAAGGCTTCTTTGGCAACGGACAGCTTCATCTCTGCTGCTTCGTTCCAGGAAACCCAAAAAATCCTTACTCGCGCCTCCATCGAAGGCTGCGTGGATCCGCTCATGGGTCTTAAGGAAAACGTGATTATGGGTCGACTTATTCCGTGCGGTACTGGTGCCCGTCACTTGAGGAACGTCCAAGTGATCGATGCCGATGCCGACGAAATGGAAGAACGCTCTCGTTTGCAGAATGTACAGGCTGAAAATTACGACTCTGGTTCCGGAATCCAGCTCTTGGATAACGAAATCGGCTCTTCTGACGAGGAAGATTCGGATAATTAACAGCTAAGTACTTGAAATATTTGGAAATAAAACTATATTTGCACTCCAAAATCTAGGAGATTAAACAGTGCCAACTATTCAACAGCTCGTCCGTAACGGACGTGAACAGATCAGCAACAGGACCGCTTCCGTAGCTTTGAAGTCCTGCCCCCAGAAGCGCGGTGTTTGCACCCGTGTTTACACCAGCACCCCGAAGAAGCCGAACTCCGCTCTTCGTAAGATTGCCCGTGTGCGTCTTTCCAACAAGATGGAAGTGACCGCATACATCCCGGGCGAAGGCCACAACCTCCAGGAACACTCCATCGTGCTCATCCGCGGTGGTCGTGTGAAGGACGTTCCGGGTGTTCGTTATCACATCATCCGTGGTACGCTCGATACTCAGGCAGTCAACGGCCGTCAGAACGGCCGCTCCAAGTACGGTGTTAAGAAGAAAGGTGCCGCTCCGGCCAAGAAGTAAGGAAGTAATCTATGTCTAGAAGAAGAAAGGCTCTCCATCGCTCCATCCTCCCGGATCCGCGTTTCAAGTCCACCCTCGTTACCGAACTCGTCGGTGTCGTTCTCAAGCAGGGTAAGAAGACCATCGCTGAACAGATCGTCTATACCGCTCTTGACCTCCTCGACAAGAAGGTTGAAGGTAAGGAAACTCCGCTCGAAAAGTTCGAACTCTGCCTTGAAAACATCAAGCCGCGTGTCGAAGTCAAGTCCCGTCGCGTTGGTGGTGCAAACTACCAGGTCCCGATGGAAGTTGCTCCGGATCGCGCCAAGGCTCTCGCTCTCCGCTGGCTCCTCGATGCAGCTCGTAACCGCAACGAAGCCAACATGGCAGAACGTCTTGCTGCAGAACTCGTTGCCGCTAAGAACAGCGAAGGCAACGCAGTTCGTAAGAAGAACGATACGCACAAGATGGCCGAAGCCAACAAGGCTTTCGCTCACTTCCGTTTCTAATTCTTGCGCGCAAGCACAGAATTATCCTAGAGGAAGGTCCGCGACAAAATCGCGGACCTTTTCTGCATTTATGCGGAATGCCGAGTGTTGTCATCCCCGCCAGAGCCTGTCATTCGTGGCTCCGTTGTCATTGCGCTATCGCATGAATTGCCATAATGCGAATTTTGTCTTTGCTGGTTCCGAGCGGACTATGATGGGCGAAATTTTTGTATCGGCGGCACGTCCTTTTTACCAAAGTATCTCCATTATGAATTTGGATGTCATCCCCGAAGTCAAGTATTCTGAATTTATAAAGTACCACTTTGAAAAGAATGGACGAAAGATTGATGACGATTCAATTCATGAGGCTTATGCGCGATTTGGCGGTGTGACGTGGTACATCCAGAAAATCATGAATTATGTCTATTCCATTACAGAAAAAGGCTGTGCTTTTTATGTTGCCCAATTAGATGAAACAGTAGAGGATATCGTTGAGGAAAATTCTGAGATATACAAGAATATGCTGTTCCTTTTGACGCCCCCGCAAAAAACACTCCTTGTTGCAATCGGTAAAGAAGGTCGAGTTTCGCAAATTACAGGCCGTCAGTTCTTAAAGAAATACAGCCTTTCTGCAAGTAGTGTCCAAAAGGCGTTAACTGCCTTGCTCGAAAAGCAGATTGTTACGAATAACCAAGGTGTTTATGAAGTCTACGATAAGTTTATGACGATATGGCTCAGCTGGGAATAAAAAATCCCCACTCTAGCGTTACCTTTTGGGTGGCTAGAATGGGGGTTGTCCAAGGAGTTTTATGAATAAGTTTTGTTTAGCGCTTCACGGATAGTTTGTAAATGCTTTGTGCGTTTGCCTTGGGAGCGTCGATAGCGTGTACGCCCGCGGTGAAGTGCTGCACCGGGCTCTGCCACAGGACACGGCCCTGATAGTCAAACTGCACGACACTTGCCTTTAATGCTTTGCCGGTTTGCATGTAGAGCTTGCCGTCTTGCAGGCGAAAGGAACTGTTGGATGCCCTCCCGGCCGGCTTGAGTGCTGTGTTGTCGATGGCTTTCATCTTTGCAATGCCCGCCTTCCATGCATCAACTGCGGCCTGCGAGGTGTTGAGCGCCCAGTCGCCTTCGTTATCTTCTTTGCTCTGGCTGAACCACATCACTGCGAATACGCGGGAGAAGTCGGTCGCGAAGTGCTCGAACATGTCGGTAATCCATTCAGCCTTGTTGCCGCCAAGTTCGGAGCTGGAAATTTCAGCAATGAAGAGCGGCTTGTTGATGTTCGCGAGTGCGTTGTATGCCTTCTTGAATACCTGCGAGAACGTCTGCCAGCTAGACCAACTCTGGCATTTGCCCCAGTTGTAGCCGTCGATGGAGATGTAGTCGACGTATTCGTCGCCGGGGTAGTTGCCCGTAAGCGTGGAACCCTTTCCTGAGTTCGAAGCGTTCGTTGTCCAGACCCATTTGACGTTCGTAACGCCTTCTTCCTTGAAGATTTTTACGATATGGCGGAATGCTTCGGCGACGTTTGCATCGGTGTTGCCGGCGCCTGCCTTGCCTACGCCCCAGTCGTACCAGTCGCCGTTCGCTTCGTGGAGCGGCCTGAGCCAGATTTCTTCGCCGTAGCCTTTAACGCCCTTGGCGTAGTCACGGATGTATTCATCGGCCTTGCCGTCCACCAAATCTTGGGCGTTGTAGCCGTTTGCCATCCAGGTCACCACAAGCGTGGAGCCGTTGTCCTTCGCAACATTTGCGAATTCCTCGGTTGCGTTCCAGTCGTTCACGTCAAAGAGCGCGAAATAGCTGATGAGGTCGATATGCGTGCCCTGCAAATCCTGGAATGCCTGCACGTTTTCTTGGGTGGGCTGCGGGTATTGGCCGGGGCCACCGACCCAGGCGCCGACTTGGAATGCTAAAGCGGTCATAGGCAAAATCCCCAATGTGAAGAGTAGTGATTTGAACATAGTAGCCTCGATATTCAAAGATTGTATTTTGTTTCCTTACTTAAATTAGGTTACTAGGCGTTCCCTGTAGCTGAAATTTTTGTATGTTCGTGCTATAGTGTATCTAGTGTTATATTGAGGTTCACCATGACAGTCGAAGATTTTTGCAAGTGGATTGGATCGTCTAATTTCAAGGATGGGGATCGGCTCCCTTCCGTGCGCGAGGTGGCTGCATCTTCGGGGGCGTCGACGTTTACCGTTTTCCGTGCATACAAGAAGCTTGCCTCTCAAGGGAAAATTTATGCGGAACATGGCAATGGATTTTTTTGGGGGGCAAAGCCAAAAATCGAGGTGTCTGCGCATGAACTCGAAACGGAACGCGTAGAGCGATTGCTGCTGGAGGACTGGAAGTCGGGAAAGATTTCGGTTAATCGTCCGCTTCCATCAATCAAGGACATGTGTCAGTCTTATGCGACGACGTTGGGGACCATGCGGCGTACACTGGAATCATTGCATGCAAAGGGAATTTTGGAACGCAGGGGGCAAGGGCGTTATTATTTTGTCGATGCCCGGTTGGCGGTTTCTAAGACAAAAGAAATCCTCTTGATTATGCGTTGCAACCCTAAAGGGGATTTTAATTGTCTTGGCGAACGCGAACTTTTGTTTATGCGAAAAGTGTATGTGGAAGCGCATCGTAATAACTTAAACGTCAAGGCGCTTGGCTATTACGAAGAAGAGGGCGCGTTTCTGGATGCGGGCGGAAAGCGGATAATGCTGGAAGATTGCCGTGAATGTTTTGGTGCTGTCGTCTCGACGATGCTCGTATTCGATATCAATAAACTATTTGCAAAACTTGCGACGACGCGTTTCCCTGTGGCTGTGTGGTGGGAACATCCGCTGTACGACATTCCGCGTGCGCTGAAAAAAGAAAAGCGATTTGCGTTTTTCAACCTCGCCTTTGGTGAGTTCCCGGGACGCATTGTCGGGCGTTTTCTGAAGAAAAATGGCTTGATGCGGATTGCCTTTGTTTCGCCGTATCACATGAGCATGTGGTCAAGGGACCGCTTGAAAGGTCTCAAGAATGTGGGACTTGAAGTGTTCGAGGCGACTGATGCATCGCATGCGAGCCCTTATGACTTTATGCAGGAACCGCGTGCACATGCCCGTTATAGACAAATTTTAATGTCGCTCGTGAAAAAAATCCCGCCTGTGGATGCGTGGGTCGTTTCTAACGACAGGGTCGGTGTCGAGCTGATTTCGCTTGCGAACCAGGGCAAGATTCCGCACCCGCCTTACATGGTTTCGTTCGACAATTCTACGGATAGCTACCGCAACCGCCTGGATTCCTTTGAGTTCAACGTGGAAACGCTTGCTGAACAGTCTGTGTTTCACTTGGTTTCACCGGGTATTACCTTGTATAAAAAATGCGATTTCCGTGAGCTATCGGGACATGTTGTAGAGAAATAAAGTATTTTTTTATAAAGGAATTTTTAATCATGAAAACCATAAAGAAATCCATCGTACTTCTATTTTCAGCTTCGTTGCTGTTCCTTGGCGGTTGTGCCAAGAACCACAACGATATCATTCTTCATAAGACACAATCCTTTTGGACAGGAAGTCCGGCGATTGAATTGAATGTCCCGTATCCTGAACCGCTCGCTTTTGAACTCCCGTCTGCTGAATGGGTGCCTCTTAAAATTCAAAAGAAGGACGGCGTAAATACGCGAGTAGAGCTTGCGGAAGGTGCGGCTGATTCGTATGTGAAATTTGCGATTGATGGCCAGACTAAGAGCTTGTTCGAAAGTCTTGAAACGGAAAGTGGCGTGGACTTTGGTCAGTCGGATTCGCTGATTCTCATGGACCTTTTCGATCATTACAAGACGATGACTAAAGCTGAAAATTCTGATAAGCCGATTCAGTATAGCGAGACGAAATTCGAAAGGCAGGATGGCGATGCGTTTGGATGGATGGTGACTTCCAACGGCTCGTACAGCGTTGCGTACGCGGTGCTCATGACAAAGAACAAAAACTATTTCACGGTTGAAGTCAACCAGAAAAATCGCGAGACGAATATTGAGAAAATGCTTTTGGATATTGTAAAGAGCCATAAGACGTATTAGTAATTGAATGATGAAGAACGTTGCATGGCTGGGTATCATAGAATAAAATTATTTTCTTTGTTCTTCATGTTAATGTTTGCGGTATGTGTTTTTGCACAGTCGTCTATGCAGCTTGTTGACGCGAACGAGCCGATTTTGCAGGACTCGTTGGTGACTGATTCGCTTTCGAAAATATCTTTAGCGAATGATGTTGATACAAACACCATTGTCAATACGAATAAAGTTGAAAGTGTTGATGCGGGGATATCTCAAAATTTAGATTCTGTAGATGTAACTAATCCTTATTATCCATCGGGGTTTACAATTGAGGCTGCTTATGCGGGACCGACTATATTGCAACTTAGATTGTTTGGAGGAAGAGAAAATCCTCATGAGCTGTTTAAAAATAAATGGATTAGTTTTGGTTTTGCTTTTGGATATCTTGATATAGATTTTCAACGAGGCTTTATTTCAGATGATTGTTTGTTCATGCTCTTAATATCTTTAATGGGACGTACGGAGACGTTTGAATCTTTTTGGGTTGTATTGGCATCTGTTGTAAATGGTAATACGTATTTGTCATTAACGGAAAATGCTAGAATAGGATTGTTTGAAACGCATCATTTTGTGGATTACTTATTTAGTGGTTTAAGTTCGTCATATGGTTGGGAATTTGGCTGGTCGCAAGCAATGGGAGTAAGGTTTGTATTGTCAAAAAGTGCTTACCTTGATTTAGGAGGCCATGTTGAAATTACGAACCAACGCTTTTTTTTGGGAGCGTTCGTACAGTTAGGAATTTTCGGCGGTCATAAGTAAAAATCACTGGATCCTTCCTTTGGTCGTCAGGATGACGAAGAAACATTAACTAATGACTAACAACTAATGACCAATGACTAATCGCTAACAACGAAATCTTCACATTTTTTCTTCCGACTGTCTACTGCAAACTTCCTACTTTTTTATATTTAAAGCACAAGAAAATTTTCACTTTAACAGAAGGTTAATAAAATGGCTAAAATCGCTAAAGTTTGGGCTCGTCAGATTTTGGATTCCCGTGGCAATCCGTCTCTCGAAGTCGATGTCACTCTTGACAACGGTATCGTTGGTCACGCAGCTGTTCCGAGTGGTGCTTCCACCGGTGAACGCGAAGCTTGCGAACTCCGCGATGGCGACAAGAAGACCTATCTCGGCAAGGGCACTCTCACTGCCGTGAAGAACGTCAACACCAAGATCGCTAAGAAGATCGTTGGCATGGATCCGTCCAAGCAGACTGAAGTTGATGACGCTATGATCGAACTCGACGGCAACCGCATGCTCAAGAACACGCTCGGTGCAAACGCTATCCTCGGCGTTTCCATGGCTGTTTGCGTTGCTGCTGCTAAGGATGCTGGCCTTCCGCTTTACCAGTACATTGCTAAGCTCCATGGCACTGAAAAGCTCACCCTCCCGTGCCCGATGTGCAACGTGATCAACGGTGGTGCTCACTCTTCCGCTCCGATCGACTTCCAGGAATTCATGATCGCTCCGGTTGGCGCTAAGACTTTCTCCAAGGGTCTCCAGATGGTGACCGAAATCTTCCACGCTCTTAAGGCTGTCCTCAAGAAGGGTGGTTTCGATACGACGGTTGGTGACGAAGGTGGCTTTGCTCCGGGCGTTGCTATCAAGCCGGCTAAGAACAAGTTCGGTTACGAAATCAAGGACGTGATGACCCTCGAAAAGGCTCTCGCTGCTTTGAAGACCGCTACTGAAAACGCTGGTTACGTTTTCGGCAAGGACATCAAGATCGCTCTTGACGTTGCTTCTTCCGAATTCTGCGACAAGGAAACTGAAAAGGAAGGCTCCAAGGCTGTTACCTACACGTTCAAGAAGAGCACCAAGAAGACTGTCAAGTCTGCTGACATGGTCAAGCTCTATGAAAAGCTCATCGACAAGTACTCCATCTTCTCCATTGAAGACGGTCTCGATGAAGCTGACTGGGCTGGTTGGAAGGTTCTTACCGACAAGCTCGGTGGCAAGATCAACCTCGTGGGTGACGACCTGTTCGTGACCAACCCGACCATCTTCGACGAAGGCATCAAGGCTGGCATCGCTAACGCTATCCTTATCAAGGTGAACCAGGTCGGTTCTGTTTCTGAAACCCTCGCTGCTATCAAGCGCGCTCAGGTTGAAGGCTATGCTCCGATCGTTTCTCACCGTTCTGGCGAAACCGAAGACACCTTCATTGCTGACCTCGCCGTCGGTACTGCCGCTGGCCAGATCAAGACTGGTTCCCTCTCTCGTACGGACCGCGTCTGCAAGTACAACCGCCTCCTCCGCATCGAAGAAGAACTCGGCAAGGCTGCTGTCTACGCTGGCGACCCGCGCAAGAACTGCAAGGCTCCGGCTGCTAAGAAGACCGCTTGCAAGAAGGGCTGCAAGGCTAAGAAGTAATAGTCTTCTTTTAGAACAAAGTATCTAAGAAGGGCCTCGGCGAAAAGCCGGGGCTTTTTGCATTTGGTGATTTTCTTTCCCTGAAACTTGAAACGTGGATAGATTCTAACTATATTTGGCAATAACACAAAAAACAACCCTTAAATCAAGGCTAGGAAAATGTCAGATCGTTTTATCGTGACCGGCAACTTTACCGATGATCCGTTTGCCATCGACATGGCTCAGTACATCGGCCTCCGTGAAGATATCTCCGACGTGGTCTCCCTGAAGACTTTCGCCAACTCCGAATTCTGCCCCCGCTACATGCTGGATATGGACGACTTGGAACATATCGGCAAGCGCCTGGAAGGCAAGATTGTCTTGATTTGCTCTGTTTCTAACCATGAACGTAGCCGTAACGACTACGCCATGCGTAACTGCATCCTCGCTCGCGCCGCTAAGGACAATGGTGCAGAACAGGTCGTCTTGGTTGAACCGGACCTCTTCTACAGCGCCCAGGATCGCGGCCCGCACCGCATCGGTGAACTCGAAAAGGATCGCCCGGACATCGACCTCAAGAAGTTCGACGGTCAGGCATTCACGAGCCTCCTCTACGCCCAGCTTTTGAAGACTGCTGGTGTCGATGCCGTTGTCACCTGCCACAACCACAGCATCAAGGTGCAGAACCTCTTCAACGAAATTTTTGAAGGCAACTTCCACAACTTGATCCCGACGGACGTTTACGCCCACTACATCAAGAACAGCAACTTTGTGCAGACCGGCAAGGACGGCAACAACCTCGTGATCGTCTCCCCGGACAAGGGTGCACGCCCGTTCATGAACGCCGTGTTCGATGCTCTCCAGCTCCCGGAATGCAAGCGCGTCGTGATGGACAAGGTCCGTACTGGCGAACGTGAAATCAGCATGACCTTCAACCCGGAACTCTCCGACATCAGCATCGAAGAAATCGAAGGCAAGGACGTGATCGTGTTCGATGACATGGTCCGTACCGGTACGACGATCGTGCAGTGCTGCGAACACATCAAGAAGGGCAACCCGAACCGCGTCTGCTTCGGTGTTACGCACTTCCACACCAGTGCCGAAGCCCGCGAAAAGCTCAACAGCCCGGCTATCGATGAAATCCTCACGACCTCTACGCTCCCGGATATCATGAACCGTGACTGCCAGGGTCGCCTCCGCAAGAAGCTCACTGTCTTGAAGCTCGGCAAGTGGATTGCTCGCCACGTGATGCAGATGTACGGCATGGACGATGGCCGCTTCGAGAAGGACTTCTACAAGATCGATATGTCCTCGAAGAACCCGCGTTGGCCGCCTGCATTCTTCTAATAGAGTCTGTATATGGAAAAAAGTCCGGATGCCGCAAGACGTCCGGATTTTTTCGTTTTTTTTGGACTTTTTTCTGAAAAAGTGGTTTAAATGTCCGGAGAAAGTGTTGTTTTGCTTGACATAAATATTTTCACTGATTTGAAATTTTAATAATAAAACGTATTATTTTTATAAGATAGGATATGGGAAGCAATTTATGGCTGATGAACACTCGATACCGTTGACGACAAATATCTTGGACGGGGTTGGCATAGGGCTTTGGGCTGTCGAAATTGACGACGGCTGTGCTCCGCGTATGACGGCGAATCCGACTATGCTCAAGTTGCTTGGGCTTGAAGAGGGTGTTTCTGCCGAAGATATTTTCCACGCCTGGTTTGATAATATTGACCCGGAACATTTTGCCGAAGTCAAGGCGTATGTCGACAAGATGAGTGCAGGCGAGGCGCCTGAAATTCAATACCCTTGGCATGCCCCCGATGGCCGTGTCCGTTTTGTCCGTTGTGGTGGAACCCGTAATTTTGATTATAAGAAAGGTGTGAGGCTTGAAGGCTGGCACAAGGATATCACAGAGCTTGCGCTCATCCAGAAGACTACTGAAGAGGAGCTCCGCAACGAAATCAAGACGATGGATCTTGATACAAAGCGGGAACGCTTGCAGAGTGCCCTCAACGAAAAGCTTTATGGAAAGGCAATTCTCGACAAGGCGTATAGCTATTTCAAGGTCAACCTTTCTGAAGGCAAAGTTTCTCGTCCCTTTATCCAGATTATCGAAGGCAAGTCTGTCGATGTGAGTGAATCTTTTGGCGAAGATTTCCCTCATTATGATGCGATTGTCGAAAAGATTGCCGACCAGCTCGTGGATAAGGAATACCGTAAGGCTTTTGTGCAGCACCTCTCGGCAAAGTCGCTTATAGACCAGGTCAAAAAAGGCGATTCCATCCCTGAATACACCTGCCGTTTTTATTCGCCGCACATCGGCTGGCATTACAGCCGTTTTGTCTGCTACGTTTCTAAGAACGAAATCCTGAATGAATACCAGGCGATGATGGTCGCTTACAACGTCTCGGAACAGCAGAAACAGGATGCCGCGATTCGCGATTGCATCGATGTTCTCTATAAGGAAAATCGTTCCAAGGACGCTATCGAAGAACTGCTTGCAACGCTTGCTTCGTATTACGATGCCGATAGGGCGTACATCCTGGAATGCGACAAGGAAAGGGAATACCTCAGTAGCACTTATGAATGGTGCCGTAAAGGTGTGAGGCCCAACAAGGCGGGGCTCCAGCGTATTCCATTGGAGATGATCAATCCGTGGATAGAGTCCGTGGGCGACATGGACGCCGTCTATCTCGAATCGCAGGATGATGAATACGGTGTCTGGGAAAGGCTGTACAGCTCGTTGCCGGTTCTAGATATCAAGAGCATAAGCGTTTCGACGATTGCTTCGAATGAACAGCGTTACAGTTTCCTTGTTTTAGACAACCCCAAGGAATCGCAGAAGAATTTTGCTGTACTCAAGCTCGTCGCGAGTTTTGCCAAAAACGAAATCAACCGCAGAAAGCGCATGGACGAAGATGCTGCGGTGACTTCGCTCTTGGCGTCGGACTATTCGTGCATCTTCTATTGTGACCTGGAATACGACTTGGTGACGGCGCATAAGCTGAATCCGGGAATCCAGAAGATGCTTGGTGATTCTCTGGGTGAATTTACCTATAGCGGTGCGATTGATTATATCGTCAGTAAGGTTGTTGCCTCTGAATATCAGGATGCCGTGCTGAAGAAGCTTTCGGTCAAGAATCTCAAGTCGCTATTGCAGAAGAAGGGTGTCACGAGTTTTGAATTCGTGAGCTATTCGGACAAGTTCTGCGAGTGCAAGGTCGTTGCCGTCAACAGGGGGCAGAAAGCTTTCGTAATCGGTTTTGCCGACAAGGATGAGCAGATCCGTACGGCTCGCATGCACCAGAAAAAGATTGAACAGGACTTGGAAATTATCGATATCCTCGCGTCGGAATATTCGGCGGTCTATTATATCGATCTGGAAAAGGATACGATTACTCCGTATTCGATGAACAAGGAATCGGAATCTCTGTTTGGTAGCCGTTTCCGTTCGGGAATCCCGTATTCCAAAGCGTTTGATGAATACGTCGAAGGTGTGGTCTGGGAACGCGACCGTGAAAAGATGCATAAGGCGGGCGCTCTTGCCAATATCAAGAAAGAGCTTACCTTGCAGAAGACTTTCATCACGACGTACCGTGGCGATGTCGAGGGCAGACCGCACTATTGCGAAATGAAGTTTGTGAAAGTGGGCGATGAGTTCGATCGTCCGGTCGCTGTGGCGCTTGGCTTTGCCGAAAAGGATGACTTGATTCTCAAGGATTTTGTGAACGACATCCTGTACGATGACTACGTGTCCATTTACTTTGTGAATGTCGAAGACAATTCCTTCCGTACCATCAAGTCTTCGAATGTTCCGTGGGTGGAAAAGCGTCCTCTGTACAGTACGTATTCCTATGAAGTCAAGAACATCAGCACCCTCGTCATGGAAGAATTTAGGCCGGACTGGCAAAAACTTTCAAACCTGTTCTATGTGCAAAAATTCCTGCAAAATGCGGACCAGCGCGAACAGGAATTCAAGATTGAAAGTGGCGAATGGCTGCGTGCAAAGTTTACGACCATTGAGCGCAATGACCAGCATGAGGTGGTTTCGTTTGTGCTCTCGTTTATGCTATTGAGCGATGACCAGGTTGAAAAGCTGGAACTGGATGCAAAGATTGCCGAGCAGAACGACTTGCTTGAAAAACAGCAGGTGATGCTCCAGAAGGCGCTTTCGATGGCTCAGTCTTCGGACCGCGCAAAGACGACGTTCCTCTCGAACATGAGTCACGATATCCGCACTCCGATGAATGCGATTGTCGGCTTTACAGGGCTTGCGATGGCGCATATCGACGAAAAGGAACTTGTGTTGGATTACTTGCGCAAGCTTGGGCAGAGTTCCAATCATTTGCTTTCGCTCATTAACGATGTGCTGGATATGAGCCGTATCGAATCGGGCAAGATGGTACTCTCCGAAAAAGACGAGGACCTGATAGAAATTATCAATGCGCTCAAGGATATTGTCCAGGCGGATATCGATGCGAAGAATCTCACTTTTGAAGTGGAGATGAATATTTGCGAGGCGGGTATCGTTTGCGACAAGTTGCGCCTGAATCAGGTGTTGCTGAACGTGCTCTCGAATTCAATCAAGTACACGCAGGCAGGTGGCTCGATTCATGTGCAGGTGACCGAAAAGGAATCCATGAAGCGCGATTCGGCTCTGTATGAATTCCGCATCCGCGATAACGGTATGGGGATGAGCGCCGAGTTCCTGAAAACGATTTATGAACCATTTACACGTGCAAGTACTTCGACGGTAAGCGGCATTCAGGGGACTGGCCTTGGCATGTCCATTACCAAGAATATCGTCGAGATAATGGGTGGTCGCATTGAAATCTTTAGTGAAGAGAACGCAGGGACCGAAGTTGTTCTTGAGCTGGATTTCAAGTTGCACGATAGTGCCCGCATGCGTGCGCAGATGAGCGATGGCAATTTCGATTTTGCCGGCAAGAAGATTTTGCTTGTCGAAGATAATGAAATGAACCGTCAGATTGCATGCGACATCCTTGAAGATAACGGGTTTGAAGTCTTTACGGCAGAAAACGGTCAGGAAGCGGTCAAGCTTATTGAACTTTCTGTGCCGGGGCAGTACGATCTTGTGCTGATGGATGTGCAGATGCCGGTGATGGATGGTTATGCGGCAACGCGTGCTATCCGCGTGCTCCCTGCAGGGTATCAGTCGCGAATCCCGATTGTCGCAATGACGGCGAACGCCTTTGAAGAAGACCGCAAGGCTGCTCTTGATGCAGGCATGGATGAGCATATTTCCAAGCCGATAGATGTAGACAAAATGAAGTATATTTTGTCGAGATTTCTTAAGAAGTGAAGCTTAAATGTTAAAGAATGTTGATGGTGTCCACAATGAAAAGGTGATGCATAGGGATCACCTTGTTTTTGCCATTGTTCTCGTTGTCGTGACGGCTTTGGTGTTCTTGTTTATTTGCCAGAAGATTTTGAAAATCGTTGAAGACGGGTGCTTCAATAGGCTTCGTGAATATGCCGAGGTGGCGTCGAATGAATTTATCATGAGCAACCTGCACTACGGCGGAACGCTCCAGTTTGTGGCGGATGCCTTGAGTGACCGTAGCGATTACTCTGTCGACAGCTTGCGACCGAAATTGGATGAGATGCAGCCGTTCTTGCGTGACCAGAAAATCAATATCCTTTTGCCGGGCGATACGGTCGTTTTGTCGGATGGCGCCTTGACGAGTTCAAAGGGGATGGGGATCTCGTTTGAAACTGAAGCCGCAGAAGCTGCCCATGTGACGGTCCGCCTTGAAAGTGACAAGCAAGAGGAAAAACTCCTGTATCACTTTGTGCCGATTAAGAGCCACGGGAAAACGGTTGCCCTTGCGTACTGGAATTTTAGCTTGGGACTTATCCACCAGTACTTGCGAAAGGACAAGCGCTATGACCGCAAGATGTATGTATATGTCATCAATCGCGATGATGGACGCTTTATTGCGGACACCAAGCATGATTCGCTGAAGAGTATCCATGATTACATGAACGAGATGGATAACGAAAGGGGATTGTTCTCGGCGCTTGTGGATAGCATGCTTGTGGGGGCAACGGGCGAGGCTTGCGTTGAAAACTATTGGGAAGAGTCCAACTGCTTCTTCTACAAACCCTTGGCGGTAAACCACTGGAGCATTGTCATTTCGTCTCCTGAAAAGAATGCGATGGCGGCAATCCATAAGGTGCGCTTTATTCTGCTCTGTTTCGCTATTGTGTTCTTGATTTTCTTTTTTGCTTACTTTGTGTTGCTCCGTCGCGTCGCAATTCGTTGCTTTGCAAATGAAGCTGACCGGGTCAAGCAAGATGATGTGGGCAAGGTGCGCTACATGCAGATGAAGCTCTTGGGGCTTTTGTCCAAGAACTTTATCCATATTTATTACGTGAATCCGGAATCGGGATCTTACGTTGTGTACCCGAGTGCGATGAACGACTTGTACAAGGAGATCCTCAGCCGCTTTGACTGCAATGTCTCGCTGTACGACATCATGAATAATGATGAACTCACGAAAATCCACAAGGACGATTTGGAACTTTGCCATAGCGTGTTTAACAAGGAAGCGTTCCTTGAAATGATGGGTTCGAATGAATCCCGAAAAGTGGTGGACATGCGCTGGTTCATCAATGGCAACTGGGTCTGGCTGCGCCATACGCTGATTGGTCTTGCCGATGGCAAGGGTGGCGGCTATGTGCTTATTGGTGTTGAAGACGTGAACGATGAAAAGGTCGCTATCGAAGCAGAACGCGAAAGACTTTCTGTGATCAAGGGCCTTTCGGAAGACTTCACGCTCGTGAGCTTTATCAACCCGTCCACTCGCGAAGACCATCTTTATTATGTGAAGAAAAACAACTGGGCGGACAACCCGAATTGGCGGAAGGTTGGGAATTTCGAGGACCGCCTGAAGCTGATTGCAAATACGCTTGTGCACCCCGATGACCGTAAGATGTTCATGGAAATGACGACTCGCGATGTCGTGATAGAACGTCTTGCCGCGAAGGGCGCCTATTATGTCAACTACAGGATGATTATCAACGGGGCGGTTGAATATTGGCAGCTCAAGTTCGTGATGGCGGGCAAGGCGCCCGATGCCCAGGAACAGATTGTGGCGGGCTTTATCAGCGTCGATGAATCTACTCGTTTGCAACTGGAACAGAAGGAACAGCTTGAAACGCAGGCTGAGGCATTAAAGCAGGCGCTCTCGGCAGCGCAGGCGGCAAACAGCGCCAAGAAGGAATTCCTCAATAGCATAAGCCATGAAATCCGTACTCCGCTTAACGCTGTCATTGGCCTTACCTCGATTGCCTCGTCGCATGTGGGGGATGCAGAACGCGTGAAGGATTGCCTGGTGAAAATTGACCAGAGTTCTGATCGCCTGCTTTCGATTATCAACGACATTCTCGACATGAGCCGTATTGAATCGGGCAAGTTCGACCTCAAGGAAGCTCCGACGCACTTGTTCGAAGTCGTTCATGAGGTGGAACGCGATATTCGCAATGACTTGCAGGCGAAGGACCTCAAGTTTGAACTGGATTGCGTTGGCATCAATGATGACGAAGTCGTTTGCGATAAGGACCGCTTGAGCCAGGCGCTTCTCAAGGTGCTTTCGAACGCTATCAAGTTTACGAAGGAAGGCGGCACTATCTCGATGAGCGTCAAGGAAACTCCGCTTACAAAGTCGAGCTATGCGGCATACGAGTTCCGTATCAAGGATAACGGCATCGGCATGAGCGAAGAATTCCTCAAAATGGTTTATGAACCGTTTGCGAGAGAGTCTACAGTGTCGAGAGATGTCCGCGGCATGGGCCTTGGACTTGCTATCACGAAGAATTCTGTCGAGATGATGGGTGGTCAGATTGAAATTGCGAGCCGCCTGAATGTCGGTACCGAAGTTGTAATGACGTTTGAATTCAAGTTGGTGCAGTCAAAGAAAAACGACGAAAGCAATGATACTGCCAACTCCGGATTTGCGGGCAAGAGAATTCTCCTTGTCGAAGACAATATCCTCAACCGCGAAATTACGATGGAAATCCTCCAGGACAATGGCTTTATCGTGACGGCGGTGGAAGATGGCGATATTGCCGTGAAAATGCTCTCGAAGGCAAAGTCGAGACCGTTCGATGTCGTCTTGATGGACGTTCGCATGCCGGTGATGGACGGTTACGAGGCAACAAAGCGCATTCGCGCTCTCGAAAACAAGGATGTTGCCGAAATTCCGATTATAGCCATGACGGCTAACGCATTTGACGAAGACCGCAAGGCTTCTTTCGAGGCGGGCATGAACGAGCATATTGCAAAGCCGGTCAGCGTTGAAAAGCTGAAGGACATGCTTGCGATGTTCTTGTAATTTTATTCCTATTTATCTGTTACAACGGCGGTATGTCTCCAAAAAATGTAAAAAAGTTATCTATATTGAAATGCATATGTCAGCACGAGTAACAAGCAGCGATAAAATTGAAGATATGTTTCCGGAAACCCCGGTACGTAAGATTATCACCCCGATCGAGCGCCTGATGAAGGTGGAGACGACGGGCGGCATAGTGCTTATCATTATGACGCTTGCGGCTCTCATCTGGGCGAACTTGAGTCCGTCATCGTACGAGCACTTTTGGCATTTGCCGTTCGTGGTGACGATAGGCAGCTGGGTGGGGGCTGGCGACTTGCACTGGTTCATCAACGATGCGCTGATGACGATATTCTTCTTCAATATCGGGCTTGAAGTCAAGGGCGAAATGACCTATGGCGAACTCCGCGATCCGAAGGCGGCGAGCCTCCCGATTATTGCGGCTGCTGGCGGTATGCTTTTCCCGGCGCTGATTTACTTGGCTCTTTGCCCTCCGGGTACGTCACATGGCTGGGGAATCCCGACGGCAACGGATATCGCGTTTGTGGTGGGCTGCATGGCGATTTTGGGCAAGAAGGTGCCGCATGCGCTCCGCGTGATGATTTTGACTTTGGCCATTGCGGACGATATCGGCGCGATTCTCGTGATTGCAATTGGCTACCCGAGCGGTGACGGCATCAACTTTAGCGCTCTTGGCATGGCCTTTGTGCTTCTTGCCTTGTTCAACGTGTTCTTCCGCATTGGCGTGCGCAACATGCTGCTGCTCCATTTCACGGGTATTGCCGTGTGGGCGTTCTTTGTCAAGTCCGGTGTGCACCCGACGATTGCGGGCGTGCTCCTTGGCCTCTCCGTGCCCGCAAAGGCCGTGGTGGCGAAAGGCGTGGTGGCCCAGTTTGCAAGTGGCGTAGGCAACGTGCTTTCGGGCGAGACGAAGGACCGCAATGAACAGTATGAAGTATTTACGATGCTCAAGCGCGGGGCAAGCGAAAGCGTTTCGTTGCAGGAACGCTTGTACAAGATGCTTGTGCCTTGGGTGAACTTTGGCATCATGCCGATTTTTGCGCTTGCAAATGCCGGTGTCGAAATCAAGCTCGGTGGCCTTGACGTGCCTGTGCTTGGTGCCGTGGCGCTCGCCCTCATTTTCGGTAAGCCGATTGGCATTTTCCTCTTCAGCCTCTTGTCCGTAAAGATTGGCGTTTCCAAGAAGCCGAGCTACTCCTGGAAGGTCCTTTGGGGCGGTGGCATGCTTGCCGGTATCGGATTTACGATGGCCCTCTTTGTGTCTGGACTTGCGTTTGAAGACGGTGCAAACAAGGACTCTGCAAAGCTTGGCATCCTCCTCGGAAGCTTTAGCGCTGCCATCCTCGGTACCATCTACATGAGCATAGTATCGAAAGAGCATAAGCAGTAGGAAGTCGCGGCATGCCGCACTTCGTCTACATGCTCCGTTGCAAGGGTGACCGCATTTACACGGGCTATGCCGTGGATGTCGATGCCCGCTATGAAGAACATTGCAGTGGGCGTGGCGCGAGGTTTACCAAAGCGTTCCCGCCGGAATGTATTTTACGCACATTTGAACTCGAAACTCGCGAAGAAGCGCTCCGCCTGGAAGCGCGTGTTAAAAAGCTCAAACGCCCGCAAAAGGAACTCCTTGCTGCGGGTGATTCTGCATTAGAAGGTGAACTGCGAGCAGGCCTTGGCGAACGCCTAAAGCCGAAAAAGAAACGCCGGAAACGCCTATTGTTTTAATCGGTAAATGAATGTACATTATTTATGTATGTTATCTATCGAAGACGCCAAAAATCAGGAAGACCTCTTCCAAATAAAGTCCGCCATCATGAGCAAGAAACTCGAAGATGTTGGCGGTCGAAAAGGCGTGATGGAAATTTTGAGTTTGTCCCTAGATGCGTACAAGAATAAGGATTACGAAAAGTCTCTCAAAATTCTTGAACCGCTGATGCAGGTACTTAAGGAACATCCTTTTGTGACTAGCGATGATGTCCGCTATGTCGCCATCTCGGATGAAATGGAATGGGTGCTTTATCAGCATTTTTGCCAGAATCCGTCGCAACAGGTAAAGAATGTCAGCGTCGTCTGCCCGATGGACTGGATTTACCGCCAATATGCGCTTGCTGCATTGGATTTGGGCGACTACTCTACGGCGTTGAAAGGCGTGACCGAAGCCGTCCAGTGGAACCCGACCTCTGCAAAATGCAGAATCTTGTATGCGATGCTCTGCAGTGCTGAAGGTCATTGGGAGAACTTGCTCAAAGAAATTGTTTCTGCCATGAAGTACACGTATCGTTCTAGCGATATGATCCATTGCTTCCGCTTTTTGAAGGATTATTTTATATACAAAAAGATGTACGATGTGGCTGTATATTGCAGCTTTTTACGCTCGCGCTTTTCGTCTTCTGAAAATGTAATGCTTGAAATCGTGGGCGATATGGTCATGCTCCTTAAACGCACGAATTTTGACTACAGCAGTATAAACGATGACGATATGATTGCTGCTTGTAAAAAGTATGGGTTTATGCCCAACTTTAATCCAGAAGTAATTGCAGTAGCTCAAGACGGTTACGAAGACGCCTTCCTTGCAAAAGATACAGGGCGCGCCGCTTATTTCGCACAAATCATGGAAGACCTCAAAACGGAACAAGAAAAAAGAGATGCCGTCAACCTACGGCAACTCTTCGAAAGTCATAGAAATCCGGTAAGCTAGGCTTATTTCATCACCAGGTCCACAACAAGCGCGATTGCCATGCCGATGCTGCAAATGCTGATGAACCGCTGGATGAACTTGTTGCCTTTTTTGCGTTGCGTGAAGCTACCGAGGTAGCCACCGAGCCATGCGCCTGCGGCCATGATAATCGCTATTGGCCAGTCAATTTTCCCTGCGATGCCGAGTGCAACTGTGCTTACGATCAGGAACACGTTCGTAAGTGCATTCTTGACGGCGTTCACGTGAATCGGGTCAAGACCGGTGTAACGCGTGAGGCTGAAAATCTGTACAAAGCCGACGCCCACTTGCACAATGCATCCGTAAACGGCAATCAAGAAAAATCCGATGGCGCCTTTGACGGTGAGCTTTTCGGGCGGTGTCTCAGGAGGCTTTCCGAGAATATCCTTGCGCAAGTTGCTCATGATGACCACAAGGCAAATGACAACCGCGAGAATCGCTTGGAAGAGCTTGTCTCCAATGCGGACCAAGAAGCATGCGCCAAGGAGTGCGCCGAAGAATGTCGGCAGCAGTAGCTGGAAGAATATCTTCTTGTTCAGGTAGCCGTGACGCGCAAGATTATAGGCGCTGCTGAAATTCCCGATGATGAGCCCGATGCGGTTCGTGCCGTTTGCGATAGTGGCGGGAAGCCCGAGGAAAATCATGATGGGGAGGCTAAGTGTAGATCCGCCGCCTGCGATGCTGTTGATAAGGCTTACGACTGCACCCAAAATAAAGAACGCCGGGTACTGGGCGTAATTCCACCAGTCTGTCACTTGGCGAGTTCCTTTTCAATAAACTTTCTGTTGCTTTCGACTTTTTCGCGCTGCGTTGTTTCCGGGAATTCCGCAAGGCACTTGTCGAGTGGTGCGATGGCGTCGTTCAGCAATTTCTTTTTCTTAGCTTCGTCCGTTTGCTTCAATGACTTGGCGAAAATCTGCGATGTGGTTTTTCGCTGTTTGTTGCAGTAGGCATCTGCAAGAGCGATGTACTTTTCGTTTGCTTCTTTGCGGAGCTTACTGGACTTGAGCTTGTTGAGCAAATCTTTTGCCTTATCGAACTTTTCGTTTGCGATGAGTGTGTCGGCTTGGGCGAGCGCCTTTTCGGGGTCTTGCTTTTCCCACATTTTGGCGGTCTCTGAATCGGTAGCCTTTTCGAGCTCGTCAACGTGATTCAAGAAAGCTTGCACATGGAGCGTGTCTTCGAAATCGCGGTAGCGGATGCGGAAAGTTTCGGTCTGCTTGCGGGCTTCGGCGAATTGCGCCTTTTCATCGGCGAGAACCTTGATTTCGTCAAATTCTTTCGAAGCCTTTTTGAGTGTGTTCGTATAAGCGATTTTCTTCTGGTCTTTAGCCCAGTTCGCGAGCGAGTCACCCGGAGCGAGCTGCGCAATCAAACTGTCTGCGGTTTCGGCGACCATGCTGTATGAGGCTTGCACACGGTTCATGTTCTGAATCTGGAGCGCCATCGATTCGAATTCTTTTGCCTTTTCTTCACGACGCTTGCCGAAAGCTTCGCGGAGCGTATCCGAATGCGCTTGCCATTTTTCCCACATCGGAGCCATAGTCGAGAAGCTGTTCAAGATGACGGAGGCGGAGTCCGTTTGACCGGCGCGGCTGAGAGTGTCGGCGTAGCTAAAGACGTAATTGGCGAGTGCCGGGAATGCCTTGTACGGGTCCATCGTCGTTTCGAGCGTGCAATGCGAAAAGTGCGTCTTGTCGCACGGCGGCAACATCATCAAAACCGTATCGACTCGAGTTTGTACGAGAATAGTCGGCGTTTGTTCTGGAGTCAAAATCTGGTCGGGCGTAGAGAGCTTGAACTGGTCGAGAATCTGCGAAGCGCTATCGCCGGTGACGACCTGCATCTCGGAATACTTGCCGGTCTGCGTTTCTGCAGACTGGACTGTATCTTGCCCGATGATTTTCGTGAACGGAGTTTCTGTGGGCTTTACGTCTGGAGATGGGCATTGACTTGTCCCGATGCATGCGGTGAGCGAGAACGCTGCGGCGAATGTGGCTGCCTGAACGAAAACCGTTGATTTAGACATGAAACACTCCGAAAAAGTTCAATATTCCTGCGTTATCAAAGATAATAATTAGAATGTGTAAAACCTAGTGCAGTCAATAGTCATTGGTCATTAGTTGTTAGAAGCCGTGATGGCTTCAGCTGCTTAAGCTATTGACTAATGACCAACAGCTGATAACTAATTGTTACTCAGCATCGGCTTCGATGGGCACGAATGCATTTTTGCTGCTGAAGTTTTCGGGCAAATCCCAGTCATCATCCTTGGGCATGGCGGCCTGCGGTTTTGGCGGCTTAACAGGCGTGAATGTCTGCTGCGGATCAAGTGGAATCTGTTTTGCGGCTTCCGTTGCCTTCTTGATGGAATCAGCCTTCATGACTTCTGAAACAGGTCTTGCGTCAGCAGGGATGACTTGCTGCGGCTTCGGCGCAGTCCCAGCTTGCGCAGTAGCGGGCTGTGCGACACTGGGTGCGGCTTCTTGTGCCTTAACCGTCGCGGAATCTGTTGCGTTTCCGGTTTGCGGTGGCGTGCTTGTCTGCGGCATCGGCAAGCTCACGACAATTCCAGATTTTGCAATTGTTTCGGCGGCTATCTTCTGTACTTGCGGCGGTGTGAATCCTGGCACATCGAGCCACGGGAGCGGGCGGCCTTTTTCGCCGTTCACCAAAGCTTCACCGGTCATCGGGTCTACCGTGAGTTCTCCACGTTCGTTTGTCAGCATCAACGGCACTTCGCCCGTGGCGATCATCGAAATGTCGAGGAAGTCGATTTGCTTCGGAATGCCGAGAATGTCTATTTCTTCCTTCGCAAACGAAGCCCACTGCGGCAAACCACCCGAGGCGCCTGCAATACGCGTGCGTCCCGATTTCAAAGGCTTGTTGTCGTCAAAGCCCACATAGCTACCAATGGCAATCACGGAATCCAGCGCGATGCCATTCTTTTCCTTGACGTATGTCGGGAGCGCACCAAGGAATGCCACGTTGCGGTAATCGTTTGTCGTACCCGTCTTGCCCATCACCGGGTAACGGAGCTTCGAAGCTCCTTCAGGATTCTTGACGCTAAGCGCGGTGAGCTGGCTGTGTGCCGTACCGTTCGTGAACACGGAGCGCAACATCACGCCCATCTGCGTTGTCACGGTATCGTCAAGCACCGTCATCGATTCCATCTTGTTCCTGAAAATCGTACGGCCATCGCGGTTCCTGATTTCTTTGATAAAGCAGGCTTCGGTCCAGTTCGCGTCCTTGCACTTGAAAATCTTGCCTGTGAGGAGTGTCTGGTAGGCGGTCGTGATTTCGGCAAGCGTAATGTCGTTCACGCCGAGCGGCATACTGAACACTTTCTGCAATTTCTGGTGGATGCCGATTTCGTTTGCAAAGCGGGCGTAGTCGGCCATCGCAAGCGCACGGCGGTAATCCGGCCAGTAACGTAGATGAGCCATGTCGAAGTAATCTGCATCGCTATCGACCGGTTCAATCATGGCGTTCAAACGTTTAAAGTCGGCAAGCGTAAAGTTTTCGATCAGCTGTACGGAATCGAGCGGCAGAAGCTTTGTCGATTCATCCGGGTCGAGCTCCTGTATTTCGCGGGCGCGCCAGATTTCAGAGTAACGCTTAAAGTTGTGGTTTACGTACTTCGTGATTTTCGGGTCGCGCTTCGCTTGTTTCAAACCGATGTCCGTAAACGTGCCGTAGCGCAAGTTCTGCACGGCACGGGCCTGCAATACCTTGCCGTCGTTCATATAACGTTCCACGAGCGCATCGCGTGCCTTCGTGAATTCGATTTCGCGCTTGACTTCCTCCTTCATCATGAGGCCGAACTTGTCGCGCAAACGTTCCACGAACTTGATGCGTTCTTCATCCGGATTGCGGGCAAAGCCGTTTTCGCGGGCAACGTCTTCGAATTCCTTGTCCGAGAGCTTGTCCAACAGGTGTTCCAAAAGCCAAATACTTGCGATGTTTTCGGAACGCGTAGCGGCCCATGCAATGCTGACAACGTCACCCTTGTTCTTGTGGTCCGGGCGCGGGAAGTAGAATTGGTTCCCGTACTGGAAGGCGTTGAATTCGTTTTCGAGATTGTCAAGGTAGTTCCAGTGGTATTTGAGGGCGAGAGCGTAAAGAATCGGCTTCCAGCTAGAACCGAGTTGGCGGAGTGCCTTGAAGCTACGGTCAAATCCAGTGTTGTGGAAACCGCCTTGGCTCGCGAGCACCTTGCCGTTCTGGATGGCGACGAGTGCGCCTTGCAGCACCGGTTCCGTTTCAATTTTGCACTGTGCGTAACCGTCAATCGGGGTTTCGTCGATGATGCTCACGAGGAGGATGGCTCCCGGCTTGAGCTGAGTTGCAAGAATCTTGTTCACATCGCCACCGGCGAGTTTGGCAAAGTCGTTCACGGACTGCTCCGTGACAATGCCCTTGAGCTGCCCGAAGTTCAACTTGAGCGATTGCAGTCTGCCGGTCGTATCGTAGAAAACGCTATCCACGGCGCCGTAGAGGTAATCGCCCTTGCGAGCGTTGCGGGCGCGGTTTGCAAATTGAGCCTTCGGGAGTACAAAACCGCCGAGCTGTAATTGCAAGTTACTGATGTTTGTCTGCAATGCGCGTTTGGCGGCATCCTGCGATTTGGCGTTCAAAGTTGTTGTGATTTCGAGTTGAGCCTTGCGCCAGTCTTCGATGCCTTCCTTTTGGAAAAGTTCGTGGAAAAAGTCGCTGTCGAGGCGTTCTTCCAAGCGTTCAAGTGTCGTGCTCATCGTGAAACGGAAATTGCCGTGGTTGAATTCCAAGGGCTTTGCGATGGCGGCATCCATGTCGGCCTGCTCGATGTAGCCTTCTTCGACCATGCGTCCGAGTACGTAGCGGAGTCGCGTCTCGCCGCGTTCGATTGCCTTTTGCCTGCGTTCTTCGGTGCGCTGGATGAACGGGTCGTAGTTGAACGGTCCCTTCACCGAGCCTGCGATAAATGCGCATTCGGCAAGCGTCAAATCCTTGAGTTCCTTGTTAAAGAAGTACTGTGCCGCGATTGCCACACCCTTACCCGTACCTGAAACGTGGAACTGGTTCAGGTAAAATTCCAGGATGTCTTCCTTGGTAAAGTGCTTCTCCATGCGGAGCGCATTCAAAAATTCCTTGAGCTTTTCCTTGACGCTACGTTCTTCGCGACCAAAAATGTTCTTGACGGCCTGCTGCGTGAGTGAGGATCCGCCCTGGCTGACACGCCCTGATTTGATGTTATTGACCATGGCGCGCATGAAACCCTTGAGGTCGTAACCGTTGTGGGTCCAGTAACGGGAGTCTTCGGCGGCGATAAGGGCGTTGATCAGGTTGACCGGGATATCACCATAAGGCACGTACACGCGGTGGTTCGCGTCAAAGAATGCGCCGAGCAGGTTTTCGCCGTCTTCGTAGAAGACGCGGGTCTCGCCGGAGAGCACCTGTAGGATATTGGTGCGGTTGAATTGGTTATCCGGGTCGCGTTCGGGGAGGATCTTGAACACGACAATGTAAAAGGGGATGTAGCAAATCAAGGCTACGAGGAAAATAGCGACGATGATTTTGACAAACTTGTTCATGTTACCGTAAATTATTGACTATTAACGAGTTACAAGATATAAAAGTTTTGAAGGGGTGACTTGCCCAGAGACCTGTAATATGTAAAAAATACGCCCTTTTTTGAGGAAAATCAATGAATTTGGCTGTTACCCCTTGAATTTTCGTTAGAATTTTGTTAAAATTTGGGTCCCCAAGATGGGAAGATGGCCGAGTTGGCCGAAGGCGCGTCCCTGCTAAGGACGTATAGGACTAAATCCTATCGCGAGTTCGAATCTCGCTCTTCCCGCTGAAAAGCCCCGAGTCGAAAGACCCGGGGTTTTTTGTGTCTTCTCCCCGCGTTGGCGGAGAGTTCCCTGCACAAATCCGCTAGCTCTTGATTTTACCCTTATCTATATACATGAACGTGTCGGCTCTCTTGAGCACGTCCTTAACGCATTCGTCAATTTTGCTGCTGTAATCCGCCATGCCTGCTGCAAACGAAATGCTCTCCTTCGGGGCGTCTGGCTTGCGGTTCACGGATGATTTCAGCTTTTCAAAAAGTTCTGCGCGTTTTTCGTACTGTTCGCCGAAAAGGATGATGACAAATTCATCACCGCCGATGCGGAAAACCGGGCTGTGGCTGAAAACATTGCAGAAAACCTTGCTGCAGTTCTTGAGATATTCATCGCCCATGTCGTGCCCGAACGTATCGTTGATAACCTTCAGGTCGTTGACGTCGCATTCTACAAGCGCGAATTTTATTTTGTCCTTGGCTTTGATTTCGTTGTCGATTAGTTCGCATTTCGCCTTGTACGCGGCGGCGCTCCCGACTCCTGTGAGCGGGTCTTTGTTCGCAATGAGCTTTGTATGCTGGAGATCCTTTCTCAAGCGTTGTGCGGTTTCTTCTAGACGATGTTCCTCTTCGACGTTGATAATGCCGATAATGAACCCCTGGGCGTTGCTTTTGTCGCTTGCGATTTTCAGGCGGTAATGCTCAATCTGTCCGTTGATGCTTGCGAGGAATGGGATGGTATAATAGGGGGCACTCTGTAAAAGTTCGATGCACTTGTCGATGGTTGATTTTTCGATAAAATCGCTAAATTCGTTAGGGACGTAAATGCGCTTCATGAAATTGTCGAAATCCTTGGGGTTGGTGGAATTGCGACCTTCCCACAGGAGCGGGGTGAACTTTTCGCTGATCTGGTAGAACTTGGCGTGGTTCTTGGGAATATTGACGTACACGACCACGTCGTAGTCCGAAGAAAGCCCTGCGATGATGACCGCCTTTTGCGACAAGTCCCTGTTGCGGCTAATTTTCGAGATGAAAAATGCATAGATGGTGCAGCAGCCGAGCATGGATCCGATGGAATCACACGGAGAAAATGGAAATGCCCTTTGCAGAAAACCGCACAGGACCGGTGCCGAAATAAACAGGAACCCTGCGGCATAGTGTTTGCGGGCGCTTGTCTTTTTTGCGCTCGCTGTTTTGTAAACCAGAAAAATTGCAATGACGAAGAATGTGAAATATTGGCTGTAATATAGTAGGTTTCTCCCGTTCATGACGATGTAGGTGCCCTCGTCGCTGATGCCGAAAAGAAAACTTGACCTGAAATTCATCAAAAGAAGGATTAGCTGGAATATGACTAGCGCTAGGGACAACATCTTGGCGGGAATAGCCTTTTCGCGCTCGATGTTGATGAAATTCAATATGTAGTTGAGCCAGATAAAGGCCATGACAGCGGCTGCCGCATGGAAAAACGAGGATGACAGGAAAAGCAGGAAGTTGTTCTTGATAGCTCCGCAGCCGAAAATCCCCCAGATACCGTCCTGGAGGCAAAATACAATCACCCAGTTGGCAAGGTACAAGAAATCCTTGTCTGTTTTTTCGCTTTTGTCCAATACGATTCTAAACTGATTCTTGAAAATCAGCAAGACGAACGCACAGGTAAAAGCTAGCACGGAATAAAGAGGATCAACCATATACACCTTGAAGTATTTTAAATTAATATAAGATTTTTGTACTGATTTTGCAAGCTTTCTTCTCGTCTGTCATTCCCGCCTACCTGTCCTCGCTTGACGGGGACGAGCGGAAATCTCCTTTTTTCTAAAAAAATCTTGACTTTCCCGTTTTTTTAATGGATATTATTAGGTGGATTTGATTACAAGGAGTTTGACTATGAAGACGAATAGCTTTTTAGTCGGTGCCATTCTCGGTGCCGCAGCGACTGTTGCCATTACGAAGAAATTTTTTAAGTGCTGCTCTTGCAATGAAAACGAAACTTGCGATAACCCGGTCTTGAAAGATGCCGACGATGCCGTCGAAAAGCTCCGCAATTCCGTGGATAGCCTCCGCAAGGAACTGAACAGCCGCATTGAATCCGAACAGACCTTTGCTGCAAAGTGCGAAGACCTCAAGGACCAGGTGGCCAAGCAGAACGCAGAAATCAACAACCTCAAGAACATCTGCGAAATGCAGGACAGCCGCAACAAGAAACTCGAAGAGGAACTCGCTAGCAAGAAGTAACCGGTGAACGCTCCTCGCGCTTGTCACCACGGATCCCATTCCGGGGTCACCTTTTTTAGTGTCATTCCGGCCAGAGCCTGTGCTGAGCGGAGTCGAAGTAAGCCGGAATCTCCATACACAATCCTCAAACGCATAAAAAAGTCGGCGTCCGCCGACTTTTTTGCAATTTTTCATGCAATTCACTTTTTCGTTGTCATGCCGGACACCGTTCTCTTTGACCACTTAGAGCTTTAGCTCTTACGTGGTCATGATCCGCGTATGGGGACGGCATCGCCTTCTCGTAAAATAAACTACGCTTTCCCCAAATCCTTCGCAATTTCCACAGCAAGTTCTTCAAGCTTTGCGGCGGAAGTCTCGTCGAGGGCGGACTTGAGTGTGACCGTTGTTTCGCAGAATGTCACGTTCTTGAGCGTGTCAAGAATCTCGTGCATTTTCTTTGCGGCCATAGGTGCCCAAGTGCCGTTTTCGACAATGCCGACTTTGCGGTTGCAGAAGTTTTTCGCCTTGAGATGCGTGAGGAATTTTTCGGCAGCGGGGAAGAGTCCTGCGTCAAGCGTTGTCGCGCATACGGCGAGATGGCTGTAACGGAATGCCTGTGCGACCGTTTCCGAAGAATATGTGCGGGCCAAATCCATAATCGTCACGTCAACGCCTTTTTCGCGGAGCGATTCGGCGAGCTTTTTCGCGGCTTCTGCCGTGTGGCCGTAAACGCCTGCGTAGGCGACAAACACGCCTTGCGTTTCTGGAGCGTAGCTACTCCAGGTGTTGTACTTGTCAATGTAGAAACTTAAATTGTCTGTAAGAACCGGGCCGTGCAACGGGCAAATCGTCTTGACCTCGATTCCGGCGAGCTTTTTCAAAACGCTCTGCACCTGCATGCCATATTTCCCGACGATGTTGATGTAGTAGCGTCTCGCTTCGCTCACCCAATCTTCGCCGAGCTTGCCAGAAAGTCCGAATGTGCCGAACGCATCGGCGGAGAACAGAATCTTTTCGGATTCGTCATAGCTGAGCAAGACTTCGGGCCAGTGGACCATCGGGGCTGCGATGAACTTTAGCGTGTGCTTGCCGAGCGAAAGCGTGTCGCCATCCTTGAGCGTGAGCGTCTTTGTGCCTTCCGGGAGCTTGACGAACTGCGGAATGAACGTAAGCGCCTTTGCAGATGCGGCGATAGTTGCGTCCGGGTACTTCTTGATGAATTCGAGAAAGCCGCCGGCGTGGTCGGGTTCCAAATGGTGGACAATCAGGTAGTCGGGCTTTTTGCCCTGCAATGTATTTTCAACATTTGTCAACCATTCACTTACTTTGTGTGCGTCTACGGAATCCGTGACGGCAATCTTCTCGTCGAAAATCACGTAGGAATTGTACGAAACTCCATCAGGAACCTTGTACTGCCCTTCAAATAAATCAATCTCGCGGTCATCCACTCCAACGAACTTAATGCTTTCGCTAAAATCTGAAACAATCATTTTATTCCTCTTTTTTTAATCCTAAACTTGTCATGCCCGACTTGTTCGGACATCTCCTTTTTCGGAGTTTTATACATAGTTAAAACCTTAATAATATATAACAAAAAATTACTTCTTGTTTTCGCGTTTCTTGAAGTCCGTGCCAAGGATGCGCAAAATAGTTTTTTTCTATATTGCAGTTCGTTTAAAAAACGATTAAAACAAAAAAGGAATATCATGCCAGCTTTTGATCCAAATGCGAAAAAGATGCTGATTTCGGGCAACGAAGCCATTTCCCTTTCCATGCGTCATTGCAATGTGCAGCTTGCCGCAGGTTATCCGGGAACTCCTTCCACCGAAATCTTGGAAGATTACTCTGAACTGGGTGGCTATGCCCAGTGGGCTCCGAACGAAAAGGTCGCTGCCGAAGTCGCTCTCGGTGCCGCTTTTGGTCACGCCCGCAGTGTTGTCACCATGAAGATGGTTGGCTTGAATGTGGCAAGTGATGTTCTCTATACCGCAACTTACACGGGTGTCGATGGCGGCATGGTGTGGATCGTTGCCGATGACCCGGGTCAGGGCAGCTCCCAGAACGAACAGGATACGCGTAACCACGCGAAGGCATCCGTTTGCCCGATGTTCGAACCGTCCAACTCCCAGGAAGCCTATGATTTCTTCCGCATCGCCATGCAGACGAGCGAAAAGTTCAAGATTCCTGTCATCCTCCGCATGACCACCCGCGTGGACCATTCCAAGTCTATCGTCGTGCCGAAGGAAGAACTCCCGGCAATGGTGCCGAACTTTGAACGCAATATCGCCCAGCATGTGATGGTGCCTGGCTTCTCGAAGCCGGCTGGCCGTCGCCTCCGCGCCAAGATGGACGAAATGGAAGCCTGGAACGTTGCCGAAGGCCCGAACAAGGTCGAAATGCGCAGCGAAGATTTCGGTATCATCGTGAGCGGCATCAGCTACCACCACGTCCGCGAAGCCGCCCCGGAAGCAAGCATCCTCAAACTCGGTATGACCTACCCGCTGCCGATGCAGCTCATCAAGGATTTCGCCAAGAAGTTCGAAGGCAAGCGCCTCATGGTCATCGAAGAAAACGACCCGTGGCTTGCTGAAAACATCAAGGCCGCAGGCATCCAGTGCGAAAGCAAGTTTGATCCGATTTTCCGCTTTGGTGAACTCGATGTGAACCGTGTGCGCCGCATTATCGCTGGCGACAAGAACCCGGATCCAGTTCCGGTCAAGGGCAAGCCGCCTATGCTCTGCCCGGGCTGCCCGCACCGCAGCTCCTTTGCAGTTCTCAAGGAACTCGACTGCATCGTCTCCGGTGACATCGGCTGCTACACGCTCGCCGCTCTCCCGCCGATCAGCGCCATGGACTACATGATTGACATGGGTGCCGCAATCGGTATGGGTATCGGTCTCCGTAACGTGCTCCCGCGCGAACAGGCAAAGCGCGTTGTCTCCGTGATTGGCGACTCTACGTTTGTTCACAGTGGCATCACTGGCCTTGTGGAAGCAGGTTACAACCGCCCGGAAACTGGCCACGTTGTCATCATTTTGGACAATAGCATCACCGCTATGACCGGTCAGCAGGAACACCCGGGTACGGGCCGTCACCTCGACCACTCTCCGGCATATAAGATTGACTACAAGGAAGTCGCAAAGGTCGCCGGTTTCGACAACGTCTATGAAGTGAACCAGGTCAAGGAACCGGAAGAATTCAAGCGTCTCGTGAAGGAATCCCTCGAAAAGGACGAACTCACGCTTATCGTTGCAAAGAGCCCCTGCATTCTCGCCCTCAAGAGCATCCTTGCCTGGGACAAGGCAAACAAGGAAAAGGCCGAAAAGGCACTTGCCGAAGCAGAAGCCGCTGCCAAGAAGAACAATAACTTTTAATAGAGAGGTTGAATAATTATGAGCGTAATGAACGTTAAATTTGCAGGCCTCGGTGGCACAGGTGTTATCAAGGCTAGTGACGTGATGGCCGAACTCGTTTTCGAACAAGGTTACGATGTGAAGAAGGCCGAAGTCCATGGCATGAGCCAGCGCGGCGGTTCCATCGCTTCTGATGTGCGTTTTGCAAAAGATGAAGAAGTGCAGTCCCCGATGATTCCGTGCGGCGAAGCCGACTACCTCGTCGTCTTTGACGAAACGCAGGTTGTCGTGAACGAAGCCTACATGAAGCAGGGCGGCGTGCTCCTCACGCCGGCTGACATCGATGTTTCCAAGCTCGAAAACGTGAAGGCTTTGAACGTCGCCATGCTCGGCAAGCTCTCCAAGCACTTCGACTTCACCGTGGATCAGTGGCTCGTCGCTTTGAACAAGCTCTTTGCCGAAAAGTTCCACGAAGGCAACAAGAAGGCATTTATGCTCGGCCGCGAAGGCTAATTGCTTACCGTCATCCCGCACTTGTTGCGGGATCACCTTTACAATGTCACCCCGGCCACTGTGCCGGGGGCTCTTTTTTTATTGCGTTAGTTTTTTATTTGTGTGTCGGATTGTACAACCCTTGCGCCCTTCTCCCCAAGAAATCCGCCCAAATTCCCTCAAATTTCCGTGAAAACCTTAAATAACGTGCTTTTATATTTGTAATTTGTGTTTGTGGCACAATTTTTGCAGAACATTCAAAATATGCTTACACCGGCTTCTCGCTTGTGGGGCGTTTTCGCGTGTGCCATTTTAGCTGCATTTTTGCTTGGTTGCGAAGAAATCGAAGAACCCAAGCCTTGGATTCGCGTCGAGCGCCCGCAGATGCTCTTTACGGATACGACTCTTCTCGACAGCTACGATAAGGGCGTGCTCAACTGGCGCCTGAAAACCGCTTATCTGGAACGCTGGGCCGACAAGGAAATCGTGACGGTGCGTCCGGTGTTCGTGGACATTTACGATTCCATCGGCGAGCGCGTGGCGTTCTTGCGTGCGGACTCCGGCAGTCTCGACATGACGTTCACGTACGTTTACGCTTATGGTCACGTTTATGCGCTGACTCCGAAGGGCGCCTCGGTTCGTGCCGATTCGCTCCTTTGGAACAAGAAGGATAATTTGGTCAGAACCGCAAGCTATGTGCGCGTTGTGTCCGAAGACGGCGACGTGTTGCAGGGCGTTGGTTTTGAAAGCGATGCGCAGTTCGACAACTGGAAAATCCTTTCGAACGTGACGGGCATTTTCCAGGATGCGGCAAAGCGCATGAAGGATGAAGACAAACGACAGGCTGAGGCGGAACGTCTAAGCAATCCACCGTCCTCGTCATCGCAGGCTCCAAAGCCTGCATCTTCACCATCCAGGAAGGCTCCGCCACGCGGTCTCCCGCTCAAGCCAAAGGCAGGGAAACCGTGATGAATTTCCGCGCATTCCTCTTCATCGCAACAACCTTTCTTGCGTCTACTCTCGCATTTGCGCAGTCCTCTCCGCTGATCATGTACCACGCCGACAACCTCGACGTGTCCCGCAAGCGCGGAACTCTCCTCTTGACCGGCAACGTTCATTTTGTGCATGATAGCGTTGCCTTCAAGACGCAGCGCGCCTCCTGGAACCGCAACAGCGAAACAGTTGAATGTGGCGGCGGGTTCCTCTTCACGCACCCGTCCGGATTCGTGCGCGCAAGGAACGGCTCTTACCAAAGAAAGAGCGAAATTGCAATTGCCTCCGGCGAAGTGAGCGCAGGCGATTCTGCGGGCAATTACCTCATGACCGGTCAATACCTCAAGTACGACCGCAAAGAAGACATCGTGACAATTCCGATGTCGCCAAGACTTTATCAGTACGAAAAGCAGAAGGACGGAAAAATCGATACTGTAAAGATTGAATCCAAGTTCCTCGTTTTCGACAAGAAGAACAGCTTTGCGCAAGCCTTTCAAGATGTAAAGCTCACGCAGAAAGATCTCGTGGTCACTTGTGATACGGGTTACTTTAATCGCAAAGATAACTGGCTCAGCATGAAGGGCCACCCGACTTGCGATATGAAAAATTACCACCTCACGGGCGATTCCATTTTTCTCGTGCTCGATGAAACGGGCAAAATGCTCAAGTCCGCACTCGTGATTCGCAACGCGCACGGCGTCCAGAACGAAGCCCCGAAGCGTGGCAATCCCGGCAACGTGACCGAAGCCTTCGGCGACACGCTCTACTGCGAATTCAAGAAAGGGAAAATTGAACGCCTTTACGTGAACGTGAACGCTAAGGGTTTTTTCTACGAAACGGATTTGAAGGAATACCGCAATTTGATGGATGGTGACCGCCTCGATTTGTATTTTAAAAAAGGTCGCATGGACCGCGCAGTTGTTTCGGGTAAAGCGCAGAGCACTTACTTCTACGTAAAAAAGGATAGAACGGTCTCCGGCAAGAACGAGGCAACGGGCGACACGATTCACATCTTGTTCGATGCTCAGAAGAACGCGGTGAAGTCGCTCAAGCTCATGGGCAGAAAGACAAATGCCAGTGGGCGATTTATCGACTTGGAAAAGGCGAACCGTATCAAGGAAAACGCCAAGAAGGATTCGCTCGCAAGGCTTGATTCGCTTGCCGCAAAAGAAAAAAGTTCAAAGAAAAACTTGACAGAAAGCGATTCAACGACGATAAAGAAATCAGCGAATGATAAAAGGTTGAGAAGTCTTTTAAACCGTCGGAGAGAAAAAGGAAAGCCGACGGACGAATCTGCGAAAACGGAGGACGCACAGTGAAAAATTTGGTTAGCACGATACGCACCGACAAGCTGCGCAAGATTTATGGCCACCGTCAGGTGGTGAGCGATGTCTCCATTCAAGTTTCGCAGGGCGAAATCGTCGGGCTCCTCGGTCCGAATGGTGCCGGCAAGACGACCACGTTCTACATGATTGTGGGTATGGTCCGCCCGGATGCAGGCCACATCTTTTTGGACGATATCGAGATGACGGACAAGCCAATGTACAAGCGCGCCCGCCTCGGCGTGGGCTACCTCCCGCAAGAAGCGTCCATCTTCCGCAAGCTCTCTGTTGAAGACAACATCATGGCGATTCTCGAAACGCAAGACATGAAGCGTGCCGAGCGCAAAAAGAAGTTGGAACAGCTCCTCGAAGAATTCAAGATTACGCACATCCGTAAGACGAAATCCATGAGCTGCTCTGGTGGCGAACGCCGCCGCTTGGAAATTGCACGAGCACTTGCAAGCGACCCCTCGTTCCTCTTGCTCGACGAACCGTTTGCGGGCATTGACCCGATTGCCGTTGCCGATATCCAGTCCATTATTTCGGAACTCAAGGACCGCGGCATGGGCGTGCTCATCACGGACCACAACGTGCGCGAAACGCTTTCGATTACGGACCGCGCTTACATCATGTATAAGAGCCAGGTGCTCACGGAAGGTTCTTCGCAACACCTCGCTGAAGACCCGGAAGCACGTCGTATTTATCTCGGAGATTCTTTCCGTTTGGATTAGGAGTTATTATGAATCTTGGAATGCAGGCAAATATCGGACAGACGCAGGAGCAAACACTATCTCCTGCGCTTCTCCAGTCTGTGAAGATGCTTCAGAAAACTTCGCAGGAACTGGAAACCGCCATCAAGGAAGAAGTCGAAGTCAACCCGCTCTTGGAAGTGGACGATGGCGACTTTGACGATCAGGAAGTTCCCGTCGACAAGGACCCGGAAGAACTCGATCCGCGTGCAGATTCGGATGAATTCCCTGATGATATCGAGGACATGGCTCGCGGTTCTTTGGACGATACCGCCGATGTCGATAGCAGCTACCTCGATGGCGAATCTTCGGATGTGAACTGGGATAGCTATTTGGGTGATGGCACATCGTACGATGACGCTCCTTTTAACGATTTGAATTCTGGCGGGAAGGACCCGGACGAAGATTGGGACCGCCCGATCAAGGACGTGGGCAAGAGCTTGCAGGAACAGCTCGAAGACCAGCTCCGCCTTTGGAACGGCACCCGCGAATTGCAGGAGCAGCTCCAAGAAAATGGCGTTACTGAAGAACATTTCCGCAAGTTGGTCCAGTACCTCATCAACTCCATAAACGATGATGGATTCCTTTGCGATGCAAACCGCGACAATGAATCCGAAGCGATGGTTGTCCAGTCGGACGACAAGTACATTGACGAGATTGAACGCGTGCTCCGTGGGGAACTCAAGCTCGAAGACGCAAGCCTCCCGGTGCGCGAAGCGGTTCACGTTTTGCAGTCCTTCAAGCCGAGCGGCATTGGTGCCCGCGACCAGCGTGAATGCTTCTTGATCCAGGCATACGCAATTCCGAATTTCCCGAGCCTTGCTATCCGCATTCTCGAAGAAGAATACGAGAATCTTTTGCAGCTCCGCTATGCAAAAATTGCAAAGGCGTTGAACGTTTCCGCCGACGAAGTCAAGACGGCTGTTGCAAGCCTCTCGCGTTTGCGCCCGCACCCGGGCTTCCAGCTTTCGCATTCGTATTCGCACATTATCAATGCGGATTTGAAGGTTGTCGAAAAGAAAGGCAATTACGAAGTTGTCTGCTTCAAGACCAAGATGCAGAAGTCGCTCCGCATCAACCAGACGTACAAGGCGATTCTCACGGACCCGTCTGCATCGAAGCAGGACAAGGAATATGTGAAGGCGCAGCTCGCGAAGGCGACGGACCTCATCAAGGCGGTTGATAACCGCTTCTCGACGATTGAGCTTGTGATGCGCGCGATTGTCAAGCGTCAGCGCGGGTTCTTCGAAAACGGCCCCGCATTCCTTAAGCCGATGATTCTCCAGGATGTCGCTGACGACGTTCATTTGGCTGTGAGCACGGTGCAGCGCGCGACTGACCAGAAGTACGTGGAAACGCCTTACGGCATGTATGAACTTAAACAATTCTTTACGTCTGGTGTGAAGCAGGGCACAGCCCCGGATGCCGAAGAAGTGGGTTCTGCGCAGATTATCGACGCCATCAAGACGCTCATTGACGAAGAAGACAAGTCATCTCCGCTCTCTGACCAGGACATCAGCGACGAGCTTTTGAAGCAGGGAATCAAGGTGGCACGCCGTACAGTCGCCAAATATCGCGAAAAAGAACTCAAGATTTTGCCAAAGAACCAAAGAAAGCGCTAAAAAAAAAGCGAAATTTCGGCAATTCGCTATAGCAAATATTCCAAGATGGAACGAATTTTTTTGCAAAATCCAATTTAGTTGTGGACTTTTGAAAAAAAAAGATGTATATACTTTAATTGCGGAACGCAAGTTCCAAAATGTTTTAAACGTAAATAAATCGTAACATTAACATACGGAGGTTTATCATGGATATTCAGTTTTCTGCTCGTCATTTTAACGCATCGGCAGGTCTTCAGGACCGTATTCAGGAAGAAATGGATAAGTTGGCCAAATTTTACCCGAATATCACTAGCGCCTCTGTAATTCTCGATCACGAAGTTGAACACCAGCGTCATTGCGAAATTTCTGTCAACATCACAGGTTCCGTCATTGTCGCTTCTGCCGACGAAGAAAACATGGGCAAGGCAGTTGACGTAACGCTTGAACGTATCAAGGTCCAGCTCAAGAAGGCCAACGACAAGCAGAACGATCACAGATCTCAGCCGGTTTCCGAACTCACGTAATGGCTGATAGATTAAATGACATCAAGATCCTGCACCGGGAACGCTACCCGGTGCGGGACTTTTTTATCCGCTACGGCAAAGATTTGCAGATGGTGCAACATTGCCCCGATGAGGACATGAACTCCTGCATCGAAGAAAGCGGAATTCACCGCCCTGGCCTTGCCATGGCTGGTTATACTAAAGTTTATAGTTCGCAGCAGATTCAGGTGATTGGCCATACGGAATGGAATTACCTGGAATCGGTTGGACCAGAAGCGCGAACGAAGATCTTTGAAAATTTGTCTGTATTCCGTGCGCCGATGTGGGTCGTGACGCATGCGCAGACTCCGCATGATGAACTCAAGGCAATGTGCAACCGCTTGCATATTCCGCTGTTCTCGACAACGCTTCACACGTTTGAATTTTTCAAGATGGGCCAGAGAATTCTCGATGAATTCTTTGCTCCGCATGCCGTGATTCACGGAAGCCTCGTGGACGTCTATGGCGTGGGCATGCTCTACGTGGGCGATAGTAACGTCGGTAAGTCCGAATGTGTACTTGACCTTGTCGAAAGCGGGCACCGCATGGTGGCAGACGATGTGGTTCACATTAGCCATGTCGGAAACTCCATTATTGGACGCCCGGATCCGCTGATCCGTCATCACATGGAAATTCGCGGTGTGGGCATTTTGGACATTCGTTCGATGTTCGGTATTCATGCCATTCGTAAAGTCAAGAAAATCGAAATGATTGTCGAACTCCAGCAGTGGCGTCAAGATGTTTCGTACGAACGCACCGGCCTCAACGAAATGGAAGAGAACGTCATGGGCGTGAATATCCCGAAAGTGGTATTGCCTGTGGCACCCGGCAAGAACATGACCGTGATTTCTGAAGTGATAGCCATGAATGTCCTCATGAAAATGAGCGGGCAAAACGTGGCTCGGGACTTCAATGAGTCCTTGATGCAGAAGATTAAGGCGAAGGCGAAGGGTGAATATACGGATGATTTGCTAGATTTTAATCCGCAGAACTGGTCTTTCTATGAATAGTTTGCTGTTTAAAATCAAGAAAAATTTTGTAGCAAGTCTTATTTTTCTCGTTATCGTGGTCTCGTGTGGGCTGGCGGCTTATTATTTCCATCCGTCTAGCCCGTACCACAAGCGTTATACGTTTGTCGTAAAATACGAAACGATCGGTACGCTTTCTCCTGGAAACCTTGTGCGCGTCCGTGGCATTGCGATGGGCGAGATTGTCGATGTAAAGCTTACGGACGAAGCCGTTTATGTTTCTGCTCGCGTGCTTGCCGATGCGAAAATTCCTGTGAACTCTGAATTCCGTCTCGTGACTGCAGGCCTCATGGGCGAGCGCGAAATGAGCATCATCACCGGTAACTCTAGCAAGCTTGTGGCCGATGGCGATACTGTCAGCGGTCTTTACGACGAGGGTACTTCCGGGATTTCGAAAAACTTGACCGCCGTGTTCAAGGATATTGGCGATATCAAGCAGATGGTTACTGAATTTGCAGATTCGTTGACTGAAGGTGAAACCGGTAAGCGTATGGAGCGTGTCGGCAAGAAAGCCAAGAAACTCATCCGTGTGACGAATGCCGATATCCGCAAGTGGAAATCCATGGTGGATGAACTGCTCGACGCTTATCACGAAGCGGGCGAAAAGCTTGAACGCTCGTTGCAGGAACTTTCGGACCGCGGTGGCGAAACCGCGACAAAGGCAAACGAAGCTATGGACCGCGTGCGTGCACTGTTGGACCGTGTTGATGCTTCAAAGAACGAGGCGCTTGCCATTGTCACCAAGTTTGACGAAAGTGAAGGCTCGGCAAGAATGTTCCTCGATAAGTCTTCTAAGTTCCACAAAGACTTCGATTTGCTGCAAAAAGACTTCGATGCGTTGCTCAGTGGCGTCAAAAAAGACGGCCTCAAGCTCAACGTAGATATCTTTTAGTAGGCAGTAGAAAGTAGACAGTCGGCAGTTTGTTATTAGTTAATTGCTTTTTGCCTTTCTAAGCGTTGTCATGCCCGACTTGATCTCTTTGACTACTTGCAGCTTTGCTGCTTAGTAGTCATGATCCGCGTATGGGGAGGGCATCTCCTTTTAAATTATTTTGTAATTTATATTTAGTTTGCAAAACGTTGTATGTTTGCAATAAAGGAGAAAATATGCTTGGATTGAGGATTACTTTTCTGTTTGTCGTATTGCTCTTGGCTGCTTGTGGAGACGATCCTGCGTCAGTGAATGAAGGTGCTGGTAAAAATACAGGAGCTGAAGCTAAACCTGAAACTAAGCCTGAAACCAAGTCTAATCCTTCGATTTTTGAAGTGTGCAGCGATGACACGACTTCTGTGAAATATTATCAGGAACCAGATCCTGGAACTCCACCAACAGAAACGGCAGTACATCTTGCCGGTTATGTGACTGATACGGCTGGCATTCGCGTTCCGCATGCACATCTCTATCTTGCCGAAGTCGATTCTGTTACCCACCACACTTACGCTGTGGATTCCGCAGAAACGGATTGTGATGGTCACTATTCATTTGGCTTTGTCGATAGTGGCAAAAAGGACAGGACATTTAGAGTCTTGGCAAAGGTCTATTCGATTTCAGGAACGCCGGATTCCATGCTTGGGTATATGGAAAAATTTAATTGGTGGCGAGAGAAATCCTCTTTGACGTTCAATATACAAGTTGGCGCTCCGGCTTCAATGCGGCTTTACACAAACTATGTGACTCGCACTGATGATTTGGATTCAATCTGTTTCCATGGAACATTTATTTGTGGGCGGTTGACCAAGGAAGACTGGGAACGTGGCTATACGGTGATTACGGGACTCCCGATGGGCAAAATCGGGGACCATTACGCATGGCATGGGGATGAACACACAGATGCGTCTACGACAATTGAACTTGAACCAGGCGACACTCTCTATGTCAGTGATTACGCTGCTGGGTATCCTATAGATTCCGTTGAGGTTTCTTTGCCTAAAGCGGCGACGCAAATTCTTGAATCTGCGGGCTTGGAAGCTTCGCTTGAAAAATTGTTTGTTCCGATGATCCGTTTTACAAATCCCGGGTCTTACGATCCCCATTCCTTGATTGATGAAATGGGAAACTACGTTATGTTTGAAAGTGCCGAAAATGAATCGGTCGAAAACCGTAATTGGTTTACGTTCCCTGTAATGAAAAAGGATCCTGTTGTGGCGCACTGGTTGCTCTGGGGCTGGATAACGGATGCTGACCAGTCTAGGAATGGAAGTATAAAGCATTTGTTGGCAACTGTTGAACCGGAAAAGGTGTTCGATGACACGCTTTTCAACTTTCACCACGATGTTTTTGAAATGTGTGCTGTTTATAAAAGCCATCAAGAAGATTTGTCAGGAGTGACGGCTTTGGGGAATGGTTGTAAAGTTATTGATGAATACAATTGGCAAGAAAATGGCTTTGCGGTGAGTTTTTGGGCACAGGCTGATGGGTCGGCGAAGGACGGAACAGTGCTTTCTATCGGTAATGATACTCTTGGGATAAAAATGGCTCGGTGCGAAAGCGATTCAAAGTCGATATGCTTCAATTCTAGTGAAGGAAAATCGACGGACAAAAATTATGGAAAAGCGGAATTTTTTGATGGAAAACGCCATCATGTCTCGTTTGCCATTTATGAAAGACATGTCATTGTAATGGTAGATGGCGAAGTCGCTTATGAAGCGGATATGGATTTTGATGAATTATTTGAGGGTAAAATTTCTGGAATTCGCGTTGGTGCGTATGCGCTGAACGATTTTGTGATATTCCGACCGGGCACTTATGTCCACAAGACGGATGACAAGGATTGGAGTCGTTTTAGGGCATGGCTCACGGCGTTCTATGAATTGCAAAAGTAAAATGAGTCTTTTTTACCGACTTATCAACAATTTTTTTTGAAAAATAATATTTTAATTGTTCTTTTTTGTAAAAAAAAGATAATTTAAAGCGGTGCTTATCACAGTGTAACTCACAAAGAAGGAGTTTAATATGGCTGAGAAGAAACCCGTAAAGATGAGCGATGCTGATCTTAAGTTCTTTGAAGAAATGCTTTTGGAAAAGAGACGCGAGCTTGTGACCGCCCAGAGCGATTCCGAAAAGGCTAACGTGTTCTTGGACCAGAAGAATCAGTCCGGTGACGGTGGCGATTCCGAAGGTGCAGATTCTGCAACGGATATCAACTCGCTCGAAACCAACCTTTCATTGGCAGCCCGCGAAGGCAAGTACCTTGTTTATTTGGAAGAAGCTCTTAAGCGCATCAAGAATGGAACTTTTGGCGTTTGCAAAATCTGCGGACAGCTGATTCCGAAGGCGAGACTCATGGCTGTGCCGACGGCTACCAAGTGCGTGAACTGCAAGGAAGAAACCAAGAAAAAGGAAATCCTTGACAACCGCATGGAAATGGCTAAGATGTTCGCTGAAGCCCAGCGCAAGGAAATGCTCCGCAAGGCCGCTGGCCGCTAATTTGTCATTCCTGCCCCTGAGCGGGAATCCCCTTTAAAAAAACGACCCGTACCGCGGGCCGTTTTTGCTTTATTCCGAAATAGCGCCGAAGAACGCGTCCGCAAGCGTGGCGCGGAATGCGTGAATCCTGTCGGCGTTCGGTTCGCGATGCGGGTAGGTGAAGTTGCTGAGGAGAATGATGGCGCCTCCCTTGTCTGGGTCGGCAACGATGCTTGCACCCGTGAATCCCGTCTTGCCGAATGCCTGCGGCGAGACCTTTGTACCCATGAACTTGCTTGCGTTCAGTTCCCAGCCGAGGGCGGTCTCTGCTCCGACGTTATCGGCGAGGGCGTTGTGGCTCACGATGTCGAGGATTCCGGCAGGGGCAATTTGCTTGTCTTCGAACTTGCCGTCCATCAAAATCATTTTCACGAACTTTAGAAGGTCGGGTACGCAGCTGAACATGCCGGCGCTTCCGACGGGGAAAAGCTTTTGCAGAACCCAGGCGCTTTCGTCGTGGACTTCACCCTGGATTTCGCGATGGCGGAACTCGCAAAGCTCGGTCGCCGCAATTTCTGATTTCGGGACTCGCGTGAGCGGGTTGTAGCCCGAGCGCGTCATGCCGAGCGGCGTAAAGAATCGTTCGTTACCTTGTTCCTGCAAGTTCTTGCCGGTAAGTCTCTGCAACAAAATACCAAGCAGCACGCTTGCGGGGTTCCCGTAATTAAAGATGGTACCCGGAGCGGCGGCGAACTGGTACGTGTAAAGGGCGTTGAGGATCCCTTCGGGCGAGAGCGTTCGCAATGTCTTCATCGGCACTCGGTAATCGAGACTGTGCGTGAGCAGGTGCGAAACGTAAATCTCGTCACGGTAGTTTGTCTTGAGTTCCGGAATAAAGTCGATGACTTTGGCATCAATGGAGAGCTTGCCTTCGAGAATGTACGAGAGCGCAAGCGTCGAGGTGGGGCAGACTTTCGTGAGCGACGCTATGTCGAAAACTGTATCTTCGGGGGTGTTGAGCGTAACGGTGTGGCTTGAGCCGTCTGGGAGCAAATAACCAACGACGGCCTTGTCAAAAATATCTTCGGATTCTGCTTTCTCTAAAAGTTCGGATAGTTTTTCGGAGATCTCCATTTTCGCCCCAGTAAATTTTGCCACAATAAAAAAAGGGCATCTCCTACGGTACGAACACTCGAAACTACTATTTTACAATGATAGCAGCGCCTCGGGGATTTGTTTTTCGCGTCGATGCGCGCCTAAACTGAACCACAAGAGCAACGAGCTGATTTATTCCTGTTAGATCGGGTGTAAAATCCGTGGGATGCCCACGTATAATATATGTTTCTTGAGGACCAAAAACAAGGGAAAAACACAAAAAAATCTCGGCAAAAATACCGAGATTTCGTAAGTGTATTAAATGTATCCGGATTGGCTTAAACTTGGTTGTCGGCTTTAGGGAGTCCCTCGTCCAACTGGAGCGAAAGTTCCCTAAGGTCCTTGTCCATCAGGTCGTGGTATGTTTTGGCCTTGCGCAATTGCTTACGCAGCTCGACAATCTCGGAAGTGAGTTCCACAGCCAGTAGGCACAGCTGCTTTTTCAGTTCCAGTTTAAATTTCGAGGAATTATCGAGACGACTTTCGATGAAATCGACGATTTCCTTCAAGTCCGTATCGGGCAAGTCTGTGCGGATGTGGATGCGTTCTTGAGCGACGTTAATGCTGACTGATCTAAGTGTCTCGTTTGCCATATTATTTCATTCCTACGCCGAATGGATCGTTATCCAACAACCACCTTAGCCGAAAAAACCGGGTTGCGAGCCTCCATTGCTCGCGAACAGGTCAGGGTTTTCTTCTTGAGGTTTATTTTCAGCCTGCTGTTCTGGTGCTTGTTCTGCAGCCGGCTCGTTGATATTGATTTCGGTGCCGAGTTCGCTTTCGATCGTAGAAAGGAGCTGTTGGAACTTGCTCTGGGCTTCGGAAATTTCGTTGCCCTGGTTCTGGACCTGGTTGTTAAGGTTGTCAATGATGTCGTTTTTTTCAGCGATCTGACCGTTGAGGCAATCAATGATGTTGTTCTTTTCGTCCATCTGGCCGTTGAGGGAATCAATGATTCCGTTCTTTTCGGCGACTTGACCGTTGAGGGCATCGATGATGCCATTCTTTTCGGCGACCTGACCGTTGAGAGCGTCGATGATTCCGTTCTTTTCGGCGACCTGACCGTTGAGAGCGTCAATGATACCGTTCTTTTCGTTGATCTGTCCGTTGAGGCTGTCGATAATGCCATTCTTTTCGTTAACTTGTCCGTTCAAGGAATTGATGGCGTTGTCCTTTTCAGCGACCTGACCGTTGAGAGCGTCGATGATTCCGTTCTTTTCGGCGACCTGACCGTTAAGGGCGTCAATGATACCATTCTTTTCATTGATTTGAGCGTTCAAGTTGTCGATAATGCAATTCTTTTCGTTGATGGCTTCGTCCTGTGCGGCAGCCTGGTTGGCTCTTGCATTGAGGGCGGCTTCGTAGTCGGCGATCTTTGCGTTAGCAGAGTCCAACAAGTTTTTCTGGTCTTCTGCCTGGGCGTCTTTGCCTTCGAGAAGCTGTTTGAGTTTGGCGTTTTCTTCACGCAGGGCGCGTACTGTTCCGAGGACGCTTTCAACCTTCTGCGACAACAAGTTCATGTTTTCGAAATTCATTATTTCTCCATATTTGGCGGGGTGCGAAACTTACTACGTAAGATATATAAAATTTTCTTGTAACTAGAGTATTATAAAATGTAAAATGACCTTTGTATTTTCGTTTTTTTGAGGCTTTGCGATCTCCTGTCTTTTATGCTGTCATCCCCGATTTATTCGGGGATCACCATTTCATAAATGAGAAAAGGTAAGGGGTTGATTTTATTGGGGCGCGACAATATAAAAAATTAAATAGATTTGAATTTACATGATTCCTGTAAGTGAACACATTGAGCGACGACTGGCGGAACTCCCTCTGCTACCTGGGGTGTACATCATGAAGAATGCCCAGGGGAAGATCATATATATAGGGAAGGCGAAGGTCCTGAAAAACCGCGTGTCTAGCTACTTTGACGGCAGCGACCATGCCGGTCACCGCGCGGCCACCTTGATGCTCCCGTATATCCGCGACATCGAGTGGATCATCACGGAAAGCGAAACAGAAGCGCTTATTTTGGAAGCAAATCTCATCCGAAAGCATACGCCTAAGTACAACGTATTGCTCAAGGACGACAAGCATTTTCCGTATTTGGCGTTCTCTGTGAACGAGCCGTTCCCGAGGCTGTTTTTGAGCCGTTCGGTCAAGAAGGATGGCTGCCTGTATTATGGTCCTTATATGAGTTCGCGCATGATCCGCCAGCTGCAAGATATTGCGGCGAGGCTGTTCCAGATTCGTGAATGCAAACTGAAGTTGCCACTCAATCGGCCGGTGCGTCCTTGCCTTAATTATCACATCGGGCGTTGTGGTGCTCCGTGTGCAGGGCTCGTGACGCGTGAAGAATACCAAAAGAAAGTTGCACAGACGCAGATGCTTTTGGGTGGCAAACGCGATGACTTGATTGCACTTTGGGAACGCGAAATGCTCGAGGCGAGCGAACGAATGGATTTCGAGACGGCGGCGAAAAAGCGTGATGCGATTCAGGCGCTCAAGGCGACGAGTGCGCACCAGAAAACAGATGTGTCCGATGCGAGCCTCTGTGTGGATGTGCTTTCGCTCAAGCGGAATGGCACGATGGCTGCCGCCGTGATTTTCGAGTACCGCAACGGCGTGCTTTGTGGGCGCCGCCACTACCGTTTGGAATGCAAGCTTGAAGATGACGAAACGGAAATTTTCCGCCAGATGGTGGTGCAATGGTACATGGACGTAGAATTTATTCCGGGCGAAATTGCAACGGATGTGCCCCTCCCGACGGACATGGCGGAGCGAGAATCTATTGAACAGGCGCTTGCGTCCAAGACGACGCACAAGGTCGTGCTCACGAATCCGCAGCGCGGCGAGAAGCTCGGGTTCCTGAAACTCGCCTCGGCGAATGCCGACATGATTCTCGTGGAAATGCGCGCCGAAGTGCAGAAGTACAGCGAAATCGACAGCAGCGTTTTTGAATTGCAAAAAGTTCTTGGCTTAAAGAAGACGCCGTTCCGCATTGAGTGCGTGGATATTTCCCATTTGTCCGGTACGAACACGGTCGCAAGCCTTGTGGCGTTCAAGAACGGGCGCCCTGACAAGAGCAATTACCGCAAGTTTATCATCAAGACTGTAACGGGTGTCGATGACTTTGCGAGCATGTGTGAAGTGATGACCCGACGCATCCGCCGTCTGGAAGAAGAAGGGATTCCGATGCCCGATTTGTGGGTGTGCGATGGCGGTAAAGGCCAGGTCGATGCCACGATGCAGATTTTAAAGGAGCTCGGTCACGATAAGGACTTGCCGCTGATTGGGCTTGCAAAGCGCCTCGAAGAAATCGTGTTCCCCGATGACCGTAAAAGCATTGTGCTGCACCGTACAAGCCCCGCGCTAAAGCTTTTGCAGAACGCCCGCGACGAGGCGCACCGATTCGCCATCACGTATCAGCGCTGCAAACGCAAAAAAGATCTCGAAGTCGAATGGCTCAAAATGCCGGGCGTCGGTCACGAAACCCGCATCAAGATTTTGAGCAAGTACAAGAGCGCTGAAGCGTTTATGGATGCCCCGCTCGAAGACATCATCGATTTGCTTGGAAAAGTCCGTGGCACAAAACTCCGCGAGCAAGTCGCTGAATATTGCGCTGGCCCCACTGAAGAATCGTAGCTCTTTCAGCTGTTATCCAATAACTAATGGCCAATGACTGTTGACCAACAACTACTTTGTAAACATTTCTAAATGTAAAATTTTGTTAGTCCGTTTTGAGAAATCATCAAGGGATTTTTACCAAGTTCAAAAATAATTTTGAATTGGAATAATCTATATTAGATTTGAATTTTCAATTAAAAGGGGCCCCGCAAAGGCCCTATTCTAAGAGGACTCAAATGATTGGATTGAAATCGATTGCTAGAACGGCCTTGGTGCTTTCGGCAACTGGCGCACTTTTTGGGTGCGGTAGCTCATCGCAAGACGAGCTTGCCAGCGGTTCCTTGCCGCGTCAGGAAACGCTCTATTTGTCTGGGCAGCAGAATGATGCTCCTGGTACGTTCAACCCCCTTGCAGAAAGCTGGATGACAACCTGGCCTGTGAGTGGTCGTTTCAACTTGATGTACGAACCGCTTCTCACCTACAACTCTTTGACGGGTGAAATCGAATCCCTCCTTGGCTCGCTCGTGAGCAAGAACAACGACTCTATCGTCGTTGACTTGAACCCGGCTGCAAAGTGGAGCGATGGTGAAAAGGTTACTTCCCGTGACGTGAAGTTCATCTACACGATGGGTTCCATCAACACTAGCGAACAGATTTCCGCAATCCACGTTGATACCGTTAAATCCGAACCGGCAGGTGCGGTGGAACGCGTTGCTTTCCTTATCAACAAGAAGCAGCGTAACAACCCGCTTTCTGTGATGGACTTGTTGCAGGCCATCCGTATCGTTCCGGCTCACGTGTTTGAACCGCTCATCGAAAAGCTCGGCTCCAAGGACGAAGTCAAGAAGCTCCCGATGGACCAGAACCCGGTCGTTTCCGGTCCGTACGCTCTCCGCAGCGCCGACCCGAACAAGATTATTCTTGAACGCCGCGACGACTACTGGGGCAATGCCGCTCTCCACAACGGTCAGCTCCCTGCTCCGAAGTATATCGTTCATCCGATTTACAAGAACAACGAACACAACACCATCGCTATGCGTAGCGGCAACCTCGACGCATCCCAGAGCTACATCCCGCGTATCAACCGCAAGGCTGGTGCCGGCGTGCACACCTGGTTGAATGAACCGCCTTACTTCTTGCCGGGTGCAATGCCGATGCTCATCATCAACACGATGAAGGAACCGCTTAACGACAAGCGCTTCCGCCGTGCTCTTGCAACCGCTATTGACTACATGGCTCTCCGCAAGTTTGCTGTGTCCGACTACACGGACCAGATCAAGCCGGGCCTCATCATGCCGACCAACCTCGAAGGCAAGTACATCAGCGACGAAGACCTCGCTAAGTATGGTGTCAAGCTCACCATCACGGACGAAAAGGAACGCGTCGAAACGGTGAAGCAGATGCTTTCTGAAGCTGGCTACAAGTCTGTCTGGAATGACGACGGCACGCTCGACCACATGGAAAACGCCAAGGGCGAAAAGATCCCGACGATGTACATCACGAGCCCGAACGGCTGGACCGACTGGGAAGCTATGGTGACCATCGCTGTTGAAGGTATGCGCAAGGCTGGTATCGATATTCGTGAAGGCTTCGTGGATGGCGGTTCTTACTGGCCGGCCATGGGTCTCGGTAACTTCGACCTCATCATGCACAAGCCTGTTGCTGACGTGACTCCGTCTCTCCCGTGGAGCCGCTTCAACGAAATCATGGCAAGCCGCGACTGGCAGCCGCTTGGCGCCTGGGCTGGCGTGAACATTGGTCGTTACAACCAGCCGGGTACCGAAGGTTTCCGTCCGGAAGTCGACAAGCTCCTCAACGCTATCCCGCTCATGAAGAATGCTGATTCTATCGCAACCGCTTACCGCGAACTCAACAAGATCTTCATGGAAGACCAGCCGTCTATTCCGCTGGTTTACCTGCCGGAACAGTTCTACGAATTCAGCGACCGCGTCTGGACGAACTGGCCGACCGAAAAGAACCCGTACGCTCCTGCTCAGCTTCCGTGGGTAGCTTCGGGTACCAAGACCCTTTGGAATTTGAAGCTTGCTAAATAAAGGATAAAGGACTACCAATGCTTAAACAATATCCTATGCTACGTTATGTCCTGCAGAAGGCGTTCTGGTACTTGTTGACCTTCGTCTGCGCAGTGGCACTCAACTTCGCGTTGCCGCGTCTCGGCGACAACAACCCGGTTGACATCATCATGGGTCAAGCCGGTAAGGGCCTTTCTCCGACTGAAGCTCAGAAGAAAAAGGCAGAACTCCTCGTCTCTTTCGGCATGGCTGAATTGGACAAAAACGGTAACGTTATCTATGAACCGGAAACTGACGCCAACGGCAATGTCGTGATGCAGAAGGTTCCGCAGCTTGACGAAAATGGCCAGCCGGTCGTGAACGTCGTGAAGGTTGTTGACGAAGCCGGCAATCCGGTGATGGTCGAACGCCAGAAGCTCGACGAAGCTGGCAATCCGGTCTTTGTTGAAAAGTCTCCTGCTGCCGAAAAAGGCAAGAAGGGCAAGAAGGCTAAGAAAGCAAAGAAGGTGAAGAAGGCTAAGAAGGGCAAGAAGGGTGCCAAGGCTGCTGAAGTTGCAGCTGTCGAAAAGGTTCCTGTCATGGAAACCGTCCAGGCCGAACGCATCGATACCGTCATGGTCGATCAGCCGGTCATGAAGACGGATCCGAAGCTCTCTTCCGCTGTTTCTCAGTTCTTTAGCTATATCGGCAAGGTGTTCCACGGTGACCTCGGTCTCTCTTACCAGAACAACGAACCGGTGACGAACGTTATCAAGAAGTCCCTCCCGTGGACGCTCGCTATCCAGGCTCCGACGATTCTTCTCGGCTGGATTGTGGGTAACCTTCTCGGTGCTTTCGCTGCTTACAAGCGCGGCATTTTCGACAAGGTATTCTTCCCGTGCGCCATGTTCCTCAACGGTGTGCCGTTCTTCGTGTTCGGTATGCTCTTGGTCGCATTCTTCTCCATCACGCTCGGCTGGTTCCCGGCTATGGGCGCTTACAGCCCGGACATTCCGGAACTCACATTCAGCTGGTCTTGCTTCAAGAGCGTCAGCTGGTACTACGTGCTCCCGTTCTTCTCTGTGTTCCCGATTCTTCTCTCTGGTCAGGCAACGGGTATGCGTTCCATGTCCATTTACGAACTCGGTACAGACTACATGAAGTATGCTAAGTGGCTTGGTCTCCGCGAAGGCAAGATTATTAGCTATGTGTTCCGCAACGCTATGCTCCCGCAGCTCACTGGTCTTGCCCAGAGCCTCGGTGCCATGGTGGGTGGCGCTCTCATTACCGAAATGATCTTCTCTTATCCGGGTCTCGGTATGGCAATGCTCAATGCCATTCAGAAGAACGACTACGCAACGATCCAGGGTTGCACCTTGATGATTTCTACTTGCGTTCTCGTTGCAAACTTTGCAGTTGACGTTTTGATCGCTGTCTTTGACCCGCGTGTCAAGGCCGGTCTCCAGATGGGAGGTAAGTAATCATGGGTAAGCTTTTAAGAAACCTTCTCAAGTCCCCGATGTTCGTGATTGGCGTGTCCATCTTTGTGCTCACGCTCCTCATCGCCATCTTTGGACCTCTTTTCTACAACGTAGACACTCACGCTCGTGACATCGTCGCTGGCCCGTATGCAGGTTCTAGCTCTGCTCACTGGCTCGGCACGGACCACCTCGGCCGTGACTACGTGTCCCTCTTGATCGCTGGCCTTCGCAGCTCTCTCTATGTGGGCTTCGTTGCAGGTATCATTGCTACGACTATCGGTGTTCTTATCGGTCTGTTCGGCGGTTTCCGCGGTGGCTGGGTTGATGAAGTATTGAACATGCTCACCAACATCTTCATCGTTATCCCGCAGTTCGTGATTCTCGTTCTTATCAGCTCCGCTGTTAAGGATGGCCGTTCCCTCACCTTGATTGGTCTCATCATAGGTCTTACCGCTTGGAGCTGGTCTGCCCGTGCCGTTCGTGCCCAGGCATCTTCTCTCCGTAGCCGCGACCACATCGCCCTTGCCCGCCTCAACGGTGCATCGACTCTCACGATTGTGATCAAGCATGTGCTTCCGTACTTGCTCTCGTACGTGTTCATGGTGTTCATCATGCAGGTGTCTTCCGGTATTCTTTCCGAAGCTTCCATCTCCATGATCGGTCTTGGCCCTGTCGATTCCACCAGCCTCGGCATCATCTTGAACCAGGCTAAGGATAACGGTGCTCTTTCCGACTCCATCTGGATTGCATTCATCCCGGCAACGATCGTCGTTACCCTCACGGTGTTTGCTCTCTACCTGATCAACACTTCCATGGAAGGCGTCTTCAACCCGCGCCTGCGCAAGTAAGAGGTAAAAAATGTCTGAAAATGTTTTTGAAGTTGACCACTTGGGTCTTTATTACCTCGGCCGTTTTGGAGACAAGACTCACGCTGTAACAGACGTGTCCTTCTCCATGAAGCAGGGGGAAATTCTCGGTATCGCCGGTGAATCTGGTTGCGGTAAGTCTACGCTCGTTTCTGGTCTCATGGGCATGTGCATCCCGCCGCTTTACCCGGAAACGGGTGACGTTCGCGTCAAGAACGGCGACAAGATGGAATCCCTCATGAACCGCTCCATCGAAGATGTTCGTGCGAACGTCCTCGCTCAGCAGGTTTCCATGATTCCGCAGGGCGCATTCAACGCATTGAACCCGGTTCGCAAGATCAAGGATATCGCAGCCGACGTGCTCAAGGCTCACTTGAAGCCGGGTGAGAAGCTCGATTCCAAGCAGATCTACGATCGCGTCTATGCTCACTTCGACCGTATCGGTATGGACACCAAGCGCGTGCTCAATTCCTTCCCGATCAACCTTACTGCAGGTGAACGCCAGCGTTGCGTGATTGCAATCTCTACGATTCTTCTCCCGAAGATGGTGATTGCTGACGAACCGACTTCTGCTTTGGACGTTTCCACGCAGAAGGAAGTGATCAAGATGATCTTCGACTTGCTCGACAAGGGCATCTTCCAATCGATGATCTTCATTACCCACGAGCTTCCACTCCTCTACCACGTGGCAGATAACATCGCCATCATGTACGCAGGCGAAATCGTGGAAAAGGGTACTGCAGAACAGGTCGTCAAGGACCCGCGTCATCCGTATACGCAGGCTTTGATGGGCGCTATGCTCAGTACCGAGGCAAGCCAGCGTGGCCGTCATCCGGTGGCTATCGAAGGTGCTCCTCCTAGCCTCAAGAACAAGATTGTGGGCTGCCGCTTCGCTCCGCGTTGCAGCAAGGCATGCCCGGACTGCAAGAAGAATACCCAGAATCTCCGCATTGTCGGCGATCGTGACGTGAGGTGCGATTATGCAAAGTGATAAGCCCATTGTTTTTTCTGCCAAGCGCATCAGCAAGGATTTCGGTGCCGGCAAGAGCTTGAAGACTGCTGTTAAGGATGTTTCCTTTGACATCTATGACGAAGAATTCATCTCCATCGTGGGTGGTTCTGGTTGCGGTAAGTCCGTGCTTGCTAAGATCATGCTCGGTCTTTACCAGCCGACTCGCGGTCAGTTCCTCTATCGCGACAAGCCGATCAAGAACCTGAAGGACCACTGGAACGAAGTCCAGTCCGTTTTCCAGGACCCGTTTGGCTGCTTCAACCAGTTCTTCACAATCCGTAGCCAGCTCGAAGACGCTCTCAACATCCTCAAGGACAAGCCGTCCAAGGAAGAAGTCCGTCGCCGCGTTGACGAAGGTCTCATGGCTGTGAACGTCGCTCCGGCAGATATCGAAGGCAAGTATCCGTTCGAACTCTCCGGTGGTCAGATGCAGCGTATGCTTCTCGCCCGTATCTTCGCACTCCGTCCGAAGGTCCTCATTGCTGACGAAGCTACCTCCATGGTGGACGCCTGCGTTCGTGCCAACATCCTCGATTACCTCCGCAAGTTGAAAGACGAGCTGAAGATGACCGTGGTGTTCGTGACCCACGATATCGGTCTTGCAAACTACGTTTCTGACCGTATCTTCATCATGCACGACGGTAAGATCGTGAACCAGGGTACTCCTGCTGAAGTGCTCGACAACACGAACGAACCGCATACGCTTCGCTTGCTCGATGACATCCCGGAAGTCCACAAGACTGAATGGATCAAGAACAGCCATCGTTCTAAGAAGTAATGCAAATGTCACCCCGGACGCCGTTCCGGGGGCGCCTTTTGTGCAATTCGAAAAGCCGCAGCAACCGCTGCGGTTTTTCTTTTGCTTTAAAAATCCTCTGCTTGCTATCTACGGTCTACTTCTTGATTCTAACTTCCGGCGAATTATATATATTCATTCTATGAAATTACTTTCTACACATTTTTGGCGTTTGAGGGGTGCCGCGCATTTTGCGCGTTCTGCACTTGTTGTTATGTCGCTTGCTTTTTTGCAGTCGCCGGTTTTGGCAGCGGGCCTTGTGAAACAGAATATTGATACGACCGATGCCATGCGGACTCTCGCGAATTACGACCGCGGTTTTTACACGCCGCAGGTGTTGCATATAAAGCCCTCGGGCGGTAAACCGATTGAAAAGCCGTACAGCAGGCTTTTGCATTTGCGTGCCGAGATTTCGGAATTCAGCAGTCGAGCTTGGCTCGGGATCGATACGACGGGCGGCAAGAAAGATACGACTTGGGGCAAGAGCCAGGACCTGACTGAAGACGCACTGAATGTATTGCAACAGACGTTTGACTATATCCGCATGAATGGTGGGTATGTGATTGTGCGCATCTGTTATGATCCGTGGTACAATGGCCGTAGCAATGTGACGCCGGAACACAAGTGGGTGTTACGCCATGTGGAACAGCTTGCGCCTGTGCTTTCGAAAAATACCGATGTTATTGTCGCGCTCGAAATGGGCATGCACGGCGCCTATGGCGAAATGCATTCCGACACGAGTATTACTTATGACCGCGTTGCCGAAGCGACAAACTTGATGCTCCGCAATACGCCTCCTGAGCTCAAAATTTTAACGCGTACAGGGAACTATTCGGCAAAGGTGCTCGGCTTTGACAACTGGGGTGTGGACTTCCATATTGACGGCGAAAAGTTTGCAGAAATTGCAGAAGCCAAAGGCGATACGATGTACCGCGTGGGAATGTTCAATGACGGCTACTTGGGAACGCAATACGATTACGGTACCTGGGGTGCAGACTGCAAAACGTCCATTTGCCGCGAAGAAGGCGTGGCATGGCTTGAAAAGTACGGCATTAATACACCTTATGGCGGTGAAGCTCTCACGACGGCGAACGGCTATCAGGTCATCAATACGCCCGAATTTCTCGCGTACGAGGGTTTCCGCACGCATACGAGCTATTTAAATATCCAGTGGAACAACAACCTGATTAACAGTTGGAAAAAGACGCTGTTCAAGCAGAAAGACTTTGATTACGACCCGGCGCTGTACGATTCGCTTACGGGTTTCAAGTACATCAATGACCACCTGGGCTACCGCTTTGTGCTGCGAGAATCGTGGTTGAGCGATACGGTGGGCTCTGACCGTGTGCTCCGTGCAAAGTTCCGCGTGCAGAATGTGGGCTTTGGTAACCTCACTTGGAAAGCTCCGGTAAGGCTTGTCGTTTTGGAAGACCTGGAAGGTAGCGATTTGGGTGTGTGTCCTTCGACGGCTTATTATGATCTGCCAGAAATTGATTCCCGCGATATCCATAGCCGCACTATTTCGGTTGCAGGCGGCGATACTGTGATGACGTTTGACGGAAACAACGAAATGGAGGTTGCTGTCAAGTTGAATAAGCTCTCCAGGGAACGTTACCAAGTGTATTTGAAGGTGGGCGAAATTGAGTTCGCTAACAGCTCGATTGGAGGGAGGGGGACTTGCGGCATGGAACAGCCTGCCGCTTATATGGGCAAGTTCTATTATGATGAAAATGCTGTGTCCATTGCGCCGCGCGCTTCCCGCAGCTTCGTGCAAAAATCCCAGACGCCATACATCCTGCGTAAACGCAATAACGTGATTATTCGTAACGGCGAATGTTCTTACAAGTCAAACGGCTCTCGTCATTCGTCATTCTGAGTGGCTCGAAACAGTAATATGTCATGCTCGCTGGAGCCTGTATTGAGCGAAGTCGAAGTAAGCGAGCATCTCCTTTTCAAAAACTTCGCATAAAAAAACTCCAGCCATTTGGCAGGAGTTTTTCATATCTGTTTTGCGGGCGTGCCCGTCATTATCTACTGCTTACTTGTTCGTCCAGCGGAGCGAAGCCTTGTGGCTGCCCTGACGGATAACCAGCGTGTAGGAGCCGTTCGGGAGACCCTTGAGGTCGATAGCGTGGCTGCCCTTGCCGTAGATGTCGGACATCTGCTTTACGCTTGCACCGAGAGCATCATAGATGTCCACCTTCACGAGACCGGTATTCTTGGTCGTGAACTGGAGCATCGAGCCGTTCATGCTAGCTTTGAGGCTGTTCTGGACATTGCGAATCGGCTTCATGGCAATGGTTGTACCATTGATGTAGCTGTAGTATTCGTCCTTGTTCATTGCCAAAGTACTGTCGCCACCGATAATGAACGTGACAGTCTTGGTCATGGCTAAATAGTTGTCGCTTTCAGGAATGTTTGCCGTGACAGCGATGATTGCCGGGTAGGAGCTTGTTGCAAAGCCTTCGCCGAGCTTGACCATGTAGGCAGAGGATTCCTTTCCGTTGAACGTGTAGGTAATCGGAGTTTTGCCGCTAAGGCTTGCGCTCGGAAGACCCGTTGCTGATTCGAAGTTGACAGCGACCTTTTGGTCCTTGTACTTTTCAGTAATACGGTCATTGCCCTTGGTGAACTTGATTTCGAAGGTGTCCTGCATGGCGCGGAAGCCTGTAATTGCTGCTGCGCTTGCGACGACCTTTGCGGTGCCGTAGCTCTTGAAGTGCAACATCCAAACTTGCTTATTCTTTTGAGAGTTGGCGCAACTGTTGTTTGTGCAAGTGGTCTTGCTTACGGTTACGATGCTCGGATCAAGCGATGTAAGCGTGAACTTGGAACCTTCATTCGTCTTGTCGTCCATGGTGAGGAGATAGTCGAGGGAACCATCACCGTCAAAGTCAATGGCGCGGCCGGTCTTGGAGGTGGACTTGCAAGTGTTGGTGTAGTTGCAAGTGATATCTTCGAGGTTTGCGATGGTCTGACCTGCAACCTGAGTGATGGTCACAACAGATTCGGATCCGTCGTTACCCTTGAGGGTAACAAAGCCATAGTCGTTAATGACGATGTCGCTACCAGAAACAGAGGCAATCTTATCGTTGCTAGAGGTGTAGGTACAACCAGACTTGAGAACGCCAGAAATCTTGCCATCGGTCTGCTTTGCCGTTGTTGCCTTGAATGCGCAGGAGCCGGTGTTCTTGCCCTTTACGAGGGAGTCTGCCCAGGAGCGTGCATTCTTGGTGAGGTAGCTCTTGATGATGTTGCCGGAAGAAGTGTAGGTGGCTGCATCGAGGGCGGCTGCCGTGATGAGGGACTTGTCGCCTGCGAAAATAGCGGACTTTTCGCTCTTCTGGTCGACGTCACTCGTCTGCTGACGCAAACTCCAGTTGCAGTTCGGAATCATGTTCTGGTCCATGAAAGAGGTCCATTCGCTTGTGGCGCTGGCATTCGGTTCACCGTCACCATCTGCGTTTGTGGTACCCCATTCAGAGATGAACACCGGATAGCCTGCGCTGAGCGCGCTGGAAACGTTTCCGCCGAAGCTACCCTTGGAATGGGTGGAGGCGTAGAAGTGCAAAACGTAAGCGATGTTGGTCGATGCAATAGGATCTCTTGCGCCCTGTTCCGGATGCTGGGACCAGTTCGGCGTACCGACGATAACCAAGTTTTGCGTATTGTTACGGATTGCCGGAACAATCTGGTTGGCGTAATTCTTGATTGCGCCCCAGTCGCCACCGCTACCGCTGACCGGTTCGTTGTAAATTTCATAAATGACGTTCGGAACGTCCTTGTACTTCTTGGAAACCGTCTCGAAGAACGTCTTGGCGATAGATGTTTCGAGGTGGGCTCTGTGGCTGTGCCAGTCGATGATGATGTAGACGTCGTTTTCGATAGCGGCTTTGACCATCTTATCGATCATGGAAAGCTGTCCTTCCGGAGCGCCTGCGTAAGAGTTGCCCTTGTCTACTTCGTTCTTGGTGCCGCCATTGCTATCATAGTATTGAATTGCCATGGCGTAGCGGAACACGTCGATCTTGAGGTTGTCTACAGCCCATGAAATGACCGTCGGGTTGTAATAAGAAGCACCCGTTGCGTCAGACCAGAAAAGGCTCACGCCGCGAAGCATTGCTTGCTGGTTGTTCTTTGCGCCAATAATCTTACTGCCGCTAGTGTGGAGGGCGCCGTAATAGGATACCGGACCTGCTTTTCTCGGGATTGCTGTTGATGCATCGGCTGCAAAAGCGGATATTGCCGCTCCAGCCAAGACGCCTGTCAGTAGCTTTGTCAATTTCATGAGTGTTTTCCTTTTGTTTTGACAAAAATTATCTAATTAAAACCAAGATAGTAAACAATTTAGGCTAATTTTTTGTTTACTATTGAACACAAGGCTATTTGCTTTGTGTCTGTTGTACACCTTTGTCCCGTTTTTCACCCCCGAGTGATTTGGCTTTGCGATGCTTGCCGCTCACATTAACGGGCGATTGTATTACCATATAATGTAGCTTTCTGTGTGCTAGAATGAAATACCTTGTATCGTAATAAAAAAGTTGCGTTCCTTTGGATGTGATGAATTACACAGAAGTAATTTGTAATAAAATTTGTATGTACTCTGACACCTCCCAATGTGCTATATTACTAGAGAAAGGGCTTTTTGATGACGGTATTGTAAATTTTTTTTTCAAAGGGCTGTAGGTATGGCATTTTTGAAGAAAAAAAAATATATTGTTGTCCAAATCGCCCATTTTGGGTAAAACAGTTAAAAAAAGAGAGAGAATTATGAATAAGAAACTTACAATTGCATCGGCTCTTCTCGCAGCCTCTAGTGCATTTGCATTCGTAACCTGGAACGGTGCTGACGGCGTTTACAAGGTTGACACTGAAATCGGCAACGACACTGAAACTGCCGGTTACTGGTTCAGCTACGACGACAGCGGTGACAAGGGTGCTTCCTCTGTTACTTGGCCGGTCGAACGCGGTAACGAATACTCTGCCGACGCTATGGACCCGATCATTGACTACTGCCAGGGCGTTTGCGGTACTGCAGTTCTCGATAAGGGCCAGTTGACCTATAACCCGTTCGTTGGTATCGGTTTCAACGTTGTTGGTGAAACCTCTGCTACCGACAACACTCCGGCTGCTGGCGACGCCTCTTCTTGGGGTGGCATCTGCATCACTTACACTTCCGCTGCTGCTCCGTCTCTCGAACTCGGTCTCGGTGACGCTGTTGACGCAACGATCGGTTATGCAAACCCGGCTGCTTCCCTCGCTAAGGCTACTTCTGCTCCTGTTACCAAGACCATCGCATGGTCTGGCTTTGCTCAGCCGTCTTGGTACAAGGGTGCAACGAAGATGGACGGTGTAACTGCTGCTTCTCAGCTCGTTGCTATCAAGTTCAAGCTCCAGGCTGCTCCGGGTTCCTATGAATTCAACATCAAGTCCGTTGGTCCGTATGCTGGTACCTGCGGTTCTATTGGAATCAAGGCTGCTCGTGGCGCTTCCGCTGCTAAGGCAATCCTCTCTGGCCGTACCCTCAGCGTTGCTGGCGTGAACACCGCTGCTAACGTTGAAGTTCTCAACCTCCAGGGCCAGGTTGTTGCTAAGGGCAACACCGCTTCTGCTCTCAGCCTCGCAAACCTCGACGCTGGTGTCTACATGGTTCGCGTTGCTGGCAAGTCCGTCAACTTCTCCAACAAGATCGTGTTGAAGTAATTTCGGATTCGCAAGAATTTAGAGAAGGGTCGCGCATGCGGCCCTTTTCTTGTATGTAATTTTTTTAGTGCGTGTGCTCACAGGTAAACTTGATTTTTACTTTCAAGTTTTCGCTAATAGCTATATTTATATATATTACTTTGGCATTTACCAGACCCGTTTGAGGGTTGATTTTGAGAGGCCTTATGATTTCCAAAAAAATCCTGTTGCCTGCTTTGGTAGGCTCGGCTTTTTTCCTTGGCGCTTGCGGTGGCGATACTTCGCCGAGCGCTCCTGTTAATAACCCGGTTTACAGCTCGACTGTTCTCCCGACAAGTTCTTCTGCGTATATTCCGGGTCCGACGTCTTCGACTCCAGTGCCTGTCAGCAGTTCTGCTGTTGTTCCGACAAGCTCCACTCCTGCCCCGAGTCCTACCGCATATCCTGCTCTTGCACCTTCGGCAAACGTGACCTACGGTACGGGTGATTATGCTCTGTGGAAGAGTTTCCACTTTACCACTTACGAACAGGAAATCACGACTTATCCGAATCTTGCTGCGGAATTCAACGTTGTGTTCCCGACTGCCGATCTTTTGCCTGCTGGTCGTGTAGTTTGGTCTAGCCAGACGGGCTATTACAAGAGCTACTGCTCTGATAATACGACGCCAGTCCCTGCCATGAAGACCCGTGCTTGCACCGTGTCTGAAGGTGTTGGCTATGGTATGCTCCTTGCCTATTTCAATGGCGATGATGACACGTTTATCCGCTTGTGGAACTACACTAGAGGCTTTAGAGCTTATAGCAATACAAAGCTCATGCCGTGGATCACCCAGTCGTTCCACTGGACGGAAGTGGATAATTCCAGCGCTACTGACGCTGACGAAGATATCGCAACGGCTTTGATCCTCATGTACTACAAGACGGGTAATGCCGCATTCTTGCAGGATGCCTTGACGTTTGTGAATGCCATTTGGGACTTGGAAGTCAACAAGACGACGTTGCTTATCTACTCTGGCGATACGGACTTGTGGAAGGGCTCCAACCCGGTTTACAACTTGAGCTACTTCTCTCCGGTGGCAATCAGGCTCTTTGCTATGGTGGACAAGAATCACAACTGGCAGGGCGTGCTTGATGCAATGTACACCTACATGCAGTTGGTGCAGTCGATGGGTACGGGCGTGTTCCCGGACTGGAGCGATGCAACGGGTAATGCCGCCAATCCGCCTAACGGAGCCGCAGGTTCTGGTGAAGGTAGCTGGACTTGGTACACGTTCAACAAGGAATCTGTGCGTATTCCGTGGCGCCTTGCATGGGATTACTACTGGTTCCAGGAAACGCGTGCAGCAGCTATCTTGAATCAGCTGAACGCCTTTATCTCGGTAAAATCTACGAACAACCCGGATGATAAGGCTTTGGCAGTCAATTACTCCTGGAATTTGTCTGTAGGTCCGGATAACACCAGAAACAACGTCGTTTCGAGCCAGTGGTACGCTGCATGGTGCGCAACGGGTCTCTCTGGCAATCCGACTTGGCTTGAAAAGTGCACGAAGGGCTTGAATGCTAAGGACCCGTCGAACACGAACAGCAGCTACTTCTCGGATATCTTGCTCACGATGTATTCGGGCTTGCTGAACGGCTTGTTTGTGCGTCCGTTCTAATTTAGCCGAAATAATTTCAGTTGTCGTGCCCGCCGCTATGGCGGGCACTCTCTTTTTTACGGGAGTCTTTTTTGTATATTCTTGGCGTATGAAAGAAAAAACTGTGAATTCTAAGACTGCAAAGGTTAAGTCTAAAAAGTCGAAGACGAAGGCGGCAGAAAGCGCTGCCGTAAAGAATGATGCTCCAGCTGAAAGTGCAGCGTTGGCCAAGGTGAGTGCTGCGGACACGGCACTTGTGGTGCCTGCCGATAGCTTGAATGCGCCGGGCGATTTGGATGCAAGTTCTGTTGACGGAGATTCCGTTGGAAATGATGCGGGTATGCCTGCGCTCCCGACGGCTGAACAGCTCGGGATTACGATTACTGCAGGAAACGCAGGGAATGCTGGGAGCGCCTCCGGAAATGCTGCCGGAAATGTGCCGCTTTCGGCAACTGTGGGCGATACGATCAACTTCCCGGTGACGGTCTCGTGGAGTGTGAACGGGAGCGCGATTCTCGTGGTGCCGACGAGTTCAGCAAATGCAAAGGGCATTTTGCAGTTGGGCGTGTCGCAGGAATCTAGCCGCTCGGTAAAAGACGGCAAGGAAATGGCGCAGATCACGTTCAACTACAAGCTCGTTATGCAGGATACGGGTAACCTGAACATCCCCGCGATGCGTTTTGAAATCCCGACGCCGATGGGTCAGTCGCTCGATTTGCGTAGTGATAGTGAGCCTATACGTGTCGATGCTCCGTTCAATGCGATGCCGTTTATTGCAGGCGGAGCGGTTGGCGTTTGTGTGCTGCTTGCGGCGCTGTGGCGCATGCGTAAGCGTGCTAATGCGCGAGCTGCGGCTGCAGCGAAGAATGCGTTTGAAAATGCTATGCGCGAGAAGATGGTGGTCTTGAAGCAGCGCGTGATGGTTGCCGATAGCCGCGAATGGCTCTTGGAACTCGAAGGCATTTGCAAGGAATATGCGTTTAAAAAGTTCGGAGCTGCCGAAGGAATTGCCGCCGCCTCCGCTTCTGCTGTGAACTTGGATGCTCTCGTGGCTGATGGCAAACTGGACGGCTGGAAGCCCTTGCTTGAAGAATTTGTGCATGCCCGCTACGGCGGTGGCAAACGCGATAGTTTCGAAAACAAGGAAACTTGGAAACTCGCCATGCAACTCATGGGTATTAAAGAAGACGAGTAAAAACGTCTATCGGAGGGCTGTTTCAAGGACGAGGGCGAGCGCTGCTAGCGTAAGCCCGTTTTTTGGACGGTATCTTTGGCTGATGGGCAAGAATGCGTTCACGATAAATGTTATCGAGAAAAAGAGAACCCCTGCGGCTATCATATAGGCGGGCCTTCCTGAGCAACTGCGGTAGATTCCGCTGTATGTTCCTGTGATGAATGTGATGACTGCATTTACGGCGAGAAATGATGCGATGCTGAGTGCTAATTTAAGATGGTTTAGCCAGTAGTCTCGGATTCTTTCCTTTGCTGTTATGCAGTTGACAATAAAGATAGTGGTTATAGGAACATATTTGAGAAACGGCAAAAAAGTTGTTATTTTAAAATTGTGATAACTTGGGTGTTGGTTTTCATTTATCGAGATGATGATTAGAGGCAAAAGGACCATACCTAAACCGATTGCCATTAAGAAGAGGAATGAGATGAGTCCGTTAGTATCAGGTACCGGTTGCGTGTTGTTGTATTTGTCTATTTCTTCTTGCGTTATTTTGTGATTTGATGAGTCGTCGCTTTCGGTGTCTGCTTGATCAGAGCCTGGAATTGAGATTTGGTCGTCGTTTAAGCTAGGATATGGTTCAAAAGTTTGCTCGATGGAACGTTCGGTTTCGTCTTGGAATTGCTCGGAAAATGTCGCGCTGGGTGCGAAATATGATTCTATTTCTTCTTTATTTTCTAGTTCTTCGATGCGCGCTTTGACAATGTTCTGTCGTTCTGGAGAATCGTCTTTGCTGATGATATCTAAAACTTCATAGAGTTCGTCAAGCGGCAACTTGCGAATTTGTTCTTTATAGTCCTTGAGATATTCTTCAGTGAATTTTGTTGTCATGCGGCATATAATATACAACAAATTATGCAAATAGGATTGTTTAAGTGCCGAAATTTGAGGGTGTGTGCATATAAAAAAGCTCAAAGGACATTTTTTATATGTATAATTTGCTTCTCTGCTAACCTTTTTCGGAAAAAAATTGTGTGCGATGCATATAAAATTGGCTAAATGGAAAGTTTTATATGTATGAAAACTAGCTGGAATTATAAAAATGTTTTGGATAAAGTAGAAAAATACATATAAAAAGATGGAAAATGAATTTTTATATGCACGACTGCTAAAAATGGATGCTGAAATAATGTATTATTAGCAGTAAACGATTTGGAAGGAGTTTTTTATGAAATTTTTAGGTCTTGCTGGTCTGCTTTGTTGTGCTATGATGCTTGCTTGCAGTGAAAGTAACGAGTCTAACCCGGTCTCCAATAATTCAAGGGAAAATTTTGTGGGGATTAAGTACCCGCTGATTTTGGACGAAGCGAATCGGAAGTTTTCGACTTATGAAGTTCATAGTTATGATGTTTGTAAAGTTGACGATGATAAATATGAATTTGTGACGATGGTGGATACACAACATATTGAAAGGGTGTATGATTTTAGAGGCGATACGCTTGTTATTTTCTATAGCGATGAAGATGTTAGAACGTATGGTCAAATATTTGTTGGTGGTAAAAATGGACAGATTAAGAACAAATGGAAAATGATAAACTGTAAGTATGTTCAAGAAAGCAATTCTCTTGATTGCCGTGATGCAAGCGAACTGAACGGCTGGCTAAAAAATACAATCACATACTTTGATTTTACGCAGGATACTCTTTTTGCGTCAGTGACTGATTTGAACGGAAATGCGATTGATATATATGCCCCGACAGAAGATGAATATGATGATTATACGGGGTCTTCTTTTATGGAAGATATCTTTGATGTGATTATTACATCGCAATATGAAGTTTTCCCGTGGACGGCATTCTGGAAAAGTGAAAATTTTGAAGCCCATGCACAAAAAAGGAATGTTGTTATTAACAGTAAAGATAAAACGCATATTTCTTTTGTGATTCGTGGGCAGAATTTTGAAGTCGAGTTTACCAAGGCGAAGCGTTTGCAGTATAACCGTGGTAGTTATGTAGAAGTTGGTGCGACTTTGAAATCTGACAATGGGGTTTGCGTTTTGGATTATATGTCTGATTCCAAAATGACTCCAGAAATTTGTAAGGCAGAAAACGCGGGTCTGATGGATCTTGCTTCCACCTACAATAGCAAGGATTCGCTTTTGTATTATGGTGCGGATAGCTACTATATTGGTAATGCTGGTGAATTTAGAGACTGTATCGTTAATTTGGTGAAGAATAAAAATGCCGAGTTCTGAAAAGTTCCGTGATTATGTCTTGGCTCAGTTCAAGGGGGAGCTGCGCGTGACCACCCGCAAGATGATGGGCGAGTATATCCTTTATGCTGATGGAAAAATTTTTGGCGGGATTTACGATGATCGCTTGCTCGTGAAGCCTGTGGCTGCAGCGAAGGCTGTGCTCCCGGATGCAAAATTGCAGTTGCCCTACGATGGCGCAAAGCCGATGTTGCGTGTCACTGCCGAACAAATTGCAGATAAAGGCTTGCTTGTGCGTTTGCTCGACGCCATGATTCCAGAACTGCCCGCTGCGAAAAAGAAAAAGTAAACGGCAAATCGCCTGATGGGCGGTTGAAATTAGCCGATAGATTACGTTGAAACTTTTTGAATTAAAGCTATTTTATACGTGATGAATCGGTTGGCTTGTTTATTTGTTTTGTTTGTGACGATGATGCTTGCGGGGTGCAGTTCGCATGCTCCGTCGGCAGCGCGTTTTATGAGTGCCAAACCGAATTCTATTAGTATTGGCGTTGGCGGTGGAGGCTTTTGGGGCGATGATAATTCGCATCGTGAAGAAAAAAGTGCTCAAGAAGCATACCGATATAAGGAACCGCATTTTTTACTAGACGGGGTGCTCTTTTTTAGAAATGACCATTTTTTATTTGGTTTAAGTTTAGGAGAGCATTCTCTTGTTCGTTTGAATTTGGGTTTTGTTAGTGATTATTTTGGTGTTCAGGGATGGGGCGATATTATTGTACTTAATGATGATAGCTCGACGAATTGGAAGCGACCCTTTGGAATTATGATAATTGAACAGCTCCCTATTACCTCGAAATTAAAAGTGGGCGTGAATCAGTTTTTTGCTTACAATTCTTATTCAGGAGTTTTGGATGAATGCTGCTCGATAAATCTTGATTATTATATGAAATTTTATGGGGAATTAGGTGCTGGGGCGTATGTCAGTTATGATGGTTATTCTTTAGAATTCCGTTACGGGAATGAACTTGGTTCTGATAACCAGCGTTTTTATCTTGATTTTAGCGTGGTGTTTGATACTCAATCGCACTGATGAATTTTTGAAATTTAAGTGGTTTTATACGCGATGAATCGGTTGGCTTGTTTATTTATTTTGTTTGTGTCGGCGATGCTTGCGGGGTGCAGCGTTGCCATTATTCATCCGCCATCCGCTGCTACATTTATGGAAAAGAGTGATGGCAATTTTGTGACAGATGCATCGGTCTCGGCGTTTTTCGGAGATCTTGTTGATGATGAACCGCATGTTAATTATGTTGCCGATGGCGTTAAGGAAGTGGAATTGTCAGATGATTGGTATTATAAAAACAAGGAATGGCCTGTAGGAGCAAACTTCTCCATTCAGAAAAATAAAGGGTATTTCAAGTACGGCTTTGGATTTGACTTTTTGACGCCCTATGTGCAGGCGGGCTTTGCCTCTGATTATTTCGGCGTAATGGGTTGGAGTAATTTATGGCTGTGGCAATTGGAAAAAGTGGAGCACAAGTATTTTCAGTGGGGTGGAGGTGTGTCCATTATTGAACAGTTGCCGATTGGGGATAATTTCCGCATAGGCTTGACTCAGCATTTGTCTAGAAATGGGCGCGAAGCCAATACGGCGCAACATGGGGCTATGGTTATTGGAATGGGTCGGTCGGCTCCGGTCTTTTATGATGAAATTGGCTGCGGTGGATATATTTCCTTTATACCGAATGAATCGCTAAGGGTTGGTATAGAATTCCGTTACGGAAGAGACTTGACATATAAACGCAGGGAGTATAGTTCCTATCCGGTAGAGTACGAAAAAATTTCAAAAATGGACAGGTTTGCTGTAACGGTAAGTATTATAAGTACGTCGGAATCTATTGTTACTTCAAGTGAAAAACATGAAAAAATGCAAAGGGAAAGAAAGGCTGCAGAAGAACGGCAAAAAGTTCGTGATTTGGAATCTTTGGAAGAATATGAGAGCAGACGGAGCAATGAAGAAGACTAATCTCATTTGTTTTTTTTGAAAGATTTTAGTATCTTAAAGCATGAAAAACTTAGAGGTAAAATAAATGGATATTCAGGAACTTTCGGAAAAGGTGAAACAGCAGAGTTCTTTTTGCATGAACTTGCTGCGTGAAGTTGAAGATACGGTGATTGGTCAGAAGGCTATGGTCGAAAGCATTCTGACGGGTATTTTGGCAGATGGCCACGTGCTTTTGGAAGGCCTCCCGGGCTTGGCCAAGACGACTGCGGTGAAGGCTTTTGCCGATGCTGTTTCGCTCGACTTCAAGCGCATCCAGTTTACTCCTGATTTGCTGCCGGCAGATTTGCTCGGTACAACGATTTATAACGCCCGCGAAGCGAAGTTCGAAACGCGCAAGGGCCCGCTTTTTACGAACCTTGTACTTGCTGATGAAATTAACCGTGCTCCGTCGAAGGTGCAGAGTGCCTTGCTCGAAGCCATGCAGGAACGCCACATCACGATTGGCGACGAAACGTTCAAACTGGACGAACCGTTCTTGGTACTTGCCACGCAAAACCCGATTGAACAGGAAGGTACGTATCCGCTGCCGGAAGCTCAGGTGGACCGTTTCCTCTTGAAGGTGAAGGTTAGCTATCCGAATAAGGCTGACGAAATGAAGATTCTCGATGCGGTTTCGGGTGCGGGGCTGCGTCAGCCGAATGCGGTCGCGACGAAGGAAGATATCTTGAAGGCTCGTGAGCTTGTGAAGCAGGTTTATGTGGACGAACGTGTGCGCGAATACATCGTGAACTTGGTCTTGGCTACGCGTGATCCAGGTAGCTTCAAGCGTAGTGACTTGGTGGGCTTTGTGGAAGTTGGCGCTTCTCCGCGTGCTTCTATCGGTCTTGCACAGGCTTCGAAGGCTCATGCGTTTATCCAGGGCCGTGCCTACGTGACGCCGGAAGATGTGAAGGCTGTTGCGATGGAAGTGCTTCGCCACCGTGTGATTCTGAGCTACGAAGCTGAAGCGGAAGAAGTCACTGCCGAAACCGTCGTGCAGAAGATTTTGGACTCTGTTGAGGTGCCGTAAAAATGAAGAGCATGTGCCCTCTTCTTGTTTTGGCGCTTTTCTTGACGTCTTGCGCAATGATCATTCCGGTGACTAAGCCTGATGTATCGAAGGCTGAGTACAATAAGATGCTGGAATCAAATGATCCCAAAGCAAGCTGTTATAGAAGAGGCGTTAGAGGGTGGGCTATTGCAGGCGATGCGATGTTCTTTTTCCCATTGTTTGTGGATGGTTTGCTAGGTAATTTTACCTACTACTATTACGATCATCAGTATTGCGATGTTAAGCAAACTAACAAGACGATGTTATACGTAGAATAAAAAACAATGCGGTATTGAATTCGTTATTAAAGCCGGGCTTAAGCTCGGCTTTAATTGTGTTTTGGAATTTTGACATTAACAAAAAACAACGCCTTGCGGGGCGTTGTTTTGCTATTAAGAACTATAGCACATTTCCTAAAATTGTTGCAGTGAGTATTGTTAGAACTATACTTCCGATGATAATCCAAGTTTTGTTTTTGTTTTGAATTTCATACGATCCATTTTCTTGCCAAACTGCCGTGTGAGTGTCGTCTCCTTTGCTTCCGAAGTCTACTTTTGTAATAGGTTCGAATTTTTGATTGCTACTGGATCCAAACTGTCCGAAATCCACTTTGGAAAGAGGAGCGCTGGTTGTTGCTGATGCTTCGCTTGAAGAGGTACATTCACAACTTTGCTTTATCTCAAGGCATACTTCTGAAGAATCTTCTTGACATTTTAAACAGAGTTTTTGGCAGGTGTCGTCTTGAGCAAATAAAGCGATTGCGCAAAATAAGATGATGAAAAAAAATTTCATAGAATTTAATTGTTCTCCACTATTGTAATAACGAGCGCCGCAGTTCCGATAATTCCGCCGATGAGTCCAATAATCCAAGAAGATGATTCGGTGGCTTCTATTTTTTCTTTTGTTGCTGCATAGTCAGGGCGAGGGTGAACTTGAATAATCTTATCTTGATAAACAACAATGCCAACATATTCTGTGCGGTCGTTCCACAAGTCTACACGGTCTTTGTTGTTTGGCTTGAACATTCTGTTGTCTTCGACGCTTTTGTATAGGTGTGGCTTGTAGTTGTAGATGAATTCTGCTGTATCTTGTCTAATTTCTGTGAATACGGGGGTGCCGAACTGCTTTGACCACTTGTTGATATCGGGAGCGCTAACGATGGATATTAAGTCGTCATCATCTACCCAGTTTTCTTTTAATGCGTATTGATGAGTGCATCCTGAAAAGAGGAACGTGGTGACAAAGATTAATGTTGCCAAAAAGGCTTGCTTCATTTTTTTCTCCATTGATTAAAAAATATTTTTACAAATATAAAAAAGGACTTGCTATTCTTCAATTTCTTTCTGGGGAATGCTTTGATGCTGAATATATGAAAAAGCCCCCGGGAGGGGGCTTTGAAGCTTTTGCTGTTTGAATAGATTAGTAGGTGCGCAGGAATCCGTCGTCTAATGCCATGACTGGGATGACTGTGGTTTCTTCATCAGGACCAGTGATGATGGCGATGCCCGTTAGGTAGTTTATCCAATAGTTGAAGTCGTTTTCGTGCTTGTGGAATTGTAGCGTGTAGTTGTTTTCGTCGTGAATTTGTTTATTGCTGATGGCGATGACGAAAGGCACGAGGAATTGGTCGTGCGAGATGGCAATGGTCATTTTGTGCATTTTATCGTATGTGAAGTATGTGTTGATGAATTCCTGAGTTCTGTTTTTGATGTTGTATAAGGCGGCTTCGCATGCGTCTTTGTTTTTGCTGTCGTCGTTATTTTCTTTGTCGTATTCTTCATAGGCTGCTTTTGAATAGATGCTCCATCCCCAGCTATTTTTGCCTTGGCAGGCGTTTTTTTTGCTTTCGTCTTTTATGTACCAAGATTCAAGAAGGTCCATGTTCTCTATGTGGTAGTCATCGGCTATGTTGTCTTTCCATTCGTTTTCGCTGCCGGTTGTTTGACCTTTGTTGTTAGAAATGATCATTGCTGTTTCTACGGTGCGAACTACGTTTGTGTGCATGTAGAAGAAATCGCCGATGTTGAGTTCTTTGAGCTTTTTGCCGACTTGTGCAGATTGTTCTTTGCCGATGTCATTGAGGCTGCCGCTTGTACCATAGTTATTTCTATCGCGGGCGGCGTGGCGGAGAATGAATGCAACTTTTTCGTTGGAGCGGAGGCAATAGAAAACGTCGTACATTGAAGAGAACTTGTCTGTTGTGGAGCGCAGAGTATTGCAAGCGTTGCTCAAAGTTTCGATAGGTTTTGCGTCTTCGCCGTCCTTGCCGTTGTGGAGTTCACCAACTTTTTCGTTGCCGCAGATAACATCGTAACCATTGATATCGTCGTTTACTACGACTGTGCAAGATGAACCGTCGTTGCCATCTTTACCGTTTTCACCGTTCTTGCCATCAGCACCTTTGGCGCCATTGCGGAGCTCGCCGACCTTTTCATCTCCGCAGATGACATCGTAACCGTTGATGCCGTCATTTACTACGACCGTGCAAGAAGAACCGTCGTTACCATCCTTACCGTTTTCACCGTTCTTTCCGTCAGCGCCTTTGGCGCCGTTTCGGAGTTCGCCGACCTTTTCATCTCCGCAGATGACATCGTAACCGTTGATGTCGTCATTTACTACGACCGTGCAGGAGGAACCGTCGTTACCATCCTTACCGTTTTCACCGTTCTTTCCGTCAGCGCCTTTGGCGCCGTTTCGGAGTTCGCCGACCTTTTCATCTCCGCAGATAACATCGTAACCATTGATATCGTCGTTTACTACGACTGTGCAGGAGGAACCATCGTTACCGTCTTTACCATTTTCACCGTTCTTTCCGTCAGCGCCTTTGGCGCCGTTTCGGAGTTCGCCGACCTTTTCATCTCCGCAGATGACATCGTAACCGTTGATGTCGTCATTTACTACGACCGTGCAGGAGGAACCATCGTTACCGTCTTTACCATTTTCACCGTTCTTACCGTCAGCACCTTTGGCGCCGTTGCGGAGTTCGCCGACCTTTTCGTTGCTGCAGATGACATCGTAGCCATCGATGTCATCGTTCACGACGACGGTGCAGGAGGAACCATCGTTACCGTCTTTACCGTTTTCACCGTTCTTACCGTCAGCACCTTTGGCGCCATTGCGAAGTTCGCCGACCTTTTCGCCGCCGCATACGACATCGTAGCCATCGATGTCATCGTTCACGACGACGGTGCAAGAACCTACAGCCGCGCCGTCTTTACCGTCGTTACCATCCTTACCGTCTTTGCCGTTGCGCAATTCGCCGATTTTCTCGCCAGCGCAAATAACGTCGTAGCCGTTTATTTCTGTGTTTTCTTTAACAATGCAGGACGTTCCATCCTTACCATCTTTGCCGTCATCACCGTTGTCGCCTTTATCGCCATCCTTACCGTCTTTACCGTCTTTTCCATCGGCACCGTCCTTGCCGTTTACGATGGAGCCGATCTTTTCGTCACCACAGAACACATCGTAGCCATTTATTTCTTCGTTTTCAGTGACGTAGCAGGAAGTTCCATCTTTTCCGTTTGTTCCATCCTTGCCATTTTTACCGTCGGTACCAGATTTTCCATCCTTACCTTTTTCACCGTCTTTACCATCGGTACCATCTTTACCGTCTTTGCCGTTCAAAACGACACCCACGGAATCGCCTCCGCAAATAATCTTGAGTCCGCTGTCATCGTCTAGGGGTTCCGTTTTGCAGGCGAGTTCGGACAAGTCCGGAGCGCTCGTTTCGGTCACTTCGTCGAGACAGCCGTTGAGTGTGAAGATTGCGAAAATTGACGTTGTTAAGAGTAATTTGGATTTCATACATTGCTCCCAAATAAGATTTTCGCGCCAAATTTAAAAATTTTGACATTGCTGCCGGGCGCATTGGGGGCGTTTTTCGGTGACTAATTGTCCATTTATGACTTCTTTTGTATATTAAAATCATGAAATTTGTTTTAATTGCCTTTTCTTTGTTTGTTTTAGGTTGTGCGTGCGATAATCCGAGGGGTTGCCCTGCTGTAATAGGTGTTGGAAATAACCCGGATGAAATGCAGTTGAAAAAGGATGGTCGCGATGATCAGACTGTCCAAATGACGAAAATGCCTGCGCCGCCGTCGAATTCTGGAACGCCCGAACCGGTAGATGTCAATGTCCAGAATTTGGATGAGCCGATTCCGGTTGATGACAGGCTTGATTTTAGTAAAGTGAAGTAAATCCTAGCATCTATATTCCAATGTATAGCGCCTAAAATGTGCGTTTTTTCACCACTCGCGTGCACGAGATGGGGTTATACATTATATTTATGATATTAGGGTATTAGCAATGATAAATTTTCTGGATTACGCAAATCATGTCTTCTTTTTTCCGTCGCTGTTGGCGAGCGGTTTTTTGCTTTTTACGTTGGTGGCGCTTGGTGAAAAACAGAACCTGAAGAAAGTGCTTTTTTGGGGTGCTGTTTTTTCGCTGACCCCCTACATGATTTATTCGGACTGGATTTATCACGGGATGATGCATTTGCTTACGTGCATGATGGGCGAGGTTCCGTTATTGCTCGACGTGATAGTGGACTACATGAGCCGCGTCATTCTGATTCCTGTGGCGATTTTTGTTTTTGGGAAGGTGCTTTCGATTCACTGGTCGCCATCGCTGTTCATGCTTTCTGCGTCTGTCGGTGTGGGTTACCTCGGCATGGTGGTTGGCAAGACGCAGGTTGGCGCAGCCCTGGTAAACTTGGTTGCAATTTTCATTTGGTGGAAACTCCTTTGGAACGAGCTTTTATTTGTCCGTAACACGCAAATCTTTGCGCGCTTTGGGTTCTTGGGTTTTGTCACGTTATTTAGTATGCTAGTGAACCTCGCCATGTATGTGTGCGTGCGCATGATCGAGGTAACTCCTGAATTTTTGAATTACCTTGTCTTTGTATCGTGGTTCTTCTGGCTTACGCTTACGATTGCGGTGAAGCTTATTTTCAGGACGGTGCGCTTGACGCAGCAGGCGGAGATTGCGCGTAACCATGACAAGTTGACTGGACTCCCGAATGAACTTTTGTTTTCGAACTACGTGCAGGATTTGCTCTTTAGAAATCGCAAGAAACGTTATGCGTTTGTCGTTTTTGATTTGGACAACTTCAAGGCGTTTAACGAAAGGCTTGGTTTTGAAGAGGGCGATAATGCGTTGAAGTTCATGGCGGATACGTTTAGGTCGCTGTTCGGGGAGCGCTATGTGACGCATGTGTCGTGCGATACGTTCCGCGTGATATGTGATGCTGCCGAGGTGGAATCCAAGATCAAAGAAGCTCATGATAAAATTCGTAGCTCCTCGACTCAGGGCGTGCTCGAAATCAAGGCGGGTGTGTATGTGCAACGCGTTGAAAATGAAAATGTTGAACGTTGTTTTATGCGTGCGCGCCTTGCAGAGGCGACAACCAAGGGCGTTTACGATGAATATTTCGCAGTTTATGCCGATGAGATGGGCGCTCGCGAACGCCTGAAAATGTACCTGATTGCGCACATTGACGAGGCTGTGAAAAACGAATACATCAAGGTGTATTATCAGCCTGTCGTGGATATCAATACGAATAAGCTTTGTGGCTTTGAGGCGCTTGCCCGTTGGGATGACCCGGAACACGGATTTTTGCCGCCGTTAGATTTTGTCGGCATTCTCGAAGATGCGCATTTGATCCAGAAACTGGACTTGTTCGTGCTCAAGAAAATTTGCGAAAAGTATCGTGAGGAAACGAATCTTGGACACAAGTGCGTCCCGATTTCGTTTAACCTCTCGCGCTTGGACTTTAAGCTGAGTGATATTTACAAGGAACTCACGCGATTGACCAAGGAATATAATGTGCCGCATGAGATGATTCACGTTGAAATTACGGAATCGGTGCTTGATGGCGATGAGGACGGCTATATCCACGAACAGGTAGCGCGTTTCCAGAAGGATGGTTATGAGGTCTGGATGGATGACTTTGGCTCGGGCTTCTCGTCGTTGAACGTGCTGAAAGACTATGACTTTGACTTTTTGAAAATCGACATGATGTTCTTGCGAAACTTCACGGAAAAGTCCAAGGTGATTATCCGCGCCATTGTGGAAATGGCCAAGCTATTGCATATTGGAACGCTTTCGGAAGGCGTGGAAACGAAGGAACATTCGGACTTCTTGAAGTCGGTTGGATGCGACCGCGTGCAGGGTTATTATTTCTCGAAGCCGCTCCCGTATGATGAGGTGATGGCGGTGCTTAAAGAGAAAGGCGTGGGGATTTAGGAACCCGCAAATTTGAATACAAAAAAAAGCCGCAGCGGAGTGCTGCGACTTTTTGCTTTTTAGTTTTTCAGGCAGCGGACGGAGAATCCGTAACCTTTCAAGTCTGTACCGGGGCGGGCGTTAGTTTGCGTATCGATTGAAACGCGGTATGCTCCTCCGCTTGCGTCTTCGGTGCTGGTCCAGAAATTGGCGATTTGGTTGACATAGTAAAAACCGCCTTGGTTGTATCGGTAGCCTGCAGGGAGTACGGAAAAACCGTAAGCGTTTATGCCTTCGCCGCCTGCGGGCCACCCGTTACTTTGTGTTTTGAGCATGTTGCCGGCTATGGCTTCACCGCCCACAGATTTAAGCAACAGGTCGAACTCCTGTTTTGTGGGAAGGTGCCAGCCTTTAGGACATGCCTTGTTCGCTGCATCCCACGCATAAAGGCGACCATACTTGTGGTTGCCGAATTGGGCACAATTCTTTTCGGCGTTGTCGTAACACCAGCTGTTTTTCATCATTAGGGTGCTTTGATCTGTGTAATTGAGGTTTTCAGCCATCCATATTTGTTTGCCGATGGTTGTTGTGACGTATTGTTGCTTGTCTCGGGAATCTGTCATGGTACCCAAGGTTACAACGGGGATGACTATGGGCGTCGGAGTCGTGTTTGCATTTTGGCATACAGGATTGCCGACTTGTACCCAGTTGTTGCCGGAACAAACGAAGTTTGTTGTGCAGTTGTTGTTTGTGAGAGCCGTTGTGGAGCCTTCATAGCAAATTAATATAGGGGTCGGGGTGTTAGGAACGTCGGCGGTTGGGGCAGTAAAAGCGCTACCCCATTTATTTTCCCAGTCGGATTGATAGTCAGTGCAGGCGCAAAGTAAAATTGCTGAGATTGCAAATAAGTATTTCATGTCAACCTCCTAGAAAATGAATGTGATTCCGAATGCGACTAGACCTGCGGCGGCTAGCCCGATGGAAATGTTTCTGTATGTTTGGTTTTTGCCCGCATCGTCGTATCCTTTTTGGTATTCGGCAGCGTTGGCTGGCGGGTTGGCTGTTGCGTCTTTTGCCTTTTTGTTGAAGTAGTAGGCGAGTCCGCCTCCGGCGAGAGCTGCGCTTACACTGACGACTTGTTGCCATTTGACTTTTTTGAACAGGTCTCCAATGTTGTATGCGGATTCCGCTGCTTCGGTTGCTTGCTCCTGCTTTTGTTCTGGCTCGACAGTTGCCGTGGATGCTGGAACAGTTACTTCAGTTGCTACTGTAGCTTGTGCTGTGGCAGATGTGGAAGCTGCGGGCTCTGTAGCAACAACTTTTGTCGGAGCTGTGGATACTGGCGTTGCTGTTGTGGGTGCGCTTGCTGTGGTGACTGCAGCATTGTTTGTTGTTGCGGTGCGGGCTTCTTGAGCGGGTGTGGGTGCAGACTGGGTTTGGACGGGAGCGGGGGCTGGTGCAGGTTTTGCTCCTTGTACGCAACGAACGTTGTAATACATGTATTTTATTTCATCGTTGTTGTCTTTTATTTTTCTTTGAATATCTTTAATTACTTTGTTTGTGTATTCGATATTGCGTTTTCTTTCTCTTATGTCGTTTTCTGCTTTTAAAATTGTGTTGTTTGTTGTGAATCTAGTCTCTTTAAGTTTCTCTTTTTCGTCTTCAATGATTTTTTCGAGCTTTTTGATTTCGTTTTCTTCATTGGATATGTTTGCCGCGGCATTGTTTAGGGCGTTGTCATAACGCTTGTATGTTTCAAAATCTATTCCTTTTTCAAGATGATATTTGTCGTAGTCGTCTATACGACCGATATTTCCATTGGCTAACCAATAATAAACCATATTTTGGAAGGATTTGTGCTTTTGATTAAAGCTGAACTTTCGTAAATTGAATTTCCATTTTGAATTTAACGTTGAAGCGGATTGTGTTGTTTGTGCCAATTCATTAAATTGTTCTTCTGTGGGGAGCGTCCAACCATCTGGGCAAATGTTTTGTGCTTGTTCAAAAGAGTGTGCAAATCCGAGATAATGAAAGAAATCAAATATTTCTTTTGAAAATGGATTTGCATTATTGGTACAAAGAGACTTTCTGAGAGGGTCTCTGTCTATCTTGCTGCAAGGAATAGGATACTTTCGTAATGCGCTGTTTCTTCCTTCGGTTTTAGCGGTTTCTGTTAGATTTCGGTACCAGTTGGCAATGGGATCAATTAATGCTCCTGATCCTTTTATTTTTACATCTTGTGTTGCCCAGATTGTATTCCCGATTTTGATGCCGTTGGGTTGCCAAGACCAAATGTTGTCCTTGTTTTCACATTTAAAAATTCTTGGATCTTCGTTTAATGTGTATGTTTCATTGGCGTTAGCGGAAGAGCATTTTTTTGAATATGTGTCCAAAATTTCTGAACAATTGAGAATGTTAAAACCATTTTCAGCTTCTATTTTTTTATCAATGTCGGGGTGGGCTGAACAGAAAAATAATGCTGTTATATTGGAAATTTCAGAATTGTTGACAAAAGCTTTTGTTAGTTTTTTGGCGGAGCAACTTTCATCAGCGTAGCATTCAGGAGATTTTGGCGAGTTACCTAAAGATATTACCTTTAGTTTTTGACTTAGAGCTGTTTTTTGTGGATATAAAGGGTCTTGATCAATTTTATCGTATAGCCTAGAATAACCTTCGTGAATTTCTATTCCGAGGTGGACAGAGGGGTGTTTGTGTACATCTTTTTCAATTATTTGGTCAAGCATAGGCTCCCATTTTTCAATAGGACTTGTCATTAGCATATACTTGCATAATTCAATATTATTGTAATTTGCACAAGATAGAGGACGGATTTTATCAAGAAATCCTTCTGAACAATTGCTTATGATTTCGTAAGGTTTATTTCTCAGTTCCTCTCTGTATAATTTGACTGCTGAGGCAGGCGACATTGTCTCTGGACAGTAAATGTCTTTGATTCCAGCTTTTTTGAGGCTTATGGCTGTTTTGATGTCGCCGTTGTTGATTGCTTTTCTAAAACCAGCATGCTCTTGAGCCATCGCAAACTCGCTGATGACCGTTACAAGAATTAAATACAAAGCTAATTTTCTCATTTCAGTTTTTTCCTTGTATCAAGAGTTTTTTCATTCAAAAATGTTTTTAGGTCGGTTGCGCAGTTTGAAACTGCAGGAACATTCCAAGAAACATTGTCTATTTCAAAACCGTCTTTCTTTTTGCAGGTGTTCCAAAAATCACATTCATCTTCTACAATGTCTTGGAATCCTTTTTTCAGCGTGACTTCAAGAGTTGCTGTCATCTTTTGAGTACAACTACCTTTAGTTAATGGCGCAGTAAGGTAAATTTCTATTCCATATCCTTTTTTGGGGTTCCTTAAAGCGAGTATTCCTGCGTCTTCTTTGCCGTTAGCTGATTTTAGAATGTCTGCTGTTATGCCTAGATTTTCAATAGTTGGTTTGTCTCCGTTTACAAGGTAATCGTTCAATATGTCGATATAGCGGTTTGCCGCTGTGAATAGACGTTCTGCAAGATTTTTTGCAGAATATTTGTCGGAGTCTTTTTGAAGTTCCTTTTCTCGTTTTTCGTTCTCTTGTTGCTGCTGTTTTTTCCAGGCGTCAATTTCTCTTTGTGTACGTTCTTTTTCAGCCTTTTCCTTTGCTAGAACGTCTTTGCAATTGGGTTTTAATACGAAAAGTTTTTTTGATCCCTTGCAGGCATATTGATTCGGCTGATTTGTTACTCCGTGAACAGATCTGTTGACTCCGTCTTCGCATTCGTAATCGCAATATGGGGTTTCTAGTATGGGATTTATAGCGCATCTGCTAAATACGCATTTTACTACTTGAGAGAATCCTTGAGACGCCGTAATCATAATGATTATAGATCCCAGTAGAAAGAGTCTTTTAAAATTTGGACTAGTCATTTTGCTCCTTTTGTACTAGAGAGAATACGCTACAACGACCTGATTTTGATTTCAGGTTTTTATAAATTAATGGGGAAATAATTTGTTGTAAATTAAACTTTACGAACGGGGGGGTAATTGGTTTATGACCAACAATTGAGGTCTGCTGGAGGTTTGTGTACTATTACCCGTGCTTTCCATGAAGGAAAATGTAGAAAAAGTTACAAGAATGACAGATTTTTGCAACTTGTTTATGGAAGTTTGCAATGTGTGATATATGCGAAAATGCAAAAAAAGCCGCAGCGGAGTGCTGCGACTTTTTCTAATGCCTGGATCCTTCGACTTCGCTTACGCTTCGCTCAGGATGACAAAATTGCGCGGGGCTTTGCCCCGCTTCTTTCGTCTAATTAAGCCTGGTGAGCCTTATACCACTTGATCAGTCCGTTGGTGGAGCTGTCGTGGTGGAGTTCGGCGTCAGCCTTTGCAAGTTCCGGGAGGATCTTCTTGGCGAGCTGCTTACCAAGTTCAACACCCCACTGGTCGTAGCTGTTGATGTTCCAGATAACGCCCTGCGTGAAGATCTTGTGTTCGTACATGGCGATGAGTGCGCCAAGGCGTTCCGGGCTCACGTAGTCCATCATGATGGAGTTCGTCGGCTTGTTGCCTTCGAATACCTTGTGTGGAGCGAGGAATGCGATTTCTTCTTCGGACTTGCCGGCGGCGCGGAGTTCTTCCTGAGCCTGGGCGAGAGTCTTGCCGTTCATCAAAGCTTCCGGCTGAGCGAAGAAGTTGGAGAGCAACTTCTGGTGGTGATCGCCAATCTTGTTGTGGCTGTTTGCCGGGGCGATGAAGTCGCACGGAATCATCTTGGTGCCCTGGTGGATGAGCTGGTAGAAGGCGTGCTGGCCGTTCGTACCCGGTTCGCCCCAAAGGATCGGACCCGTCTGGTAGTTCACGCGCTTGGAATCGCGATCAACAGTCTTACCGTTGGATTCCATGTCTGCCTGCTGGAAGTAGGCAGCGAGGCGGTGGAGGTACTGGTCGTACGGGAGCATGGCGTAGCTGGATGCGCCGAAAAAGTTGTTGTACCAGACGCCGATGAGGGCGAGGATGACCGGGAGGTTCTTGTCGGCCGGAGCGGTCTTGAAATGCTGATCCATTTCGTATGCGCCCTGGTGGAGCTTCATGTAGTTTTCGAAGCCGATGCGGAGAGCGATGGAGAGACCGATTGCAGACCACAGAGAATAGCGGCCGCCAACCCAGTTCCAGAATTCGAACATGTTTGCAGTGTCGATGCCGAATTCAGAAACAGCTTCGGTGTTGGTGGAGAGTGCGACGAAGTGCTTTGCGATAGCGGACTTGTCACCGTTGAATGCCTTGAGGACGGCTGCCTTTGCGGTTTCGGCGTTCGTCATGGTTTCAAGAGTCGTGAACGTCTTGGAAGCAACGATGAAGAGCGTTTCTTCGATGTTCACCTTCTTGAGGGTTTCGGCCATGTGGGTGCCGTCGATGTTAGAAACAAAGTAGACTTCCGGAGAGTATTCGCCAGCGATCGGCTTTTCTGCATACGGCTTGAGGGCTTCGGTGACCATCACCGGACCGAGGTCGGAACCGCCGATACCGATGTTGACAACGTACTTGATGGACTTGCCGCTCTGGCCTTTCCACTTGCCGCTACGGACGAGGTGAGTGAAGTCTTCCATGTGCTTGAGCACGGCGCGAACTTCAGGCATGACATCCTTGCCATCGACGCAAATCGGATCGTTGCCCTTGTAGCGAAGTGCTGTGTGGAGCACGGCGCGCTTTTCGGTGGTGTTAATCTTTTCGCCAGCAAAGTACTTGGCGCGCATGTCTTCGAAGTTGGCAGACTTCAGGAGGTCCTGGAGCTTTGCCATGGTTTCGTCGGTGATGATGTTCTTGGAGTAGTCGAGGAAGAGTCCGCAGGCTTCAGCGCTGAACTTGTCGGCGCGAGTCGGGTCCTTCGCGAAGAGTTCCTTCATCTGCCAAGTCTTGGCGACTTCGGCATGGGCCTCGAGGGCCTTCCATTCCTTAGAATCAGTCAGTTTAGACATAGATTATCCTTTCCGCACTCGCGGGTTTTTGTTACGGGGGAAAATATAGAAATTAGAATGTGGTCTTTAGTCATTAGTTCTTGGTCATTAGATGTATAATCATGCTGTTGTCTTGGGTAAAAACCAACGATTAATGACCATTGACCAGTGACTACTAACTACTCAAGATTGTATATTAAACTTATAGCCGTGGGTGTTTTGCGGCGAAGGAGAAATATATGTCTAGAGTTAAAGAAGCTTTATTGTTGGCTATTGGTATTCTCGGGCTTGGCGCGTTCCTCTATTGCGCAATGATCCATACGAAAGATCGCGACCGTGTTGTGTCAGTCCGTGGGCTCTCGGAGCGCGAGGTCAAGGCGGATTTTGTGATTTGGCCGATTGTGTACAAAGAAGTCGGTAATGACCTTTCGTTGATTCATGATGCTGTGCAGACGAAGAATGCGACGCTTGCAAAGTTCTTGCGCGACAATGGTGTGGATACTGCTGAAATTAGTTGGTCTGCTCCAGAAATTGAAGATGCCCAAGGTGAACGTTATGGCGATAACCGCCGCCCGTTCCGCTACATTGCAACCGTGGTAACGACCGTTGCATCGAAGAATGTGGACCGCGTTCGTGAAATCATGGGCAAGCAAGGCGACCTTTTAAAACAAGGTATTGCTTTTGCTGGTGATGATTACCGCTACCGTAAAATTTACAGTTTCAATGGCTTGAACGAGATCAAGCCCACGATGATTGACGAAGCGAACAAGAATGCCCGTGCCGCTGCTGAAAAGTTTGCGACGGATTCCGAAAGCAAACTCGGTAAAATCAAGACGGCAACGCAGGGCCAGTTCTCCATTAGCGACCGCGATGAAAATACGCCGTTTATTAAGAACGTACGCGTCGTGACCAATGTCCAGTATTTCTTGGAGGACTAAGGATGGATACATCAGTTCTCGACAAGGCTATTGTTTTTGCGGTCAAGGCGCATGCCGGTACGGGTCGCCGCGGGAAAGGGTTCCCGTACATTGTCCACCCGATGGAAGCTGTGGAAATTGTAGCGACCATGACGGATGACCAGGAATTGATGGCGGCTGCGGCTTTGCACGATACCGTTGAAGATACGTCTGTTACGTTGGATGATATCAGTCGTGAGTTTGGGCCGCGCGTGGCAAAACTTGTGGAAGAAGAATCGGACGTATTCATGGAAGGCGTGAGCGAATCGGATTCTTGGCATTCCCGCAAGCAGGCGGCGATTGACCGCTTGGCACGAGCCAGTCGCGATGCAAAGATTGTGGCGCTTGGCGATAAGCTCAGCAATGCAAGAATTATTTACCGTGATTTTGTCCAAAAAGGCGATGAACTCTGGAAAATTTTCCACGTGACCGATATTAAGGAACACGAATGGCATTATCGCGGTTTGGCGGCATCGTTGAAAGAACTTGAAGGAACTTTTGCGTATGCGGAATTTACGGACTTGATTGAAAAGATATTTGGCGGTAGAAAATAATGAGCGAAGACTCTGTTGAAAAATATGGGTTGAATCCTGCTGAAACGATGATCCTTGAGGATTATCGCGAAAAGATGCCGATTTATGAACGGTTGAGAGATTTTGTTTGCGACTTGCTCAAGAAAAAAGTGGCAGAGAATAACATCTATGTGACTGCTGTTGAAGCGCGAATCAAGGCCGAAGCAAGCCTTGCCGAAAAACTTGAACGTAAAAATGGCAAGTACAAGTCTTTGACTGATTTGACCGATATTTTGGGTGCCCGCGTGATTGCGTTCTATAACGACGATGTGGATAAAATCGCAGCGCTTGTCGAGAGCTTGTTTGAAATTGACTGGAAAAATAGCGTTGACAAACGCAAAATGCACGAGCTCGACAGTTTTGGCTATAACTCGTTACACTTTATATGTACCATTCCGAAAGCATTGTTCGAAGATCCGGAGTGCCCTGAGCTCAATGAAATTCGATTTGAAATCCAGATGCGTACGGCTTTGCAACATGTGTGGGCAACGCTGGACCACGATACGGGTTACAAGTCGGGCTTTGAAATTCCGCATGAATACTTGCGCAATTTGAATCGCCTTGCGGGCATGCTTGAACTTGTCGATGAACAGTTCTGCAAGATTCGAACGGAAATTAACAATTACAGATATCATGTGCAGTCGCTTGTGCATTCGGGACGCTTTGATGAAGTGGCGTTGAATGGCGACTCGTTTACGAATTACCTGAAATTGCGACCATTTGACAAGCTGAACCAGCGCATTGCCGCAATCAACCAGGCTGAAATTCACGAGTCGTCGATGATGCCTTTTTTGAAGGCGCTGAAGTTCTTACGCTTTGAAACGCTTGCAGATGTAGATAAACTCATCAAGGAGGATTCCGATGATGCGTACCACTTGGCCGCATTCCAGCTTGCGAATACGGACTTGGACATTATCAATTCGTCGCTGGGTGTGATTAGCCTGCTTGTGGTGTACATCTTGAAAAAAGGTGGCGGTGTGGCGGGAATCCGGACGATTCTGGATGACCTTTATGGCGAATCTGCAAGCCACGAAGCTTGGGCAAATCGACTCTACAAGAATGCGCTGAAACTCTCGTTCATGAACCGGTAAAAATGTATCTTTGGGCTTATGAAACAGCCGATTCGAAATATTGCCATTCTCGCCCACGTTGATGCGGGCAAGACGACACTTTCTGAGAGAATCCTTTTCGCAGCGGGCGAAATTCACCGCCCGGGGCGCGTGGAAGATGGCTTAGCCACGATGGACTACATGCCCGAAGAAAAGGAACGCGGCATCACGATTGAAAGTGGCGTGGCGCATTTCGAATGGAAAAATACATGGTTCAATTTTATTGATACGCCGGGGCATGTCGACTTTGGTGCCGAAGTTGATATGGCGCTTACGGCTGTGGAAGGCGCAGTGCTTGTGGTAAGTGCCGCAAGTGGCGTTGAAACGCAGACGCTTGCGTCGTTCCGCAAGTTGCGCGAATCTCGCGTGCGTACAATTTTGTTCGTAAATAAGCTCGATAATCCCGATTACTCGCTGGATGAAACGCTCATCAACATTGAAGAAACGCTTGGCGTGCGCCCGGTGCTCATGTCTGTGCCGCAGTTTAAAAATGGCAAGATGTGTGCGATGCTCGATGTGCTGAGCCAGAGCCGTTTGGTGCATTCGGAATCGGGTGCGGAAGTTCTCGATGACGGTTGGGAATCGGATGCGGGTGCGGCGGAAGAGCGTGCGCTTTTAAAAAAGTATTACGACGAGGCTGTGGAATTTGCAAGCAACTTTGACGATGAAATTTTGTCGCTTGCACTAGAAAATAAGCCGGTGCCGCCGAAGATGCTTTTGCGCGGGCTCAAGGCTCTTGCCGCAAGTGATGAATATGTGATTTGTTATGCGGGTTCTGCGCTGGAAGGATTTGGCATTCGCAGCCTTGTGACGGCGCTTTCGTTCTTTTTGCCGGAAGTCCCGACGTTTGGTGAAAATGAGCTTGGGCAAGTTGTGCGCTTGAGGCATTTCCGTGGCGTGGGCGAGATTTCGCTGTTCCGCAGTCACGTGGATTTGTTGCATCGCGATTGGCCGGCGGGTTTTGAATTTTCAAGGCTTAAGGCGAATATGCTTTTGCCAGTGGATGAAATCCGTTCGGGCGATATTTATGCGATGGTCTCGCCGTTTGAAACGGAACTCGGGCAGGTGATTCGGTTAGATGGTTGTGGAATGTGCAGCGAGAGCGCGGAGCGAGATGCGGCGGGGAATGTTGTTGAAAATGTCGCGCTGAATGGGAATACCGCGCCATCCATCAGCGAAAATTATTTGCCGTTGTTGCAGACGCGTGTGGAATGTGTGCGCACGGAAGATTACGCCCACGTGGAGCGCAGCCTTTCGGTGCTTGCGCGAATGGACCCGAGTTTCCGCGTGCAAAAGGACGATGGCGGATTTTGGTATTTGCATACCGTGGGCGAGGTGCAGCTCGATGTTTTGCTTGCTCGTCTTAAGCGTGAATTTGGCTGCGAAGTGCGTGCCGGGAGCCCCGAGGTGCGCTGGCAAGAACGCTTGTGTCGAGAAGTGGGACCTGCTGAAAATACGTTCCAGATTGGTCCGCATAAAATGTCTATTAGCATCTCGGCTTCTCCGCTAGAAGGCGATGCTCATGACATCCGCCTGTCTGCGGAATTTATGGAAAAGGCTCCGCTTGAAATTTTGGCAGGCGTGCGCTCGGCGCTTTTGGAATCGACTGAAGTTGGTGTGCTCGGCAAGGGCCCGCTTGTGGGTGTGCGTTTTGAAGTCCATCGCTTTGAATGGACGGAGGGGGCGCTCCCGCCGATGATCAAGAAGTGCTGTGCCGATGCGGTGGCAAAACTCGTGAAGCCTGTAGATGTGCAGTTGTATGAACCTGTGATGGAACTTTCGCTCGAATGCCCGGTGAATTTTGCAGGGCTTGTGACGGGCGATATCCAGGCGCGTGACGGCAAAGTGAAAGAAATCGAAGGCGATGGCAAAACGCACTTTTTAAAAGCCGACGTGCCGCTTCGAAAAATTTTCGGATATGCTACGGGTGTTCGCAGCATCAGCAAGGGTACTGCGCTTTATAGCATGAAGTTGCTCGGGTATAGACCGGCGACGGTTTAATTAGTGTTACTCCATTCCTTGTAATAAAGTTCAAAATATTTGCTTCATGTAGAATCCAAGAAGGGTTACTGAAGAAAAAAGTTGTAGTTTAGGCTCGCAGAGTGTGAGTCTAATAGCAATATTTGTTTTTATTTGAAATGGAATTTGAAAGTATTTCTGAATTTAAATCTTTGAAACTAGAATTTGTTTAAATCAAGAACCCGAACAAATTTGACGGATGAACGGTTTAATAACGGCGATGAAAAACGTATATATTTTTTCAAAAAGATATATTTTTTATATAGCCATTATTGCTATGGATTTGTTAAATATGAAACTTTTTTGTTGCGTGCTATTGTGTTTTTGGGCAGCCTATTCTCTTGAAGGTTGCGGTTCTCAGTACGATTATTATACGGTAAAAAATAATATTGATCGTGTTGTGGTGAAATCTGCATCATGGAAATCTGCAGACTCCGCATTACTTGAGTTTATAAAAAAAGAAAATTTATACGATGCTTATTATTTTAGAAATTATACACCTCTTAGTAGTGAATTAAAAACGAAGTCAGAAGATTCTCTCTCTAATGTAGTCCTTGTTTCGGGAACGCTGAATAAATCTAATGAACCCTTTTCGATAAGTTTAAGTATTGTATTTGATGGTAATCCTAATGATTATTATAATGGTAGAACCCTAAATTCTATCCTAGTTGAAATCTATGGTTGTAGTGATTTTAATTGCAAAAATGCCCAAAAAGTGATTGTTCGTAATGACGATTATAGTGATGTAAAGCTTTTGAACAAGGGTAAATTTGAAATTTTGGACCCATCAACAAGTTTTTATTCTAGAGAAGATGGCTATGATTGTGATGTTACAAAACAGTATCATTTTCGTTTGAAAATTGATAAAAAAGATTTTTTGTTTGATATGGATGTTCAAAAGGGTGATGAAGAATGCCAACAGAGGGATATAAAATGTATTTTTTGTTGAATCGAAAAAAAAGCGTGTTTGCGTTCCTTGCCATAATCCTTTTTGGACTTGTTGGGTGCTATTATGAAGATATGTATTATGAAAATGCGGACACGGATTATGAAGTGGTAAAAAATCATAATTTGTATGGAGATTTCCCACTGCAGAACCGTATTTTATCGGGAAAAATTAGTATTTCTGAATATTATTTTAAAGCAAAAAATGTTTATGTTACTGAACTTGATAGTTCTTTGAATGAAGGAACGAAAATAGAGGGGGATATCGAAGGGGGTAAATTCTTTTTCCCGAAAAGATCTTATAAGTCTCCGTATGTCAAGATTTCTGTAGATGGAATATGGACTTCTGTTGGTAAATTGGAAACGTCTTTTTCTTTTGAAACATTGACGGATATCTCGAATGTGGATAGTGTTCTTGTACGATTGGTTAATCATCTTGAAGTGCTCAGGGTGAAAAATCTTGTAAAAGAAGGTTTCCCTTTTGCAGCGGCAAAATCGATTGCTTCGAATGAAATACAAAAGGAACTGTCTCTGCTTGAATCGGGATCATTTGTGAATATACCATTGGAAAAAATTCAAAATAAAAATGATGATATAATGGTGCCTGTTATTTTTATGGAAGGTGATTCTTTGCAATTGCAGGATAAGTGGATTTCTAGTTTTAGAAAAGATTTTGCTGATGGCAGTTGGGATGATGCAGAAACGAAAGTGGCTATTGCCGATAATTTGTTAGATAATTGGCTTGGATTTTATAAAAAATTTTTGTGGGATCGAAAGTGGGGTGATCCAAATAGTACAATGATGGCTTGGCAGATTTATAGTGGTTTGATAGATTATTTATATGGTCTAGAAAAATGCGATCCAAATTGGTCAGCTTATGCGATTTTAAATGAAAAATCGGTGTTCTTTGGAGATTCTGTTATTTGTGATAATAATTTGTGGCCATTTAAACGTTTGTTGACGGAACGCGAAAAGAAACTTGGTAGTTGCAGTTATTCAGGAGCTGAAGCCTACGTATATGAAGATGTTGATAGCGTCCATTATACTTGCGATCACCGTATAATGCTCAAGTCAAAAAATATAGGATACGAAGAATATTATAAGAGTCTTGAACAATATGAAGACCATTGGTCTGTATCTAGTGAGCAAGTTGTGCTGAATCATTATTTGGGCAAGTGTTGTTCGGGGTGTGGTCACACAAAGGGTGTGTTTAGGGGAACCGTTTATCAATGTGATGCGTATAGATCGACTTGGAACGCATTCAATCAAGATACATTAAGTTATTACTTAAATGTGTGTTCTGTCGGAGAATTATGGACTATTGATACATTGCATGGTAAAGAGTACGTTTGTACGACAAAATCCTGGCAACCGATAAATGATGAGTATAAATTTTTAGCTTCTGAAAAATCCTGTGATCGTGAGAGTGACCGTTATCGTGTAGTGAAAACGGATTCTAGCTATTATATTTGTGATAGTGTAGAGCTTAGAAGAGGTGTTTGGGCTTACACTTTTAAAGAGACTGATTCGACTCGTGCTCAAGAATATGAGTTTTGGGGAAAACAGGAACCTTGTAAAGACAATGATGAGTTGCGATTTGTTTCTTATAAAAATAATCTTTATCGATGCCAGAAAAAAGGGGACTCTTATAGTTTTGTAAAGACTGATAAGAAGACGGCCATAAATGCGTTTAGAAAAGCGTATATGGCAAAACAAGGACCTTGTGAATTTCCGCGAGATCGGTTTAGAAATGATGGGTTTAATGCTTTTGATGTGAGCTATTTTTATATATGTGATTTTGATGCAGATTCTAATTATGTTGTGAGGGAAGTTTCTCGTGAATCGATGTTAATTCATATAATTGAAGAAACTAAAAAGTTGTATCGATGCACAGATTCTGTTTTAGCATCTCGACCGTCTCCTGTCGAAATAATAGATGGCTCAATTACAGACCCACGTGATGGGCGGAAATATAAAGTTGTAACCATAGGCAATCAGGTATGGATGGCGGAAAATTTAAATTATTCTGATAGTTTATCGACGTTGAATCTTGCTGGAAATTCGTGGTGCTATGATAATGAAGCTGAATCTTGTACAAAGTACGGCCGTCTTTATTCATGGAGTGCTGCGTTGAATTTGGATTCGTCCTATAATGACAAAAATGCATATCTTGATATATGTTTGCCTGTTCAGGGTATTTGCCCTGATGGGTGGCATGTTCCAACAATGAATGAATTGGAAATCTTGATGGAATTTGATGATGCCAATAATGGAGATTTGGCGAAGGGTGTCGGGTTGAAGTCCGTGGATTTTTGGGACGATGGTGTGAATGAAGATTTGTATGGTTTTAATGCTCTCCCAGCTGGGTATTGGTCTGCTGGAAGGAATTGTGAATTCCGTGATTTGAATAAGCAAATTATATTGACTACAGTGGATCAGATTGTGCCTAATCGCGGAAGTAGTAATGAATGCTATAAGGCTGTGATTGGAGAAAACTATTATAGTTTTAAAATGAATAAGCGTGCTGGAGCGTCGCTTCGGTGTGTTAAGGATTTGTAAATGTTGTTGTGCTCGATATGGGTTACTTTTTCTTGCCAATAGCAGTGACACGCCAATGGATTGGCGTGGTGAAAAGTGCAAAGGATAAAAAGGAACTACATTCTTGCGGCTTTCGCGTTATCTGCTGGCAGCGCGAGCGCGGCGGCGGAAGTGCTCGATGAGCGGGGCGACGGTTTCCTTGAAGTCGTCGTGCGTCTCGATGCGAACAAAGTCAATCGACATGCGCTGGAATAGTTCCTTGGTCGCTTTGCCTTGACGTTTGGCTTCGCGAGCGAATGCTTCGCGGAAGGCGGCATCGCCGGTGTCGATTAAAAGCGTTTCACCGGTTTCGGGGTCTTCGAGTTCTACGAGGCCTGCGGGCGGAAGTTCCATTTCGCGCGGGTCAACGACGGACACGGCGAGAACGTCATGGCGCTTGCGCAAAATCTTGAATGCGTTTTCGAAACCTTCATCCAAAAAGTCACTCATTACGACAACGACAGCTTTGCGGTTCAAAATCTTGCCGGCATATTCCAATGCTACTTGCGTATTGGTGCCATGGTGTTGCGGCTTGAAGTAAAGAATTTCGCGGATGAGGCGCAACACGTGCTTGCGGCCTTTCTCAGGCGGGATGAAAAGTTCGACCTGATCGGTATAAATGAGGAGGCCGACCTTGTCGTTATTCTTGATGGCCGCAAAGGCGAGGAGAGCCGTGAGCGTTGCCATGACTTCACCTTTCATTTGCTTGCCAGAACCGAATTCGGAGCTGCTTGAAGCATCGACCATGAGGAGCATGGTCATTTCGCGTTCTTCGATGAACTTTTTGACGTAAGGCGTGCCGGTTCGGGCGGTCACGTTCCAGTCAATTGTGCGAACGTCATCGCCGGGCATGTATTCGCGAACTTCGCTGAATTCCATACCGTTCCCTTTGAAGGAACTGTGGTAAGCTCCGGTCATCACGGTGTCGAGCGTGCCGCGCACAGAAAGTTCAATGCGGCTAACGGTCTTTAAAACTTCTTTATCAAGCAATTCTTTATCGGCCATCGTAATTCTTCTTTTTTACGCTAAAGAATATACAAATATCGCGCGAGAAAGACCATATGGTGGCACTTTATGTAATAGGGAATGGCGACCCCGGCATAGTGACCGGGGGGACAATGCGAATAATCGTTTTTAGAACTCGACCTTGGCGAGGATGCTTATATTGCGTCCTTTATCGGGCATGACGGATTTGAGGCGCGAAAGATGGTTGCGGACATCGGCATTGAACAAGTTATCGCCACGGAGGATGATGCTGTAGTCGGCGAGCGTGAGTGCCCAATGGAATTCCAGTAGCGCACCGAACGTGACGTAGCCGGGTGTGCGTTGTTCGTAGCGGTCTAGGCGGTTTTGCGCGAGCGCAAATTCCGTGTTGATTCCTGCGCGGACGTGTTGCCAGATGTAAGCCATTTCGGCGTGAAAATGGAACGGCGGAATTTGTGGCATGTCGCTCCAGTTTTCGTTCTGGTAGAATCCACAAACATAACCTGCGCCTGTTTGGGCATAGAATCCCTGCTCTGCAGAAGTCTCGATGGATGCGTTTGCACCCATGAGGAGCGCGTCGTCGCCGCTGACTTGATAAATCGGCAAAAGTTGGGACCAGTTGGTGTCTCCAGTGGCGCGTGGCGCAAGGTGATTCAGGAACCACGTGATGTGCGTTGATGCTCGCCAGTTGAAGTGCTCGCCGTAATCTCGAAATTCGAGTTCTGCTCCGTAACCGCTTTCGGCGTCGAGCTTGTGGTAGCCGCGTTCGTAGGTGTAGGCGGCGAGATGCGGGCCTTGGTTGTAGAGTTCTTCGATGGTCGGGGCGCGCGTGGTGCGGAATACATCAAGTGTCAGAAATTTCCCGGGGGCGACGATTTGTGAAAATTCGGCAGCGAATGCCCATAGTACAAAATTGCGGTCTTCGATGGCGTCTTTGTCTGCAACGACACTTTCGCGTGGCCTAAAAAATGCTCCGCCCAGTCGTGCGGATAAGGTGATTTCTAAACCATCCCATCCGCTTAAGCTAGCGATGGAAAATAGCGATGCAGCGTAAGAATTGGTGGGAGGCGTAAAGACGTAACCACCCATTTCGACAGAGCGGCTGTCGAGTTCTGTGCCGAGGCGAATGCCGAAAAATGGATTGCTATTGGCGATGAATTTTTCAATGCGCAAGTTTGCTTGATTGACCGCAAATTCTGCACCGACGTATTTCTTTGTCTCAAATTCCTTGTGGTGGTATTGATTGTAACGGAAGATAACGTTGAGTGTGTCGGGGCGGGCTGCGGGAATGTGCAGTCCTTGCAAAGTAAAATCGCGTTTGGATAGTTCAATGTCTACACCGTTGGGGTGACCACCGATGAATCCGCCGGGAATGCCGTAATCGGAATTGAAGGAACGGAATGAGGCTCCAAACTTGAAACGGTCAAGGCTGTAGGCGGCGCCGATGGCAATACTCCTGTTTTCGATATCCGTATTTTTGAGCGTGCCTTTGGATGTTTCCATATCGCCCATGTTACGTGCGGAAACTTCACCTTTGAGCGAAACGCCGTGAACGCTTGCGTTTGCGCTGATAACGGTTGCGAATCCCGGTTGGCCTGTTTCGGCGTAGTTCGCGATGTGGCCGTGGAAAAGCGAATCATCGTAGGGAATGTCTTGATGATTGACTTGAATGACTCCGCCTGCGGTGGCGAAAGATTGTGCGAGAATTTGCGGCCCGCGCGTGATGCGCAATTTGTGTGCGGTCAGGACTTCGGATGCAACGGCGTGATCGGGCGAGGTAGCGCTCATGTCTCCGCAAAAGGAACCGTCTTCGGTAAGCGTGACGTGACTGCCTGAAAGCCCTTTGATGACGGGGCGTGCGGCGGCAGGACCCATGGAGCGGATGGCGATATCAGGCTCGTTTTTTATAGTCTCTGCGATAGTTGTAGAAATTTTGCGGTCGAGCTTTTCGTCTTTTAAAACTTCGTCTTCGCGGAGGCCGTTTAAAATTGTTTCGCTAGATTGTTCAGCGACAACTGTTGAATTGCCTAAATCTTGGATAAATTCTTGGGCAAAAGAAAAATGAAGGAAGCCTCCGCAAAGGAGGCTCCCCATGACAGCCCTAAAAAGGGTGTTATTCATCGTCGTCATCGTCCTGGAACGGGCAATCTTCTGCCTTCAAGGCTTTGTCAACAATGATGCGGATTTCCGGCGTACGTGCGTCGGCGTGATCGTGGTGCTTGACCTTGAGCGTCAACGTTGTTTCGCCTTCCTTGACGCCTTTCAGGTGGAAGCCCCAACTGCCACATGCTTCGATGTCGAGGATGGATTCATCGCCAATGCTCCAGCCGAGTGTGTGCTCGTCGTCCTTGGGTGCGGAAACTTCTTTCTTTTCATCATCGAGGAACTTGACCGTCAAATGCTCGCTAAGGCAATTTGCATTGACACGGAGCGTTTCGAGGCTCTTGTCTTCTTTGCCCTGGTAAACGCTGTAGGCAAGTTTCCAGTCGGGCCAGTAGAGGTTCCAACCTTCGGCTTCGAAGTGTTCGTGCTGATCGGTGGAGGTGGAATTGCTGTCGCTACATGCGGCAAAGAACGCGCAGAACGCGGCAAGAGAGAGATGTTTGATTTTCATTTTTATCCTTTGTATGGGTGAAATCTTATCTGAACATTTTGGCATCTTTGATTATTGGGAAACCGATGCCGTCTTCTACTTTTTCAAATTCAAATGTGCCGATGATGGTGATGGATGTGCCTTCGGATGGGTATTCGCTTGGAAACTTGCGTGGCTTGGCTAGCTCAAATGCGAGACCTTGAGAACAACAGGCGAGGGCGTCCTTGATAACGCAACCGAAAAAACGTTGGTTTGCTTCTTCATCGAAATAGCTCGAAAAGGCTCCCTTCATTTTGATGCGCTTGCCGACGTATTTTTGAGGGTCGGTGACCATTTGGTAGACCATCGAATAGACCATGGTACTGCTCATACGTGTGAGGTCAATGTCGGCATTGCTGGAATTTTCCTTGGCGAATGTCGAGGTCGTGAAAAGGAGTAGAAGAAAAATTGTAAATAACTTATGCAAAATTTGATCTCCAAAAAATATGGATCCTTCGCGGAGTTTATCCCGGACTCCGTTCCGGGACTCAGGATGACGTTAAGCTCTCCTACAGCGGATGAAACTTGTTGTGTAACAGATGAGGAATGCGACAATGTTGGCGGCGACAATCGTTGAACCTACAGGAGTTCCAGCGAGGATGGCAATGATGATACCGGTGAGGGAACAGACGACGGAAATTACGGCTGCGGCAACGGTCACTGTGAAAAAGCTTTTGAAAACTCGCATGGCTGAAAGTGCAGGGAATACGACGAGTGCCGAAACGAGTAACGCGCCAACGAGATTCATGGCAAGGACTATAATCGCTGCGATGATGGTGGCGATAAGGAGGTTGAAAAAATTGACGTTGACGCCTGTCGCTCGTGCAAAATTTTCGTCAAAGGTGATGGCGGAAATCTTGTTGTAAAAGAGGACGAATGTTACGAGGACGATTGCAGAGAGGATTACGCAAAGGTAAACGTCTGTCGGCTTGAGCGTAAGAATGGACATGGAGCCGAATAGCGTTGTGCAGACATCGCCCGCGACATTTGCCGATGACGAGAATATGTTCATCAGCAAATAGCCGATGGCAAGGGCCCCTGCCGAAACCATGGCGATGGCGGCATCACCCTTGATTTGTATGCCCGAACGCGAGTCTCTGCTACCGCAAAGGAGTAAAATTGCAACAGCTACGGTCACGGGCAAAATGATGAGCATGTTGTTCGTGACTTTAAGAACGGCAGCAATCGCGAGCGCTCCGAATGCGACGTGCGAAAGTCCATCGCCTATGTAGGAGTACCGCTTGAGAACGAGCGTGACGCCCAAAAGCGAGGAACATAGCGAGATGAGCGTTCCGACAATAATCGCGTAGCGTACAAAAGGAAAGTCTAGGTAGAAAAATAGTTTGTCAAGCATGGGATAAATTGTCATGCCCGCCGGAGCCTGTGCTGAGCGCAGTCGAAGTAAGCGGGCATCTCCGTTGATGCACTAATTCGTTAAAGTTCAGTATTCTGGTGGCATTGTTGCGTGCGGCCTCAACGTCGTGCGTGACCATCACGATAGTCATGTTCTTATTTTCGTGAAGGTCCTTGATAATGTTGTACATGTTCTGCGATGATTCGGGATCAAGTCCTGTGACGGGCTCGTCCAAAAGCAACAAGCGCTCGGCAGCGCACAAAGCCCTCGCCAAAAGAACGCGCTGCTTTTGACCGCCAGAAAGTTCGCGGAAACTTTCTTTCCGCAGATTCTCTGTCCGCGTGAGTTCCAAACATTCGTTTGCGCGTTTGCGGAGGGCTTTCCCATAAAATGGCAACAACAGACTTTTCCCTTGAAATGCCGAAAGGACAATCTCTTCGACGGATGCCGGGAAATCTTTTTGCGCTATCGTGATTTGAGGCAAGTAGCCGATTTGGTTTCGCCTGAGATTGTCGCAAAGTTCGATCTTCCCGGATTTCGGGCGTAAAACCCCGGCGAGGCCGCGCAAAAATGTTGTCTTTCCGCAGCCGTTTCTGCCTATGATGCAGAGGTATTCGCCGGAATGAATCCCGTAATCAAAACTGTGAAGGATGTCTTTGTTGTTGTATCCCAGTGTTATTTTGTTGCACTTGAGCAGAAACATATCAGTTCAAAGCCTTTTTCAAGTTTTCCAAGTTGGCTCTCATTAGCGATAAGTAATTGATGCCGTTGTTTATTTGCTCTTCTGTGATAGACTGCATTGAATTGATGGTGAGAATTTGTGCGTTCTGGGATTTTTTACTTGCGGCAAGCACTGCCTTTGCGATTTTTTCATTGCCGTTTTCGATAATGAAAATTGACGGGAGGGATTCGCTGTCCATTTTTCCTGCGAGGAATGCGATAGTTTCAAAGCTAGCCTCGCTTTCGGCGGAACAGCCAACAAACGCGGCATAATACTTAATGCCATAATCGTCCACCAGATAGCGAAAAGGAAATCGATCGCCGAAAAGAACTGTCTTGCGGGCGGCGCTTTCTACTGCGGTGCGGTATTCTGCGTCAAGTGACTGGATTTGGGCGATATAGGCTACAGAGTTTTGCTTGTAGGCGGATGCGTGGGCTGCGTCGATTTTGGAAAGTTCTTCGGCGATTTTCTTCACGAGAATTTCGGCGTTCTTCAGCGAGAGCCAAACGTGTTCATCATTTTCAACTTCTTCATCGTGGTGATGGTGCTCGTGTTTTTCTTCGGCCTGCATGCCTTCGACGATTTCTTCTGCCTTTACGCGGTCGCCAAGAGCTTCCATCAAATTGATTTCAACGCGGCCCTTTTTCGGGGATGCTGTGAGCGCGTCTTTAATCCATTCGTCAGATTCGCCACCGACGTAAATTACCATGTCGGCACTTGCAATTTTTGCGACATCGTGAGCTGTGGGCTTGTAACTGTGCAAATCGATGCCGTTCTTGATGAGCAACGTGAGATTGACGGAATCGGTGCGTGTTCCGAGGATTTCTTTTGTCCACGCGTATTCTGGATAAATGGTGGTGATGATGGAGAATTCGTGTGATTCCTGCTTTTTGTTTTCGGAAACGCTGTTGCAGGCTACGAGGGAGAAGAGCGCTGCGACAAAAATGGCGCACGCCAAAAAACAAAATGAAAGCTTTTTCATTTTTAAACCTTTTATGAATGTTGAATAATTTTTTAGGGCAATAGAAAGAATATGCCTGATGTTATCCCAGACGAGTCTTGGGACGTTCATGACAAAATTCTATTGAAAAAGGATTTTGTAGTACTGCTGGAAAGTTAATTTAGCAGTAAAATCTTTTGTGAAACTAGCGTTGTCGGGCGCAGTACAAGGACTGCAAATTTCACTAACTTAAAAAGAAAACAGCGGCAAATGATTTCAATCGGCGCTTCAACGAGCTCAAAGCAAAATTCCGAAATCAAGTCCAGACAGTGGTGGAGGTGATGGCAGACGTGACAATGCTCGCCATGACAGTGATGTTCAACGTGACGCTCCGTGTAAAAGAGCGCCAGCGCAACCATCAACCTGTCAAGTACGTGTAAATTCAATTTGAGAATCATTCGCAAATTCAAATATAGTACAAAAAAGAAATTTTGGCAATAAAAAATTCCCGACATCGCTGCCGGGAATTTTTTGTTCTAAGGAGGAGTTGTATGAAAAATTGCTTGGTTGATGTGCTTTTCAGCACGAGGCGCTAGCCCGATTGCCGTTAGGCAATGGCAATTTTGCGGGCTGCAGCCTGAGCTTTCTTGGTAAGGTCGAATTTCAGGATACCGTTTTCCAAGGAGACTTTAATGTTTTCGGTATCGATATCGTCTGCCAAGCGGAAGCTACGTTCGTAAGTGAACTTTTCGTCCTTGCGTGCGCGGGTAGCCTTGACCGTCAAGATATTCTTTTCGACCTGGATGTCCATGTCTTCTTTCTTGACACCCGGAAGCTCGACTTCGAGAGCAAAGCCGCCTTCGGTTTCGTAGTAGTCTGCCTTCGGCGTGTAAGTGCATTCGCCCTGTGCCTTTGCGGCGTTCAAGCTGTCAATGAAGTTCTGGATACCATAGAAAGCGTTCGGAAGGATCTGTGTGTTCATCATAATTTTAACCTCTTTTTGTTGCGGGCTCGGCGTTTACCGTTGGCCCTTTTGTTTACACCCTACCTTAAGCTAAAGCCGTGCCAACTTTTTCGTTTTTGAGGCTTATGCAGAAAAAATTTTTTGTGAGGTGATGGTGAATATTGCAAAAATGGCGAAATTTGATGAAAAAACGCGGTTTTTGATGGGAAATGCGGTGAAAAATGTGCAAAAATGTGTGCGTGGGTGGCCGAAAAATGCGATTGTAATGTCGTGTGCGAGGCGGGTATTTCAGAAAGTAACGGCCGGTGTTTCGCCAGTGAAACAATCGGTGCGTCAAAATGAAATGGGAACTCTTTTGGCGAGATTTGTTATTTCTTCGCAATGGCTTTCTTGCGTTCCTGTTTCAACTTTTTGGCACTGATCTTGGGAGTGGGGAGATTTTCTGGCATGGTTCCGCCAAGTTCAGCAATTGTCTGGCGAACTTTCTTGCCTACGGCAAAATGTGTCTCGTTCGCTAATTCTTTCCCCTTGATATTTTCACGACGGAGTTTGTCATCTGTTTGCGTAATGCGGAACAGGTTTGCTGCAAGCTCCGTAGCGCCCATGTGATCCAATATTTGTTCGCTTTTCTTGAGACCTTTGCGCTTATGAATATCTTTCATTCCCAGGCCGTTATAAAGACCTTGATATCCGCGATTTTGGAACACTGCATAATCCATGGGCGTTTCGACTCCGGCAGCTTTTGCGGAGCTGGCTAGGAATTTATTGCGAATCGTTACTTCGTCACGGATGGCCAAACGTTTTTCGTCTTCCGAAAGCTGTGCAACTTCATCATAAATTTCCTTTTGACGAGTTTTAACAGCGAAATATGTTTGCCCAAGGGCTATTACTTCTTTACGGGGATCCCCATTCATTACAATCAGGTAACAAGCATAACGGGAAAGCTTTATATCGGCGACTTCTCGCTGGGCTCCTTTGGCAAGATTTATCATTTTGTTGACGCCAACAAAATGATCTGTCTCAACAAAACCGCTTGATGCGCAAGCTTCCTTTGCTCGTTTTATGCTCTTTTCAAAATTTCTCCATTCTGTATATTCCAAAGCAATTTGCAGTTCTCTTGCGTACCAAAATTCATTCCCGTTTTCATCAATGTGCTTGAGGTTTTCAAATGTCTGCTGAGAATAAGTGGTAACTTCTTTTTTAGTCATTGGGTCTCCTGTGTTTATTATTTTTGCTGGGAGCGCCCTTGCAATATGGCAAAGCCAAATAAAGCAAAAGCGCATCATTCCTTTCTACGGAATGACGCGCTGAGATGTAATGTACCTAATATCCAAAAAACTGGCAAGGGGCTTAAGAAAATTTTACAGGTTCATCTTCCTCAAATTTTTTTATTGTGCAGATGCTGTCTGCACAAATTCATTTTGTGCGTTGAGTGCGATAGGGATGGGGGTCGGATTAAAAACTCTTTTTCTCTATATTGGGTAGGGTTTGGATAGCGATTGGGTAGTGTCTTTCTACTTTCTACAATAATAAAAAATTCGCCCGCGTAATTGCGGGCGATGTGCTGTAAATATTTGTGTATGGCGGCCCCGGAATAAATCCGGGGTGACATTCTATTACAGCTTCTTCTTTGCGGTGCTCTTTTTCGGAGCGGTGAAGTAGTTCTTTATGAAGACTTCGAATTCTTCGTCTTCGATTTTGTGCATGGTCGAGAGTTTGTCAAAAATCCAGCAGAGCTGTTCGTCGGTTTGGATGGCGACGTAGCCGTCTTTGCGGAACACTTTGAGCTTCAAGAGACCGCTGTCCCAGCGCTTAGAAAGTTTGAAGTCTTCGAGCAAACGGGACTGTTCCTTGCAGATGGCGAGTTTATCTGCAAAGGAATAGATCGGGGCGTAGATGTTCGGGTTGCAGAGGTGCAAAAGTCCGTTACGGGCGTTTGCGGGATTCTTTGCGAACTTCTTGGAGGCGAAGTCTTCGAGCTGTTCCTTGATTTCGGAAACAGTCTTGCCGCGGGTGGCTGCCGGGAGGGTGGAAAACTGGTTCAGGATGCCCTGCAAAAAGCTGAGGTCCCAATTCTTGGAGGACGTACCGGTGCCTGCTTTCCAGAGGCCTGCGTTGCCTTTGCCGGTGTTGGCGATGGCGTAAAGGGCGACTGCCTGCGGAGCGAATTCGCCGTTGGCCGGTGCTGCGGGGATGGCTTCGACGGATTCACCGAGGAAGTTCTCAGCGAGGAACTGGTCGAATGCGTCGTAGATTTCTTCTTTGCCCGGGACTTTGAAACGCGGGGCGCCATTTGCTTTGAGTTCTTTGATTGTTGCCATTTTTCTTCCTTTATTTTTTTTCTTACTTAAATATACACAGAAACGCGGGTGGAAAAACGGGGATTTGCAAAACTATAGCGAAATTCCCGTGTCACGCTCGCTGACCGTGGTCACGGCGGCTTCGAATGTGTCGTTGTTTGCGATGATGGTGACGCTATCCATAGCGCGGGTAATGCCTGTGTAGATGATTTGGTTCGTGAGCAGGGGGTGCCCGATTTTGGTCGGCAGGAACATGGTCACGTGATTGTACTCGGAGCCTTGCGACTTGTGGATGGTGATGGCAAATGCTGTCGCGATTGCATCCTTGGGGAGGATCGAAAGCGGGTAGAATACATAGTCATCGCGAGTCTTTTGGAGGTCCTTTCTTTGTGGAGGCGCTTTTTTGAGCATGAGGCAGGGAGTGTTGCCGTCAAAGACGACGATGCCTGTGTCGCCGTTGTAAAGCTTGAACATTTCCTGGTTTTTGGTAATAATCAGGAGCTGTCCAGGGAAATAGCCGGAGTCGTCCCATTGGACGGTTTCGCCTTCTTTTTTCTTTTTAGCGCTCCATAGACTCTTGATTTTAGAACAAACTTTTTTGTTTATGTTTTCTACGCCTCGGAGGCCACGACGTTCAGCGCAGAGGATTCGCTTTGTCAACGAAAGCTTCCAAATGTCATTGCGACGTTTTGTTTCAATTTTATCGGGGTCATCTGCTTCAATGCCGGTGCGTTGTGGGTTGATTTGCACGGCGAACTCGGGAAGCTTGGCGAAATCTTGAGACCATTCGCTAATGAACGATTCGATGAGCTTTTCCTCTTCTTTTTTCGTAAGCGGTTTGTCGCCAGTTTCGAGGCTCTTGTAAAGAACTTTGTCCTTGAATTTTGGGGACTCGTCATTTTCAGGAGCAGACTCTTCACCGGTAATGGTGAATTTGTGCGGGACGAACTGGTTGTTGTCCTTGCTTTCGGCAACTTTCTTGATTTCTGCAGCGAGCTTACCGATGTTTGAACTGTCGTCAAATCGGTTGGATTCGTTGAGCATGACGGAGAAATCCTTGCCGGATTGCACTTTCAGGATTTCACCGAGGACGGCTCCGGAATCAACAGACGGGAGCTGGAATGAGTCACCGAGGATGAATATGCGTGCGCCTTCGGGGATGGCTTCGAGGAGGGCTGCGAACATTTCGATGTCGATCATGCTAGCTTCGTCGATGACGAAGATGGAATTCTTGGGGAATTGTTCTTTGCGGTTGAATGTGAAACATCCCTTGCTTCTGGAGAATCGGAGCAGACGGTGGATGGTGCTGCTTTCGAGTTCGTTCAGTTTGCGGAAAATACGCTCGTTATCGCCGGTCTTTTGTTCGTCAAGAATATTTGAGAGACCGCCGATAAGGCTTTCGCGCATGCGGTCGGCTGCCTTGCCGCTCGGAGCGGCGAGATAGATGTTCCAGTCGAGCATTTCGCTGTGGTTTGCGAGCAGGTTCCACAGAATGTAGAGAACGACGGTTGTCTTGCCGGTGCCCGGGCCGCCAGTGATGACCAGGTTTTCTGTTTGCCCACGGATGATGGCTTCGGCTTGGCGTTCCTTGATGATGAACTTTTTGCCGTCTTTAGGCTCGCACATGTCAGCGATTTTTTGTGTGCAATCATCGATTTCTTTTTGGCTCGGCTTGCTGCCGTCCTTGAACAAAATCTTCGCTGCTTTTTCAATCACGCATTTGGCATCGAAATGCTTGGTAAAGTAAAGGTGCGTTCCGTTATTGCGCTTGGCGAGGACAAAAGGCTTGCTCATGGCGTCTTCGACGGACTCTGTGTCGGTCTCGCGGCTTTCCATGATGGCGGAAAAGTCTTTTGTCAAAATGTCTTGAATACCATCGCTGATGATGCTTGCAAAATCGTTTGCAGTTGCAAAGGCGCTTTCGTCGATATCTTCTTCGGATGTGCTGATACTGAGAGCGACAAGACCGTTCCATTTGCGGGTCCACTTTTCCGTGAACTGTTCTGCGTCTAGCGGAACGCGCGTGTTGCCGTCGTCGAGAAGCGACATACTGAGCGTCAAGAATTTTTGCGTTTGGAGAGAAATGTCGCTTTTGATTTCAAAAAGCAGATGGAGCAAGTGCTTGTCAAGCGGAACGAGCCCGCGTATTTCAATGAGGGCGTCAATGAATTCGTCAATCGATTGTGTAGCGAGTGTTTTGTTATTCATATTATTTTCCCTCCTTATTGGAGGTCTTGCTCATGAGTTTTTTTACTTTTTGATAGGCTTTTTCGAGTTTATCGTAGCTTTCCCAAGTTTGTGCGTAAATGCCCTTGGAGGTGCCGCCTTCGGTGCCACGGATGAACGCGTAATAGATGCCGCCAAAGTGTTTCTCGAAAATTTTAGATTCGCTCAAGTTCTCGTCGGTGCCTTCGCCGTAGAACTGCTTAAGCCATTGAATCAGGCAATAGCTGTAAAGCACGCGCTGGATGGAGTAGTCGTTGTCGACTTTTTCCTTGAGCGCATCGGGCGTGTAGACGTTGTTTTCGAGCATGTCCGATTTCCAGTCGAGAATGGAATAGTACTTTTGACCATTTATGGGGCGGACGAAAAGCAAGTCGATAAATCCCTTGCAGAAACGCCAGAGAATATCTTTCTCGGATGCGTTTTGGTTGAATTGAACTTCGGGCTTGTGATCGCTTTCGGGAATGTCAACAAGTGCGAACGTCTCCGATGTCGTCGTGCTACCTGCGATTTCTGGCAACCTAGCGTTTAGCGTATTCCACGTGTAACGTGTGGCGATGTCGTGCCAAGCTTCGTGATGATTCCAGATGGGGAGCGATTCGCGCTTGAATTCTTCTTCGATGAGGTTCTGCGTCTTTGGATTGGCGAGAGCCTGTTCGAGAGTCTTGTTTTTTTCACCGAATTCCATGAACTTGGTGTTTTCGAAAATGCGGTGGAGGGCATTACCGGCATGCGAACCACGCGGGAATTTTTTCGCAGTTTCGTTCAGGTTCGTCTGGTAATCAAGTTCTTCGTTGAAAGCAATAGTGCAGTTTTTCACCTCTTTGTCGATATCGCTAATCTTGACGGCGGTTGTTTGTGTTGCCGTTGTGTCATCGCCATTGGGGTTGATGTTGCTACCGTCATCGGATTCGATTTGCGAATCAGCCTTTCCTGAAAGCGTGCTGTATGAAAATTGCATAATGCTTGCGGTAGCGATTTTTCCCTGCAAGCTTGCCATGTTGATCTTTTGCTGGGCGATATTTTGAGCGATTTCTTCGTTCGTCAAAACTGCGCCTGCTCCGGATTTTTCATTGAGCGGCTTGAGAATGTTGTTTCTGACGCTTTGCTTTAATGTGTTAGGATCCCAGTTTTCAAGAGTTGGCAATGTTGTTGTCAGCTTTTTATCGGAATCGCGTTGTTCGTCGGCTTGGATGAGTTCTTTTATGGAACTTTCAAGGAACTTGAATTCATCCTTGACTTTATTTGATCCGTACCATTTTTTGTAGCGTGGCAAAATCAATATAGATGATGCTCGTGTGAAGTCGACGTAGAAAAGTCGCTTCCATTCTTCGAGTTCTTCCTGCGCGCGTTTTTGTCTAGCAGTGTCTCCGAAACCGAGCTTAATTTCGTTTTGGTCGTGATAAAGGAACGGTCCAGAGTCTTGCGTGTATCTTTGCTTAAAGCCTGCAACGGAAATGACGATCGGGAATTCAAGCCCCTTCGAGGCGTGAATGGTCATGATTTGCACGGCGTCGTAGTCGGTACTCTTTTCGATGAGGTTTCCATCTTCGTCATCGGCACCTGTACTGTAGCTGGCAAGAGCTTCTAGGTGGCGTACGGTATCTTCGAGGGAGCAATTGTGATTGTAGAGGTATTCAACGGCGTAGTTGCCGATTTGGCGGAGTTTTGCCAAGTTCTGTAATTTGGAAATTTCAGTCAGTCGTTCTTCGATTTGCGTATCGCTGTAAATGCGCTCGAGCATTTCTGCATAGCGGCGCTTTTGGGCGAGTTCTTGCCAAGCATTTATTTTTTTACGGACTGGATTTTCGGGGTCGTCAAACGCTTCGCTTTCGACATATTCGATTTCTTGACAAGAAATTCTGAAGAAGTCTGTGATGAGAGCTTCGCTCAGGAGACGTCTGTTCCAAGCGGAAAAATCGGGCGCATCAATGGCTTTGAATAGTGCAATCCATTCAGCGCATTCGCGGCTGCTGAAAAGGTTGCTGTCTTTGTAGCGGCTGAACGGTACGCCGGCTGCACGCATGGCGTCTTCGATTTCTTCCATTTCGCTTCGGCTGCGGGCGAGGATGGCGAAATCTTTGAAGGTGACGTTTCTGAGTTTGGTGCAGTCTTTTTTGTCGAAAACCTGCAAAACGGTCTTATTGCCAACAAAGGAACACCATTCTACAATTTTTTGGACAGTGGCTTGGGCAAAATCGGTTTCTTCAATATCTTGTTGGCTAATCCAAATAGGAGCGACTTCTTTGCCGTTGATTTGGGGCAAAGCTTTGATTTGACCTTCTTTATCTGGTGAAAGCGAACCCTCGAAATTGATGAGCTTGGTAGAACCTTCGTAGGGCGTGAAAAAACTGCCTTTGAAAAGTTCATTGCAACCATCGATGATGCCTTTTGTCGATCTAAAGTTTGTCTTTAACGACATGCCATTTTTGATTTCTTGAATCGCTTTCTGGTAGACGTTTACATCGGCGCCTTGGAAGCTGTAGATTGACTGTTTCGGGTCGCCCACGACAAAAATTTTGTCGAAAACGGCGCTGAAAATATCCCATTGCAGCTGGTTTGTGTCCTGGAATTCGTCGATGATGGCGTAGGTGTATTGCGCACGAAGCCTTGTCTTGAGTGGGGAATCTCCCTTACTGTTGTCGAGTACGGCTTGGTGGACCGAGAGAATCATGTCGTTGAACGACTGGACTTTCATATCGGTCTTGTGTTTTTGCCATTCATCAAAAACGATAGGCGTTTGAGCAATCAAAAAATTGTTCAACAAAATATCATTGAAATTTTTGAGGAAATTGTTGAGTACTTTGAATGCAACGAAGGACTCGTAAACGTCTGGTTGCCAGTTTGTTTGAAGATACTTGCCATCTTTGAACTCTGAACCAGAATAAAGGGAAGCTCCTTTTTCCCATTTTCCGAGAGTGTCTGTAAAATTCTTTATGGACTTCTTTGCTGTACTGCCGAATCTGTGATCAGGGCTGCCTTTAAGAATTTCAAAAGCTTTGCTGTATGCCGGAAATTTTTTTATGTCATCAAATTTTTCTGCTTCGGCGATTTTTCGCTTGTCTTCGGTGCTTAAGGTATAGCCCAGAACTGAGATTTCTTCAATTTTATCCAGTGGGATAACTTCTTTACTGTTGGAATCCGAACCTTTATAGGCGTTAATAGCTTTGATGAATTTTTCTTTCAAATCGCGGATGAAAGAAGATGTCTTTTCTTCGAAATCTAACAATAAATTAAAATCTTTATCGTTGCTCCAATTGTCGCGAATGAACTTTTCGATGAGGTCGTTAACTTCCTTGTCGTCGATCATGGACATGTCGAATGGACGCCCTGCATCGTAGGCAAATTCCTTGAGTGCTTTTTGACAGAAGGAATGGATGGTGAAAATGGCTGCGTTATCGACATCTTGATAGGCTTTCGTGAACAGGGTGAGTTCTGCATCGCTAAGCGGTTGTTCGGTTTCGTCGCTTTTGTCGATTTTTCGGTTTACGAGGACTTCGTCGATTTTTTTGCGAATACGGTCTTTCAACTCGCCAGCCGCTTTTTCGGTGTACGTGACGATCAGAATTTTTTTGAGCGGTGTGCCAAGGCTAATAAGTTTTGCGACCATCAACTGGATGGTGTATGTTTTGCCTGTGCCTGCCGAGGCTTCGATGAAGAGGCTTTGGGATGGAAGCTTGTTGGAAGGGGCAAATTGTTTAAGAGTAAAATTTTCCATAGTTAAGCCTTCTTCTTAGTTGTCTTGTTCTGTTGCACTGTTATCTGGTGTCTTTGAATCGATCTTTATTTTGATAAGATCTTTCATTTTATTTACAGCCTCAGTCCATTGTCCTGAGAAATCTTGGTCCGCATCAAAGCCCACATCGGTCATGGGGTCGAATAGGGATTTTTTGTCGAAATATTCCCAAGGACCATGCTTTTCAAGGAGCTTGTTTTTATATGTGCGAATGTTTTCGGGATTTTTTTCTTCTTGCCAAATAGCAATCGGAACCGCCTTGAAATAAGGACTTTGTTCTTTATTGCCGAATGCGGCGGTGTAGATTTCTTGCAAAGTCTCGGTTGCTTTTTTCGGAGTCATCTTGACGGTTGCCGTTGTTGCTGGGTTTCCTTTTTTACTGTTGAAAATGGAAATTTTGATGCTTTGATCTTTGTCTAATTGTTCGGAATTTTTTGCTCGTTGGGCAATAATAGCGAGCGCCTTGACGTACGAAGGAATGAATTTTTCTTGTGTGGTGTCTGATCCCGACGACGTAATCGAAATCATCTCGGTAATCTTGTCAAGGTCACTGCTATCGCTCCAGTCCAGCGATCCCGAAAGAGTCCATTTTTCCGAATCACTACGTTCAAATTGGATGTCCTCAATTTTGGCTTGGTAGCTCCAGGAATCCTTGATTTTTTGGACAAGATCTTTACCCATGTTATCCTTAATGATTTCCTTGTTCGCCTTGATTTCGGCTGTGAGCTTGTCTCCAAAGATTCCATCGGGCGTTCCGCCTTTCAACTTGGATTCCTTTTGGAACTTTTTGAGTTCATTAGACTTGTTTGAAAGTTCTGCGGCGAGCGTCATTTTGAGTAGTGTACTCTTTTTCAATGCATCCAGCTGGATGGGCTCGAACATTTCCTTTTCGGGGTCTTCTGAATCGGAGTCGGCGAGCATTTGGCTGATGCGGAACTGGAACGGATCCTTTAGGAAATCGCTCAGCTTGTAAATTGAAACTCGTTCAGGGAGCTTTGCCTTAATGTTGCTACTTGCGAATTTGATGGCGTCTGCTTCCGGATTCGCGTGGGCGTATCCGTCTTGCATCATGTTGAGGAATGCTCGCTTGTTGCGGAGGCTCTTTTGCGTGAACAAGTCGCCAAAATCGCGAGTTTCATCGAGCGAGATTTTGTTCTCGGGCCAGGCTTCGGACTGGCTGACTTTTTCGCCGGAAGCATCGGTTTGGCTGTTGACGGCGTTGATCAAGAACTTTCGGATGTCGTTCACGATTGAGGTCGGGTAAAGTTCTGCGTCCTTGCGGATGTCCTGATTCACGTAGCTGATGTGGAAGCTTTCGCTTGTGCTCATGAGCTGGCAGAGGAAGGCGTAACGGCGCTTGGCGATAGGCGAGTCGTCACCCGGCCATGGGCGGCAAGACTTGCGGAGATCGAGCGTGTTCTGCTGCTTTGCGCCTGGGAAATTCATGGAATCGCCACCGATAAAGAACAGGTGTTTTACAGGGATGATTCGGTTCGGGATGAAGTTCATGAACGTGATGCCATTGACGAACAGCGAGCCGCAGCTGTAAGCGGATGATTGCGCTGCGTTGAGGAGCGTCTGCTTGACCACTTTCCATGAGATGCTTTGTAACCCGGCGTCCATTTGGTTGCGGAGACCTTCGATGCCCTGCGTTACATTATTGACGATGATTCTTTCGCTTGCAAATCCGTCAGGAGAGCTTGCCATCGAGAGCCATTCGTTGATGAAATCGCAAAGCTTGTCGAGGTTTTCAATGCGGTTTTCGCAAACGGTTTCGTGTTTTTCGTTCTGCTTGCAGCCTGCAAATTCCATCCACTTCTTGAGCGAGTCGATGCATTCTACAAACTTGCAGAGGGAGTTGCTGTCGCTTGTCGCCATGTCGGCGTATGGCAGAAATTCGCTGTCGGAAAATTCGACACGATTCTTTGTCATCTTGGCGAGGAGCAGTCGGCGTACGCCGCTCAGCCAGTCTTCTTTTTTCTGCTCGCGGTCGCGGTAGACGTTTGTCGCTTCAATCCAGCTTTCCCAATTGCTGACGTCGTCATCGGTAATGTGGCGCGTCAGCTGTACAACGGGGTTGCGCAACAATTCAAAGAATGCCGGTCGTGTGATGGTACCCTGCTCGAGAATCGCAAACAGGTTTTCCAAAACGTTTTCGGTCAGAGAGCTTCTGGCAGGAGAATCTACGATGGCGAATGGGATGTGCAGGAAACCTTCTTTTTCGTTTTCTCCGGCATATTTTTTCTTTTCGGGAGTCTGGTCGAAAATCGTCTTGATGGCGGTGCGGTAATCGTCCAATGCGGGCGATACCACGAGAATATCGTTCACTCGTGCACCGTTTTGCATGAGCTTACTGATGTTCGTGTGCAACGCTTCGATTTCGCGAATCTTGGTCGGGGCGGCGGTAATGTCAAGGCTAAAGTCGTGCGCCTTGCAATCGCTTGCGGTAAAGTTCGGCAGCGTGTTTTGACGGTTTGCTATCGCGTACTGCACCTTGTGCAGAAGCGTGTCTTGCGGGAGTTCGCTGGCGTCGCTTATTTCGTCGCTGGACTTGCCATCACGACCGCTTATGCTGAAACCGAAATCGTAATCTGTGGCTTGGCACCAGAGCTTGATGTTGTCACGACCGGAACGACCCCAGTTGCAGAGCAACGTGTTTTCGGATTCCGCTTCTTCGTTTTTGTATTCGGAAATGTCGTCAATGTCTGTGTTGTCACCGGCGTTGGAATAGTCCAGGGACATCTTTTTGCAAACGCTGTCGAGGTTTTCTCCGTTGTCGCTCCATTGACCATTGCTGGACTGCCATTTTCTGTGGACGGTGGCAGGCTGGTTTTGGACTGTGGACGCGTCTTCCCAGAACTCCATGCAGGGGTTTTGGATGTAGACGTAAACGTCGTGCGTTTCGGCGTACTTCTGCAAAATCACGCGGTAGAATTGCCCCATGCCGCCAAGGCCGAAAATAAAGAGGGGCGTGTTGCCGATGTGTTCCGTGTGGAACTTGACATTTTTAGTGCCTTTCTCTTTGCATGCTTCGTAGAGATAGGGAATAGTCAAATAGTCTGTGCGTTCAATTCCCTTGCGCTTCGCTTCGTTTTCGAAGACTTCCGTCAGTAACGAAGGGTTATCGCCATGCTTGTGGAAAATGGCGGAATACAGTTCGCGTTGCCAGGCTTCGCGCTTTGCTATGTCTGGATTTGCAATTCCAAAAAAGTCATTCAAATGATCTTGCTTCCACTTGTCGAGAAAGCCTTCAGTGCCACTAATGAATTCGCTTGGACGGCTTGTTTCGTATTCTAGGAATAGCGATGCCATCTTGCTTGCGAAGTCGAAAAGGTGCGTTTCGTCGAGCTTTCCGTCTACCACTAAATAGCGCTTGACTTCGTCGTCCATGCGCATGTAGTTCGGAGTCCCGTCTGTTTCCTTGACGAGGTACGCGAGGATTACATTCCGCAACATGTCGGCATGGAGTTTCTGCTTTTGCTTATCGTCGCCGATGAGGATTTCCATGAGGAATCGGTCGATCATCATCGATTTGAACCCGATGAGCGATTTCTTTTTCTGTACCCATTTCAGACGGAACCACTGTTCCAGTTTCGGGTCGGGGAAGATAACCACTGGGGCTTCAAAGGGGGTTGTCCAGGCTTTGGACACAGCGTCGATCATTTCGTCGGCGAGATTTTCAAGATTAAGCGCAAATTTTAAGTGTAAGTGTTGCATAGCAACAATATATTTTTTATTTCTGTCATTTTTAGGCGTTGACACCGGAAAAATTGAGTTTTTTTAAGACTTTTTTGCCTGTGACCTTAATCTCATGTTTTTGGGGAAAACATTTGCTTTTTGGGGATTTTTCATATATTTAATAGGGACGGAGCATGAATGATAAATAAAGACGTAAATCAACAATCCTGGATTGAAAAGAGCAATGCCATCATCGATTCCATCGCTGATGAATTTGACTGTGTTTGCTATGTCGATTTGGCAAAAAATCTAGATGAAGATGATGTCGATATTTTCCATGCGAGCCAGTTCTTGGTTGCCCGTGTACCCGCTCTCCGTGGAGAGCGCAATCTCCGTAAGCGGTTTAAGCTCATTTGCGATAATTTCGTTTGCTCCGAAGATCGTGATGATTTTCGTGAACGAACCCGTCGCGAAGTGATTGCGCAAAATCTTGAAAAAGCCACTCAATATATAGTCCCGTTTAGATGTGAACTGGATGGTGCCGAAGTCTATTTCCAGATGAACTTCTTTGCCGACCGCGACAAGTCCGGCATGCTTAAGGGCTTTACTTTAAGACTGCGCAATGTGGACCGCGACATCCGTTCCAAGCAGCGTTACGAACTTGAACGCCACCTCAACGAAAATATCGTCATGAAGTTTGGCGAAAAGGTGGAATCCGTTTTTGTCTTCAATCCGACAAAAAAGACATTCAGGACTTTGTATTGCAAGGACGAACTCAAAGGTCTTTTTCCGGCCGAGGGCAAGCTCAATGGAATAGGTGGGCTTGTTGTCATGGACGTCATTCATCCCGCTGATCGGGAGATGATGATGAAAGGCCTTGACATAAATAATGTCCTTGACCGCCTTTCTCGTGAGCGTAGTTTCCGCTACCTGTTCCGTGATATTGCTCTTGGTTATGCCCGCTGGTACGAAGCGCGCGTGATGCGCTTTGATATCGGTGACGATAATGAATTTTTGGTGGGCTTTGTCAACAAGAACGATGAAGTCATCAATAAAAAAATCAACGAAAAAGTCAGTGAAGAATTTGCAAACATTGACCTTATCAACTTGGAAGAGAATATCATACAGGTTATTCGCAGGTCAAAGTATTACAATGGCGTAAAAGAAAAGGATATTATTCCTTTTGAAGTCGGCTTCAAGAACGCGTCTGCTTTTGTTCATGAAGAATTTCGGGAACAGTGGAATGAGTTTGGAAGTATTGAAAACTTGAAACGTATTTTTGCGACTACAGATAGCCGGGAAATTGTTTTCAAGCATTTGACGGGTGACGGCTCGTATTTTTGGTGTCGCAACGTATTCCGTGTCCTGGATAGGATTGACGGTGTCCCGGTAACGCTTGTCATGACGGCCTCGGTTGTGGATAGGGACCAGTCCGAAAGGCTCAGCCTAAACGAAAAGCTCGTGCAGCAGAAAAAAGAACTGGAAATCAACCTTTCGATTATCGACGTGCTTGCGTCGGAATATTCCTCGGTGATGTATGTGAACCTCGTGACCAATGAGGTGATTCCATATTCCATGAACGAGTTGTCGCAGCGTTATTATGAGACGATGATAAAAAAGGGTGCGCTCTACAATGAAGTGTACCTGAGCTTTGTAAAAGACTTTGTTTGTGACGCCGATAAGCCAAAAATGTTTGAGGCTGGTGAACTCAACAACATCAAGGCTTACCTTAAGAACAATAAGACCTATGTGACGTTGTTCCGTTCAAATGTTGCGGGACAAATCCGCTACAGCGAAATGAAGTTCGTGAAGGTCGATGATGAAAATGAAGAGCCGACGGCAATGGTGGTCGCCTTTGCAAACCGTGATGACGAGGTTAGCGCACGCTTTGTTCACGAAAAGATTATGGCGGAGTACGAGGCGATACTTCTTTGCGATTTGTCGAACGATACGGCCCGTGAAATTTTGCCCTCGAAAAATGTTGATTTTGGCAACGAGCAAGAGCGCAATACATGTTCTTATCGCGCTAGCCGAATGGTGCAGATTGTTGATAGCGAATACAAGGAAGAATGGATGCGCCTTGCAAGCCCGCAGTATATCCAGCGTCTCCTTGCTTACGATGACCGTCGCGAATTGCTCTTTAAGGCTTCGATTTTCAAGAACCCGTGGATAAGCTTTGTGATGCAGGTCGTGGAACGCCGCAATGGCGTTGCGACTCTTGTGATTATGACGTTTGCCGCAGTGGACAAGAAACGTGCCGAAAGGATTCAGCTGAACAAAAAAATTGCAGAACAGAAAGTAGAACTCGAACGCAATATTTCCATTATCGAAGCGCTATCGTCTGAATACACGTCGGTGTACTACATCAATCTCGAAACCGAAGAGATTACGCCTTATTCCATGAACAAGGCGACGGCGAACTCGTTTGGCGAAACGTTCAAGCGTAACGTCAAGTATTCGGCAGCGTACTCTGTTTACGTCGACAAGTTTGTGAGTGGCATTTACAAGAATCGGATGCTCCAGGCGGGGTCTATCAAGAATATCCGCGAGCAGCTTGCCACCCAGAAAAGCTTTAATACGATGTACGTGAACTTCCTCAATCGCTATTGCGAGATGAAGCTCGTGAAGGTGGGTGATTCGGACCATCCGACATTTGCTGCGCTTGGTTTTGCCGACAAGGATGATGTGCTTCGCAAGGAAATCCAGCAGCAGGCGGTGATTCAAGGCCTTGCCGAAGACTTTGACTTGGTGTGCTATATTGATACTGTTTCCATGCATGAAAACGTGTACCGCTGTACGGACGTCTTCTTGCGTTTGTTCCCGAACTGGAACGAAATTCAAGGCTTTGCAAATCGAATTGATGCCATTGTCGAAAAGTTTGTCTGCGAAGAGGACCGCGAAGGCTTCTGTAAGGCGACACGTCGGGAAATTGTTCTTGAAAACCTCAAAAACAAGAACGCCTATTACGTGAACTTCAAGGCGAATGTCTTTGGACACGTTGAATATTGGCAAATCAAGTTTGTGCTGACTGCAACGAACCCGGTGCAGATTGTGGCGGGTTTCCATAGCGTTGACGAAGAAACTCGCAAGCAGAAGAAAGACCAGGAAGCTTTGGAACGGGCGCTACAGATGGCAAATTCTGCAAGCCGTGCAAAGACGACGTTCCTCAACAACATGAGTCACGATATCCGTACACCGATGAACGCTATTATCGGGTTTACGGGCCTTGCGGCAGAGCATATCGACAACAAGGAACAGGTTGCTGATTACCTCTCGAAAATTGGGCAGTCTTCGGAACACTTACTTGCGCTTATCAATGACGTGCTCGACATGAGCCGCATCGAATCGGGCAAGATGAACATTACCGCCCGTCCGGAACGCCTTTCGGATATTATCCACACGCTTAAGGGAATTGTGCTTTCGGATGTCCGCAATCGCAAACAGCAGTTCTTTGTGGAACTTGAAAACGTTCACAATGAAATGATTTTCTGCGACAAGTTGCGCTTGAACCAGGTGCTTTTAAACGTTGTTTCGAACGCCATCAAGTACACGCCGAAAAATGGACTCATTACGATGAATGTCAAGGAATTGCCTGCTGAATCGGGCTATGGCGTTTATGAGTTCCTAGTGAAAGATAACGGCATTGGCATGAGCGAAGCATTCCTGAAGCAGATTTTCGATCCGTTTACCCGCGTGAATTCTTCGACGGTGAGCGGCATTCAGGGCACAGGTCTTGGCATGTCCATCACGAAGAATATCATTGACATGATGGGCGGGACGATTGAAGTGTCGAGTGAAGAAAATTTTGGCACCGAAGTCTTGATGACGTTTAAGTTTAAACTTTGCGGAGATTCTGAATCGACTCTTGAAACCGGAAAGTTCAAGGGCTTGCATTGCCTCGTCGTTAATGACCGCCCGAATATTTGCAGAACCGTTGACGCGTCTTTGAAAGGCGAAGGCTTGCGCTATGATTTTTGCACATCGGATGCAGGCGCTCTCGAATGTGTCGAAAAATCCCGCACTGCAAAGGATGATTACCAGCTGATTTTGATTGACTGGAATGTGCAGGAGATGAGGGGCATTCAGATTTCGCGCAAGATCCGCAAGGTGCTTGGGCCGAAAACGCCGATTGTGGTGCTTACCTCTTATGACTGGCTTGACATTGAAAAAGAAGCGCTTGAAGCGGGCGTGACCTCGTTCTTTGCAAAGCCCTTGTTCCCCTCGGATTTAAGGCGAATGCTCGAAAAGTTCTGTGGGAATTCTTCGGAAATTTCGCTGGAATCTGATTCTGCGTTGAAGATGCTTTCGAATCAGCCCCAAACGTATGACTTTACGGGTCGTAAGGTCATGCTTGTTGAAGATAACGAACTGAACCGTGAAATTGCAATGGAAATTCTGGAAGACCGCGGTATAGAAGTGACTGCGATGGAACGTGGCGACTTGGCTGTTGAAAAGCTCAAGTATTCGTCTGTCAAGTACGATGCGATTTTGATGGATATCCAGATGCCGGGTATTGACGGTTATGAGGCGGCTCGCCGGATTCGTAACCTAGAAAACAGGGAAGTCGCGAATGTGCCGATTATTGCGATGACCGCAAACGCATTTGAAGAAGACAAGCGCGCTGCCTTAGAATCGGGCATGAACGACCATGTGGCAAAACCTGTGGATGTGAACGTCCTCTGCGCTACCCTCGCCAGGTTCTTTAAATAGTTTTTTGCACGCCGTTGTCAAATTCGACGGTAAACCACTTTTCTTCGATAACTTCGTAGTCGGAACCTCCGTTAAAGACGTTTGCGTTGCCGTAGACTTCGTATCCCTTGCGCATGGAAACAGTGCCGGCGAACTTTTCGGAAAGGTTCTTGCATACTTCGGTGACAATGGTTTCCGGGACGTTTTTGCAGATTTCCTGAATGTTGGTGGAATTACCTTTTGAATTGCTGTCGGTGGTGCCGCGCAAGTTGATGCTTATCTGTTCGCTAAACTTGCGGAGCAAAAACTTGTAGCCCTTGTACGTGTATTCAACAGGGGTGTCCGGCGCCGATGCGAGCGCCTCCGCGTTACAAAAAATCGAACCGATAACACTATATTCGTAATCCATAACCGAATTATAGTAAGAATTGTATCTGAATATGGCTTGTTTATAGAATAATTTATAAACGTAGTCATAAATATAGCGAGTAAAGTGTTTCTTATTAAGGATTATAATATAGTGTTGTGAGAATAAAGCGTCGGCCAAGGTATTATCTTCGCAGTAGCGTGCAAAACGAGTGTTGCGACGGACTGCTAGCAGACCGGCATAACCGAGTGAAGCCGCTGACGCCGGAGGCGTCAACTCCGAGCTGGGGCCCCGCCCGCATAACTTTCATTTCAGCATTATAAAATGCTTTCAAGCTGAAAGCTCTAGATTTGTCATAAATAGACATTTACATTTTTTATATTTAAAACGATAAAGATAGTAGAGGTTTAAAAATGAAATTGATCCATACCGCAGACTGGCATCTTGGCAATATGATGCATGACATTGACCGCACGAAGGAAACGGAATCCTTTCTTGCTTGGCTGAAATCCGAAATTGAACGTGTTGGAGCGCAGACTCTCGTCATTGCAGGCGATGTTTTTGATGTGGTTAGCCCTACTGTTATTGCAAGGAAGATGTATTTCAGGTTCCTTGCCTCGCTTTTGGCAACGAAATGTTCAAATATCGTTATTGTGGGCGGAAACCATGATTCGGGTGTTCTGCTCGATGCGCCTGCAGACCTTTTGGATGCATTGAATATTAAGGTTGTGGGATCGATTAACGGTCGCAAAGTTGAAGATTTGGTGGTGGAACTCAAGGATGGCGATGGCAATGTCATCGGCATTTGCTGTGCCGTGCCTTTCATGCGAGATTTGGAACTGGAACACTTCTACAAGAATGATAAAAAGGACTCTGGCGACAGTTCTGAAAGCGAATCTGCTTCGGATGATGATTTGCTGAAGCGCCTTTATGCGGATGTGTATCGCTATGCTGTTGAATTGCGTGGCGACCGTAAAATTCCGATTATTGCGACCGGGCATCTGTACGCCAATGGTCTTTCGGGTAGAGATTCGACGTTGGCTGAGGCTGATAGCGCCATGGACAATGGTGTTCGTGAAGTTGTCGGGACGCTTGGCAATGTGGATATTTCCGTTTTCCCGACCGGATTTGATTATGTGGCGCTGGGACATATCCATTATGCGACAAACGTGGCGGGCAGTTCGAAAGTGTGGTATTCGGGCTCTCCCTTTGTGATGGGCTTTGACGAAGCCAACTATAAGCGCCGTGTATTTGCTGTTGATGTGGAATCTGGTGCTGAACCTGTTTTGGAGCAGATTGAAGTCGAAAAGTCGGTGCGTTACGAACAGTTCAAGGGGGATCTTGCAACACTTCGAAAGAAATTGCGGGATTTGGATAAAGAGTTAATGGCAAATCCGATGGAAACGTATGTCGATTTGCTTTTGACTACGGGCGAATTTGTTGATTTGAGTGCGGCGCTTGCAGCGGAAGAGTTGAGCAAGCGTTTTGTAGTCAAGCGTCACCGCCTCTCGCGAGACATTCTGAAGAAGGGAGTGTCTGGAATTGATGATGCGGTTGTGTCGACAAAACAATATACAGATAAGGATTATTTTAGGATGCTGATTGCAAAGAATATGGGCAAAAAGCTCGAATCGGAATCTGAGGCGAAAGAAGTCGAAACGGTATATAACAAGTTTATTGACTTGTTTAACGAAGCTGTAGTCAAGGCTCACGAAAACGCATAAGGGGTGTAAAAAATGAAAATCAAAAAGCTTGAATTTTGCAATGTGAATTCCCTTGCGGGAGAATGGGTTGTTGATTTTGAAAGCCCGGATTTCGCCAAAAGCAGCATGTATTGCATTGTCGGACCGACGGGTTCCGGCAAGACGTCCATTCTTGACGCCATCTGCCTTGGTCTTTATGGAAGGACTCCTCGAATCTCTACGATTAATAGTGGCTCAAACGAGGTGATGACTTATGGCACCAAAAAGTGCTCCGCAAAGGTGACTTTCGAGTGTAATGGTATTGTGTATTCAGCTCATTGGGAACAGAATCGTAAACCGAAGTCGGATGCGCTTCAACAGGCTGAATGGAAATTGACAAATGAAACGACTCAGAGCGTTGTAACAACTTGTGCAAGGCAGAATGCGATTGAAGCCGCGATTGCGCCTATCATTGGTCTTGATTTTGATCAATTTACCAAGTCGATGATGCTTGCTCAGGGCGAGTTCAACAAGTTCCTGAAGTGCAACGAAAATGAACGCGCTGCGATTCTCGAAAAGTTGACGGGCGATGGCATTTACAGAAAAATCGCAATGGCGGTTCATGATTTGTATGAAGAGGCTGATAAAGCGGTCAAGGCTCTTGAAGCGAAATTGGGTGATGTTTCATTGCTGAGCGAAGAAGAACTCGTAGAGCTGAATGCAAAAATTGCCGAGGCGTCATCGCTAAAGGAAAAGCTCGCTCAAGATGAGGAACGCTTCCGCAATATTTGTACATGGTACGAAAATTTCCATGGCATTGAGTCCCATTTGAAAACTGCAAAGGAACAGCTGGAAACTGCCAATCGCGAAAAGGCTGGATTTGAGCCGAACCGCGAAAAGCTGGAACGTGCGCTCCGTGCTCAGGAAGTGGAAACTTCGTATGCGGAATACCATTCGGTACGTGATAGTCTTTCGCAAATGAAAAACCAGCTTGCTGAATGTCAAAGCAAGTTGCCGGATGCAGTCGCAAATCTTGAAAAGGCGTCAACGGATAATCGTGAAAAGCATGAAGCGCTTGAAAAGTGCAAGGCGGATTATTCTGAAAATGAAAAGCTGTGGGAACGCGTGTCTTCGCTGGATGGCGATATTCGCAATACGCGTACGCAGTTGAACAATTTGCAAACTGAAATTGCGAAGTTTGTCGCAGAAATTGACTCGACTCAGGGTAAAATCAAAGCCACGCAAGGCCGAATTTCTGAGAATGAACAGAAGTTAAACAGCGCCCAAAATTACGTTGCCGCAAACGAAAAAGACGGAACGATTGATGGAATGCTTTCGCTCTTGAAGTCTAATGTTACGGAATGGAAAACTGAAAATGCGGCTGTCATTGCGGAGTCTAAAAAGCTTGCCGCAAAGCAGAGCTCCTTGCAGGAATTTGATGCTGCCTGCGAACAGCAAAAGCAGGATTTGCGTGTATTGCAAGAATACTTGACGGCACATCAGGCGGATGCTGATCTCGTCAATGTCTTGCCCGAAATGAATGGCGACGTCAGTGACGCTGAACGCCATCATAAGGAATCTCTCCGTTTACAGGGCGAAATGCAGTCTAAGCAGAATCAGGTTGCGGAACTGACTTCCGAACGTGAACAGGTTCAGGCTGGCTTGAAAAAGTTGCTGGATGAAAAGGAATCCATTATTCAACAGGATATTCCTGTTGTTGTAGCCGAACTTCGCCGTACATTGAAGTCTGGCGAACCGTGCCCTGTTTGTGGATCGCGCGACCATCTCTCGTGCGAAGAACACGCAACAGTTGAAAATGGTGCAGAAAGCTTGAATGATTTTGCCACTAAGCTGCGCAAAATCAGTGGCGAAATGGATCAGACCCAGCGCAAGTTGGATGGTTTGGCAACGCGTCAGCAGAATATTGAAAACCTGCTTGACGAAACGGCTCAAAAGCAAAAGGGAGAGGTGGATGCTGAGTCGGCTGCTCTCAAGCTTTTGAACGAAAAGATTGAACCGTGGCAAATGACGGCTACTCTTGAAACTGCACGTTCTGTTTTGCAGAACTTGCAAACGCTTAAGACGACGTATTTGCAGAAAAAAGAGAATGCTGATAGTTTGCAGAACAAGGTCAATAATGCCGCTGTTGACCGAGCCAATCTCGTGAGCGATTTGAATGTTACCGACGATACGCTTAAGAAGTCGCAGGGTAAGGTTCAGGAGCTTTCTCAAAAAATCGAATCCGCACTTGCAACGTGGTTCTCGAACGTCCGCATGGAAGAAGTGGATGCGCTGATTGCTGGATTGGAAAAGAAAAATACGTCTTGGAAAAAGAATCAAGACGACATGCTTAAGGCTGAACGTGATTTGGAAAAGGACTTGGCAAGCGTTGCTCAGTTCGAAGAAAATCTCAAGCAGGTTCAGTCTAGGCGTGATGGCATGTCGGCCCAGTTCGAAACCTCCAAGCAGGGACTTGAAAAAAACGAAGAACTCCGCAAGGATCTCTTTGGTGAAAAGTCTGTTGACGATGAACGCAACAAGGCTAGAAGCTTGCGTGATACGGCGGAACGTTTGGCAAATGAAGCTCGTGGCGTAGAACAGCAAAAGCGTGATGCTAAGATGGCGCTTGATAATTCCATTGCTGATTTGAACCGTCGAATTGCTGAAACGGAACCGAAACTGTCGGAAAACCAAAAGCAGTTTCTTGAAAATCTCGCTGCGAAGAATTTTGCGAATGAGGAGGAATTTAAGGCGGCAAAGCTTCCGGAAATGGAACGCAAGTCGCTCCAGCAAACGCAAAAACGCGTGGACGATAATTTGACGGCTGCGCAGACTTCTGTCAAGAATTTCAATGACCAGCTGGCCGCCCATCTGCAAAAGCGTAACTTCGAGGATTCCGAAGAATCTGCAACGCAGAATCGCGAGGCTGCGAAAACCAAGCTTGCTGAATGTAACCTGAATTTTGGTACGTGGACAGAGCAGAAGCGTAATGATGACTTGAAGCGTCAACAGTTTGCGGATTTGCAAACACAGCTGACAACGCTCCAGGAAAAACGCGGTGACTGGCTGCAAATGCAGTGCTGGTTTAACGGAAATAATGCTAGGACTGGAAATGGTGATGTGTTTGTCAAGTTCATCCAGTCGATCACGCTGCGCAATTTGCTGAAAATTGCAAACGGTTATTTGCACGATATGTTCCCACGCTATGAAATGGTTGCGGCGAAGGAAACGCTCGATATTATGCTTATCGACCATGACAATAGCGATGCTATCCGTCCGATAAAGAACATTTCCGGTGGTGAAGGTTTTATTGTGAGCCTTTCGCTTGCTCTTGGAATCTCTACGATTGCAAGCCAGAATGTGAGCATCGATTCTCTGTTCCTTGATGAAGGCTTTGGAACGCTTGACACCAAGATGTTGCAGGAAACTGTGGTTGTGCTCCAGAAAATGCAACAGGAAAGAGGTAAGCTCTTGGGCGTCATCACGCATTTGGATCTGGTAAAGAACGAGCTTCAGACGCACATTGAAGTGACTCCACGCGGTGGCCGTAGCTTCTTGAGTGGCGCTGGCGTCAGTAATGGCTAGAAATTAGCTATTATATTACCAGATTTTATCGGGAGCGTTTCATGAATTATAATGGACTTATTAAAGGCGCCTGGTCGAATGGCATCGCCAAGAAACTCTTGATTTTGCTAGGCCTTTCCCTGGTCATCTTTGTCATAGGCGTTTTGCTTGGCTCATGGGTGCTTGGCGAAAAGACGCTTGGCTGGAAAGGTTTCTTGTCGGGCTACGTCGTCTTTGCCGTGCTGTTCATCAGCGTCATGATAAACGTTTTCAAGAATACTTCCGAGTCCATGCGCGAAGGCAAGAAACACGTCGATGTGCGCGGTCATGTACTTGTGCTTGGTGCGGGGCATCAACTCAAAAGTATCTTGCGTGCGCTCGCAGGGGATAAGCGTCCGATTGTTGTCGTGAGCCGTTGCGATATTGATGGACATTTTATCCATTATAAAAAGGATTACGAAAACGAAGAAGACCTGATCTTTGCGGGTGCTCTTTTGGCAGACCAGATTCTCGTGATTGGTGAAGACGGCCCTGAGCGCGATTCCCGTAACTTGCATTGCATCGAGGTGCTTCGCAAAGTGTGCGCCAAATCTCCGCGAGATATCCATTGCCATTTGCTGTTGAGCGATCCTTCGTCTTCTGAAATCTTGTGGTATCTGAAAGCTCCCGAACAGAATAAGGGGCATCTGCTTGTCGATGTGTTTAATGAATATGAGTTCATGTCGGAACAGTTGCTCGTGGGCACGGACTTTTTGCCGACGATCCGTGAATCGGAAAATGAACGCTTGCATGTCGTGCTGATTGGCACGGGACCGATTGCCCAGGCGGTTGCGTTTGCGGTTGCAAACATCTGCCATTATCCGAACTACAGCCGCACGGGTTTAAAGACTTGCATTACGTTTGTCGATGAAGATTGCGAAAAATGGGTAGACCGCTTGGTGGTTTCCCGCATGGGACTTTTTAGACTTTCGAAGTACACCTACGTCGATGCCAATGGAAACAAGGTCTCGCATGATCCGGAGACAACGCGAGGGGACTACCTCGATGTCGAATGGAACTTTGTCGATGCCTACTGCGAAGCGGACTTGGCTCGTAACTTTATTGCCGCTGTAGCAGCAAGCCCTAAGGAACGTCTCGTTGTGTGCATTTGTAAGGAAGATGCGTCCAAGGCGATTTCGACACTCGTGCATTTACCGCGAGCCGTTTACGACAATGCAGACATTGCCGTCTACTGGCGTGAAGCGAACGACGATATCATCAAGAACATCAACGAAAGCGGCATGTATGGCTATGTGCGCATCATGGGTGACATCGATGAAATGAAGGAATTTGTGCAGTCCAAGCGCGTAGAACGCGGTCAGCGTGCAAACTACGTTCGCGAACGCCATTTGAATCCTGACACTCGCGATACCGAAGAAAAACTCTGGTACCAGTTGAGCGAAGCCGACAAGACTTCTGCCATTTACTGCGCAAACGCGTTCCCGCTCCGCAAGCGTTGCTTTGAAATGACGGACGATGACTATTTGCTCCGCGAAGCGGAACATCGTCGCTGGATGATGTCCATGCTCCTGATGGGCTACCGCTCAGGGCCTACAGATGAGCGGACGTTTACGCGTCACGACATTATCCCGTTTGACCGTCTCCCCGAAGACCAGAAGTCCAAAGATTCGTATATCCTCGAAAATGCTGAATACATAATGAACGGGTAGTGCGGCTTTCCTTTTGTCGCGGCATTCCTATTGTGGCGACTGTCTTAAAACAGTCTTTAACAAACGAAAAAGCCTCCGCAATCGCGGAGGCCTTTTCAAATATTTGCACGTCTAAGTTTGTGCGTTTAGAAGAATTACTGGATGCGGACGTTCACGCGGCGGTATTCTTCTCTGGAACCGTACTTGAACTTCTTGAACATGCGCTTGCCGTACCACTTAGCAGTGATCTTGGAAGCCGGGATGTACTTGGAGAATTCTGCCTTAACGGTTTCAGCACGGCGCTGAGAAAGTTCGTCGTTGTAAGCGACAGAGCCGAGGTCGCAGGTGTAGCCTTCCACGAGGAGGGATGCGGCATCGATGTTGGTCTGTGCAAACTTGGAACCGACTGTTGCGATGACTGCGCGGCCTTCGCTGCTGAGTTCTGCACTAGCGAGTTCGAAGAGGCTGCTCACGTTCGGGAATTCGATCGAGGTGGCCTGGCCGTTTTCAACCTTGGCAAATGCATCGTTGAGGTATGCTTCGACTTCGGCATTCGTGGTCAAGAAAACCTGAGAGTTGTTCTTGATAGCTGCGAACTTGGAGAAGTCAAACGGTGCCGGCTGTTTTGGTTCCGGTGCCGGAGCTTCGACCTTGACCGGTTCCGGCTGCTTGACCGGAGCGGGCTTTTCAGATTTCTTGTCACCGCAAGCGACGAGGACAGAGAGCGAGAGAGCTACCGGAAGAATACGACCAATTGTTTTTACCAGATTCATTAAAAACCTCCGATTGAAAAGTGGTATAATCCTTGGATCGCTTTCTAATATAAGTAAAAAAAGCAAATAAGGAAAATTTTTTTTATTTGTACAAAAAAAATTCGCCTTTTACAGCGAATTTTTGTATGAAATTTGGGTGTTTTATTGTAAAATGAAGGCCCACAACGTTATTTAAGTTTCCATTCGAGCGTCTGCCCGGCGGCGAGTGGCACAACGCCATTTACAACGGCTGGGACAGTCCACGATTCCTTGACAACTTCGATTTGCTTTGTCGTGCGCGGGAGGTGGTAGAAGTCTGCACCAAAGCCTGCGATAAAGTTCGGGAGCTTGTCGAGGGCGCCTGCGCGGTCAAATTCCTGTACCAAAAGCGGGATGGCGACCGGTGCGCTGTAAACGCCAGCGGCGCCGCACGGGCATTCCTTTTTGCCCTGCTGGTGCGGGGCGGAATCGGTACCGAGGAAGAACTTCGGGTTTCCGCTGAAGGCGGCTTCGCGGATGGCCTTGCGGTCTTCTGGGCGCTTCGGCAGGGGCTTGCAGAAGTGGTGCGGGCGGAGTGCATCACCGACGATATCGTCGAGAGTCATCATCAGGTGGTGTACCGTGAATGTGGCGGCGACGTTTGCAGGGAGGCGCTTCACGGCTTCAACGGATTTGGCGCTGCTCAAGTGTTCGAACACGATGCGGAGCTTCGGGAACTTTTCGGCGAGCGTTTCGACGCGCTTGATAAAGGCGGGCTCGCGGTCCAGGCAGAATTCACCGGGTTCTTCGCCGTGCACACAAAGTACCAAGCCAAGCTTTTCCATCATGGCGACAACCGGGAACACCGCTTCAAAATCGCTGATGCCGTCCTGGCTGTTGGTCGTCACGCCTGCGGGGTAGTACTTGCCGGCGACAACGCCTACTGCCATCATGTCCTTCAAGTCCTGTTCCGTATAGTTCGGGTTCAGCTTGAACGTCATGAGCGGTTCAAAGTCCGGGCGTACCGGAGCGGCGGCTTCGAGAATCTGTTTTTTGTAGTCTGCAATTGCTTTTGCGCTAGTCATGGCGGGGACGGTGTTCGGCATGATGATGGCGCGGCCAAACTGGCTCACGAGATCACGAACGTAACCGGGCATGAGTTCGCCCTGGCGCAAGTGCGCATGAAAATCGTCTGGTAAAGGGAGAAACATAACTGTAATTAAGTATTAGGTGAAACGGATTGAAGGTCGCGGAACTGGTCCTTCGAAATCTCGTTGTCCGAATGGAGCCAGTAATCAAAGGAGTGCGGCTCGGTAAGCTTTTTCTGGTGCAAGAATACGAGGTTGCAGTCCAGTTCTTTGGCAATCATGAGGTCGTGTGTGACGATGATAATGGACGTCTTGAACATCGTTCGCATGTTGTCGATCAACGGCAAGAGGTTTCGGCGGTTGTAGTTGTCGAGACCTGCGGTCGGTTCGTCCATAAGCAAGAGCTTCGGGTCCATCGCCCATGATCTTGCGATGGCGACGCGTTTTTGCATGCCCACGCTGAGTTCGTGCGGGAACATCTTGGCAAAGTCGCGCACTCGCATCAGGTCCATAGCCATGTTGACTTTTTTGGCGATTTCTTCTTCGGTCCCCATTTTGTGGTAGCGGAGCGGAAGTGCGATGTTGTCTACAACTCTTAGGTTCGAAATCAGTGCGGCGCTCTGGAGCACATAACCCACTTGGCGATTGGCAACTTCAAGTGCGGTAAGTCTTTCTGACGGAATGTATTCGCCGAAGTAATAGATGTGTCCCTTGAGCGGGCGTGCAAGTCCTGCAATCAGTCGGAGGATGGCGCTCTTGCCTTTGCCCGAAGGTCCTCCAATGCAAATCGTCTCGCCGAGTTTTAGCGTGAGGTTCGCTCCTGCGATGAGCTGGTTTTCTTCACTGCTCTTGCTGGTCCTGATATTTTCGAAATAGCTAACAGCCCTCGGTATCGAGAACATGGTTCCCGACAGCTCGTTTCTCGAAAGATAAATGTTTTCAAGTCTGAGGGCTTCGTCTAGCATCTTTAAATAAGCGTTGAAAGGTTATTCATGTAATTGATAAAGTAGTACAACGAGAGCACGACGTCAGCAAAAACGATGTAGAGGAAAGACGAAATAACCGAACGGGAGGTCGCCTTTGGCACTTGGCGAATATCGCGCTTGATGTTGAGCGCCTGGTAGCATGCGTTAGTTGTAATGATGATGCCGAAGACGAGCGGTTTTACAACGGCAAAGACAAAGTCCGGAATAGTAAGCGCCTTGGTAATTTCGGTAGAGAGGTAGCTCCACGTAATCTGCAAGTTGGGGGCATTACCGGTAACGAAGATGATTGCCTTCGTGACGAGGAAGCCTGCTCCAATGGCGCTTGCGCTAAAGATGATGTTCATGATGATGGTCGCAATGGTACCACCGATAACGCTAGGCATGACAAGGTAACGGATGGGGTTGATACCCATGGTGGCAAGAGCGTCCACTTCGGAGTTGATGACCATGCCGCCGATGTATGTGGTAAGCGAAGATCCTGTACGGCCTGCGATAAGGAATGCCGTAAGGATGGGACCCATTTCGCGGATGAGGACTACCACCATGAGGTCGCCGACAAAGCCCGACATGCCCATCTTGCCCATGAGGGAGATGACTTCGATAATCGTAACGGTTCCGAACAATGTTGCGACGATGAACAGCGGCGGGAATATTTCGATACCCGTAAAGAACGTCTGCAAGATGATGTTGCGGGAGTCGCTCTTGAAGTTGTGGCTTTTGTCGAATAGGGACGCAACTGTGCGGAGAAACAGGGCTATGAGCTGCCCGAGTCTACGCTTCAAGATGAATATGCCGAGCGTGTGGAACAATCGCCCGACAGGGGTCATCTTTTGCCAGTTTTTAAGTCGCGTCTTTTCCATTATCGCTATGTATTGCCTCTAGGATTTCGGTCCAGAGTTCGTCGAGCCCGGTTTTCTTGAGCGAACTGACGCAAAGCGGCTTTTGGTCGAGGTCCAGACGCTGCTGGATGTCGCGGAGCCCCTTGGCGAGTTCGGACTGGTTCACCTTGTCTCGTTTGCTAGCGACAACCAACACGGGACAGCCCGTGGCGCGGATGCTTTCGACTGTTTCGATGTCGATCGGCGTTCCTCCATGGCGGATATCTACGAGGTAGATAAGTCCCTTGAGGTCCTTGCACTTCTCGACGTATTCTCGGATAAAGTCGGACATCTGGTCGCGCTTTGCATTGTTGACTTTAGCGAACCCTACACCTGGTAAATCTACAAGAAAAAATTCGTCATTGACTTTGAAAAAATTCAATTCGCGCGTTTTTCCGGGGGTCGAACTGATTTTCACGAGTTTTTTCTGACCCATGAGGGTGTTCATGAGCGAAGACTTGCCCACGTTGGAGCGTCCGAGGAACGCAATTTGCGGGAGGTGTTCTTCGGGGAGACCTTTGAGGCTCACGGCTGCCTTGACAAACTTTGCCGAACGGACGGTGTAACCGCCAACTTCAACAGGGGCCTGGTGGACGACTTTTTCTTTTGTACTCATAAGGAAACTCTCCCTTCGAATGCGCGAAGCATGGTGACTTCGTCGATGAATTCCAGGTCGCTGCCCATCGGGATGCCGCGGGCAAGGCGGGTGCGTTTGACGTTGACGCCGGCGAGCATGCGGTCGATCATGAGCGCGGTACTGTCGGCTTCGGGGCTAGAACCGAGTGCAAGGACCAGCTCTTCGATGTTTTCTGCTTTGATGCGTTCCACGAGTTGCGGCAGGTGGAGCGCTTCGGGGCCGATGCCGTCGAGCGGGGAAATCACGCCGCCGAGGACAAAGTAAAGGCCTTTATGGACAGACGAACGTTCGAACGGCAGAATGTCCGAATTCTTTTCGACAACGCAAATGGACTTGGCGCCTTCGCGGGCCCTGCACGTAGGGCAGATGTCTTCGTCGGTGAAGGCGTGGCAGCGCGGGCACGGGTGGACTTTTTCGGCGGCCTGCATCAAGCTATCGGCAAAGCGTTCCACGTCACCTTTCTTGCGCGAAAGCATGTGGTAGGCGAGGCGGCGTGCCGTCTTTAGTCCAATCCCCGGGAGGGAGGCAAATTCAGAAATCAGGTTTTCTAGGCTTTGCGGTTCTACGTTCATGAGCGGGAGTCCAAATGCGCGTACAGCATGATCGTGAGCCATTCCTGGATGTGCTTCATGCCCACCCAGACGATGGCGCCTTTGACGCTTTCGATGACAGGCTTGTTGCGCACGTCTGAATTCACGAACTGCAAAAGGTTCGCCGAAATGTCCGGGTGCTTGTCGAATTCATCGCAGAGGACTTCGAGCGTCGGGCGTGTGCGCAAGAGCTTGATGATTTCTAGGATGGCGGCAGATGTTGCGTCGATCTTTTGGCCTGTTACGATTTCGGGCTTTGCAAAATAGAATCCCTGGAAGTAATCGTAGCCGATGTCTTTGCAGCGTTTGTATGTCGGTTCGTCTTCGACTTTTTCGGCGAGCAGCTTGATGTTTTTTGCTTTGAAGAACTGCGCCGCTTTTGCGATGTCTTCGGGCGAGTTGTCGACTAGGTCCATCTTGACGTAAGAGACGTATTCGAACAACGGCTCAAAACGGTGGATGTATTCGTTGCTCATGATAAAGTCATCGAGTGCGAGTTCAAAGCCGAGAGACTTGTGACGCTGAATGGCGCGGATGAGGTTCTCGTCTACAGCGACGTCTTCGAGAATTTCGATAACGAAGCGGTCTGTATTCAAGAGACCGAACAAGTTGTCGAGAAGAATCTCGCGACTGCAGTTGATGAACGCCTTACTTTCACCGACGAGGCGTGTAAGCCCGATGCTGTTCAAGATGTTTTCGAGCACTTGGGCGGTCGCCTGCAAGTCGCTTGCGATTATTGCGGTATCGCTACTTGGCGAGTCTCGGAATAGCAATTCATACGCGAAGATGTTTCCATCTCGGTCAAGAATCGGTTGACGTGCCAAGTAAGCGAGAGATTGCATTTTTAGTTCGGAATGCGGAATTAGGAATTCGGAGTTTCTAGTTAGTAGGAAGCTGTAAGAACTTAGTTGGCAGACTTTAGAAATATTTAGGTCAGTAGTCTTTAGTCAATGGTCATTGGTTTTAAAGTATGGCGCCATAGGCGCGAATGCTTGTCTAATAACTAATGACTAACTACTAATGACCTTTCCATTATCTAATTCGTTAAATTCTAGCGCTTTCGATGCCGAACAGGAGGATGCTACGGGCGCCTGCGTCCCAGAGCTTGTCCATGATGGCGTTGGCTTCTTCGCGCGGCACCATGGCCTTCACGGAGTACCATTCACGACCGTGGAGCTTCGTCACTGTCGGGGCGTCGAGACCCGGAGTCATTTCGCAAGCCTTAGAGAGAAGTTCGGAGGGGCAGTCGTACTCGATCATCATGTACGTCTGGGCGACGAGCTTGCCCTGGATGCGGCGGATGAGCGTGTTGACTTCTTCGAGTTCTGTCTTCTGCGGGTTGCAGAAAATGGCCGCATTAGAGCGGAAGAGCGGTTCGCCGATAATACGGAGACCGGCCTGCTTGAGCGTCGTACCCGTTTCGACAACGTCCACGATGGCGTTTGCAACACCGAGGCTCACGGAGATTTCAACGGCGCCTTCGAGCACCACGAAGTCCATCTTCTTCTTGTAGTAGCCTTCCACGATGTTCGGGAAGCTCGTTGCGATCGTTGCATCCTTGAGGTCAGCGAGGCTCTGGATCGGGCTTTCGTTCGGGACTGCAGCGCAGAGCTTTGAAGCGCCAAACGGGAGGTCCAAAACCTTCACAGCCGGGCTCTTGGCTTCGGCGTTGAAGTCAATGCCTGTGATGCCTGCGTCGATGATGCCGCGACCCACGTACATCGGGATGTCGCTCGGACGGAGGAAGAAGAATTCGATACCGTTCTTGGAATCGATCTGGGTCAAAGTCTTGTAGGGCTTGGATGCCTTGTAACCGCAGGCCTTGAGGAGTTCCTGGGTCGGTTCAAAAAGCATGCCCTTGTTCGGGAGAGCTACCTTAATCATAGTTTTGCGTACACTTCTTCGAGGGTGAGACCTTTTTCTGCCATCATGACGGCAACATAGTAGAGCACTTGAGAAAGTTCGAGGCACTGGGCGTCGCGCGATTCAAAGCGGGCGGCCATCCAGCTTTCGGCGGCTTCTTCGACGAGCTTCTTGCCGATGCCGTGCGGACCCTTCTTGAAGAGTTCCGTGGTGCCCTTGCCTTCCGGCATGTCTTTCTTGCGCTGGCAGGCCAGTGCGTACATTTCTTCAAACGTCATAATTAGACCTCTTTAGTTTTACACGCCCAAAGATAAAAATTTAGGGACTGCTTGTATCGACGCATTCTGTGAAAATGAGGGAAAATTCGTTGATTTGTCATGCCCGCCGCCGAGCGGGCATCTCCTTTTTGACGAATTTATATTTATATTCATTATCATGAGTTGGTTTGAACGTTCGACATTTTGGAAGGGCTTGATCGGGGCATGTTTGTTCTCTGGTTCTTTGGCGTGTGCGCAGTCGATTGTGTCCGAAGAAAACATTGTGATGGAAAAAATCGTCTACAGAGATGAAATGTTCCGCACAACACCTGAAGGTTTGTCGAAAATCCGTTCCAACATCACTCCCGAAGTCTACACCTCTGGCGAACGCTATTTTCCGGTGATGCTTGTCGAAACAGCCGATTTCAAGGCCTTGGATTCTGCTTTTATTGCAAGGATGTTCAATGAAGAAGGTTTCAAGGAAAACGGGGTATACGGCAGCGTTCGCGATTACTTTATAGAAAGCTCCAATGGACAGTTTAAGCCGACGTTTGACATCTACCCGATAAAACTTCCTAATAATTTTAGCAACTACAATTCCGATAGCAAATTTATTTTGCCTTCTATAGATTCGCTGGTCGAGCGCAGTGACTTTAAATTCCGTGCGAGCATGTACGGAAACGTTATCCCGTTTATCATATTGCACCCCACTGCAAAAGAAAAAGCACAAGAGTATAACAAGGACTTTTACAACCACATGGATGGTTTGCGACAGGTCCTTGGACGAATTTATTCAAAAAACGGCTACAGCTTTAATAGCTACGCTTTTGTATCGCAGAAAGCAGAAAAGAAACCTAATGCTACAAGTACAAAAGATGTTGCTATGCTTGGGGCTTTTATCCATGAATTTTGCCACGTTTTGGGACTTTCTGATTTGTACAGTACAAACGAGGATGGCTATGCGACAATCGGTCCTTTGCCGTATGATGTGATGGCACTTGGACTTCGCAACGGAAACGGAGGCTATCCACCGACATTCTCTGCGTTTGAACGCGAATCGGTGGGGTGGCTAAAGCCGACTGAAATCGTCAATGGAGATAGCGTCTATGTCTTGCAGGCTCTTTCAAAAATGCAAGCGTATGCGGTTTCAAACCCGAAGTATCCTAACGAATATTACCTTATTGAATACCGTCCTGCGGTAGGCTTTGATTCGAAAATTAAAAATTCGTCTTATAGCGGCAAACAAGGTAAGAATGGTGTTTTTATTTGGTATATCGATTATGATGCGAGAGTCTTTTCGTCCAATAAGACAAATGACGATGTCAATCACCAGCGTGTCGAAATGCGTTCCGTGTTGAGCCAGAATCAGGAATCCTTTACGGGCTTTAACTTTATCAATAATAATGGCAATGCATCTGTCGAAGGGATTTTTAATGTTGTCTTTGACGGAAATGACCGCGTTTGCTTTACGGTAAATCGTTCTAAGACTTTGGACAAATGCCCTAATATCGCTTCGTCCAGTTCTGAGGCTGAATCGAGTTCTTCATCGGTTTCGAGTTCCTCTGTCGAGTATTCAAGTTCGTCTTCGTTTGGCACTATCGGGCTGCTCGGTCATCGCTTGGTGCCTGGAATGCAAGTGCACTTGTCGCATGGAATGTTGAATGTGAAGATTCCGATGTCGGGCAAAAAAACGCTACGTTTTTACGATGCAATCGGGAACTTGGTCGGTCGGCATTCGTTTGTCGAACAGTCCGCTTCGGTCGATATTTCCGGGTGGAATCGTCCCGTCTTTGTGCGGCTTGACGTGAATGGGCGCCTGATTTTTGCAAAACGTGTGGCTACTTTGATGAAATGAAGTAGCAAAAAATCCGAGTTAACTATATTTTGCATGTTAATTTGGTGCCAAAGTGGTGCATTATTAGGATGAGGAATCGGATGAAGAACATTTGTTTACTGGGGAGCGCATTTGCTCTAGCTTTGTTAGGTTGTGCATTTACGAGAGGCGACAGCGTCTCCAAGGCTGAAAATTTTCAGGGCAAGACGGGCATTATCGGCGTGTTTCGCCAGCCGGCCTATTACTGCGGCGAAGGTATCCCGCATACGATGATGCTTGGCGGCAAGTCCATCATTGTAAAGCCCGCCTTTAGCAGCGAGCAGGAAAACGTGTTCTTCAGCGAAATGAAGCCTGGCGTTGCGACGCTTACGGAATACAATTACACTTGCGGTGAAAACGAAAACAAGATGCAGCTCGATACGACAGGGGCTGGCAATGAACGTTTCCCGACGTCGGTCGTGATTCCGGAGAAGGGTTTCTGCAAGGTGGTCGTCTCGTTTATGGATGGTGACACTCTGTTTACCTATAATGGCGAACTTTTGAGAGAACAGTTTGCAAAGGCGGAAGTGGCGGTAAATACCGATAGCATCCCGTATTGCGACATTCTCGACAACAAGGGCCAAAAGATTTCGATGGTCAATCGCGATTCCGTTTTGGACGTGAAGTTTGCCGCAGCGGTGAAGGATGCGTCCGAAGCTCTTGAAGAAGAAAAATTCTCGGTCGTAACGCTTGACGATTACAGCGACAAGGTCACTTGGAATGGCGATAAGTCTAGACTCCTTGTGGTCACGCTTACGTCCGATCCCGAGACTTATAAGGATGGCGAACTAGTCAAGTCCGATAGCGTGGTCTGGGTCGTGAATGAAAAGGAACTGTTGCTTTGGTACCAGGATCATAAGGATGGCGTGCGCAACTGGGACTTGAGATTCAAACAGCTCTTTGGCGAACCGAGAACGTCCAAGGCAACGCACATGGCGTTCTTGTGGGTAAAGCCAGATGACTTGATGCGCCCTGCATATATGCCGGATGTAAAGGCTTACGATATGCGCACGGCTTTCGAAGGCGAACTGAGTAATGATGCCGAAATTTCGGAACGCATGATGTGGTTCAAGAACTGGTTTGACGCTCGCGCTTCTAAAATTTATACAGGACCGGATGCCCGCCCGTGGACTCGCTTAGGTTATACGTACGACTGGGGGAGCAAGGCGGACAAGTATGGGCTTACGGAATTTATCGTAGTGCCGGGTGCTGAGATGGATGTGCGCTTTACGCGCAATCTGAAGTTCATCGCCAACTGGATGAATGACCGTAAATAGGACCTAGTTAAGTTTAGACTTTTTAATGATTGCTCGCCATAGTGTTTGGCGGGCTTCTTTGTATTTGCGTTCAAAGGCTGTTTCTGGGGTGATTGGGTCGAAACTCTCGCACTTAATTGTCATTCCAGTTTTAGTTGTCATTCCCGCTTCCGCGCGTTCATCAAAAACAATTCTCGCGGCTTCGGCGAATTCCCGAGCGTAGATTTCCCAATTCGTGCGGAGCTCAATTGTTTTCCCGAGCGCAAGGAGCGTCGGGAAAATCGGGTGCATGTGGAAACGTCTCGTGGCTTCGCTCTGCTTGGGCCACGGGTTCGGGTAATATACGGCATGGTACGGAATGGTCCATTTGCATGCTTTGACGTAATCCAATGCGAGTCGCCAAAAGTCTAGGAGCTCAGCGCGAATCCAAAAAGCATTTGCAGGCACATCTTCGCCCGCCGTTTGCGATGGGTTGCCGGCCTTGTTCAGGCGGGCGCAGGACTTGTCTATCCCGATGACGGGAATGCCCGGAAAGCGGCGAGCGATGTGGATTGTGCTTTCGCCTGTCCCGCAACCGGAATCTAGAATCACAGCTCGCGGCGCAGTCTCCGCATTTGCACCGGGGGCGCCATCGCGTATTGCATTTGTCACCCCGGACACCATGTCATCCCGGCCTTGTGCCGGGACGGGGTCACCATTTTTTCCGTAAAATTTCTCTACAAAAGTCTCGACTTCTGCAAATGCTTCTCGTGTGTGGTCTGCGATAGGACGCAAAAAAGTTGTCCGTGCGTATTTGCGGACAACTTCTTCAAGATCTTTATGTAGAGTCTCTTGATTCGATGTTACGGAATTTGCTCCAGACATTATTTGTTCGATTTCCAGATGTTCAGCAAGTCATTGCCGATGAACTCAAGATTGTCGAAGTGGAGTTCTGCATCGCTATGGAATACAAGCCCCATCGTAGTTGCGCTCTTGCGTGTTTCTTCGTTGGGTACAATGTCTGCAAGTGCGAACTTGTACTTCTTCTTCTCTTGCGTGAGCTCCATGGAGGTCTTGCCGATGGTGAATGCTGCTCCACCAAGCGAGGCGTCGACGTCCTTGAGCGTTGCATCAATAATTACAAAATCTGCGGTGCCTTGGCCCCATGCTTCAAATGCAATCGTATCGATGGGGGTGAGGTCGTAGCTTACACCAGAATTTCCGATATCCACTTTGACAATGGCGCTAGCCTGCTTGTATGCGGATGTATCCGGGAATTCGATTGTAAAGTGGACTTCCTTGCCGCCGTTCCCGTCATCCTGAATGACGGCGGTAAATGGAGAGCCACCGAACGGGGTGTATGTTGCAACTGGGGTGATTTTGAATGAGCCCGGCAATGTATCGATGTTTACTATTGCTGGATCGGTGTTTATTGCCCATTGGCCACCGCCGAACATGAAATTCGTGTATTCGGGAGCGAGGCGGTGATAGAAGTCCCCGTCTTCAAAATCGTCAATGAGGAGAGTCTCTTTTTCCGGTTCCGGAGTGTTCGGCTTGAGGGTCGTGACCGAGTCGCCTGCATCCGTTTCAACAGTGACCTTCACCGTGTCGGCGGTTTCTGCCGGAATAATCACCATGTTCAAGTGTCCTGCCGGGAGACCGAAGATTTCAAACTTGCCATTTGTGATGGCTGCTGAATGGTCGAGACCACGGAACTTGACAAAGCCGTTCATGTTCTTTATGCTTTCGTCCGTGTTGCCAATAAAGTCGGTAATCGAACCGCCGATAAAGACGGACTTCTGCAAATTCTGCTGTCCGAGTTCAACATCGCTTACGGTATCCTTGACATCCACAGGGAGCTGGAGTGCAAGTGCAGATTCATCAAGGGTGGCTTCCATCGTGTAGTTGCCAACGGCGACGTGTTCAATGGAGACAAAGCCGTTCGAGTCTGCGGTAGCCGTGTAGCCTTGACCGTCGAGGCTGTTGTGTTCGACGAGCTTGACGCGTGCGTTTGCCGCAGGTGCATTGGCGATAAGAATCTGTGCAGTGATGGCGTTGCCAGCTTCTGTGCCGCTCGGGCCGCCACCTGCTACGTTGTCAGAACCGCAGGCGCAAAGCGAAAACCCGATTGCAAGCGGTGCAATCAGCGAAATCATGCGTCTGTTGTTGTTCTGCTTCAAGTCCATACCCTTAATATATAATTTCTTTTTGAAAATCATTTTGCACCTCCTTTGTTTTCGGGCGAGGTAGGGCCTGTTGCCGGGTCGGCTACCTTGTCGGAGAGGGGGTACATAGCGATGTTCAGTGCATAAACGCGGTCGGCGCGTTCGCTCTTGCGGGCAAACTGCAAAAGCCCGCGGCGAAATTCTTCAATCTTGTGCTTGATTTCGGGCAGGTCGGATTCATCAGCGGTGAATACCACGCTCGAAATGTCGCGTTCTTCAGGCTTGTGACGGTCAAGTGATTCCTGCGCAAGTTCCATTGTGTGTCTGTGGAAACTGCGGACTGCAGAACTCTTGACTTCGCCGCCAGTACTGATAATCTGGTCGGTGATGTTCCAGCCGCCGGTGCCGTCCGGCACGACGAGCCCAAGCTGCTTCAAGATGCCGAGCGCGTTGCGGGCGTCATCCTGCGAAATAGGCGGGTTCAAATGCTTGCCGAGGCCGGCGATATCGCTCGTGTCCTTCGTGATGCCGATGAGGGCGCGGAGCGCAGCGCATGCCCAGCTGCCAAAGTAGGCGAGTTCCGGTTCCGAAAGCACGCGCGTTTCAAGGGAACGGAGTTCCAGGAGCTTGTAGTAAAGCTCGGAGAGCGTCTGCTTTGCCTTGGTCTTGTTGAACCTGTAAAGTGTCTTGAAATACTCTGCCCGTCTGTCGTCTAGGCCGCAAATTCTGATGAACACGGGCAGGGTGCTCTCGTTCAGATGGCCTTCTTTTTGGAAAACTCGAACAAGCCAGGCCGGGTCCACGCCGGTTTTCTGGCCGAGATAGCGGTACGAGGTGAACGGGTTGTCTTTCTTGGTCTCGACAAACCAGTCCTTAAGGTACTCGCGATATTCCAGGTAATCTAATACTTCAGGCATACCCTATAATCTATATTATTATAGGGACGTGTTGCGAAAACGCGTTGAGAAAATAGGCTTCGCGTTGTAAAATTTTCAACGAGCGTTGTAAATTGCTGTTTTTTAGCGAAAAAACGCAAGGTCTAACGTTTTGTCATGCACGTTCCTCAATCTGTCATGCCCGCCAGAGCCTGCCCCGGACAGGTTCCGGGGAACGGGCGTCGCCCTTTTGACAACTCTATCCTTCCAAAAATTTCAGCAAATCCGGCATCTTGTTGTGGGCGTCTTCCTTGCCGAGCTCGTAAAGTTCCGCAATTTTCTTCTTGTTGCTCTCGATGTCCGAAATCTTGATGAGGCGGCTTGGGCGGTAGATGAAGACTTTGCCCTCAGATTCGAGTTTGGCCAGTTTGTCCAGCGCCTGGTTGTAGCGGATGTGGCGCGTGGCGACCGCTTCGACGAATTTCGGGTAATGACGGAACGCAAGCTTGACGAGCGGGAGGGCCTTGTTGACCTTTTTGCGGTAGCCGAGCGGGCGCGTGAGGATTACGACCGCGCGTTCAAAACCGCTTTTGAACATGGGTTCGAACGGGATGCTGTCGGCGACGCCGCCATCCAGGAACTTTTTCCCGTGAATTTCGACGATTTTGCTTAAAATCGGGAGACTAGCCGATGCGCGGATGCGGTTCATGTCGTCTTCGTTACGGTAGTCCAAAATGCGCGGATATTCGGCAAGGCCAGTTTCAACGTCTGTCATGCAGACGCGGAATTCGGTCTCTTGGCACTGTGCGGCGAACTTGTCAAATTCAAACGGGTCAATTTTGTATGGAATTTGCTTGTAGCAATAGTCAAAAGCAAAGTAGTCGCCTGTGAAAAGCAGGTTCCTGAAACTCATGTAGCGCGGGCTTTTGGAGTGTACGGTATCGACGCGAAAGTTGCGACCGATTTGCCCCGAGAGAAAACTGCACAAGTGCGTGGCGCCTGCCGATGTGCCGCAGGCCCCGCCAAACTTGATTTCTTTGTCGGCGAGCACGTCAAGAACTCCGCCGGCATACGACCCGCGTAAACCGCCGCCCTCGACAACAATGGCTGTGTTTTTGTACTTCATAAAATTAACCCAAATCCGACTTATTAATCTACATTAATTAGTTTGGCTATTTAACTACTTTAAACTTATTTTTGCATAATTTGTATTGATTGTATCCAGGCGTAATCTTTGGGGTGATTCACGAATTTTTCGGGATTTTGAGCGAACATGGCCAAAAATTCATCGCGCGTCATCAAAATGAAGTCGTCTACTTCGCCTGGCTGCGGAACGAGATGTTCCACTTCTTCGTCAGATAGCGTTATCTTGTACGTGTCGTAATATTCGTTGTCGAAATACGTTCTGTTGTTTAAAGCGTTCTCGTGGGTCGCCTCAAAAAGGTATTCCAAGTCTTCGGGGCGTTTGGTGATGCCCATCTCTTCGCGGAGTTCGCGGACGCCAGCGTGTCGGCTGTCGTCGCCTGCGGTAATATGCCCGGCGCAGCTCGTGTCGAGCAGGTTCGGGTTGTTTTCCTTGAGGTGGCTCCGAAGCTGAAAGACGATTCTTCCGTCAGGAGCAAATGCCCAAATGTGGACGGTACGGTGCCAAAGTCCCTTCGCATGGACTTCTGTCCTACTGCGGGAATACCCCGCCGGAGTGCCGTCGCTGTTCAAAATGTCAATCATCTCTTCTGCCATGTCTACCCGCCCGAAAAAAAACTTGTTGCAGTATAATATAGTAATGAACGAAAATGTGTGGACGGCAAGAGAAAATTTTTTCTAAGCGCAAATTTTTTCAAAAAATTACCTTGACCTAGAGCTAACTCTAGATGTTATATTTTTAGAGAACATCTAAACCAAGGATGAATGGCTATGGACAATACCGCGCAGAACGATTGTGAAAAAGGCAAGGAAAGAGGTGTACATGGGGGTAAAGCAATGTGCTATTCTATCGGTGAGGTTGTCAAGAAGACGGGTCTCTCTGTGCATACGTTGCGCTATTACGAAAAAGAGGGATTGCTTCCTTTTGTGCAAAAGAATAAATCCGGAATGCGAGCCTATTCCGATATGGATTTGCAATGGTTGACGATGATTGAATGCCTCAAGGATTCGGGGCTTCAAATCAAGGAAATCCGCCAGTATATCGACTGGTACCGCGAAGGTGATTCTACGTTGCAGCAACGATTGAAACTTTTCCGAAGCCGTCGTGAGGCGGTTGAAAAAGAAATGAAACGCCTTACGGTGGTGCTGAACAAGATCCACTTCAAGGAACTCTTGTACGAGGAAGCTGTCAAGCAGGGAAGCCTTGATGCCGCTGACAAGAATCCGAAACTTTTACGACTCAAGAAAAAACTGTTCGAATCACCGGACGATTTTGACAAGGTAACAGGCTAGACATGAAAAAATTAACGAAGAAAAAGAAAATTATGATTATCGCACTTTCGACCCTTTTTATTTTGGGAACCGTTGGCGTGCTGTTCCTGAACCAAGCGAAATTTGGGCGTATTCCGCAAGGTAAACGCCTTGAACGCATTAAGCAGTCACCACATTACGATGGCCAGAAGTTCGTGAATGACGAAAAGACTGTCACAATGACGGGCGATAAGAACTTGTTTGAAACGACGCTTGAATTCTTGTTCGGCAAAAGGTCGCAAACCGTTCCCGATACAGCGCTGACGGTTGTCAAGACGGACTTAAAGTCGCTACCGCAGGACCGTGATTGGATTGTCTGGTTCGGACATTCTTCGTATCTGATGAACTTGTCCGGGAAAAAGATCCTTGTGGATCCCGTGTTTTATCAGAGCTCGCCAGTAAGCTTTGTGAACAAGATGTTCAAGGGAACAGACGTTTACAAGCCTGTCGACATGCCGGATATCGATTACCTGGTGGTTTCGCACGACCACTGGGATCATCTGGATTATCAGGCCGTGAAGGAACTCGAACCGCGCGTAAAGCGTGTGGTGACGGGACTTGGCGTGGGTGAACATTTTGAATACTGGGGTTACCCTGTCGAAAAACTCGTGGAACTTGATTGGTGGGAAACTGTTGACTTGGAAGCGGCTGAGGATGCAAAGTTTGTGGTGACATCGACACCTGCTAGACATTTTTCGGGTCGTGGGATAAGGCCGAATAAGTCGCTGTGGTCCTCGTTTGTGTTCAAGACGCCGAAACGCACTGTTTGGATTGGTGGTGATAGCGGTTACGGCAAGCATTTCAAGAAGATTGGTGAAAAATTTGCAGATATCGACCTCGCCATTCTCGAAAACGGGCAGTACAATGAAGATTGGAACCAAATTCATACCTTACCCGAACAGCTCAGTAAAGAAATGCTGGACTTGAATGCAGACCGCTACATGACGGTTCACCATTCCAAGTTCTGCTTGGGTTACCATACGTATTTTGAACCGCTCGAAAACGCGAAATGCGCCGCTCAGGAATCAGGAAAGCTTGTGCTTATGCCGCAAATGGGCGAAGTGGTGTATCTGGAGTAGTTTTTGCCGAAAATCTGTAAGGGGTAGACCTTTTTGTTTGCCTTTTGTAGCGCGGTAAAGTTATATTAATACTAGCAACTGGAGGGGCGCAGATTGCGCAAATGCGTTATCTATCATTTTTCGTTATTAATCTAATATGAATAATCTATTAGTCATTATTAATCTCCTATGCTACATTTGGGTGCGAAAAAAAGAAGGTGTATAAAATGGACTGGCTAATTGACCTGTTTGCAAAGCCCTCTGTAGGGCAACAAGTACTCGCGCTATCCTTGACGGCTGCCATCGGCATCATGCTGGGCAAGGTCAAGGTGAAAGGCGTGAGCCTTGGGGGAGCTGGCGCTCTTTTCGTAGGAATCCTTCTCGGTCATATCGGAATGCGAATCGAGCCCAGCGTTCTTCATTTTATGCAGGAATTTGGCCTCATTCTCTTTGTCTATACAATCGGTATGCAAGTAGGCCCGGGCTTTATTGACTCCATAAAGCGACACGGTCTGGTGCTCAACATTCTTGCGGTGAGTATCGTCCTCCTGGGTGTACTTGCTACCGTTCTTATTTACTTCACGACGAACATGCACGATAACGTGCCGGTGCTGATTGGCATGCTTTGCGGAGCCGTGACGAACACTCCGTCGCTCGGTGCTGCGAATTCTGCTCTGACGGCGGCTAGCGTGGACGCTTCACTCACGGGCGTTGGCTATGCGGTGGCTTACCCGTTCGGCGTGATTGGCATTATCCTCGTGATGATTCTTGTGCGCGTTTTCTTTAGGCAAAAGCCGGAAGTTGCTGCCGCAGAATACCAGAAAGAAATTGCAGAACAGTCCAAGGAAATTGTCTCTTGCACACTCCGTGTGGACAATGCAAATCTTGTGGGCTGCAAGATCAAGGACATTCCGGGGCTCATCTCTTCGGGTGCTGTGGTGACGCGCCATGCTCGCGACCAGGTGATTAACATGCCGAAGGGCGATATGACGCTTGAGCTCCATGACTTGGTGCATGTCGTCGGTATGCCGGACGCGATTGAAAGTTTGCAGAAGATTATTGGCGAAAAGCAAGAAAACCCGATTACGCTCCAGAAGTCGAATTTGGCGGTCAAGACGATTCTCGTGACGAACAAGAAAATTCTTGGCAAGAGCATTCAGCAGCTTGCGCTCAACGACCGCTTTGGCGTGACCGTGAGCCGCGTGACTCGTGGCGGATTCAAGTTCACCGGTCGCCTCGATATCCGCGTGAAGTTTGCAGATAAGTTGCTCGTGGTCGGTACGCCGGAAAGCATTGCCGCTGCCGCAAAGGAACTGGGCGACTCGCTCACGGCGCTTGACCATCCGGAAATTCTCCCCGCATTCCTCGGCATTTTCCTTGGCGTGATTGTCGGTAGCATTCCGGTGGCGATTCCTGGAATGCCGACCCCGCTCAAGCTCGGCCTTGCTGGCGGTCCGCTGATTGTCGCAATTATCCTTAGCCGTAAACGTAAGATTGGCCCGCTCAACTTCTTCATGGCAAACAGCGCAAACCTCATGCTGCGTGAACTCGGTATTACGATATTCCTCAGCTGCGTGGGTCTCAATGCCGGTATCAAGTTCTTCGATGTGCTCTTGAATGGCGACGGTTTCTACTACATGGCGCTCTCGGCAATTATTACGTTCTTCCCGCTGATGATTGTGGCGATTGTTGGCAAGGCGGTGTTCAAGGTCAATTACCTCTCGCTTTGCGGTGTGCTTGCAGGTGCGACGACAGACCCTCCGGCACTTGCATTCGCAAACGGCCTCAGCAATTCCGAAGCAACGAACGTTGGTTATGCATCTGTTTACCCACTCACGATGTTACTGAGAATCTTGAGTGGGCAAGTGCTTGCGATACTGCTTATTTCTTAGAGCGTTGGCGAAATGCGCTGCTGAATGTATATCAAGATGCGCGCGGCGCGATAACTGTTATTTTGGTTTTCCTGGTCATAACAAAGGGCGGCTCGAAAGAGTCGCCCTTTTCAAATGCACAGAATACTATCTAAATGCGGTACAAAATTTCGACTTTTGGATAAGATTTTTGAAAAATAACGTCCAAAAGTGGTTCAAAAAGGGGTGTTTTGGATGGTATTTTCAGCAGATTGGCGGAAATGGAAGAAAATGACAATTTTTTTTACATTTTGACTAGTTAATCTTTGGACGAATGTATATTTATCGATGATGATTATTGGTAATGGAAATATGGAGGCTTTGGATTCGATGAATTCTGGGACTTTGGGGGTAAGCCTAGAATCAAATTTCCTTTATTCATTCCCATTTAAATTCTTGTTTCCTAACTTTGGGTCGAAGTCCTTGCTTAAAAGAGTACAACTGACGACATCATTTGTCGCCTGTTCGTTTTATATTGAAGCGAAACCGAGGTTGAACTATGAAATGTAACAGCAAAAAAAATGTGGATATTTGGATGACGCTTGGATTGTGGTAAATGGTGATGCCGCAAAGGTGGAAAACCCGAAATAATGTCATGAAACTAAAAACAATAAAAGGATAATAAAATGGATTATATTGTTGATAAGGATTTGGAATTTCTAAAAAATATTGATTCAAAAAAGCTTAATTATTTAGGTCACATATTGTTGTATGATCGTATTGGAAAAAATAGATCAACTGCTTTTGATGAATCATTTGAATTGCTTAGTCTTAACGAAAATAATAGAGATATAAAGAATTGGCAAATATTTGCAAGGGAAATACAATGTTTTGGAGGAAATTCTTTTGTAAATACTGTACGACGTAATGGTGTAATGTATCAAGAAATTCTTGATGATGTTGCGAATAAAATGGAGTTGACTGAATCTTTAAAGGGAAAAAATGCTGTAGAAAAAGAAACAAAAATAATAGAAAAATTAAAGAAATACGTTGAAAAAATTATTCAAGTTCAAGAAGAACTATCTATAGAAGAATTTCAATATGTGTTAAGAGAATATTTTGATACAAGTTCAGCAATGGAACGGTTGCTACAAGAGGCCGCCGCAGAACAAAAACATTGGGTTTACAAAATTGGAAATTATATCATAGATAAATTTTATCCTGAATTTAAATTGTTTAATCCTAATTGGTCTGTGATTATGCAAGCTATTGTGGAAATTTCTTTATTGAGAAATTCTACACAGGGTTTGTCGATAGCGATTCTTGGAGCTAGTAAAGCAGGAAAATCCACATTGCTAAAATATCTTAAAACGGGTAAATTTATTCAATTAGATGAAGGTTCAATGTCTTTGGAAAGAGAAACATCTTTTGTTTCTCCAATATTGAATATGCCCATTAACGAAGGTGAAACGGTTCCTGGAGATAAAATATATGTGGATAAGCAAAAAGCATTGTGTCAAAATAAAGATTTAATTCTATTTTGCTTTAACCCCAAAGAGGTGCTTGAAGTAAATGAGAAAAAAAATGATTTTCTTTCTCGTTTAGGAATGCTGAAAGATTTAAATGAAGCAAAAAAAATTGTATTTATCGCAACGCATGGTGATTTGTATGTTGAAAAACAAGTGAGATTCGATTTGTATAAGATGATTCATACTGCTGAAATGGGGGATGTCTCGAGTAAATTGAATATTGATGACTTCTTGTGCGTTAATTTGAAAGATGAAGTCAGTACGAAGGAAATGTTTGATATTATAAAAGAAAAATTGTTATAAGGAGTCTGTATGAAAAATGTTTTATGGGTGCAAACTGAATTTGGTGATTCACTTTGGTTAAATGGAAAACCATGCTCAAAAGAATATGTTGATTATATTTATGTAGTTGATAATAAGGATTTTCATGAAGTAGAAGCGTCTCCCTTTAAAATTTATTACAACAAATTAAAACACGAAGTCGTTGTTAATGGTCATGTTGTTGAGTTGGATTCAGCTAAGAGAAGAATCCCGTTTGCATTTTATATAGATATTGATAATATCTTTAAAGTTATGGAAGTACTAAAAAAGCTCGTGAATGAAAAAGGATTTACAATATCAAAAAAAGAATGTGATACGGTGCTAAGTCTTTATTTTAATCAGAAATTTATTCCTTTCCTAACGAAAAGAAGGCTAAAGGGGGTTACTGCAAAAGGTTTGGTGACTTTAGTCTCATTACTGTTTTTTTTTATCGTTTTTGGTTTTGTTTTAAATTAAGAATAAGGGGTATTCTATGACTCTTAGAAAAGATATGTTGGCAATTGTGGATATGACCGAGGCTGCTGCATTTAACAGTGGACATTGGGTTGATTCCAATAATTTAGCTCCTGATGTGAGGGGGGACTTGTCAAAGGTTGATATGCTTTCACTTAACGATGTGAAAGATTTGATTTTCTTAGATAGTTATGGCGAGCAAATTGATCCTGTAATTGGTAATACTTATCTCCGTGCAAAGTACTTTGGGAAGCCGAATGTTTATTACGAGTCTTCCTTTGATTCTATAAACCGCATAAACAATGAGCGTTTGAACGCGTATACACATCTTGCACAACTTTTGGGTGTTACGATGATTGCGAATATCGAAATGAGCACTCAGCAAACAAGTTCTGGGTTGGCGGCTCGTTTAGGCTTGGGTGATGGACGTAAAATTGGGGGTGGTCTAGCTGTTCAAGGACAATCTCTTGAAGGTTCTTATGCTGACGAAAGAAAAATTGATGCTAGAATTCAACAAACTATAGAAAAACGTTTGGATAGAAAATTTATTCATTTTGAATATTATGATCCCATTGAAATGACTCAGGAACGTTGGAATGAAGCAGAAAATTACCTAAAAGAAAATGGGTTGCTCTATATTGAAGATTTTAGGAATTTACTTGTATCTCGAAATCCGAAATATGGTTTAAAGAAATTTGACTTTAAACAGTATCAGTATTCGTCTGATATGAGTAAGTATTTTAGTATCGGGGCTTCCTTGGGAATTGCTAAAGCCGGCAGTGTGGGGGCTGTTTTCTTAAAAGCATGCTTGGGCTTTAATTTGAACATTAATTTAGATGTGAAAAGACAATTCCAGGAATATAGTCGTGATTCTGTTTTGTTTGCGATGGGTTATGATGATTATAATCATGGAATTAGTGAACTGAACAACATCGTAGAACAATACAAGTCCATAAACAATCTTTTTGATGATGGTAAGTTAGACAATGTTGAAATTGCCGAAAAATTGGTAAAAAGGGGACTTGACATAAAAGAAGTTTCTGATTTGACGAAAATGCCTGTTGATGATGTGAAAAAAATTGATGAATATGTGAAAGTAGAATCAAAAAGAGATGGCGAAAGCGAATCATCAAAAAAAAAATAACTGTTTGTAATAAAGGGAGGCGTTTGTTGCATTCTGATTACGATTCTCGCTTTCTATCCATCCCCTTTTATAGATCGCATCCGTACATGATGCCCTTTGTGGGGGATGCTTACGAATCTTCGATGCATAAAAAGCTTTTGCTTGTGGGCGAGAGCTTTTACTTGCCCGAAGGAGCTACGGTGCATCACAATGCGAATTCGTGGTATGGAACTCCTGTGCTTACGAGTGATGAGCAAGACTGGTGTAATACTCGTGGAACTCGTGAGGGCAAGAGCGGTCGTTTCGGGAAAGAGATTGATCGGTGCTTGAATCTGGTGCTGCCGAGTGGAGGCAATGGCTGGCATCAGGTGGCTTTCCTCAATTACTTCTTGCGCCCGGCGGATTGCACGACTGGAATCGAGGATTTGTGGAATGCGTATGGCGGCAAGAATGTTGACTGCGAACAAGCTATTCGCAATTTCATCAAGGTTCTTGAAATCCTGAAACCGGACATGTTTGTTTTCTTGAGTTCTCGAGTTTGCAAGCAGGCGGAGGGCTTTGATTACCCGAAGTATTTTGACGGTGAACTTTGGGATTGGACGGGACCGCGCGGCATTGAATATGTCTATACGAAGCATCCGTCAAGCGTCCATTGGAATCAACCGATGACGGGCTACACAAAAGCTTGTGGCATGACTTCACGAGATTTCTTCTGTAGTTGGCTTAAAGAGAACTGGTTGAAATAATAACTGAGTTGAAAAAAATGAACTATTGCAAAAAAAGCGGCAGTTCTTTTTTACTTATATTTAGAAAGGAAAGCAGAAAAGAGGTAATGCAATGGATTTTACTGATGAACAAAAAACGTTAAGACAAGCAACTGCTTATGAAAAAGCTGAATCAGCAAGTATTCAAAAGTGGGAAAATGAAGAACCGGGTGTTTTGACTCAAGCTTCGGGTTTTGTCTCTAAACCTATTGTTTGGCTTGCTCAGAAACTTGTGCCACAAAAGGCTATTGAAGGTGCGCTGAATATTGCAAATGCGGCTGGTTCTGCTCTTGCCGACAAAAGTGATATTTTGAGGGATGGTGGCGTTTCAAAAATTTCGGATTTAAAAAATGCGAAATTGGAAGTTTGCGACGGAATTGCGAATAGTGTTCATAATTGGGCTCTTGCGTTTGCCACTGCAGAAGGCGGTACAGCTGGCTTTTTTGGTTTGGCGGGGATGGCTGTTGATATTCCTGCCTTGGTTACCTTTTCTTTGAGGTCCATTCATAAAATCGGTCTCTGTTATGGGTATGAAACGATAAGTCACGAAGATGAAAAATTTGTTTTTAGTGTGTTGTCTGCTGCTGGAGCGAATACTCATGCTGAAAAAATGTCTGCTATTACGACTATGAGAGCTATTCAGCAAATGATAATGAAAACAACATGGAAAAAAATGGCAGAGACGGCTTCTGAAAAAACTTTTAGCAAAGAAGCGGGTGTTTTGGCGATAAAGGCGCTAGCTAAGCAGTTGGGGATAAATATTACAAAACGTAAAGCTTTGCAGATGATTCCTTTTATTGGTGCTGGTATTGGTGCTGCCATGAATGCTCAATACATTAATGATATTTGCTGGGCTGCACGTAGATCCTTCCAAAAAAGATGGTTGGATGAAAATTGCGTGGAGGTAGACTGATTAGGTGTAGAAATCTATGTCCTCCAAGTTCTACTGTAAATATTGCGGAATCGGTTTTCCTTCTGTTTTTGCGCTGGTGCATGCTCGTTGTGCAAAACAGGGTGGCGGTGCAAATCATGTGCTGTACGAGGGCTCCGAAAAGTCCAAGTATACTTGCAAATATTGTGGGCTGCAATTCCCGACGATATTTGCTATGGTAAATGCTCGTTGCTTAAAGAGCCCGTCGAAAGGCGGTCACGAACCTGCTCTGTAATTGGAGTTCCTGTTTCAATACTACTTTTCATTTGAAAAAAAACGAACTGTTGCAATAAAATGCAGCAGTTCTTTTTTTATGCGTGGGAGTCGTTAGAGACGACATTAATTGTCGTGCCTTGAATCTAGATTATGGCAAAACGAGGATTTAAAAATGGAAAGACGTCTCAAACTTTTAGTGGTTATTTTGGGTATGTTGATGATTTGGTACTACGCGCAGATGTTGGTGTATGCGGAAGTACTATTTATTTTGGAGAGGCTAAGTAGTAGTTTTTAAACTGTTTTTACCCTTGCCCTGCTTTCTTCTTGTCCATGTGAGCGTAGATGCCGGCGAGGATTGTTCCACTGATGGAATGGTAGGCGCAGCTGATGGCGCACGGCACAACGCAGAGGGCTGCTTCCGGGTGGAGGGCGAGATTCTCCGGGTTGGCGAAGAATGCGCCGGCAAGGACTGTTGCCATGCCTGCGTTCTGCACACCGACTTCAATGGAGATGGTGCGCTTCTTGGCGGTGTTGAATTTGAACAAACGACCGACATTGTAGCCGAGTACGTAGCCGAGGCCGTTATGCAAAAACACCACAGCGAGGATGAGCGCGATAAGGCCAAAGCCGTTCGCGAAAAGCTGCGGGCGAACGGTCACGATGACGCCACCGACGATTAATGCGAGGCCAATGACGCTCACGGCGGGCATGTTTGCCTGGAATTCCTTGAAGCCAGCGCGCTTGCCGAAGAAGTAGTTGCAAGTGAAGCCGATTGCAATCGGGAAGACGGTCACGTAAAGGATGTTGAGGAACATGCCGACGGCGTTCACTTCGATGCTCGTGTCGGCAAGCCAAAGGACCAAAAGCGGAGTCATGAGCGGAGCGAGAAGTGTGCTTGCCATGGTCATGCTTACGGAATAGGTCACGTCGCCTTTAGCCAAGAAGCTCATAACGTTGCTTGAAACGCCACCCGGGCAGCAACCGACGAGAATGATGCCGATGGCCAAATACGGGTCAAGTCCAAAGAGCTTCGTGAGCGTGAATGCGACGAGCGGCATGATGGTGTATTGCGCGACGGCGCCGAGGAAAATATCACCAGGACGTTTCATCAAGTTGCGGACATCGTCCATGGTAATGGTAAGGCCCATGCTGAGCATGATGATGCCGAGAATAATCGAGCTTGTGTTGCCGTGAACCCAGCCAAAAAGCGTGGGGATGAAAAATGCGATGACTGCACATGCGATGACGAAAAGCGATGTGTATGTCGATAAAAAGCGGCTAACAGCCTTTATTAAATTAAGCATTGTTATATCCTTCTTTTTGAGGTGCCCTAAATATAGGCATATACGCAGTGCGTGGCTATATAAAAATGGTGACTAAATGTCAAAAAAATACGGCACCGTTTTTGCGGTGCCGTGCAGAATTTACTTGTGAAATCGCAGATTTCTCAGTTGCAGATTACACTTTTTCGAGAGCCTGCGTGAGGTCGGCGATAATGTCTTCGACATTTTCGATACCGACGCTGAAACGGATCAGGTCCGGTGCAACGCCTGCTTCGATGAGCTGTTCGTCGGTGAGCTGACGGTGCGTATGGCTTGCCGGGTGCAGCACGCAGCTACGGGCGTCGGCCACGTGAGTCACGATGCAAATCATCTTGAGGCTATCCATGAACTGGATGGACTTTTCACGACCGCCCTTGATGCCGAACGTGAGAACGCCGCACGGGAGGCCGCCCTTGAACTGCTTCTGGGCGAGTTCATGGTACTTGTCGCCTTCGAGGCCAGCGTAGTTAACCCAAGCGACCTTCGGGTGGTTCTTGAGGAACTTGGCGCAGGCGAGAGCGTTTTCACAGTGACGCGGCATGCGGAGGTGCAACGTTTCGAGACCGACGTTCAGGAGGAATGCGTTCTGCGGAGACTGGATAGAACCGAAGTCGCGCATGAGCTGTGCGGTTGCCTTCGTGATGTAAGCGCCCTTGCCGAAAGCCTTCGTATAGGCGAGGCCGTGGTAGCTCGGATCCGGTTCGGTGAGGCCCTTGAAACGGTCGTGGTTTGCTTCCCAGTCGAAGTTGCCGCTGTCAACGATGCAGCCACCGACTGCCATGGCGTGACCGTCCATGTACTTGGTCGTGGAATGGGTCACGATGTCAACGCCGAATTCAATCGGACGGCAGAGAATCGGGGTCGGGAAGGTGTTGTCGACAATCATCGGAACGCCGTGCTTGTGGGCGAGATCAGCAAAGCGCTTGAGGTCCAAGACCTTGCCGGCCGGGTTTGCTACGGTTTCGCCGAAGACGCACTTGGTGTTCGGGCGGAACGCCTTTTCGATTTCTTCGTCAGAGGCGTCCTGGTCCACGAACGTGCATTCGATGCCGAGCTTCTTCATGGTCACAGAGAAGAGGTTGCTCGTACCGCCATAAATAGCGGAAGTGCTAATGAAATGGTCGCCAGCTTCGCAAATGTTGAAAACGGCGTAGAAGTTTGCGGCCTGACCGGAACTCGTGAGCATAGCAGCCACACCACCTTCGAGAGCGGCGATCTTGTTGGCGACGGCGTCGTTGGTCGGGTTCTGCAGACGGGTGTAGAAGTAGCCGGAAGCCTTCAGGTCGAACAAGTCGGCCATGTCATTGGTCGTTTCGTACTTGAACGTGGTGCTCTGGTAGATGGGGAGAACGCGCGGTTCGCCATTTTTCGGCTGCCAACCGCCCTGAATACAAAGAGTTTCGATCTTGGACATTTTTTAGAATCCTTTATAAAATTTTTATGTTGTGTAATATAGTTAGATTCTATAGCGTAGTCTAGTAAAAAGATTTCCAAAAATGGCGGAAAAACAGAAAGTATTGGCAAAATTAGGTAAAAGTTATAGATAGTAATAGGAAAACGTTATAACTGTGAAGTGTATTTTGAACAGCTTCTTTTGTTTTTAATGCCGTTTATTTTATGAAAAGATGTCGTGTTTCGCGTTTTTTTTGTAAATTAAGAACAAAGAAAGGAAGAAAAATGCGCTTTTCGAGAAATATTTTTTGCTCAAGTGTTTTGGCACTTTGTCTTGTCGCATGTAGTGACGACTCCGTTGCGATAAATGATGCTATTGTTGCGATTTCCTCTAGCAGTGAAACGTTTAACGAATCGTCTAGCGAAATGTCTGGGAACAGTGTGGTTTCTTCGAGTGATGCGTTGTCGTCTGAAAACTTGATTTCTTCAAGTAGCGAGGTTGAGGCTACGTCTAGTACTGCGGTTTCATCTTCTTCGGTATCTCGTTTTGAAGGAATTGTTTTTCGAAATGGTGACAAGAAAACAGCTGTCCAAATGTCTGACATCGATTCTGTTAAAACTCAGGCCGCGGGGCGTTTTTGGCTTGTGATGAGGGATCCCCTAAACCAAAAAGAAACAGAATCCCTTGAAAATATTGGAATATACAGACAACGTTGCTATGAAGGCTATCGGTATTATCTGTATGACTATAATGGTCCCTCCCGAGATGATTTGGGGTACATGTGTCTTTGCCTTATGAAGGCGGAAAAAGATGTCCAGAAGAGTGCTATCGATTCACGGATTAACGAATTCTACAACTCATTTGATGCGGATGAAACAGTGGCGGAAGGCATTGTCTGGGAATCCCGAGATCAGAAAACGGTGGTCAAAAGATTTGGCGATGATTCCCTTATGACGCAAGCCGCAGGGCGTTTTTGGCTTATTACGGATTATTCGTTGAACAAAGAAGCAAGAGCATCTCTTGAAACTTTCGGAGTAGAAACACTAAGCTGTTCCGCTCTCCATACCGAAAATTTGGACATGGGCATTTGCTTTATGAAAGGGGCTCGCGATATTCAAAAGGCTACCATGGATTCCTTGATTGTTGGTTTTTATAACACGTTCAATGTCGATGATACGACAAAGCTGGAATTTGATTACACGGGGGCGCATTGGGTTGTTGAAGATGTGTCTCTTGAAATTGTTGTCGGCTGCTGGGAAGATGTCTCAATGGATGCTTGCAAAGAAATTGTGAAAACTTGCAAAGGCGAGGATGCCGCATTGGATCGATCTGTCATTCTTAGCACAGCTACGAGAGAAACGATTGATTGTCTTTTATCGAATAAAGATGTAAATCGTGTGGAACCTGTGCGATATGGGGAACCAACCGTTATAGATTGACGGCTTTAGAAAAAAACTATCTTTGCGGTTGATGAAACCGGCTCCGATTAAAGCTTTCGAATCTTCTGCAAACGCTTCGCGCGGTCTTGCGCTTTGGCATGTCCTTGCGATTGGGACGATTGCGTTCTGGGGCACGAGTTTTGTGAGCACGAAGGTGCTTTTGAATCACGGTTTTTCGGCGGTGCAGATTTTCACGTTGCGCTTTACGGTGACGTACTTGCTGCTGCTCGCGATGACGCATAAACAATTCCGTTGTGAAAACTGGAAGTACGAGCTGATTCTGTGCTTGTGTGGACTCACGGGTTGCACTCTTTACTTTTGGGCGGAGAATACGGCGCTTACGATTTCGCCGTCGAGCAATGTGTCGCTGATTGTCTGTACGAATCCGCTTTTGACGATGATTTTTGGCGGGCTCATTTACAAAAGCGAACGCCTTTGCAAGCGACAGATTCTCGGGTGTGTGATTACGTTTATCGGCATGGTGCTTGTGGTGCTGAATGGAAAGTTTATTCTAAAACTTTCGCCGGTGGGCGATTTGCTCGCGTTCAGTTCTGCATGCATGTGGACGATTTATTCCTTGATTGTCCGGCCCCTCAACGGAAAATATTCTACGTTGTTTATAACGCGAAAGATGTTTTTCTATGGCGCGCTCTCGTCAATAATCATTATGCTTGGCGAAACCGCGATTGCTCCAAACGAGGCGGGTGCGGGGCGGTTCCTCGGAGTCCCGTGGCAGAACTTTGCGGAGCCTGTCGTGTCGCTCAACTTCCTTTGCCTCACGGTTTTCTCGTCGCTGTTTGGCTACTTGATTTGGAATAAAGTTTTAAAGCAACTTGGGACGGTTTTGGCAAGCAATTATATATACGCGATTCCGCTGGTGACAATTATTACGGCGGTCATTGCTCTTGGGGAACGCATCACGTCGGTCGCGATCGCGGGTGCTGTCGCCATTGTTGCGGGCATGGTCCTTGCGGAGTGGAAACCGCGAAAGTAAGATTTCATGAAAGGGAGATGCCCGTTCGGTGACGGGCATGACAAGTTTTGTTTACAGCGCCCTGAATTGTTTGCTATATTTTTCATAGGTAATGCCTTATGCGGTAAAACGCTGTATCGTGTCACCACTGGTGCGATATAAGAGAATCCCGTGAAAGCCGGGAACGGTCTCGCCGCTGTAAGGGAGGACGAAACCAGCATAAACCAATGCTTGCCGCAAGGTGGGTGTGAAGGGGCTGGAAGTAGAGTGATCCCCGAGTCAGAAGAACTGTAAGGCACAACGGGCGCTTTGCGCCACGGGTTGTTAAACGGTGCGAAAGACATCGCTTTGCATAGCCACGCGTTTGCGTGGGTGTTTGACTGCGTGCAGTCGTTCTGGCAGTCTCTTGGGCGTTCGCGTGTGCGCGGCCGTACTGCTTGCGAGCGTTTCTAGTTTTTCCGAAGAGTTTGTTCAAGATTTAGGCGAGTCCTCGATTTACGAGACAACGAGTGTTGAAAAGCCTTTGCAGGCGTCTTCGAGCTATGCCGAAGTTTTGCCCGAAGCGTGGGAAGGCCGTTCGCTTTCGGCGGCTGAAGTCCTCGCGTCTTTGCCGGGCGTACAGTACACGCGCCAGGGCGGTGTCGGTAGCTTCCAGACGGTGAGCATTCGCGGAGTCTCGGCAAAAAATATTGTCGTTTGCATGGACGGAATTCCGCTGAACGATGCCTCGGGCGGTGCGGTTGATTTTGGTTCGATTGACTTGAATCAGATTGAAAAGATTGAAGTCTACAAGGATCGCGTGCCGGCGAAATTTGGCGGTCGCGGAATCGGCGGTGCTATAAACTTTGTCACAAAGGGTTCGAAGCCTGCCGAAGCTGTGCTCAAGCCTGAAGAAAAGAAGTCGGGTCGTGTGCTTTTAAGTTACGGCAGCCACAACACGTGGGAGGCTTCGACGCAGTTGCTATCTCGCTTGACGGATAGCGCCTCGGTGAGTGCGTCTTTGTCGGCGCGTCACAGCGATAACGATTACGAATTTAAAAGTCAAAACGGAACGCCTTACAACCCTAATGATGATTTCAAGGACACACGCCGCAATGCGGAATTTACGGAATACTCTGGGCTTTTCAAGGGTCGCGTTCTGCATTCAAATGGTGTGTTCTCGACGTTGAATATGAACTTTAGCCGTTCGGAAGGCGGTAACCCTGGACGTGATGATTACCAGACGTCTGTGGCGGGCTACAAGGGCGAATTTGCGCAGACAACATATCGTGCAGAACTTCCGCAGTTGCTCGGCTGGCTTTGGTTGGAACTCTCGTTGACGGGAAAGTACGAAAAGGCGACTTCGCATTCGTATTATCCGCTGGACCATTTGGGCTATGATTTGCCGGGTGTTCAGGAATATGGCGCTGCGGGTTATACTCTTGTTCCTGAGATTGTTGCAAGTTATTCTGCTGAACGTCTTGATGCCAATGTGCGTTTGTCTATGGATGCTGCCTATTACGAAAAAAGAGGAACTTCGTCGAGCAAATGGAACTTGATGCGTATTGCGACGAATATCTCTGGCGATGTGTCCTATGATATTATTAAGAATCTTTCTGTTGGTGGTGAAGCTTCGGCGTCGATTGTTAAAGACGATGTGCATGGTGGAAAGTTTGTGCAGCCGACGACGGCGAAAACGTTGAAAACGGAGAATGTTCGAAGCGTTTCTTGGACAAGTCGCGGCTTTGTACGTTATGATGCTCCAAATTCTAGGTACGGTGGCAACGTAAGCTTTGGCCGCTTTGCTCGTATGCCGCAGTTGATGGAACTCTATGGTGTTTATCCGGGGATGCTCTCGAATCCTGATTTGAAAGATGAAACGGCTTTGCGTTTTGAAGTCGGTGGCTATTACATGATTCCGAAAAGCAATACCGCAATTCGGGCGACGTATTTTGAAACTCAAGTCGATAACGGGATTTATTGGTTGGTAAGTGCAGGTTTTTCAAAGCCGATGAATGTTGGTGAATCGCATGTGCGTGGACTTGAAGCGGAACTCGAAAGCAAGCCTAAAAAATGGCTCTCTGTGATTTTGCGTGCGACGTTCCAGGATGCAGAAGATCGAAGCGATGAACCTTATTACAATGGTAAGGTTCTCCCGAATGAACCTGCGCGTTCATATTATGCCGAGGCGCGATTTGACTTGCCGTACCACTTTGATTTTACGTGGACTTCGGAATATCGTACTGAAATCTTTGATGACCGTGCCAATCGCATCAAGCAGCCTTCTGTAGATTTACACCACTTTGCGTTGGGCTATACACCTTTTACAAAAACACGACTTGTCTTTGCGCTCCGGAATTTGACGGATGAAACGTATAGAAATCCATATATTTCATTCCCGACTCCAGGGCGAGAGTACAAATTAACATTAACACAGGGGTTTTAAACCCCGCGCAGAATGGGACTTGCAAAATCTGTAATTCACATTGTCTGCGAAAAACATAAAAAGGAACAACTATGAAAAAATTCCTCATGCTTGCAACGGCATCGTCCCTTGCCCTCTATATGACGGCTTGCTCGGACAACTCTACTTCTGCCGATGACGATCCTCTCAAACCGGCTTCGGTCTATGTGTTCGGCGCTGATTCGAAGTCTGGAGAACTTCGTTGGGTTAACGAAGATGGAATTTCTGATAAGTCTCTTCAGTTCCATAAAGACTCTAAAATTATTGGAATTGATGGAAATCTTTTCGTGCTCGAAAGATTCGGTGCTGACAACCTTGCTCTTGTTGATGCTTCGGAAAATGAGGTATCGTGGCAGGTTGACTTTGAAGACGGCGAGAATCCGAGCGATGTCGTGAAGGCCAACAAGGACGAAGTCTGGGTGGCATTGGAAGGTGCTGCTAAGATTGTGAAGGTTGCTGTCAAGGATGGCAAGGTCACAAAGACTGTTAAGACGAATAAGTTCAATCAGGGGGAGGCTACGACTCCGAACCTTGTTGATCTTGATGTGAGCGGTGATACGTTGTTTGCTCTCTTCCAGCGTTCTGAATCTTATGCATTCAAGGTTCCGGGTCTTTTGGCTATGTACAAGCTCAGCAATGGTGAACTCCTTGACACGATTAAGCTTGCTAAGAAGAATCCGACTGCAATGGGATTTGCTGATGGCAAACTCTATGTGGCTTCTCAGGGTGAATACAATGAAACTTATGGTACGGATGCCGATGATGCTCGCGGCATTGAAGTCGTAGACTTCGCTAAGAAGAAATCCTCGATGGTTGTTGACGGCAAGAAGCTTGGCGGTGGTGTCTATGCATTTGCTGTTGATCCGGATGGCGTTGCATACGCAGCAGTGTATAAGACTTGGGGTGATGTTCCTCTTGCTAAGGTTAATCTCTCTGAAAAGTCTGTGAAGACTGTTTCTGATGTGAGCGATGTGTCTGGCTCTCTCGTCTTTGACGATGTTGACGGCGTCCTCTACATTGGAGACCGTGGCTCTAAGGGTGGCCTTTATAAGTATGACGGCAAGAAGGTCACAAAGATTGATGCTCCGAAGGATGCTCTCCCGGTTTACGGCATCGCTCTTGTGAGATAATTGATTGATGTTCCGGCTTTGGCCGGAATGACAATTTGCTTAGTTCGAGGCGGCTATTCCTAGCCGCCTTATTTTGTATAGCATCATGCGCGGACTTACGGAAAGGTCGCGCCCAGCGGCGCTCATGTTACCGTCATGACGGCGGAGTGCTTCGCTTAAGATTTCACGTTCGTAGCTGTCCATCAGCGTGGCGAGCGGGCTGTTGCCTTCGGGGAGTACGGACGTTCCTGACGTGACGTCGGTTTGCAACGTGGGCGGCAAATCGTAGGCGTTAATGCAGACATCGGTTGTCGCAAGGCATGCGTGTTCGATGCAGTTTTCGAGTTCGCGTACGTTACCGGGCCAATGGTAGCTCATGAGCATGTCGATGGCGGGTGAGCTTAAGCGCAAAATTTTCTTGCCGTATTTGTAATTCATCTTTTCGATGAAATGGTCTGCTAAAAGCAGAATGTCCGTCTTGCGCTGGATGAGCTCGGGGAGCGAAATCTGGAAAATGTTCAGACGGTAATAAAGGTCTTCGCGGAACGTGCCGTGTTGCATCATGGCTTCGAGATTCTTGCCGGTGCTTGCGATAAGGCGTACGTTACAGCGCTGCTCGATGTTACTGCCGAGGCGCTTGAAACTTTGTTCTTGAATAAATTGCAGAAGCTTGATTTGTGCGGGGAGCGGCAAGTCAGCGACTTCATCTAGAAAGAGCGTGCCTCCGTTGGCTTGTTCTGCCTTGCCGATGTGGCGGTTGGTGGCGCCTGTGAATGCACCGCGCTCAAAGCCGAAGAGTTCGCTTTCGAAAGAGTTCGCGCCTTCGGTGAGGGCGTCGCAGTTGAGCGCTACGAAAGGAGCTTCTTTGCGTTCCGAGAGCTCGTGGATGCTGCGGGCGACGTATTCCTTGCCGGTGCCTGCCTTGCCGCGGATAAGGACTGTTGCGGCGGTGGGGGCGATTTGGCGGACGAGCTTGCTCACTTCGCGCATTTCGCGCGTATTGCCGATGAGCTCGCCTGGAATGCCTTCAATGACGTTACGGATTTTCTGGCATTCGATTTGGTGCTCCGCTTCGACGGCTTCGAAATTTCTCTTTAAAATCCCGTGAATGCTCTCTAAAAGCTCGCCACGCTTGCGAACCTTTTGGATTTTCTCGACTATGGCCGCGAAAGTCGTGTTTTCAAGAGCTTCAATATCCATTTGGCATTTCGGGGAATCTCTGTTGCTGCGCCGGGCTTGCGGTTGCCCGACGCAGCTCTAGGAGAGATGAACGTGTTTAATATAGTAATAATTTGCGTTCTTGTTTTACAAAAATGTAATAAAGTGATATAATTTTACAAAAATGTAATGAAATGAGGCGAAAATAGGCGATTTTGTACGGTGCAAAGGGGTAAAAGCATTGCTAGTTTTAAGTTTGTTAATTAAAAATCTCTGAAATGGTGATCCCGGAACAAGTCCGGGATGACAAGACGGAGAAGACATTAAGGGTAAAAAATGAACAATAGTCGTAATAAGGCCATCTACGATATCGCAACTGCTCCGGTGAGTGCTGTGATGCCTGCCGCTCCTGCGAATGTCGATTTCTATGGCGAAGACGTTTTCAATGCCGATGCCATGCGCACCTACCTCCCGAAGGACATTTGCGAAAAGTTACTCGCAACGATCGACGAGGGCGTGGCTCTTGATCCGAGCATTGCAGGCGATGTCGCTCACGCTATGAAGCGCTGGGCGATGGATCGCGGCGCAACGCACTTTACGCATTGGTTCCAGCCTTTGACGGGTTCGACGGCCGAAAAGCACGACAGCTTTATTGAACCGTCTGGTGGCAAGGCCATTATGGCTTTCAGCGGCAAGAACTTGATTGTGGGCGAACCGGACGCTTCGAGCTTCCCGAGTGGTGGTTTGCGCTCCACGTTCGAGGCTCGCGGCTATACCGCTTGGGACCCGACTTCTCCGGCTTTCATCAAGCGTCACGGCAATGGGGCGACGCTCTGCATCCCGACGGCATTCTGCAGCTACACCGGTGAAGCTCTCGACAAGAAAACGCCGCTCCTCCGCAGCTTGCAAGCGCTTTCCAAGTCGACTCGCCGCCTCATGACTTGCTTCAAGGCCGGTCCGAAGAAGACGACTGTTACGCTCGGCGCCGAACAGGAATACTTCCTCATCGACAAGAGATTTTATCTGCAACGACCGGACCTGTACCAGGCTGGCCGCACGATTTTCGGTGCAACTCCTGCAAAGCACCAACAAATGAATGACCATTACTTTGGCAGCATCCCGAGCCGCATCTTGAACTTTATGAACGATGTGGAAAAGGAACTGTGGAAGCTTGGCATTCCGGCAAAGACCCGTCACAACGAAGTGGCTCCGGCTCAGTTCGAACTTGCTCCGCTCTTTGAAGAAGTAAACCTCGCTTGCGACCACAACATGCTCGTGATGGAAACGCTTCGCAACGTGGCTGACCGCTACGGTCTCGTATGCTTGTTGCACGAAAAGCCGTTTGCAGGTGTGAACGGTTCTGGTAAGCACAACAACTGGAGCCTTTCTTACGGCAAGGGTAACTTGCTCAATCCGGGTAAGGACCCGCACCAGAATGCCGTGTTCCTCACTGCTATTTGTGCCATCATGTATGCTGTCGATACGCATGCTGATTTGCTCCGCATGACTTGCGCAGGTGCTGGTAACGACCACCGTCTCGGTGCTCACGAAGCTCCTCCGGCAATCATCTCCATTTACCTCGGCGATCAGCTCACGGACGTGATTGAACAGCTCGAACAAGGCGTGCCGAAGTCCAGCAAGCAGGCTGGCGCGATGAAGCTTGGTTCCGATACGCTCCCGCCGCTTCCGCGTGACGCTACGGATCGCAACAGAACTTCGCCGTTTGCATTTACGGGCAACAAGTTTGAATTCCGCGCACCGGGCTCTAGCCAGAGCTGCTCTGAACCGAACGTTGTTCTGAATACGATTGTCGCTGAAGCTTTCGACATGATCTCTGAGCAGCTCGAAAAGCTTGATGACAAGAACTTCCACACGGGCCTGCAAAAGATTCTGCAAAAAATCGTGAAGGAACACAAGCGCATTCTTTACAATGGCAACGGCTACACTGAAGAATGGGTGAAGGAAGCGGAAAAGCGCGGCCTCCCGAACATCCGTACTTCTATGGAAGCGCTCAAGGCTTTGACGAAGGACGAAAATATTGCGCTTTTCGAAAAGTATGGCGTGATGAACCGTGCCGAAATGGTTTCCCGTTACGAAGTGAATGTGGAAGATTACCACAAGCGCATCCACATCGAAGGCGAAATCGCCCGCGACATGGCGAAGAATATCATTTTGCCTGCTGTTGTCGAAGCATACTCCAAGGCTCTCAAGACAAACGAAATGGCTCTCAACCAGGGCTTCCCGGGTCTTGACGGTTACGCCAAATCGCTTGGCGAAGGCATGAACCGCTTGCTCGCCGCAATTGACGTGATGGAAAAGGCGCTCGGTGGACTCCACGAAGGCATTGTCGATGCGATTGCCGCTCTCCGCAAGGAAGTGGACGGCCTTGAAAAGATTGTGCCGAACGAACTTTGGCCGCTGCCAAAGTATCGCGAGATGTTGTTTATTTATTAATAAACAACATCGGCCGTGCGTCGTTAGGTGCACGGCCTCCATGCCCATTCATTTATTAGTCAATGGTTGTTGGCTAATGGTTTGAACGAAATTAAAAAGGTCGCGGGTTAAATGCCTCGCGACTTTTTTGATTTTAAGATTTAATGGCTGTCAACTGTTGACGAGGCGGTATCGCATGCTGCGACCGCCTTTTTTGTTCGTCTCGAGGATTCCTTTGTCCATGAGGCTCTGTATTTCGCGGAGGGCGGTGTCGTGGCTTGCGTTGAAGAGGGCGGCGGCTTCTTTTGCGGTGAATGGTTGCGCGAGACGGCCTGCCATGATTTCGTCGATGAGCTGCTGTTCGCGGGCGCTGAACGTGTCGTTTGCGTGGGCGCTGCGGAACTGGATGCGGCTGATTTCAGGAGCGAAAAGTTCTTCGCTATCCTTGATGGCGTCCCGCATCATTTGCAGGAACCATAAAATCCATTCGGTGAGGTCACCGCTTGCGGCTTGTGTTCGTGCGAGAATTTTGAAGTAGTCGCTTTTGTGATTGTTAATTTGTTTGTTCAGCGCGTACTGGCAATGTGTCGTGTTCTCGGTGCGTGCAAGTTGCATGGCCGTGATGGCGCGGGCGAGTCTGCCGTTTGCATCGGCGAAGGGGCGAATCGTGATGAACCAGAAATGTGCAATTGCGGCTTTAATCACCCCATCTATATTTGCGCTTTCGAACCACGATAAAAAGTTTTCCATTTCGCTTTGGAGGCGTTCCGGGTTCGGGCCTACAAAATGGAGTTGCTTTTCGTCGATGGTCGTTTGCACTTCGCTCGGAACTTCGCGAAACTTTAAGACTTTGTTCTGACCCATCGCGGAATGCCAGTTGAATAGGCGTTCTTCGGTGAGTGGCTGCGAGGCGTTCTGGATGGCGCCTATATAGTTCTTGATGTAGTTTTGCGAACCTTTGCTTTTGAGTTCCACTTCGGCGAGTGTGCTTGCCGTGTCCAACGTGTAGCCGTCGATGGCGTAGTTGGCGACAATGTCTTCGGCGAGGAGCTTGGCTTCGATGTCCTTCAATCCGCAGATTTGCATGATTCCAATGAGCTTGCCTTCTTCAAGGCGTGTCTGCCCAAGCGCTTGGAGCACCTTTGGAGAATCGAAGCGGAACCGCGTCCAGTCTGGAAATTGGTGGATGTAAAGCATGATTGTGTTCGGCTTAATCGTCATTCTGAGGCGGATGCCGAAGAATCCAGTTACTTTTAAATAATTTACTGGATCCTTCGCGTTGCTCAGGATGACCTATGGTAAATATATCACTTTTTCAGGAGTTGCATTTTGTGTGCGGATTTGCGGTGCCGCTAATTTTCATAAATTTAAACTATGCAGAAAATTGAAACTTGGTACAAGGCTGAGGGCAACTGCCCCGATGAAGAATATGAAATTGCAAGCTACCTGCTTTTCGAGGCGGGTGTTGCGACGCTCGAAGAACTCGACCCGGTGACCGCTGGCCGCACGGAGTTCTGTTTTTACACGGGCGACAAGGCGGAACGCGACCGCATCGTTGCGGAATTTCCGCAGTACAATTTCAAGGTCACCGAAGAGCCTGCAAAGGATTGGGACAAGTGGTGGCGAGACCGTGCGCAGCCGGTGGCTGTGAGCGAGCACCTTTGGGTGCGTCCACCTTGGGTGGAGTTCACGCCGGAAGATCCTGAAGCGGTTGTCTTGGAACTTGAGGCAAAGACTGCATTTGGTACGGGTGAGCACGAAACGACGAGTAGCTGTGCTGCGCTCATGGAAAATATTGATTTCAAGGGTAAGGCTGTTCTCGACATCGGTACGGGAACGGGCATCTTGGCGATGTTTGCTCGTCGCAAGGGCGCAAGCCTTGCTGTGGGTACGGAAATCGACCCACTCACGATTCCCTGCATTGCGGAAAACTTTGAACGCAATGGTTTTGGTGAAAGCGACTGCGTGCTCGGATTCTTGGATGCTTTCAAGGATGGAACGAAGTTCGACGTGATTCTCTGCAATATGATTCGCAGCGAGCTTTGGCCGCTCCGTGACGACATCGAAGATTTGCTCGCCGAAGGCGGTGAACTGATCATCAGCGGTCAGCTCGAAGTCGAAAAGGATTACATCCTCAAGTGGTTCGATGAAGCAGGTTTCAAAGTCTCCGTCGAACGCACCAAGGGGGAGTGGTGGAGTGTGCTTGCGCACTCCTAAATGAGCCGTAAGGGCGTTTCGCCGTTACTTCTTAAACGTTGGCTTCTTGAAACCTTTTCCGTGTGAACGGCGGCTGGCGAGGTTTATCTCGCCGCTGTTGAATCGGTTCTTGTCTTCGATATTGCGGTGCTCGCGGAACGGCGCATTCTGCTGGTTCCCGCGGCGGTCTTCGAATACATTTCCTCGGCGTTCCCCGTTGCGGTCAAAGTCTCGGCGATTCTCGTTACGATCGAAATCTCTGCGGTCATCAAATCGGCGCTCGCTGTGGAATCCGCGACGTTCTTGGCGTTCCCCTTCGCGTTCGAAGCGGTCGCGACTTTCGCTAAAGCGGTTGTCACGCGGCTCGTACCCTTCATCTCGCCAGCGATTCTTGACTTTCTCTTTTTTCGGGCGTAATGCGTTTGTGCGCTCGTCGCGTTTTTGCATTTCACGATTGCGGAAGTCTTCGTTTTCTTCGCGTTCCTTGCTCGGGAAGTATTCCTTGCCCTCAGCCATTGCAGTACGACTCAGCAGCAAGCGGCTGACTTTACCCATCTTGAGGCGTTCCAAGACTTCGCGCAAGTGCGGGCGGTTTGCAGGAATGTACCAGAAGAAGAACTGCTTCTGGTTCGCTTTTTCTTCGGGTGTTTTTGCGACAAAGAGCGGCTTTCCGTCCGGCGTCATTTCGGCGTAGAACATCTCGGTCGCAATGGTCATCGGCGTTGGTGTAAAGTCTTGCACTTGTTCCAACTGGAAACCCAATTGCTTTGTTTCGAGTGCAAGTTCAGCCATGTCGGCTTCGGTGCATCCTGGATGGCTACTGATAAAGTACGGAATCAGCTGCTGCTTTTTGCCGATGCGTTTGCATTCGTCGTCAAAGAATTCCTTGAACTTGTGAAACAGCGTAAAGCTCGGCTTGCGCATCAATTTCAAAACGGCATCGCTTGTGTGTTCTGGTGCAACCTTCAAGCGACCGCTCACATGGTAGTCGATGAGTTCGCGGGCGTATTCTTCGTGGTCCTTGCGGAGTTCTTCGTCATCGGTCTCTTGCAAGAGCATGTCGTAACGGACACCACTTCCGATGAACAGGTGTTTCACTTTCGGGTGGTTGCGCACTTCGCGATAAAGGCTCAAGATTTCGGCGTGGTGCGTGTCCATGTTGTCGCAAATCTTGGGCGTAAGGCAGCTTGCACGGGCGCACTTTTGACAACGGCTTGGGTCGCGGCCACGCATATTGTACATGTTCGCGCTGGGGCCGCCGAGGTCTGTAATCGTTCCGGCAAAGCCTTCCATATTTGTCACGATTTCGACTTCGCGCAGAATGCTTTCGCGGCTACGGCTTGCGATAAACTTGCCCTGGTGTGCGTTGATGGCGCAGAAACTGCAACCGCCAAAACAGCCACGGTGCGTGTTGATGCTGAACTTGATCATGTCGAACGCCGGAATGTTGCCGCGTTTCTTGTAGCGCGGGTGCGGTTCGCGGGCGTAGGGGTATTCAAAACTTTCGTCGAGCTCGCCATATTCCATCGGCGGGTACGCGGGGTTGATCACCACGGTCTGTTCGGCGACATCTTGCAGAATACGGTGCTGGAACCACTTGTTACATTCGATGTCCACCCTGCGGCAATTTTCGATTTGGTTCCTCTTACTTTCCAAACATTCTTCGTAGCTGTACAAACGCAAGTCTTCCCACTTGCTGTTCTTCGGGACATTTCCCTTGGGCGCCAAGTAGGCAGTTTGCGGAACAGAATTCAGGCTCGAGAACGGGACGCCTTTTTTGAGCAAGCGAACGATTTCTTTGAGCGGCTTTTCGCCCATGCCGTAAACGAGAATGTCGGCCTGCGTATCGAAAAGAATGCTCGGCTTGAGTCTGTTGCTCCAGTAATCGTAATGCGTCACGCGGCGAAGGCTCGATTCGAGACCTCCAATGAGTAGCGGCACGTCGGGGTAGAGCTTCTTTAAAATCTTTGCGTATGTGTAAGTTGCGTAATCGGGGCGGAATCCGGCCTTGTTCCCCGGCGTAAAGGCGTCGTCGCTGCGGAGGCGCTTTGCAGCGGTGTAGTGGTTCACCATGGAATCCATGCCGCTCGAAATCGCAAAGAAAAGTCGCGGTTTCCCGAGCTTCTTAAAATCGCGCAAGTCGTCGCGCCAGTTCGGCTGCGGCAAAATTGCTACGCGCAAACCCTCATGTTCCAAAAGTCGCCCGACAACCGCATGCCCAAAGCAAGGGTGGTCCACGTAAGCGTCGGCGCTGATGATGATCACGTCAACGTAATCCCAACCGAGTTCGTCCAGGTCTTCTTTGCAAATGGGTAAAAATCGAGGATCGTACATAATGGAACTTATGGGGTTAAAAAGTTTATAAGATTAAAGATAGAAAACGCGAGTGCGGGCGAAATTTATTTTCGTCTTACTCGGCGGCCCCTTTGACGCAACGGACGGATAGCCCGGAGTTTGGTTTTGTCAATACGAATCTTGTGTAATCTTCGTTATATTCAAATATGACTAGGGTTGCGAGTGATTCAGATTCATATTGTGTTGTTGAGGCCCACAGGTAGCCCGTTATACCCTTGTTCATGAAGGCCCCTGAGTTTACGATCCCTGCGGCAACGATGGAAAATCCGTATTCGTTGGTGTTTTCGAGGCCGTCTCCCCAGCTGTCAATTGCTTTCAGTGTTGTCCCTGCGCAACGATATACGGGTGGATTTCCGTCTTTTATCACAATATCGCAGGAGTGCTCTGCGATGAGTTCCTGCCATTCATCTTCGGTGGGTAAATGCCAACCTTCAGGACAAACTTTTTTTGCCGCTTCCCAAGTATAGAGCCTACCAAATTTTTTGCAGTTTTCAGGTTCGTTGTCGTAACACCAGCTGGTTACATCTTCGTTCTCTTCGCTCTCGATTTCATAGTTCATGTTTTGCGCAGTCCACACATGGTTACTGATGACGAGGGTGCGGTAAACCTGGTTGTCGCGCTTGTCGAGCATTTCGCCGTAAGAAACATCTGGATTCAGGTATTCCATGGTGACGCAGTCGTATTGGTCGCAATCGTAAAAGCGGAGCGCTGCGCTGGACTTGGGCGTCTCGGAACTAGAACTTTCTTCACTGCTCGAACTGGCGGGCGGCTCCGAGCTTGAGGACTTTGGTTGCGAACTGGATGACTTTGGCGCGGGCTTGGAACTACTCGAAGATTCGGCTTCCTCGCTCGATGACGATGGTTCGCTTGATGAACTTTTTATTTCGACTTTATTTGAAAAATAAAGGTTTGCTTTTGTGGTGCGGTAAATGCTGGAAGAACTTTTGTTAGACGTGCTGTCGTTAACTTCAATAATTTCGATGGCGTCAGAAGGCGGGTCGTCATGGGTATCAGCGATTTCGTCGTGTGCTTCGGTAACATCGTCACTGCATGCGCTAGCGACGATAGCCCCTAAGATGACTATTGCGTATATCCATATTCTGTGCATTCTATAAAAGTATAAATAATAACGCTCTAAATGTCACGCTCTTTTTTCGCTTCGCGTTCCTCCGCTTCGCGCATGGAGTAGACACACCCGCAGAAATTTTGGCGGTAAAGGTTGTATTCGTGCGAGAGCTGGATGGAACGCTTGTAACCGCCCTTTTTCTTGAAGTCGCTCGGGAGTCGCTTGATGCCGTAGATGTCGCATTGTTCCTGCACGACATCGTTGAGCACCTGGGCGTCCTTCATCGGGCTGATGGTGAGCGTCGTCGTGAAGTAGTCGCAGTTGAGTTCCTTGGCGAGTTTCGCCGATTCGGCTAGGCGGAGCTCAAAGCATTTGCGGCAGCGCTTGCCACCTTCGGGTTCTTTCTCGAGTCCGCGGGCGACATCGTAGAATTTTTTCGGGTCGTATTCGCCCTCGACGAGCGTAACTGGGTACTTTGTCTTAAATTCAGCGACAAAACGTTTGATTTCGTTCACGCGATGCAGGTATTCTTCGGCGGGCGCGATGTTCGGGTTGTAATAGAAAAGCGTAATCTTGAAATATTGTGAAAGGTATTCAATCGTGTAGCTGCTGCACGGTGCACAGCACGCATGCAACAAGAGCGTCGGCACTTCGCCTGTGTGCTCTAGTCTGCGGATGATTCGGTCCAGGTCGACCTGATAATTGTGCTTTGGTTGTTGTTTTTCGCTATCCATTTTTCTCTAGTCTCTCGTCTACTTCCTACTGAATCGTTCCTACTGCGACAATCCAAAAGCAGATGGTCGAGGCGATGGCGAGCGGTCCCATGACGTGGCGTTCCTGAGCACTCAGGCTAAAGAATACCGTTGCGGTGTAGAACGTCAGGTAAACAGCGTAGAAAAAGGCGAGGATGCGCACAATCCCGAACGGAATAGTCTCCGGAAGCACGTGCCCGGCACTGAGAATCGTGAAAAGCGCCACAAATTGCATGATAATCGGCAAAATGAATGCCTTGCGGACCTCCTGCGGCACGACCTTGTGGCGGCCGTTCATGGCGTACATGCCAAGCGGCGCCCCGAGCGCAAGGGCGATATTCAGTGCGATGGAGGGCAAAAAGACAATAGATCCGATAATTGCAGCGATGTAAAACATATCCCTAAGATAAAAAAAAAGGACTCCTTCAGGCAAAGGAGGTAACCTAAAGGAGTCTGAGAGTGTTTGGGTATTATTAATAATAGATTTCTTACAGCAAATAGATTAGAATATTCCAAAAATTTGTGGTTACAATTGTGTCCACGCTTGTATACAAGGGGTGTTTTGGGGTAAAATGTCTCAAAATTTGAGGATGGCCTGGATGTGGGCGAAATTTGGCTTGAACGGCTTGGTTTTGGTCTTTTTGAACGCAAACACGAAGTCGCAGCCGAGTGGTTCGGCGTCAAATTTGACCTCGTTTTGGACGGAAATGCCGTTTACAGGGGTGGTTTCGGGGAATGCAACGGTCAATTTGGCAGTGGCGGAGCTGGCGTGGTAGGTGGCTCCGAGTTCAATTTTGGGGAGCTTGGTGCTGTTGGTGCGGTTGTAGCGCAAATTCGCGCCTGCTTTGAATGAAAACTGCTCCCATGCAGATTCGATGAAACCTTTCCATTCGGTTGTGCGGCAGTTGTCGCTTGCTTCGAGGCAAGTCGCGCTTAAGCTTGGTCGGAATCGTTCAGGACCGGAGGTAAATGTTGCTTTGAAACGGGCGCTCACGGAGTCTTTTTTTATGGAGTCTGATGCAATGGGACTTAAGATGCGTGCCTTGATGGAAAACGCTGTGTTCAATGCTTCGGGCCATTTTGCGGAAACGGTTTGGGATGCCCAAAGCCAGTTTTCTGCGATGCCTTTGCTCAAGTTGAGCCCTTGTGGAATGCTGTCGCCGTGGAGGTATGCTGTGGTCTTCCATGAAATCCAGTTCTTGCTGCTTTGCAGTTGGACTTTGACGAGTGGGCGGTCTTGCCCGAACTGGTACCATGCAGAGATTTGCCCGAGGGTGGTGCGGGCCTGTAGCGCAAGTGCGGTGGCTTCAGGGAATTTCCAGAATGTGGCGTTAAGTTCGTTTTCGCGGTTGGGTTTGAAGGTGACGCGGGCGTTGAACGTCTTGCTGGAGTCAATGAATGCTCCGAACCTGAATTTGCTGATGGGGTAGAGGAGTGTGGCGCCCCATAACGTGTCTAGCGGAATGTGGCTGTGAAATTCGGTTGTGGAAACTTGTCCGAAATGCGCTTCGAAGTTGTCTCGGTGGTAGGACAAAAGCTCTTGCGAACCAAGCCTCAATTTGAAATAGTAGAATTGAAGCTGCAATTCTTCGCGGTGTTTTTTCAAGTGCCCGTCGGAATTGTACCTGCCTTTCCACGAAACGTAGCCGTGCGAAACTATAGTTGGCAATTTCTGTGCATTTTGCGAAGGTTTTGCTTTGGGCTGCGCGGGCTTTATGCAGGGCTCTTGCGCATAGACTTCGGCGAGCAGGCATGCTTCATCGTTGTTTTCTTCTTCGAGTCTCGAAAAAATTTCTTCGGCCTCTTCGGGCGTGATGATGCCGTCGTCCCACCATTCGAAAACCTGGGCAGCGTCAAATGGCGCCTGTGCATGAATGACCGTAAAAAATGTGAGCGCGAAAGCTAAAAGTATTCTGAACAAAAGGAACCTCCGCTATATATACACGCATGAGAGGCGTTTTTGTTTCAGTTTTTATTGAAAAAACTTTTTTAAATTTGGAATATGGCAAATTCTTCTTGGTCCAAAAATTCCAAACCTCGCAGTGGCGCTAGTGCGCTTGGCAAGGATTTTATCCCGCACATGAAAGCTCCGCGTACGGAGTTCCCGCTTTTCAACGGAAAGCGTGTGACGCCTTCGCTTGCAGGGCTCGACAAGCTATTGCATTACTACGGTGTGGAACTCCAAGAGCCGACGCTCAAGCAGATTTGGGAATTCCATCAGCTGCTCCGTGCGAACAACGATGACCAGGATTTGACTCGCCTCAATGCATTTGAGACGATGGTGGAACGCCATTACGCCGACTGTACGCTCATCAACGCTTACGTGCCTAAGTGGCCAGCCCGCATGATTGACGTCGGTAGCGGTGCTGGTTTCCCGGGAATCCCGCTTAAGATTGTGAATCCGTCCATTCGACTTACGTTGTGCGAACCTCGCCCGAACCGCATCAACTTCCTTAACATGGTCATCGAAAAGATGGGTCTCAAGGGAATTGACGTGTTCGGTCATAAAGTCACGAGTCGCAGCATGACCATCCCGGTTGATGGTGTGATTAGCCGTGCTTTCGAACTCATGGAAAAGACGCTCCCGCGCATTGCGAATTCTCTCAAGGTCGGTGGTCGCGTGTTCTTTATGAAGGGTCCTGCAGTAGCCGATGAACTCAAGACGTTCTACCCTGAAGATTTCGGCTACAAGTTTATCGGAAAGCATTTCTACACTATCCCGAACAGCTCTCAGGACCGCGCGCTGATTATTCTTGAACGCGTGGAGTAGCTTTTTCTTCCGCTTCTTTCTGTTGCTTTTCTTTCAATAATTCTTGACTGACTTGTTCTAGCGCTTCGACTCTCCTGCGTTCGGTTTCTTCGACGAATCGCAGCATGATTTCGTCCGTCTTAGCGAAGGGCAAACTCGGCTTAAACACGTTGACGGTGTGGACGCTGATTCTTGAATACTTGAGAGACGTGCCAATGCCGAATGTGCCTTGCTCGTTGTAATTCGGCGTGACGATACGGACTTTGTCTGCGTCATATCCGCATCTGTTGCCGTGTCTGTCGTGCAGCATCTCTGCTACATCTGGCGGACAAACGTCGCTAATCACGATTCCCAAGGCAACGTAATGGCGCTTTGGCGTGTAGAATTCGACGATATCGCCTTTTTTAAAATTAGTACTTTCCCAGCCTTTGAACATTCGTTTTTCTTCGGGATCGCTTGCCACGGTAGATGTGTCGCTCTTTGCTACAAGCGTGCCGTCGGGGCTGTACCAACGTTCAGACGTCCGTTCGATTGCACCTTCCTGAGTCGTGATAATGTAGGCGTTGCCAGGGCGTTCGAATACGTGGAAACCAAAGAGCGGTTTTTCCTTGTTGGGGTAATTCTTGGCGTATTCGAGAATGTCGTGCTCGGCCTCTTCCAAGCTCGTAGTGTAAAACATGCATTCCAGCTGGAGGTCGTAGCCGATGCCTTCGCCGTGATCGACGGCGTAGTCAGGCTTCTTGCCGTGGAAATCCTTGGAGTAGGCGTACGTGACGAAGTGGGTGGTGTTCTGGGTGGCTTGTGTTTGGTTTTCCATACTGAATTCTATCCCCTAAAATGCCCGACCTTACAACGGCAGAGCTAGTGCATACTTCGGGCTTCGGGAGCCTCATTGCGAAAGCTCTCGACCCTTGCTCTGAATGTATCGACTTGAGAATTTCAGATGTAAACCGGAAAAGGCAAATTTTTATGCAATAAAAAAAGTCAGGCTCATCACCTGACTTTTTTCGTTCGTTGTAATGCGGCGAAGCCGCCACGTTTTGACTAATGACCAGTGACTAATGACTGATAACTAGCAACTTAGAACTTGAACAGCATGCCGAAGCGCATCTGGCCATCACGTACGCCGTCTGCACGGCCTACGTTCTTGATGGTTGCCCAGTCGAACTGCAGCACGTCGGAGAGCATCACGCCAACACCGAAGTCAACTTCGTTACGCTTGCCCACGCGGTCGTACAAGTAACCGAGGCGGAGTGCAATCGTATTAGAATAAATGAATTCTGTACCGAAGTTGAATACGCCCTGGAGGAAGGAATTCGTGTCACCATCAGGGTCAACGATGGACTTCCAGCAAGCGATGTAGAACGGTTCCGGATCGCCCTTGTCGTCATCCTTCACGACTTCGCGGTTGTAGTCGAAAGCGACGGTCCACTTGTAATCTGCCATGCTAAGAATTTCGTAAGAAAGTCCGAGGCGCCAGGTCAAGGGAATCGGGTCTTCGATGGTTTTGTCCACGTAGTAAACGCTCGGACCAATGTTAGCGAGCACGAGTGCGATGTTGAGTTTCGGGACGATGAAGTTCTTTTTCAAAACGCCGATGTCGAATGCGTAACCGAACGTGGTGGCTTCTTCTTCGCCTGCGGCTGCGCCGGAGCTCAAGTCAGAGTAGAAGAACTTGATGGAGAGACCGAGGCCCCAGTCGTTCGGGAAGCGTGTGCCGTAGCTGATGCCACCGACGATTTCGGAGCTGTTGTATGCCACGAGGTCATCCGCATCGAGGTCGCCAGAAACAACTGTAGAACCGAACGAGACGAAGTTCACGGAAACTCCGAGCGTTCCCCAGTCGTTCAGCGGAATGGTCATGCCGCCGTAGAGGTGGTAAAGATCCGGAATGTTGAGGACCGGCAAAAGTTTTTCGTAGAAGGCGGTAAGCTGGTAGTCGGCGTCCTTGTACTGTTCCATGCCGTTTGCGGTGCTGAACCAAACGTCGTTACCTTCGGGGAGAACAGCCCAAACCTTGTTGGTTGAAAGTCCGTTGCCCTGGTGGTAGTGCGTCCATTCGTCGTCGCGCTTGGTCACGGTCGGGTCTTCTTTGGAGCCGCGTTCGAGTTCTGCCTTACGTCCGCTAGCGGTAGCGTAATCCGGCATGTGGCGCCAGACACCGAGGTCGGTTGCAATCCAGATAGCGCCCTTGCGGTCCACGGAAACGTCATTTACAGTGTTGTTCGCGAACTGTACCTGTTCCCACTTGCGGAGCGTGAAGTGCGAGAGACCGCCCTTGTGGGTTGCCCAGACGTGACCCGAACTGTCGACGGCAAGTGCGGTCGGGTTCAAGTCCATGATGCCGTCTTCCTGGTTGAACAGGCTCCAGCGGTCCTTGTCGTTCGCGCTCTTTTTCGGGGTGAGGCGTGCAACACCAGCACCGTCGACTGCCACGTAAAGTTCCTTGCGGTTTTCTGCCCAGACGAGTGCGTTAATCTTTTGGCTCGGGAGAACCTTGCCCTTCTGTTCGAAGGCGCCGTTGCGGTAGACGAAGAGCCCGTTGTCCGTACCAATCCAGAGGGAGGCGCCTTGCTTGGCGAGTGCGGTCACGCGGCGTTCGCCGAGTTCCGTTTCGAAGGACTTCCAGCTTTTGCCGTCAAAGCGGTAAAGACCCTTGGGGGTACCGACCCAGAGCTTTTCGGTGAGGCTTTCGTAGAGAATGGCCGTGATTGTGTCCTTGACGACGAGGTCCCAGGGCATCTTGACTTCGACCACGTGCGATTCGTCGTCGGCATTTTTGACGTCGTTGAATGCTTTTACGACTCGGGTGTATTCATCGAGTCCGCGTTCGGAGCCCACGTAAGTGCGGACGGCGTCCTTAATCTTGGCGGTGCCTTGCAAGGTGACGGAATAGTAGTTGACCCACTGTTCGCCGTCGAACTTGAGGATGCCCTGCGTGGTGCCTGCCCAGAGTTCGCTCTTGTCGAAGAACCCGTTCTTGGAACGCGATGCCATGTGCGTGAAGAACGGCGTCTTTTTCGCGTCTGCGCTGTAGGAGCTGCGCCATTCGTCGGCGAGCGGTCCGAATGCAAGCCCTGCCGGGTTGTAGTACATGGCGGTTGCGTCATCGGCAAGTGCAGCTCCGACTTCGCCCATACCTAGCTGGCGTGCGCCAACAGGCATCTGGAGGGTGATGATGGCTGAGCCTGTGGCGAGTGCCATGGCTGGAGCCAAGAGAATAGCAGATAATAATGACTTACGCAAGTTGCCTCCAATCCGGGACGTTGTAAGTGTTTCCGTGTGTCGGGATCACAGCCTTCCATCCGGATTTGCTCGGGTTTTCCCAGGGTTGCTTCGGTAAAAGCTTACAGTCGCAGCCCAATACGTAGGGTGGTAAAATTTCCGCGTGATTGCGAATCTGTTCGCGGGTGATGAAATTTTCCTCACTGACGAATTTACAATAATTCTTGCCTTTGGGACCAATCACAATTCTGTAAGTTGCGACTCCTTGCTTATCCCCTTCGTCAATGGTCTTAATTGTTTCTTCCAGAGTGCGGTTCCACTGTTCGATGTAGGCTAACCTTTGTTCTGGAGTTAAATTCTGGGTTTCAAGCCAAGCCCTGATAGATGCTTCGGACGGTTTCACGGCGGTAAGCGTCTCGCGGGCAGGGCGACCGATGGCGGCATATTGCCCCGATACGTCGATAATTGGTTTTGTCGTTTCTTTTTCGTCGGAATTGTGCATGCCCACATAAATTCCGATCCCGGCGAGGACGATGGACAATAGCACAATCGCAATGACGATGATGATTGATAGCATATTTAAATCCGTTTACGATAAATCCTTACTCTGAAAAACTAGCATTTTCTATTTTATAAGGCAGGAGATATTATGTCAAAATTAAAGTTTTTTCTTGTGTTGCTTGCTTGTAGTGCTGCTTGGGCCGTCCCGTTTAAGGTTGAAACGCTCAAGGAGGGCGCAGGAGAGACTATTCGAGCAGGTCAGTTGATTAAGGTTCATTATAAAGGTTACTTGGCTGTCGATAGCGCTACAGTGAACAAGGCGGCGACGGATTCCACGGTCGAAGCTCCTTATTTTGCAAATTCCTACTATAGCGAACAGCCGCTGGAATTCACGGTTGGCGTGGGTCAGGTGATTGAAGGCTGGGACAAGGGCCTTGTCGGCATGAAGATTGGCGAAGTCCGCAAGCTCTCGGTGCCGTCCGTGATGGCTTATGGCGACAACTCTCTCGAAGGCATTCCGCCTAATAGCGACTTGATGTTCGTCGTTGAACTTGTCCATGCCGAAAAGCCGCTCGAAGCAGATAAATTCCCTGCTGATGTAGATAAATTAAAATGGCGTGATATGGGCCGCGGCCTCAAGGTCTATGACGAAAAGGCGGGCAGTGGCAAGCTGAACGCTGCAGGTAACGTAATAAAGGTTCATTACACGGGCTGGCTCCTCTCTGGCCGCAAGTTCGGTAGCTCCAAGGATTTGGGCAAGCCGCTCGAAGCTGTGATGGGCGCCGGCAAGATGATCAAGGGCTGGGAAACGGGCCTTGAAGGGATGCGCGAAGGTGGCGTCCGCTGGCTGCGCGTGTCGCCGGCAATGGGCTATGGCGCTACGGCATTCTCGATGATTCCGCCGAACTCCACGCTTTTGTTCCGCGTCGAGATGGTCTCTAGCGATGTGGATCCGGAACTGGCAAAGCACATGGACTTCTTCCCGGATACGACGCTCCTCAAGTATGAAAACGGTCCGGAAGGACTCCGCTATGCTATTGTGAAGCAGGGCGAGGGTGAACCGGCTCGTTCTGGGCACCGCGCGATTGTGCATTACACGGGCTGGATGGTGAACGGCTACAAGTTCGACAGCTCCCGCGATCGCGGACAGCCGTTTGCATTTGAACTCGGTGCGGGTAACGTGATCCGTGGCTGGGAACTCGGCGTGCAGGGCATGCTTCCGGGTGAAAAGAGAATTCTCGTGGTGCCGCCTGGCCTTGGCTACGGTAGCCGCGGCGCAGGGCCTATTCCGGGTGGCGCAACGCTCATCTTCGCTGTGGAATACCTCGGGGAAGAATAAGTTTGAAAAGTCCGCCTCCGTGCGGACTTTTTTACTATTGACTAATAACTAATGACCAATGACCTACCCATTGACAAAATATCCATACCAAATGTTTACAGAGTAGGGCATCGGCGGTAAGTTTTAAATATTTTAGATATTGATGGTTACTTTTTCTGACATAGCGGATTACCGCGACTTCTTGAAGGAATTCTACGACAGGCGCAAGGTCGAGATGCCCTTCTACAGCTACCGCATGATGGGTGATAAGCTCGGGCTAGACTCCAGCTATCTCTATCGCGTATTGCAAAAGAAGCAGCACTTGCCTGCTCATGCATTACCTGCGGCAAAGGAAATCCTTGCGCTGAGTGGTCGCGAGGCCGAATACTTCGACCTCCTTTATTCTGCTGCTGTCAGCAAGGATAAGACTAAGCGCGAAGAACTCATGGCGAAGGCACTCTCGCTCCGCGACGTGGAACGCCATTCTTTGCAGGCTGCTGAACTTAAACTCCTCGAAAACTGGTGGATTCCTGCGGTACGCGCCTACCTGGAATTGAACGGTGGCGTTGTAAACGTCAAGCAGATTGCTAAGGATATCTGCCCGCCGATCACTGAGGAACAGGCTCTCGAAGCCATTGAAACTTTGAAGAGCGTCGGTCTCGTGAAGAAGCTTGCATCGGGCAAGCTCGCACTCACCGAAGCCCATTTGACAGTAGGGGGCCCTGAAAAGGCAAAGGCTGTGCGCAATTTCCAGCGCCAGGTGTTGAGCCTTGCGAGCGATGCGCTCGAGAACGTCCCCGTCAATGAACGCAATATTTCTACACTGACCCTTTCTGTGGACCAGTCCTGCTTCGAGGATTTGGGCGACATGTTGAGGGAATTCCGCCGTCTGGTCCAGAAAAGAGTGGACGGAGCCAAGAATCCTGATCGTGTTATGCAGCTTTCTATGGCATTTTACCCGGTTGCCCGTAAAGGAGGGGCGTCGGAAAATACTATAATAGTAGGGGAAGGTGCAGGAGATAAAAAATGATTAAACGGGCGTGGACATATGGGTTGGCGACGTTGGCTCTGTTCAATGTCGCCTGCGATAGCGGTCGTACCGCGGGATCGTCGATGGAAACTGAGAATTCCATCGCGGTGCTTGTTCAATTGGCCGATGGCACGCCTGCTGCACGTATGGACGTTATTGTCCGCCCTGAATCTTATTTGTCTGGTGCATCCGAACTTGGATCGGACTCTCTCTACCAGTTGCACTTCGAAACCGACGAACAGGGCCGCGTTGTCCTGTCCAGTGTTCCGTCTGGCTCTTACGTGATTGAAGCACGTAGCGATTCCCTGAATTTGAAGGGCTTTGAAAAAATTGCCTACGTCGAAGCGGATACGACGACTCCTTTGACAGTCGAAGTTTCGGAACCGACCAAGGTCTCCGGTCGAGTCGGTCTTCCGCAGCTGGTGCGCAGTTCCGCTACGGTCTCTGTGCAGGGCTTGGACTACCAGGTCTCGATGGATTCCACGGGCTACTTTGAATTTGAATCGCTCCCGAACGGCAATGTCGAGATTGTCGCATTCGTGAACGAAGCTGGCGTTGACTCGGTTACGGAATATGGCCGAATTGAAGCAGACGTCGGCGCTGACTCCAGTGAAGGCGCCCTTTACCTCGGCGACTCCGCTTACGTCAAGACGTACTTCGTGTTCGAAGACTTTGAAAATGGCGCCGGCGCGTGGGAAGCTGCGGCATCGCTCAACGCGGAGGTCACCTTTAATATTGAATCGGCAGGTCTTGGTCGCGAAGGCAAGGCCGCCCACTTTATCTGCAAACGCGATTCTGCGGCTCAGTGGGACTGGGCTCTTATCGGTCGTGAACTGGGTGGCTATGTCAACATGAGCAATCTGGATTCTATCCGCTTCTGGGTCCGCGTCTCGACTCCGTCGAGAATTTCGTTCTCGTTCGACAGGTTCGTAAACGATGATTCTGTGACAAGTTCTGACAATATCAAGTCTTGGCGCCATTTCGATGCGGATACGGTCTGGACGCAGTTTACCGTGATTCCGGCGGAACTGGATACGGCTGACAGCAATGGCGGTAACTACGGTTGGGAAGCGGTGAAGGACAGTGTCACAAAGATTGGCATCTTCGGTGCTATGGATACGGAAGTCTGGGTGGACGATATCGAAGTCTTTGGCTACGGTATCTTTGACCCGTACGCCTCGGTTGTGAAGAAGAGCGTTGTCCGGAAAGAAGAGTAGATTTATCCACTATTGACATTTTATCAATGGACCTGCATCGCTTTGCAGGTCTTTTTTTGTTGTTTGGAGGTAGATTAATAATGGATGGATTGGCGGTGTATGCTGGTCCGAAGGAGTGTGTATGAACATGAAACGTTTGGCTGCACTGGGCTTAATTGCTGGCTTTGGTGTAAGTGCGCTTGCTGACAACCCTATTTCTAGCTATCACTATCTGGCGGACCCTTCTTGCGCCTCTGACGGTGATACCTTCTACATCTTGACCGATGTGGATGACTATAACAACCAGACGAACTGGAACTACGATATTGTCGGCCTTTACGCCTTCACGTCTGAAGACATGAAGAACTGGACTGATCACGGCATGATTTTCCGTTCCAGGCGTGAATTCGGGAACTATCCGAACAACACCTGGGCTTCGGGCATTGCCGTGAAAAACGGCAAGGTTTACATTGTTTACCCTGATGGTGCAAGCGGCGTGGGCATGATTACGGCCCCGGCTATCGACGGGCCTTATACCGACCCCGTTAAGGAAACCCATGGTGTCAACAGAATTGCAGGTGGCGGTAGCCTTATCGGAGGTTGCGATGGCATTGCGCATTGCTTTGACCCGGGCATCTTGATTGATGACGACGGCAAGGGTTACGTGATTTTCGGTGGTGGCGAAAGCGGCCAGCGCCCCTACGGCAACAACTTCGACATTATCAGTTTTACCGAAAGCAACGGCAAGATTACTTTCGACAAGAACTCCTTGAAGAAGGTTTCTTTGCCAAACTCCTTCGAAGCTCCTTACTTGCATAAGAAGGGTAGCACCTATTACTTGAGCTTCAACAACCGTAGCCAGGTGATTGACTATGGTATGTCCAACAATATTTGGGGCCCGTATACCTTTGTGGGTACGGTTATTCCGGGCATTGGCTCTGTGCCCGACGCTCACGGCGAAGGCGGCAACAACCACCAGGGCTTTGCTCCGTTCAAGGACAAGTGGTATGCCGTTTACCACGACCGTCGCTTGGTGACTTCTGACAACCACCCGGCTGCAACGACTCAGGCTGGCGTGCGTTCCGAAAATCCGAACTACGAAAACCACAGAAGCGTGTCTATCGACGAACTCACCTGGAATGGCGACAAGATGAACAAGCTCACCTTCACCCGTGAAGGACCGAAGCAGATCAAGAACTTTGACCCGTACAAGACCTACAAGGCAACGACGAGCTCCAAGCAGATGAACATCCGTAGCCGTACGGACTGGACTCAGGGCAAGCCCGTTGTGCATGTGCTCTTGCCACTCACGAGCCGTAGCGAATCTTGGATTCGTGTTTCTGGCGTGGACTTCGGTAAGGGTGCTGAAAACCTCCGCATCAAGGCCGCAAACGTGGGCGAAGGCAACAAGATTGAAATCCATACGGGTAGCGCAAGCGGTACGCTCGCCGGTACTTGCGAACTTGCTAAGACCGCTAATAACAAGACCTTCGTGGATAACGATTGCGCAATGAAGGGCCTCACCGGCGTTGTTGACCAGGTGTTCTTCGTGTTCAAGAACAATGGCAAGGACTCTACCATGGGCGTTTTGGAATGGGAATTCCAGGGTACGAAGCGCGAACCTGAACCGCAGCAGCCGTTTGGCGGCAAGGCTTGGGCAATCCCGGGCAAGATCGAAATGGAAAACTTCGATGAACCGGGCTATGGCGCAGGTAACGATTCTTACGCTGACAACGATTCTGATGACCATGGTGCCGAAAGCAATGGTGGCAAGAGCTACCGCGAAGGCACTGGCGTGGATATCTACAAGAAGGCAACGGGCTATGTCGTCGGTTACAACCAGACCGGTGAATGGCTCGAATACACTGTGGATGTGGCTGCAGAAGGCGACTACACGATGTTTGCTGCTGTGGCTTCTGCCAATGCAACTTCTAGCTTCAAGCTCTCCATCGATGGCGACGATATTACGGAATCTATTGCCGTGCCGAAAAACGATGGCGAAGAAAACTATGACGATTACAGCAAGGTGAAGGCTAATGTGAAGCTCCCGGCAGGGAAGCATATCCTCCGCTTTACCGTGACTGGCGACTGGATGGACATCGACTACATTCAGTTTGCATCTGGCAAGGATGCAAAGGACCCGGATGAAGGTGGCGAAGTGGGTATCCGTCAGATGGTCCGTATGAATGCGTCGGCAGCTACGACTTTCGACGTGTTCGACTTGACGGGCAAGAAGGTGGCAAGCTTCACGGCTCGCAATATGAACGAAGCGAAGAACATTCTGCGTGATGGTTCCCATGCTAAGAAGGTGCAGGGCGTGTGCCTCATCCGCAACCGTAGCACAGGCATGATGGCTAAGGTCCGCATGACGCGCTAGAATCTCCAAGAAACACACATCCGTATAAAAGGGCTTCTCGCAAGAGGGGCCTTTTTTGCATCCAAATTTTTACGGACTCATTGACGTTTTGTCCATAAATCTTTTGGCGTGTTCAGGGCTGTTTTGTTTTTTTGGAGGTACTTTTAGATTGGATGGATTGACGGTGTATGGTCGATCCTAAGGAGTGTTATGAAACTACTTAAGAAAGTAACGATGTTTGGACTCTTGGCGGGCTTTGGAGTAAGCGCGCTTGCCGATAACCCAATTTCTACTTACCACTACTTGGCTGACCCGGGTGCAGCCGCTGACGATGATTACTTCTACATCATCACGGACTCCGATGACCCGGCGCCTGCTAATTCTAACGGTTACAAGATTTACGCCCTTTATGCATTCCGCAGTAGGGATATGCAAAACTGGACCGACTACGGTATTATTTACGATGCCCGCAAGGTAAGTGGCATTAACGACATTTGGGCTTCTGGCATTGCTGTTCATAACGGTACGTTCTATATTGTGTTCCCGGATGGCGGTGGCGGCGGCATTGGCTACATCAAGGCGCCTGCTATTGAAGGTCCTTGGACAAATGCTGTGGGCCAGGGCAAGGATAAGCTTGTTGGTGGCCGTGGCATTATCGGTTGCGATGGCGTTTCCTGGTGCTTTGACCCGGGTATCTTTATCGATGACGACGGAACCACCTACGTGACATGGGGCGGCGGCGAAAGCACTAGCCGTCCAAACACTGATAACTTCGACATTGTCAAGTTGAACGATGCCAAGAACGCCCCGGTGGGCAACGGTTCCCATGTGAAGGTGAACAACTTGCCGACCCGCAAAATGCTCGAAGCTTCTTACATCCACAAGCACAAGGGTACTTACTACTTCTCTTACAGTACTGGCTGGCAGCAGGGCGCTCCGACGATTGACTATGGCACATCTAACAACGTAATGGGTCCTTACACCTGGAAGGGTACGATTCTCGGTGATCCGAGCATGAACGGTCGTAGCATCAACGGCAACAATAACCACCATGGTATTGCCGAATTCAAGGGCCACTCTTATGTTGTCTATCATGACCGCCGTATTGCCAAGGGCCATAACGGCCTGGAAATTATTCCGGCCGATGACGGTCAGCCGAAACCGAACGAAGGCTATCACCGTAGCGTTTCCGTAGACGAAATGTTCTACAATGCTGACGGCACCATTCAGACGGTGAAGGTGACGGATGAAGGTCCGGCACAGATTGAAAACTTTGACCCGTACGATTGGTATCCGGCACTCACGAGCTCCAAGCAGAAGGGCGTTCGTAGCCGTTCGAATTTTGTGCAGGGCAAGGCCGCCGATCATGTGTTGCTCCCGCTTTCGAGCAAGGAATCTTGGCTCCGCGTTTCGGGTGTTGATTTTGGTACGGCTGCAACGGGCTTCACAGTCGAAGCTGCAAGCGCTGCCGATAACAACAAGATTGAAATCCGCACTGGTTCTGCAACGGGTACGCTTGCTGGTACTTGCACGCTCAAGAATACTGGCAACAAGAATACCTATGCCGAAAACAAGTGCGAAGTTGAAGGCCTCAAGGGCATTGTAAAGCAATTGTTCCTCGTGTTCAAGGGCGACAGGGACTCTACCATGGCTATCAAGGCATGGGGCTTCGAAGGCAGTGGCACGACTCCTCCGGAACCGCAGAAGCCGTTTAGCGGCAAGGCTTGGGATATTCCGGGCAAGATTGAAATGGAAAACTTCGACATTCCGGGCTCTGGCCGCGGTAGCGAAATCAAGTCCTACAGCGAAAACGATTCCGAAGATCACGGTGCCGAAAGCAACGGCGGCAAGAGCTACCGCGAAGACACTGGCGTGGATATCTACAAGAAGGCTACTGGCTATGTCGTGGGCTATAACCAGTCTGGTGAATGGCTCGAATATACCGTGAATGTCAAGGATGATGGCGACTACACGATGTTTGCTTCTGTGGCAACGGATAATTCTACGGCTAGCTTTACGCTTTCCATTGATGGCAAGTCTGTTGCTGAAGTTCCGGTTGCTGGCGATAGCTGGGATGACTTTATCAAGGTCAAGGCTAACGTGACGCTCCCGGCCGGCGAACATATCCTCCGTTTTGCTGTTACGGGCGACTGGTTCGATATCGACTATATGACGTTTGCTAAAGGCAAGGACGCTAAGGATCCGGACGACGAAACAATTGGTATCAAGGGCTTCAGGGTGCTTGGTGCCGATGCAGTCGCAAACTTCGACGTGTTCGATTTGACCGGCAAGAAGGTTTCTAGCTTCACGGCCCGCAATATCCACGAAGCGAAGAAGCTCTGGCGCGAAAATCCGCAGTCCAGGAACGTGCAGGGCGTTTGCATCATCCGTAACCGTCACAACGGCGCGGTGGCAAGAGTTCGCACCACTCGCTAAGGATGTCATGCCCGACTTGATCGGGCATCTCCTTTTAGTAACTATTGACTTTTTGTCCATGAGACCTACGATTTTTCGTGGGTCTTTTGGCGTTTCTGAGGGTAGTTTTATAAAAAACGGGATGGCGGTGTGTTTGGTCGATCCCAAGGAGTGAACAATGAGATTACTGAAACGTTTAACGATGGCAGGCTTGCTCGCCGGTTTTGGTGTGGGAGCACTTGCCGATAACCCGATTTCGGCTTACCATTACTTGGCCGACCCGGGTGCCGCTGCCGATGATACTTATTTCTATGTCATAACCGACTCGGATGACCCTGCTGCATCGAATGCCAATGGCTATAATATCAAGGCCCTTTACGGTTTCCGCACGAAGGATATGAAGAACTGGACCGACTTCGGTATCATTTACGATGCCCGCAAGGTCGATGGCATTGGCGATATCTGGGCGTCTGGCATTGCGGTGAACCCGAATGACCACAGACTTTACATTGTGTTCCCGGATGGCGGTGGCGGCGGTATCGGCCTTATCGGTGCCGACAGTATTGCAGGTCCGTGGACAAACCCGGTCTCTGGCAACAAGAAACTCATCAACAATTGGGGTGGCGGTCTTGCCGACTGCGACGGCATTGGCTGGTGTTTTGACCCGGCAATCTTCTTCGATGACGATGGCCAAGGCTATTTCACGTTTGGCGGTGGTGAAAGCAATAGCCGCCCGGCAGCCAACAATAACAACAATATCTTCAATATCTACAAGTTGAACAAGGATATGAAGGGCTTCGATGTAGGCTCCAAGACCCAATTGAAGATTGGTGGCCCGAAGGCGATGGAAGCCTCTTACATCCACAAGTATAAGGGTAATTACTATCTCTCTTACAGTACGGCGGATTTGCGCATTGCATACGGCATGTCCAAGAACCCGATGGGTCCTTACGAATACAAGGGTATCTTCATGGGGAACCCGAACATTGGCGGTCAGAACATCAACGCCAACAACAATAACCACCATGGCATTGCCGAATTCAAGGGCCACTGGTATGTCGCTTATCATGACCGCCGCATTGCAAATGGTTACGAAGGCTTGGAAAAAATCCCGGCCGATGATGGTCGCCCGAATCCGGTGCCGGCATTCCACCGCAGCGTGAGTGTTGACGAGTTTTTCTACAACGGTGACGGTACCATGAAGGAACTGACCTTCACGAAGGAAGGCCCGAAGCAGATTGAAAACTTCGATCCGTATGACTGGTATCCGGCTTTGACGAGTTCCAAGCAGAAAGGCATCCGCAGCCGTTCGAACTGGACTCCGGGCAAGGTTGCAGAACACCTCTTGCTCCCGCTTTCCACGAAGGAATCCTGGATTCGCGTGAGTGGCGTGGACTTTGGTACGGCGGCAACGGGCTTTGTGGTTCAGGCGGCAAGCGCTGCTGATGGCAACAAGATTGAAATTCATTCGGGCTCTGCTACAGGTACGCTCGCTGGCACTTGTACGCTCAAGAATACCGGCAACAAGAACACTTTTGCAGAAAATTCCTGCGAAGTGACCGGCCTCAAGGGCATCGTAGATGAAATTTTCCTCGTGTTCAAGGGCTCTCAGGACTCCACCATGGCAATTAAGGCATGGGGCTTTGAAGGTAGCGGCACGACTCCTCCGGAACCGCAGAAACCGTATGGCGAAAAGGCTGTGACGCTTCCGGCAAAGATTGAAGCTGAACATTATGACATCCCGGGCGTTGGCCGCGGTGGCGATGTGGATTCTTACAGCGATAACGAAAAGGCAAACCAGGGCGATGCCAAGTTCCGCGAAGACCAGGGCGTTGACATTGTCGAAGGTGGTACGGGCATGGCGATTGGCTATACCGCTTCTGGCGAATGGCTCGAATACACGGTCGAAGTTCCGGAAGATGGCGATTATGCGATTAAGGCCTCGGCTTCTACTGGCATGGAAAGCGCAAGCTTCTGTTTCTTGGCCGACGGAAAGGCTGTTGGCGACACCATTACGGTTCCGCAGACTGGCGAGGACTGGAGCGTTTATAAGGAATTCGAAGGTGGCAAGGCGAAACTTACCAAGGGCACGCACGTGATTCGTCTCGTGATTACGGGCGACAACGTGAACGTGGACTGGTTCTCTCTCGGCGAAGTGAGCGAAGTGGGTCTCAAGCCTGCTGTGAAGTTCCAGGCTAATGCTTCTCGCGTCTACCGCGTGTATAGCGTGAGCGGCAAAATGCTCGGCACTGTGGATCTCGCCGGAAAGAAGGCTGGCGAAGCCCTCCAGAGTGCAGGATTCACTAAGGGCGTTTACATGCTCAAGAGCGTTGACGGTCACAAGACTTTCATGACCTCTGTTGCAAGATAATTCAACCTCTGTCACCTAGGAACGTGACGCTCTGTCATCCTGATGCCTAAACACACTGTCATCTTGGAGCGTAGCGATAGGATCCAAACATTACAAAAAGAGAAGCTCGCGTGCTTCTCTTTTTTCGTTGCGATTCGTTACCAAAATGTCAATGATAAAAATTTGGGAAAATGTGTTTTTCGGTGGTGGGAAACCTAAATTTTAAGGTGGAAAGTCTTGCAATCTTGCAAGGGAGTTTATGGGATGTTGAATGAGAGACTAAAGCGGTTTGCTTTAGCGTAATTTTCAAGATTCCCCAAAAGGTCCTCCTAAACCACACACCCTAATGGCGCTGAATGGTGCCATTACGCCTCGGGACGAACGTTCCGAGGTGTTTGTGCTTTCGCTACGCTCAAGCACCAAATGCTGGCCTCGGTCATGTCCAAGCAAGCTTGGCCGCGACGCTCGGCCTACGCATTTGTTTATTTTGCGGCTGCGGCATTGTAAACCTCATTACCAAATTGACAATGGAAAATTATTCTGGGGGTGTAAAATGATTGCGCGATGGGTATAAATTTAAATTACGAAGAAATATGGGATTACTTTTTTAGGAGATTTACTATGAAGCGCATGGGTGAAGTCTTGAAGGCTGCCGCTTACGGTTTGGTTTTTGCTATACCTGCTTTTGCCTCGACGGTCAACGTTGACGTGACCGAAGAACACCAGGTGATTCGCGGTTTTGGTGGCATGGTGCACAACCAGTGGCAGGGCGGTGGCGGCCTTTCCGAAGCAGATGCCAAGCTTGCTTTTGGTACGGGCGATGGCACAATCGGCCTCAACACGCTCCGTATTCCGGTTTACGCCAATTCCAATGACTTCAACAAGGAAGTTCAGGCCGCAAAGTATGCCAAAAAGTACGCCGGCGATGACTTTATCCTTTATGCGACTCCGTGGACATCGCCGTACGCAGGGGCGAACCAGCACATGGCTTCTTCGAATTACCAGAAGTATGTGGACCACCTGAATAACTTTAACGATTACATGAAGAACCAGGGCGTTCCCCTGTACGCCATCTCCATCAGTAACGAACCGGACTGGTGCGGTGAATGGGCCTGCTGGAGTGCAGACGAAATCTACAACTTCACCAAGGGCTATGCCGACAAGATGCGCAAGAATGGCGCGAAGGTGATTTCTACAGAATCCTTCCGTTATGACAAGAACCTCTACAATAAGGTCTTGAACGATGCCAATGCCCTCAAGAACTGGGACATTCTCGGCGCGCATTTTTACGCGAGTGACCGAAGGACTGGAGACAACTTCTTCCAGTACAGCCTTGCTGACCAGAAAAAAGTCGAACGCTGGATGACGGAACACTATACCGAAAGCCAGGGAAGCGGTAACTACTGGCGCACGATTACGAATACGGGTGACCAGGCGAACGCCAACAAGCGCGATACCGTGAACGCCATGGACGTAGCTTACGAAATCCACCGCGCCATGGTCGTGGGCAATTTCAATCAGTACACCTGGTGGTACATCCGTCGTTGCTACGGCCTCATCATGGAAAAGGACTTTGGCAACAAGCTCCAGATTCCGCAGAACGAAATCGGCAAGATTTCTAAGCGCGGTTACGTGATGAGCCAGTTTGCGCGCTTTGTCCGCCCGGGTGCTGTCCGCGTGGGCGCTACAGCAAACCCCGAAAAGGAAGTCTTTGCAAGTGCATACAAGAGCAAAGATGGCGATAGCGTTATCGTGGTGCTCGTGAACCGCGACTACAAGAATAGCAAGACTGTGACCGTCAATGTGAAGGGTGCCGATGTCCAGACATTCCATGTGTACACGACAAGTGAAGCGAAAAATGCAAAGTACGAAGGTGAAGTCGAAGTCAAGAATGGCTCCGTGACGATTACCATGGATGCCGGCAATTCAAGCAACAAGGACTGCATTGTGACACTCGTGGGCAGTGGCACTCCGGCAGATCCTGTACCTCGCGAACCGTTTGGTGGCAAGGTCGCTGAAATCCCGGGCAAAATCGAAGCCGAAAACTTTGACGTTCCGGGTACGGGCAAGGGCAACAAGTCTTATAGCGAAAACGATTCCGAAGACCGTGGCGAAACGAACTACCGCGAAGGCACGGGTGTCGATATTTACAAGAAGGCTACTGGCTATGTGGTCGGCTATAACGAAGAAGGCGAATGGCTCGAATACTCCGTGAATGTGAAGGAAGCTGGCGACTACACGATGTTTGCTTCTGTCGCTACGAGTAATTCGACGTCTGGTTTCTCGCTCTCCTTGGATGGAAAAACTCTTGTAGAAAATGTCGCACTTTCGGGAACGAGCTTCGATGACTTTGTGAAGGTCAAGGCCAACGTAACGCTCCCGGCTGGCGAACATATTCTCCGCATGACGGTGACGGGTTCCTGGTTCGATATCGACTACTTCAACTTTGCAAAGGGCAAGGACGCCGCCGATCCGGACGATAAGACAATTGGTTTGCGCGGTGCTAATTTCCGCTTGCCGACTGAAGCCGAAAATTACAGTGTCTTTGACGTGAACGGCGTGCTCGTGGGCAAGTTCATGGCTACGACCAAGGCCGATGTCCAGCGCATGACCAAGAGCGTGGTGCGTCAGAATGGCATTTACTTTGTGAAGTCGCTGGGTGGCAAATCCTACCGCATTTTTGTGGCTAAATAATTTCATATTCCTAAAAACGGGAGCCGAGCAATTGGCTCCTGTTTTTTTAAGAGTTTGTTAAAAGGGAGATAGATATGAGTGTGGAAAAGAGCTTCAAAAAGCTGATGGGCATTGCAGGTGTTGCTGCAGGCCTCTCTATGTTTGCGGTAACGGGTGTAAATGCGGCTCCGGACCCGAACTTCCATATTTACATTGCCTATGGGCAGTCGAACATGGAAGGTAACGCTACGAACTTCGACAAGAATATCGACGGCAAGGAACATCCCCGTGTCAAGATGTTTGCGACGACGTCTTGTTCGAATCTCGGTCGCCCGACGGTAGGTGAGATGTACCCTGCGGTGCCTCCGATGTTCAAGTGTAATCAGGGGCTTTCTGTGGCGGACTGGTTTGGCCGCCACATGGCAGATTCCTTGCCGAACGTGACGATTGGCATTATTCCGGTGGCTCAGGGCGGTACGAGTATCCGCTTGTTTGACCCGGACGATTACAAGAATTACCTCAACTCTGCTGAAAGCTGGCTGAAAAACGGAGCCAAGGCTTATGGTGACGACGGCAATGCTATGGGTCGTATCATCGAAGTTGCCAAGAAGGCTCAGGAAAAGGGCGTCATCAAGGGCATCATCTTCCACCAGGGCGAAACTGATGGCGGCATGAGCAACTGGGAACAGATTGTCAAGAAGACTTACGAGTACATGCTCAAGCAGCTCGGTTTGAACGCCGAGGAGACTCCGTTTGTCGCCGGTGAAATGGTCGATGGCGGTTCGTGTGCCGGTTTTAGCAGTCGTGTGCGTGGGCTTTCCAAGTACATTGCGAATTTTGGCGTGGCAAGTTCCAAGGGTTACGGCTCTAAGGGGGACGGCCTCCACTTTACTGTGGAAGGCTACCGCGGCATGGGTGAGCGTTATGCCCAGCAAATGCTCAAGCTCATCAACGTGGCGCCTGTTGACCCTGTCCCGCAGGAACCGTTCAAGGGTGCTCCGATTGCTATTCCGGGCAAGGTCGAAGTCGAAGATTTTGACAAGCCGGGTATCGGCAAGAACGAAGACGGTACGAGTAACGCCTCTTACAGTGACGAAGATTCCGAAAACCACGGTGATACCGATTACCGCAAGGATACGGGTGTAGACCTGTACAAGACAGCCGATGGCGTCGCTCTTGGCTACACGCAGACTGGCGAATGGCTCGAATACACGGTAGACGTGAAGGCTGATGGCGAATACAATATCGATGCTAGCGTTGCTGCCGGTAATTCCACCTCTGCGTTCAAGCTCTACATCGACGAGAAGGCTATTACGGATGATGTTTCCGTGCCGCAGACTGCCGACAATTCCTGGGATACGTACAAGACGATTTCCGTGAAGGAAAAGGTCGCCTTGAAGGCCGGAAAGCACGTGCTCAAGCTCGAAATCACCGCCAACTACGTGAATATAGACTGGATCCAGTTCAGCGAGCCCAAGAAGGAAGACCCGCCGAGCGCGATTGCAAAGGTCCGTTTTGACATGACTGAAGCCGAAAGCAACTTTAGCGTGTACAGCATGCAGGGTAAAAAGCTCGGGACGTTTACCGCAAAGGGAATGGCCAACGCTGTGAACCTCGTCAAGACGGATGCCAAGCTCCGCAAGCAGGCTAAGGGCGTGTTCTTTGTCCGCAAGGAAGGCACAAAGCTCATGAGCAAGAAGGTTGTCGTTTTCGAATAATTCTAGACTCCATGAAGGGTCCTGGCGGATGTTAGGACTCTTTTTTTTACAAAATGCGTTTTTTGAGCGAATTTCGCAATTCATTGACAAAACGTCCATATTATATGGAGCCCTGCTGTGCTACAAAACGGCTTTTTTTGGGTAGATTCTTTATAGAAATTTTGGATTAAGGGATATAAAAATGAGCGTGGAAAGAAAATTGAAAAAAATCCTGGCCTATGCAGGTGTTGCTGCTGGGCTTTCTATGTTTGCGGTGGGGGCGAATGCGGCTCCGAACCCGAACTTCCATATTTACATTGCTTACGGGCAGTCCAACATGGCGGGCAACGGCGATATCGTACCGTCCGAGGACCAGGCAAATCCGCCCAAGAACTTTATCATGCTTGCTTCGCACAATGCAAATGCAAGCCAACGCAGCGGCAAGACGAATCAGTCTATCAAGACGGGCGAATGGTACCCGGCAATTCCTCCGATGTTCCATCCGTTCGAAAACCTCTCCCCGGCGGACTACTTTGGCCGCGCTATGGCCGATTCCTTGCCGGGCGTGACCGTGGGCATTATCCCGGTTGCCATCGGTGCTGTGAGCATCCGCGCCTTCGACAAGGACCAGTACGAAGCTTATTTCAGGGGCGATGGCAAGGACATCATGAACTGGGGCTGGCCCAAGGATTACGACAACAACCCTCCGGGACGCATTCTGGAACTTGCCAAGAAGGCAAAGGAAGTGGGCGTCATCAAGGGCTTCATCTTCCACCAGGGCGAAAGTGACGGTACCGATGCCAACTGGCGCAAGACCGTTTACAAGACCTACAAGGACGTGATTGATGCGCTTGGCTTGGACGAAAACGAAGTGCCGTTTGTAGCGGGCGAACTCCTCCAGGAAGGCCAGAACTGCTGCTCTAGCAAAAACGGCGGCATTGCCCAGCTCAAGCAAAATTTCAAGAAGTTCGGACTTGCCTCTTCCAAGGGCTTGCAGGGTAACGGCAAGGATCCGTACCACTTTGGCCGTGCGGGCGTGATTGAACTTGGCAAGCGCTACTGCTCCGAAATGCTCAAGCTTATCGACAAGACGATTGACCCGGATGCTCCGCCGGTAAACCTTGTGGACCCGAGCCAGTCTACAGTTCCGGATGAACCGCCCGAGGAATATGGCCCGTACACGGACCCGATTGAAATCCCTGGCAAGGTCGAAGCTGAAAACTACAACAAGGGCGGCGCCGACAAGGCCTATTACGATTTGAGCAAGGGCAACGAAGGCGGTAAGCTCCGCAAGAACGATGTCGATATTTACCAGCCGAACATGGGCATTGTCGTCGGTCACTGCCAGAAGGGCGAATGGCTCAAGTATACTGTGAATGTTGAAGCCGATGGCGACTACGGAATTACAGCCAATGTCGCTGGCGAAAACGGAACCGGTAGCTTTGTCCTCTACATCGATGACAAGAAGGTCGGTACGGAAATCGCAAACGAAGGCAAGGGCTTTGATACATTTACCGAAGTGGAAGGTGGCAAGGTAACGCTCACCAAGGGCGAACACGAACTCAAGCTCGAAATCACCAATGACTGGATTGATATCGACTACGTTGAATTCAAGGAAGTGAGCTCTCAGCCGGAAATCGGACTCAAGGATATCCGCTATAGCATGACCGAAGCCGAAAGCAACTATAACGTGTTCGACATGCAGGGCATTAAACTTGGTTCATTTACCGCTAAGGGCATGGATGCCGCCATTGAACTTGTGAAGACTAACGCAAATCTCCGCAAGCAGGCAAAGGGCGTGTTCTTTGTTCGTCAAAGCGGAAGCAAGTCTCTTACGAAAAAGGTGGTAATTCATGAATAAAAGCGAGTTGGTAGTTGTAAAGCAAATAGCTTTCTTCTTTGTCGTCGCAGTTGCTCTTGGGCTTGTGTACGGCTAATAAATAAAATGAGAGAATAAATACGGGAAGATTAGTGTGACTCCTACAAGGGCTCCGGCGAAAGCTGGGGCTCTTTTCTGTATAGGGACTGTTCTGTGCAGGGGAGGCTGCCCGGCGCATTCAAAGCAAAAAAGAATCGCCCCGGTTGCCCGGAGCGATTTTGGTGTATATAGGATGAATTATGAAATCAAATTCATTACGGCAACGTGAAGGACTTCAGGAACGGCCAACCGACCTTGCCATCGCCCTGTTCATGACCACCACCCTGCTTGGTGCAGAGCACAACCTTCGTGCCGTCCTTGCAGTTGGAGTATTCGTTACAGCCGTTGGAGTTCTTGGACGGAGAGCCTGTGCAACCGTTCTTTTGTGCCCAGAACTGGAAGTTGCCTTCGGCACCCAAGAAGTTCAAGCCGTCGTTAAATCCGCTATCGCCACCTTGGTAACGGCAGACGTTGTCGTTTGTGCCGCGGAACATGATGATGGAAATCGGACGTTCCGGATTACAGGTTGCGCTGTTGGTCTTGTTCAAGTCCATACCTGCAGGAGCAACTGCGGCGTACACATCAGACATGAAGCATGCCACATGGTTACTCATACCGCCACCCATCGAGAAACCGGTTGCGTAAACGCGCTTCTTGTCGATGCAAACCTTTTCTTCGACAGACTTGATCATTTCGCGAGAGAACTTCACGTCGTCATCGTCGGAGCAGCAAGGACCAACGTTCCAACCCGGACCCATCTTTCTGGAGTCAGCAGACTTCGTGCCATCGGGGTACAGAGAGATAACGCCTTCGGGGTCTGTCTGAGCCTTGTAAGTGGTACCGCTGAGCTGGCCCTGGCCGCTACCCATAACCGGATGGTAGTCCACAACGAGAGGTACCGGCTTGTCGCCCTTGTAGGCGCTCGGCACGTGCATGATGAACGTACGATTCTTGCCGTCGACGTTCACAGACATCTTGTGGTCGCCAGCCTGGTAAGTCTTGCCAGTGCAGTTGATGACTTCTTCAATTTTCGCGCTGCTGGAAGAGGCTGCGCTAGATTCCGGCTTGGCAGAAGAACTCGATGCGATTGCCTGGCTGGAGCTGGACTGCTGAGCGGAAGCGACATCCATCGTAATCTGGACGTTGCTTTCGGTAAAGCTTTTCATCGTGTAGGTGAAGTTGTTGTAGCCTTCCTTCGCGAACATGAGGGTCGGCAGCGGGTCGCCATCCTTCATGAGGGTCACGTTCTTGCCGAGCTGATAAGTGTTGCGGTTACCATCGGCATTGATGCGGATGTATTTGGCGCCTCTAGCATTTGTTTTGTTCAAGTCGAACGTGGCGAGACCAAAAACGTTGTGGAGCGTTCTGGAGAAAGCGACCTTGCCAAGAGCGTCCATGACAGAAACGGTAAGCGTCTGGGCCTTGATGCCCGAAATGGTAATAACATTGTGGTTGAAACCGACGTGAGCCTGAACAGACTTGAGCATCTGCAAACCGACACCGTCGTCATAGGAGAGGGCGAATTTGCCATCAGCTGCCGAAACGGCTTCTAAGCCAGCATAGTTGAAAGATGAAATTTTTACACCGGAAAGAGGTTGTCCGGCCTTCGATGATACGACGCCATCGATACTCCAAGCGAAAGACAGTGAGCTGAGTGCTGCTACTGTTCCTGCGAATGCCATGGATTTAAACATGGTCATAGCGACTCCTTTTTATAGTTAAACATTCCAAACTCTATTCATCCACCCGGTCCAACCAAATCCCCCACGATCTTCGCTAGACCTGTACAAAATATAGATGGATGTTTCCTAGGTGTTGCGAAATGGTGTTGTGAAAAATTATAAAGCGTTGTGAAAATTGCGAAAAGGAATTTTTACAAAAGAGGCGCGGTTTTCGACACGTTTTCGGGGTTGTAATGGGGTGTTATTGACAAAAAATCCATAAAAAGGGCGTACGATTGCGGGTAAAAACCATGTAAAAGGGGTAGATTATACTTGTAGATCATATCCAGTTAGGTTGGAAAAGGAGTGATTATGGGATTGTTTAGTAAGATGGCAAAAGCTGCAGCCGTTGTCGCTGGCTTTGCCGTGGTGAATAGCTTTGCAGTATCGGTCAATAACCCGATTATGTACGTCGATAGCCCGGACCCCTCGATTGTCCGCGTCGACGATGCTTATTACATGGTCACAACGACCATGCACTTTGCGCCTGGCGTGCCTGTTTTCAAGAGCACGGATTTGGCGCAGTGGCGCACGGTGGGTTATGCCTACCAGACGCTCACCAACAATGACCAGCAGAATTTGAATGGCGGCAAGGATGCCTACGGTAAGGGCTCCTGGGCATCGAGCATCCGCTACCACAAGGGATTTTTCTACGTGCTGACCCCGTCTTACACGACGGGCAAAACTCATTTGTACAAGACCGCCGATGTGGAAAGTGGCCAGTGGTCCGAAGTGCAGCTCCCGTTCTATCACGACCCCTCTTTGTTCTTCGATGACGATGGCACTGTTTGGGTGTTCTACGGCAGCGGCGACCAGATTAGCTACGTGCAGTTGAACGACGACGCTAGCGGCGTGAAGGCTGGCGGCAAGAGCGGTAAGGTTGGCGGCGTGAGCGTGAACCAGGTGACCGGCACCAGCAATTACTATGTGCAGCAAGAAGGTTCGCACATGGAAAAGGTGAACGGCGAATATTACTTGTTTACGATTTCTTGGCCGGCTGGCAAGAGCCGCAGTGAAATTGTTTACCGTTCCAAGAGCCTGCTCTCTGGTTACAGCGGAAGGTATTTCCTCTCCGATAACGGTGTTGCGCAGGGTGGCATTTTCGATACTCCCGATGGCAAGTGGTATGCCCTCCTGTTCCGCGATTCCGGCCCGGTTGGTCGTATGTCGCACTTGGTCCCGATGGAATGGAAGGATGGTTGGCCGGTTCCGACGAGCGGATCTAAGGCTCCTTCGACAATTGACTTGCCGGAATCTCCGCTCCCGGGCTACGGCATGGTCACGAGTGACGATTTTGAATCTGGCGAACTTGCTCTCGAATGGCAGTTCAACCATAACCCCGATAACAAAAACTGGAGCTTGTCTGCAAATCCGGGATTTTTCCGCATTACCACGGGCCGCACGGATAGCCGTGTCGTGAATGCAAAGAACACTTTGACACAGCGTTCCTTTGGCCCTAAGAGTTCTGGCCGTACGCTTGTTGACGGCAAGGGCATGAAGGATGGAGACATGGCGGGCCTCGTTGCTTTGCAGGATGACAAGGGCTTTGTCGCGCTTGCTAAGGAAAACGGCAACTACAAGGTTGTGATGTACACTGGAAACAAGGACGGCGAAAGACAAGCTGCAAGCCAAGCTCTTTCGGACTCCAAGGTTTATTTGCGAATTGATTTCGATTTGCCCATTGACCGCGGTACTGCATATTTCTACTACAGCACCGATGGCAATACCTGGACAAAGATCGGTAGTGACGTGAAACTCAATTACGACTTGCACATGTTCGTGGGCGTGCGTTGGGGCCTCTTCAACTTTGCGACCAAGCAGGCGGGCGGCTATGCAGACTTCGACTGGTTCAAGGTCGGTACCGACGTGAACGATGAAATTTATCTCGACGGCGCTGGTTCTGAACCTGTTCCGCAGACTCCGTTCTGCGCTGCAGGCGAAAACTGCCCTGCAAATGCAATCCCGGGCAAGATTGAAGCTGAAAACTTTGACGTGCCGGGCAAGGGCAAAGATGGTTCCTCTTACTATGATGGCGATTCCGAAAACCACGGCGATAGCGACTACCGCAAGGGCACGGGCGTTGACCTTTACAAGAAGGCAACCGGTGTCATTGTGGGCTATAACAGTGAAGGCGACTGGCTCGAATACACCGTGAATGTGAAGGAAGAAGGCGATTACACCATGTTTGCTGCGGTTGCTGCGGCTGGCTCCACCTCGAGCTTCAAGCTCTCCTTGGATGGCAAGGACATTACCGAAGAACTCTCTGTTCCGGCGGCAAGTTCCGGCGAAGAAAATTATGACGATTATAACAAGGTAAAGGCAAACGTAAAACTCCCGGAAGGCGAACATGTACTCCGCTTTACGGTTGTTGGCTCCTGGCTTGATATCGACTACTTTACGTTCGTGAAGGGTGCGAATGCAACGGATCCGGATCCCATTGTTGGCTTGGCAAAGGGCGTTCTCCATAATGTGCAAGGCGTACAGTCTTATAGCGTCTATGGTTTGAACGGTAAGTTTGTCGGCCGCGTCGATGCTTCTAGCAACTTCGATGTGCGCAGCAAGGTGAACAGCCTTGTGAAGGAAAGCGGCGTGTACGTCGTCAAGTCCCTCACCACCGGCACCACCCTCCGCCTCTCCGTAACAAAGTAATCTCTATAGTTTATTCATAGTTCCTCAAACACCCCCAAGGGCTGGAAGCGCATATTGAAAACGATGTTTTCAAATATGCATTTCCAGCCCGTTTTGTGTTCTGTAAACACCCCCAAGGTCAGGATGCACACGCTGAAATACGCAAGTATTTTTAAGCGTGTATATCCTGACCGTTTTTGTGTTCTGTAAACACTCCTATTACACATTTCCTCCTCTCAACCCATTGTCAAAACCGCAATGGAAAATGTTTACCGCTAAGTGATAATCGCCAATCCAAAAGGTATTTTCTTCATAGGTAAAATGGGAAATAAACCTCAAGGAGTAGAGGAATGTTTGGTAAAATTTTTAAGAAGGCGCATTGCGTCCTTTCTCTTGCCGTATTGGCGAGTCTCACCACTTTTTCATTTGCAGACAACATTAATGTGAACGGCACGAACCGTACCATGAATGTGTATGCTCCGAGAAATATCGAAAAGGGCCGTCCGCTTATTATCCAGATGCACGGCATGAATCAGGATGCCCCGTATCAGCAGAACGCTGCCAAGTGGGAACCGATTGCCGATACGGCCCGCTTTGTGGTCGTGTTCCCGAACGGCCAAAATAAGGCATGGGACATCGGTGGCGACAAGGACATCAATTTCCTCAAGGCGATTATCAACGAAATGTACAACAAGTACGGCATCGACAAAAATCGCGTTTACGTTTCGGGATTCTCGATGGGCGGCATGATGAGCTACCATGCGGCAAACAAGATGGGCGATATGATTGCGGCCATTGCCCCGGTTTCCGGTGGCGGTGGCGTGAACTCGCCCAAGCGCGCCATGCCGATTATGCATACCCACGGCACTTCCGATGACGTGGTGAATTACAACAGCACCGTGAATACCCTCAAGGGCTGGGTTTCTGCGCAGAAGTGCTCTTCAAGTTCCAAGGTCACAAAGCCGTATCCATCAAGCAAGCCGGGTTCTGCCGCCTCTCTCGAAGTCTGGAGCGGCTGCAAGGATAACGTCGAAGTCCGCTTGCTCACCATTGCAGGCAAGGGCCACTGGTATTCCATGGACGAGGCGGTCAGTGTCAACACGAGCGTTGAAATCTGGAATTTTGTCAAGAATTATTCGCTGGACGGCTCTTCGCTTCCGCCGCCAATTCAGGTGCCGACCGACCGCGACAGCATTTTCAACGGCGGCTTTGATTCGACCGATGTCGCCTGGACTTTGCAGACTCACGGTAGCGCCGCCGCAACAGGCGATGTGAAAAACGGCAAGTACAATTTTAACATCACCGCCGTTGGCGACCAGAATTACCAAGTGCAGCTCATCCAGCACGACTTGCATCTCGAAAAAGGCCAGTGGTACGAAGTGAGCTTTGATGCTAGCGCTGGCGCCTCCCGCACGCTCGAAGTGAATGTGGAACAGCACACGGATCCGTGGGCAAGTTACCTCACCGAAAAGGCAAATTTCGAACTCGGCACGGAATCCAAGAAGTATTCTTTCCAGTTCCAGATGACTGCCGCAACCGATAAAGATTCTCGTTTGAGTTTCAATGCGGGCGCCTCGACGGGTACGCTCACGCTCGATAATGTCACGCTCAAGAAAATTGCGGAACCTTCAGTTGGTTTAACGACGGCACTTCGCCTCTCAACTACCGCTGGCAAGTTCGGTGTCTATAACCTTGCGGGCAAACGCCTCGGATTTGTCGAAATCATCGAAAACGACGTGCCGAACATGCAAAAAACGATGAAAAACGCTGGCTTTGGCAAGGGCGTTTACATCTTGCGTAGCAAAACACGCTCGTTCATGTTGCCGGTGGATCGGTAAAAGGCTAAAAAGTTTCGTTCTCTCTCCAAGAGCGCTCCCTGGCTTCGGGGACGCTCTTTTTTGTTATAAAGTTTTTCCTCAAAATAAAAAAGGCCGTATTTCACATATATAGCGAAATACGGCTCATCTTAGACCTTTCTTTTTTATCTTAGGTGGGCTGGTCTGCCACCCTGTCATCTGCAAATAATATATAAAAAGCACTTAGGTCAGCAAACCGCCAGACGATTTTTTGATATTGTCTGCCATTTGACTTAATCGATCTAGATTACGTTCTTGTTCTGTTGCCTTCAGCGATTTGTATGTTCTGTTTATATGAGCCATACTAGGATGGTCTGTTTTTATGATTGCAAATTTCAAATTGTATTTTGCTTTTAAAGCTTCTGCGGCAGCGTAGGCATTGTCCCCAAAAGCAATAACAATCTTTGTATTTTTTCCAATCTCGTTATTGAGTCTAGACAAATTTGAATCACTACAGACTTGCTTAAGCGGGGCTTCTGTTACACCATGCTCTCCCATCCAAAGAGGACTATCCCAACTATTATCAATGGAAACCTTTGCTCTTGATAAAGGCTTTCCATTGTAATTTAAGTTTGAGAGTATGACTTCCAAATTTTTCCCGGATTGACCAGAAAAAGGGCGACCCGCCTGAGCTTCGTGTTGACCGGGTACAGATCCGAGACAAACAACCTCTTTCCCTAAATTTTCACTATACACATTATATTGTACTTTCGCGTCGGTTGATTGGTGTGTCGTTACATTGGCATTAGCGATATTGACCGTTTCATACACATATTCTGTTGTAGCTCTATCGGCTTGGCTTAACCGATTAATTCCTTCCGATGAATAATGGCTGATTTGATTTTGACCGTAATTGTATTTGGTGATGAGCGTTTCGACCATCTTGGATGCCATTGAAACGCATTGCTCCGCTAGGGCGACGCGCTGTTCCATGAGCATTCGGTGAGCTACAGCTTTTTCATATTCTGCAGTGGCAATTGCTAAACGCCTTTGTGCGTCTGCGTACCAACCGGCTGTTTCTGGAAGTCCTGCCGCAGCCGCCTGGACTTCGGCTTCGCATTCCTGCATAATTGCCAATCTGCGCATCTCTTCGGCAATTGCTTCTTGCAAAAGTTGATTACTGTGAGCTAGTTCTTGTTGGGTCTCTTCTAATTTTTGCTGGGATTCGGACAAGCTACGGGAACACGCTTCCTGTACTAAGGATTCGTTATTTCGGATATCATTACAAGTTTCCTGAAATATTCTCAGGTCTGTTACAACATTTCTTCCCATTTGTCTTTATTCTCTTATTTCATGAATGGCTTAAACCACCATTTGATTTCCAAATTATAGGACATGAAGGCTTTCCCCTTGCAATCAATCTTGTTTGGTGCGCGGTTAGAAAGCACTTCATTCATTTCATCGCCATTCAGTTCATATCCGATTCTATAACTGAATGCGTTAATGTCAATTCCATAATCTTTAAGGGATTTTGCTCTGTCATAGAAAGCGATAATGAAGGATCCGTTTTTACAACAGTCAAACCAGAATGGAATAAATGCTGTTTTGTTTTCGTCCTTCGGGTAATCGGACAATGGGAATGAGAACGATATAGTCCTTTTTAAGTTGCAATTGTCTAATATGACAATTCGGCGTTTATCAAACCAGTTGTCTTTATGTGCCTGAATAAAATCAACAATGGATTCAAAGTGGATGATTTTACCGGCGCGAATAAACTCTTCGTAATATGCGTCGTCATCTCCGATATACACGCACTCGTCAATACGATTGCAATGCAGTGCCGAAAGTATAACAGAGTTGAGCATGCTGACTTTCATTTGCTCGTCGCGACCGCAAATGAGGATGTTGTTGTCGGGCTTATTGGTTAATTCAATACGATTTCTTTCCGAATCAATATCGATAGTCTCGCCTAGTAATACAGACACTTTGTTGTGTGCTGTAAATTCGTCCTCGTTTGGGAAAGACGGAAATTCAGGACCATTGTAAATCTTGATTGAAGAATTAACTTTATTTCCGTTAATAATCTTGATTTTCGGGAGAACCGGGTTCTTTGCCGGGTCTGATGCGACCGCACATGGAATGGCGAACTTGATGTTCCCTGCAATACTCCCTTGCGAAACATTCATAATTCCGTAGGGAATCGTTAGTTCAGAAGCTTCTTCGTTGTTAGAAGATATGCCGCCTAGCAATAATTTTGAATCGTCGGCAGAACACTTAAGTGCGATTCGCCCGCCAAACTGGTTTGCCGCATTGCCAAATTCCAATCCCTTGAGAGACTGTGTTGAAAGTACCATGTGAATGCCGCAGGCTCGTCCTTGCTTTGCAAGCATAATGAACATTTCCATGGTGCGGTCTTTTTGTGTTCCGTCAAAAAGGACTTGGAATTCATCGATAATCACTAGAATACGTGGCATCTTCTTTTTAGGCTCGCTATTGTACGCCTTGATATCCTTACATAAATTTTTTTTGAATTCCGCGTATCGCTCTTTTCGTAATTTATCTAGATGTTCCAAAACTTTGACGCCAAATTCTGTATTGGCTTCTGTGGCTACGAGCTTTACGTTGGCTAGTTTTTCATCGCCGTATTGTTTGAATTCAACACCTTCTTTGAAGTCCAAAAGGTAAAGTTCCATTTGGTCTGGAGTGTATTTCCAACAGGCACTCATGATCAAAACGTGCAAGAAATTGGATTTTCCAGAACCCGTAATGCCACCGACTAAAAAGTGAGGTGTTGCGTCTCCAATTTCCATAGAAACATTTTGCCCACCAGAAGTCGTAAAGCCTACAGGAATGCTTAAGCCTTCCGTGGAATTTCCTGCGGCTCGATTCTTTTCGGACAGCAAATCGTCAAATGCAAACATTGTCTTGGAACGTTCCGATACTGCTTTATCCAATGCTCGTAAACATTCGCCTAACTTTTGCGGTGACGGAAAATCTTCTCCGGTTGGAGCTACTTTGATAATCTTGAAACCCTTGATTTCGTCAGGCTCATCGACCATTTTGTGCAGAGCCATGCTTTCGTTTACAATTCGCTGAACTTCGAGTCTTCGGCGACTATACACTCGGTCTTCGGAATGGAGCAAGTCTTCATTAAAAGAGAACATCACCAAAAGTCCGCATTTGGCGCTTTGGTTAATGATGACCTTGATCATGTCAAAGCATTCCTGGTCCATTTCATTGGCGATATCCGAGAAAATGAACACCTTGTAAGGCAACAATTTCTTTTTTTCGGAATCAGAGGAATCCTCGAGTATTCGCCTGTTGTAGCTAAGCCAATCTGTGATGCCTTCCGTGGGGCTAAATGCGGTTTCGTTCAAGGAATTAATGTATTCCTTGACTTTTTTAAGGGCTTCCTTAAGGTCTGCTTGGCTTGTCATGACCTTCTTTTGTGGAAACAACTTTTCGTTCTTGAAAAGAAGGTTGAAATTCATTACGATGTCGCCAAGTCCGACAGGATCATAGACGTAATACTCTTGCCTGTCCATCGGGAGTGTGAACATCAAACGAAGCATAATTTTTTGAAAAAGATGCGCTTGTTCCTTGATGTTTTCGATGTACATTGGCTTTTCAATGGGGAACCGATGCATGTGTGGAACATTTATTTCATCGGTATCGATTCCGTTTGATTTGTGTTTGAGGTAATTGGATTTAAAGGTATATAATCCAAGTGCGATGCTGTCGGGAATGTCAAAGGTTTCGTTTATGAATGATTTTGATAATTTTTTCAGAATAGGTTGCTTACTTCGAATTTCCGAACACAGAGAATCGATGTTGGGGAGGAGTTTTATTCCGTCGTCGTATATTTGGTTCGCTAACTTGACCTTTTCATTTCTTTCTTGGAGCTTGGCGCCTGTAGGTCTTTCTCCATATTGCGAAGTGATTGCTTTGCATGCCTGGTGATGCTTGCTAAAAGCCTCGTCCATATTTCTGAAAATCTCTATTATGGAATTTTTCATGAAATAAATCTCCTATACCATGGCCCTCAGTTCGCTCAGCAGCTGGTCAATTCGCATGGTCTTTTGCTGGCCTTCGTCATACGCTTTTTGCAGTTCAGTTTCTTCTTCAATAATCTTTTCGATGACATCAACAGGAAAGGAACTTGCAAAAGTTCCTTCCTTGACGTTTTCCGTAAAATGATTCATGTACCGGTGGGTACTATTTATTGCATCATGAAACAAGATTGAGCCTAGCTTTGCTGGTATTCGTACAATCGTTCCGCCATGTTATGCAAATGCGGAATTTGTTCTTCTGCTTTTTCACAGAAAGCCTGCATTTGGCTTCTCATGGCATCGAGTGCTTCGCCTAGTTCTGCGTACTTGCCGTCGGACCATTCGTTGCCGACTTGATTGTAGGCTGAAGAAATGGATGATGTTTCTTCTTGCAGGTGCTCAATATAACTTTGGAGCTGATTTGCGAATCGGATGATTTCATCTGGATTTGCGGCAACGTTCATGGACATATAAACTCCTTCTTGCTTGAATATTAGACGACTCCGTCGCCTTTAGCATCTGCACCATCGCCAAACTCGCCTTCAAAACCTGGAGCGGTAAACTCAACGGGCTTTTCTGCAGGTACGTCGTCAAAAGGTTCTAATTTGAAGGATGATACGATTTCATCGGCGAAATCGTTCTCATAGTTGAAACTTAAACCGAAACCTTCGAATATGTCTTTGAATACGACTTTCTCAAAACGTTTTGCGAGTGAGTTCAAGTCTTTTTTGTTTATTGTATTGTTTGTGATTATATTCGGTACAACACCGAATGAAAGTGATGCAAATCCCATAGTTTTTATCTCCGTTTTAACTGAAAATTTGAAGATTAGAGCGTTTCAACTAACTTAGGTGTTACTTTTATACAGCCAGTAAACTTGAGCGTTGGAACTACGTCCGTTGTTTAATAAATCTTTAAAGTGTTCTTCCCATCCCTGTGCGGGAACTCTAGAAGCAATTATAATGACTACGGGTTTATACCTGTCCGGTTTTGTTGTTTCCGGGTCGTCAAGAATGGCTTTGCATACTTCTAATGCCGATCCAAGAAAAGTTTGACTCGATGGTCTTATTTCTTGGATAATTCGCTGTAGTTCCCTTAGATTAGTATGTTCCAGATCCGCAAAGTGAGGTATATTGTTATTTAGTTTTGGAAATTTCAAAGTCCATTCGGAGCCAAAGGAAAAAAGCATAAATTCCGTGTGAATGTTTTTTCTTAGACAGGATTCCAAAATGTTCGCCACTACATCGGCAGATAGACTGGTATGGTTATTTTCTTCCACTAAAAACAAGATAGGCAGCTTCTTTTCTACTTTCTTTTTAAACTTGCTTAAATCAACGGCCATTGTTTAAACTCCTTATCATTTTCTTATTACCTGTAAAAAATAGTATGATTATCCCAAATTTTGAAGTTTTGCCCTAAAAAATGTTGATTCTTATCCATCGTGGATAAAATGTCAAAGGAACATGTGTAATTCCTTTAATTTTTTTGTTTTTTAGGGGGTATTTTTAGTTTGGGGATGATTAATACTTAGGATACAGGAGTGCTTATGTTTGGTTTGAACAAGAAAAATGGTCGCAAGTTTGGAGTGCTAGCTTCTTTGGCTTTAGCGGGATTGGTTTCCCAAGCCTTTGCGCATCCGGATAGCTTGGTGCTTACGCCCCCGCTCGGATGGAACAGCTGGAACGTTTTCCACGAAAACATCAACGAAAAGCAGATTCAGGAAATTGCCGACGCGATGGTCAATTCCGGCCTGAAGGATGCGGGCTACATCTACCTGAACCTTGACGATAACTGGATGGACACCAAGCGCGATGCCCAGGGCAACCTCCAGAACAACCCGAAGACTTTCCCGAGTGGCATGAAGGCCATTGCCGATTACGTGCATAAGAAAGGCCTGAAATTCGGTCTTTACGGCGACCGTGGCAAACGCACCTGCCACCATTACAATAGCAACTGGCAGAGTGAAAGTGGCTCCAATGGCCGCGAAGTTCAGGACGCCAAGAAATTGGCTGAATGGGGCGTGGACTACTGGAAGTACGATAACTGCGACTCGGATCCGAGAACGCAGGAAAAAGATTACACTGCAATGTCCAACGCTCTCCGCAATTCCGGACGCGACATCGTGTTCAGCATTTGCATGTGGGAATACAAGGACTGGATGCCGAAAATTGCTAACCTCTGGCGCACCACTTTCGACATTGGTCCCGAATGGATTTCCACTTCGTGGTACCGCGGCGTCTACGAAATTATCGATGCGAACAACAAGTATTGGCAAATTGCAAAGCCTGGCCATTGGAACGATCCGGACATGCTCGAAGTGGGCAACCGTGGACTCTCTTACGAGGAACAGCGCTCCCAGATGACGATGTGGTCCATCATGGCGGCCCCCATCATGATCAGTTCCGACGTACGCAACATGAGCAACGAGACCAAGGAACTTTATCTGAACAAGGACATGATTGCCATCAACCAGGACTCTCTTGGCGTTCAGGGCCACCGCATTTCTGACAAGAATGGCAAGCAGGTTTGGACCAAGCCTTTGAAAAATGGCGATATCGCCGTGGCGCTTCTCAATAACAACAATTCTACCCAGACCGTCGAATGCAACTTTAAAGACATTGGCGTAGAAGGCGAAGTAGAAGTCCGCGATGCATGGAAAAAGAAGGACTTGGGACCGGTTTCCCGCGTTTCTATCGAACTCCCGGCTCACGGCTCTGCACTGCTCCGTTTGATTCTCAAGCCTGTTCCTCGCGAACCGTTCAAGGGTAAGGCTCTCGCCATTCCGGGAAAAATCGAAGTGGAAGACTTTGACATCAACGGCGTGGGTGAGGGCAACACCACCTACAACGAAAATGATACCGAAAACCATGGCGACTCTGACTATCGCCCGGGTACCGGCGTGGACCTTTACAAGAAGGCTTCTGGCATTATCGTTGGTTACAACCAGGCTGGCGAATGGCTCGAATACACCGTGAACGTTGCCAAGACGGGTACTTACACAATGAGCGCTTCTGTGGCTTCTGCTAATAGCACCTCGAGCTTCAAGCTCTCCATGGATGGGAAGGACATTACCGAAGAAATTGCTGTTCCGCAGGCAAAATCTGGCGAAGATAATTATGATGACTACAACACGGTTGAAGCGAAGGTGAGCCTGACCGAAGGCGAACACATTCTCCGCTTTACGGTAACCGGTGACTGGATGGACATTGACTGGATTGAGTTTACCGATGGAACGGTGGGGCTGAATAAGGTTCATCTCACGTCGTTTGAATCCGAAAACTCCTATAACGTGTTCAGCGCTACGGGTAAGCACCTCGGCCGCGTGGACTTGAACGGTGCAAGCATGTCGCAGGCTCTCGAAAACGCTGGCTACGCCCGTGGCACGTACATGATGCGCTCCGTCAAGGGTAGCCAAATCTACCGCGTAAACGTCGCTAAGTAAAAGACTAGGGAGGACGCCGCCCTCTCGCGAAATTTCTCCTCACACATTCAAAATGCCCCGCACTCCCGCGGGGCATTTTGTGTTTTTTGTCGCGGTACTCCTTCTAAAAAAGAATATTCCACACTCCCATAGCTATGGATAAACAGTCCACAATATCTCGCCTTAAAACATGAAAAAAACGCATTTTCGAGAATAATTTTAAAGTGTTGTTAGGGCAAACTATGTTTGGTTTTTAAACGTGAGGTTAGGTATGAGCTTCAAAACAATTGGTCATCTTGCCGCAGTTTCTGCACTCTTCCTGGGTGTTACTGTTGCTACCGCCGCTGATCAGGCTACTTTCTATGTCGCTCCCAATGGCAGCGATTCCAACAAGGGTACCGAAGAGGCCCCGTTCAAGACGATTACGCAGGCCCAAAAGGCCGTGCGCGCCATCAACGGTACCATGACGGGAGATATTTCCGTCATTCTTCGTGGCGGAACCTATCAGCTTTCGTCTACGGTCAATTTTACTGAGGCTGATGGCGGTAAGGATGGTTTCTACGTCCGCTATAAAGCCTATCCGAACGAAACTCCGCTTATTACGGGCGGTATCCCGATGTCTGGCTGGACGATTCACGATGAAAAGAACAATATCTGGAAGGTCGAAGGTGTCGATGCCCGTTTCCGCCAAATGTACGTGAACGGCAAAAAGGCAATTCGCGCGCGTATGCCGAACTTGCTCGATAACGGCGACCATAACTTCTTCCGCTTGAACAAAGTGGACTCTGCCGGCAGCGCCTTCCTCCTGAACAGCAGCGATGTCAAGTCTACGGACTGGAAGAATCCGAAGAAGGTCGAAATCCATTTGATGATTGCATGGGCCGAAAGCATCTTGCGTCTTGACAAGATTTCTCAGCAGGGCAATACCTTCAAGTTTGAACCGCAGGATCCTGAAAGAAGCAAGCTTTTCCGCCGCAAGTACCCGATGCTCGGTACCGCTTTCATGAGTAATCCGCCGAAGCAGCAGGTCTACTACCTCGAAAACGCATACGAATTTATCGACCAGCCGGGTGAATGGTACCTCGACGAATCGACCAACACGCTTTACTACAAGGCCCGTGAAGGCGAAAGCATGGCGACCGCAAATGTTGTCGTTCCGCGCGTCAATACGCTCTTCAGCATTCTCGGTAAGGATACTAAGAACAAAGTTGGTTACATGTCTTTTGAAGGCATAACCTTTGCAAACTCCAATTTCTTGCGTCCGAGCGAAGAAGGCTTCCTGGATTTGCAGGCAAGTATGTTCAACATCGAAGTCATGGCTGAAAACGGCCGTCTTGGCTCTAACAAGTTCCTCCTCTGGCGTCCGGATGCTGGTTTCCGCGTCGAAAATGCGCACCATTTCAAAATCAAGAATTGCACGTTCACGCAGATGGCTGCAACTGGTCTTGACTTTGTCTCTGGTACAAATGATGACGTGATTGAAGGCAACGTATTCTATGAAATCGGCGGCTGCGGCATTATGCTCGGCAAGTTCTCTCAAGACTCCACGACCGAAATTCACATCCCGTACAATCCGAAAGACAAGGACGAAATCAGTACCCGCGATACAATCCGTTACAACCTCGTGACAAACGTGACGAATGAACATCAGGGTGCTGTGGGCATTGCCGCCGGGTATCCGCGTTATGTCGTCATTGAAAATAACGAAGTGTCTTATACAAACTATTCCGGTATCTCTGTGGGTTATGGCTGGACCAAGAGCGAAACAGCCATGACGAACAACAAAATTAATAAGAACAACATCCACCACATTGCCCGTTTGCTTTGCGACTCCGGTCCGATTTATACATTGAGCAACCAGGGCACGGGTAGCGAAATCAAGGAAAACTACATCCATGATATGTCCCAGTCCAAGTGGTCGGATTACTGGATTTTGCCGATTTATCTTGACGAAGGCTCTAGTGGCTTTGCTGTCGAAAACAACTCTTACAAGAACGCTCCGAGTGGCGTTGGCCGTAACGCTCCGGGTCAGTTTACCGAAAAGAACAACAATGGCTACATCGCTTCTGTTGCCGAAGCAGCAGGCCTCCAGGGCGAATTCAAAAACATCGGGGATCGCATCAACACCATCCCGCTTCCGGATTTCTCCAACGTGGTTCCGCAGGCTCCGTTTGTCGAAAACATGACCATCCCGGGCACCGTCGAAATGGAAAACTACGATGAAGGTGGCCAGAGCGTTTCCTTCAACGATAAGGACTTTGTGAACGAAGGCGGCGCCTACCGCGAAGATGGCGTGGACATCACTCAGATTGATTCTACGGACAAGTCTAAGGGCTACGCTGTGGGTTACACGCAAGCTGGTGAATGGATGGAATACACCGTGAATGTCACAGCTGGTGAATACGTGTTCCTTGCAAACGTGGCTTCTGGTCTCGAAGGCTCTAGCTTCCAGCTCTTCTTGGATGGCAAGGCTATCAGCGATACGATTGTCGCCCCGAAGGGCGAAGACTGGAACACTTACGACGTGGTCGAAGGAAAGACCACCGCTCTTGAAGCTGGTGAACATGTGCTTCGCGTGGCTATCACGGGTACTTACCTGAACATTGACTGGATCAAGTTTGGCAAGTCCAAGGAAGAAATCCTTTCGATCAAGCCGAGCGTCCGTTACGGTTTGAACATGGATATCTCTCGCAGCTCTACGCTGAACGTGTTCGATATCCGCGGTCATCACATGGGTGCTATCCGCTTGATGGGCATGCCGACGACAAGCTCTGTGATGCAGGCAATGCATGCAAAGAACTTTAAGTCTGGAGTCTACTTTGTCCAGAGCGTGAACAAGGCCTTTGGCAAAATGATTCAGGTGAAGTAGTTTAGGGAAAATGGGGTGAAATATGAAGATGACTAGTAAAATACTTCTCGCGTTTGGACTTGGTTTTGCGTCCAATGCGCTTGCTGAAAATCCGATTATCCAGACGTACTATTCGCCTGACCCGGCTCCGGTTGTGTTTGGCGATACCGTCTGCGTGTACACGGGTAACGACGAAGGCGGTTCCTTCTTTACCATGCACGGCTGGCGTGTTTCTTGCACCACCGATATGGTGAACTGGACCGATATGGGCGAGCTTATCCTCACGAATGAAAGCTTTGGTGGCAATGCCAAGAAAAACGGTGACTGGGCTGCTCAAGTTGTTCGTCGCAATGGCAAGTATTACTACTACGTGACTGTAGAATCGACTCGCGGTGGCCGCGCTATTAACGTCGCTGTGGCCGACAAGCCGGAAGGTCCGTTCAAGGATGCTCGTAATGGTCAGCATCTTGCAGGTCCGAACTGGGATTACATTGACCCGACCGTTTGGATTGACGATGATGGCCAGGCATGGCTCTACTGGGGCAACCCGAAGCTCTATTACGCCAAGCTCAAAGAAAACATGATTGAGTTCGATGGCGATATCAAGGTGACGGATATGAGTCGTGGCTTCTCTCCGAGCGGAAACTCCGTTTACACAGAAGGCCCGTGGATCCACAAGCGTGACAAAAAATATTACATGATTTACGCTTCCCATGGCGTGCCCGAAAAGATTTCTTACTCCACCAGTGATTCTCCGACGGGTCCGTGGAAGTGGGGCGGCGTCATCATGGATCAGGGCAACGGGACTGCGTTCACAAACCATTCCGGTCTCATTGACTTCAAGGGCCGTAGCTTCTTCTTCTATCACAACCAGAAGAACGTGAGTGGCGGTGGCTATAGCCGTTCTACCGCCGTCGAAGAATTCACCTGGAATGCTGACGGTACAATTCCGACCATCAAGTCTACGAATGATGGCGTCAAGAAGCCGATCAAGAACCTTGACCCGTTCACTCGCGTTGAAGCCGAAACGAAGTCTTGGGTCGGTGGCATTAACGTTGACAAGAGCGGTGGGTACACCATCATCAAGCATGTGGCAAAGCAGGGCGATAACGTCTACCTCACCAACATGGGCTCGAACTTCTATACAAAGGTTCGCTCCGTGGACATGGGTGATGGCGCAGACCGCATCATCGTTTGCACGAGAGGTAATGGCGGTAAGATTGAACTCCATGCCAAGTCCGAAACTGGAGCAACACTTGCAACGATGAACATCCCGGCAAGCTCTAGCTGGCAAGAAAACACCTTCGACTTGAGCGATGCCGCAGGCGTTGAAGACTTGTTCTTCGTCGTCAAGCAGGGCGGTTTCGATTTCGACTATTGGTACATGGAAAGCGAAAAGACTGCTGTTCCGCAGACCCCGTTCAAGGAAGTCGCATCTGCAATCCCGGGCAAGATTGAAGCGGAAGATTACGATGTCGGTGGTCACAACAAGGCCTTCTACGATAACGACCGCGAAAACAAGGGCGGCGCCTATCGCGAAGATGAAGTGGACATCGTGCAAATTGACTCTGCGGACAAGTCTAAGGGCTATGCTCTCGGTTACACCGAAGATGGCGAATGGGTGGAATACACTATCGATAACCAGATTGCGTCTGAATACACGGTTCGTTTGAACATGGCTACGGCATCTGATGATGTCGGCGTCCAGTTCTACGTTGATGGCAAGGAAATTACCGATGTCATCAAGGCCGAGAAGGGCGAAGATTGGGATCATTATTCTACGGTTGAAGCAAAGACCAAGGAAATCCCGAAGGGCGAACATGTACTCAGAATGCAGATTGTCGGGAACTTCGTGAACGTAGACTGGTTCAAGTTCTGCATGGGCTTTGACTGCGAAGAAAGCCCGATTGCACTCCAGAAGACTCGCGTGGAACTCCAGATTCCTGAAAAGATTTACGCAGTCTTTGGCATGACCGGCAAGTTCCTCGGCAACGTCGAAGTCAACGGTCAGAGCGTTGCTAAGTCCATCCGCGCCGCAGGCTTTACGCCGGGTGTGTACATGGTCCGCAGCGTTGGTCAGTCCAAGACCTTCCGCGTCCTCGTGAAGTAACGCAGCGTGTCATCCTGAGCGAAGAGGCGTAGCCTCGAAGTCGAAGGATCCAGTAACATTTCAAAATGGCGACCTCCGGGTTGCCGTTTTTTTTTGTTCAAAAATGGTATTTCTTAAAAACGTAAGCTTTTTGAAACGTTTTTGGCGTACATAGTGTTTTTTAGAGTATATTTAATTTCAAAAAAAGGCTGGTAAATATGACTGAAAAGGCAAAAGCAAAGAAAGCTGTCTCCAAAAAAGCTGCAGAATCATCAAAGACAACTACTGCTAAAAAGGCTACGGTTGCTAAAAAGTCTCCTACGGCCAAGAAGGCAGTGGCGTCTCCAAAGGCAACTGCAACCAAGAAACCCGCTGCTGCCAAGAAGCCCGCAGCAACTAAAAAATCCTCTGAACAAAAAATTGTCGTCGCGAAAGACAAAAATGACTTAATAAAGCTGATAAAAGCTGCCATAAAAAAGGATGGCGAAAATTGCGATTTGAATTTCATTGACGTATCTAAAGTTACGGAAATGAACGAACTGTTCATGGAAAGCAAATTTAATGGCGACATCAGCAAGTGGGATGTGTCCAATGTGACTGATATGAGATTTATGTTTGAAGGGTCCCGATTTAACGGCGATATCAGTAAGTGGAATGTGTCAAATGTGACGACGATGGACTCTATGTTCAAACATACTCCGTTCAGTGGCGATATCAGCAAATGGAACGTATCAAATGTGACGAGTATGAACTTTATGTTCTGCGGATCGGCTTTCAACGGTGACATCAGCAAGTGGGATGTATCCAATGTGACCGACATGAGTTTTATGTTTGCTGATTCGCAATTTGATGGTGACATCAGTCAGTGGAATGTGTCAAATGTGACGAGTATGGACTTTATGTTCAAAGAATCTCCGTTCGATGGCGACATCAGCAAATGGAACGTATCGAATGTGACTAGCATGAATTCTATGTTTGATCGGTCCCGATTCAATGGCGACATCAGCAAATGGAACGTGTCCAAAGTAACTACAATGGAAGCCATGTTTGCAGATTCTGAATTCAGCGGTAACATCAGTAAATGGAAGGTCTCAAAAGACGCAAATATGTTTGAATTGTTTGTTGGATCTCCTTTGGAATGTGATCCTCCAAAGTGGTACAAGGAATAAAATTTAACAGTAAATAAATGCGAAAGCAAAAAGGACAAGTGAATATGAAAGACCAGGCAAAAGAAACGAAAAAAGTGAAAAAGACTACTGCCGCCAAAAAGACAACAGTCACCAAAAAAGCTGCAGAATCCTCAAAGACAACTACAGCTAAAAAGGCTACGGTTGCTAAGAAGGCTGTGGCGTCTCCAAAGGCAACTGCAACCAAGAAGACTACAGCGTCACCAAAGAAAACTGCTGCACCGAAGACCGCTGGTCAAAAAACAGTTGTTGCTAAAGACAAGAATGATTTGATGAAATTGATAAAAGCTGCCATTAAAAAGAATGGTACAAATTGTGACCTGAATTTCATCGATGTCTCTAAAGTGACCGATATGAGCAATCTGTTTCATAGATCTCAATTTAATGGTGATATCAGTAAATGGGATGTGTCAAATGTTAAAGATATGTCCTTTATGTTCGCAGTATCGCAATTCAATGGAAATATCAGCCAGTGGAATGTTTCGAAAGTTGAAGATATGGGATGTATGTTCCAAGCTTCGCGATTTGATGGAGATATAAGTCAGTGGAATGTATCAAAAGCAAAGGACATGACTAGCATGTTTGCAGGAACGCATTTCAATGGAGATGTCAGCCGGTGGAATGTATCGAATGTTGATGATATGTCTAGTATGTTCAGTTTTTCGCAATTTAATGGTGATGTTAGTCAATGGAACGTGTCAAATGTTAAAAATATGTCCAAAATGTTCTGTCAAAGTAAATTTAATAGAGATCTAAGTCAGTGGAATGTATCGAATGTTAAAGATATGTCCGGTATGTTCGCGGTATCGCAATTCAATGGAAATATTAGCCGGTGGAATGTGTCGAATGTTGGCGATATGTCCTTTATGTTCAGAAAGTCGCAATTTAATGGTGACATCAGCAAGTGGAAGGTGTCAAAAGATATAGACATGTCTCGTATGTTTGAGGAATCTCCCTTGGAAAAGAAACCTCCAAAGTGGTACAAGGAATAATTTTAACGATAACCCAAAATGCGAAAGAAAAAAAGGCTGGTAAATATGACTGAACAAACAAAAGCAAAGACAACTACAGCTAAAAAGGCTACGGTTGCTAAGAAGGCTGTGGCGTCTCCAAAGGCAACTGCAACCAAGAAGACTACAGCGTCACCAAAGAAAACTGCTGCACCGAAGACCGCTGGTCAAAAAACAGTTGTCGCTAAAGACAAGAATGATTTGATTAAATTGATAGAAACCGCCATTAAAAAGAATGGTACAAATTGTGATTTGAATTTCATTGACGTATCAAATGTTACGGATATGAGCAATTTATTTATGCAATCGCAATTCAATGGCGATATTAGTCAGTGGGATGTGTCTAAAGTTCAGGACATGACATTTATGTTCAGTCAGTCTCAGTTTAATGGCGATATTAGCCAGTGGAACGTATCTAAGGTAAAGAATATGCAAGATATGTTCAGTGAATCTCAATTTAATGGTGATATCAGCAAGTGGAATGTTTCAAATGTTACAGATATGTCTGGAATGTTCTACGGTTCTCAATTTAATGGTGATATCAGTCAATGGAATGTATCTAAAGTAAAGAAAATGCTCATGATGTTCCAAGAATCGAAATTCACTGGCGATATCAGTAAGTGGAACGTGTCTAAGGTTACAAATATGTCCTTGATGTTTGATGGTTCTCAGTTTAATGGCAATATCAGCGATTGGAATGTATCAAATGTTACCAATATGTTCAGCATGTTCTCTAATTCTCGTTTTAATGGTGATATTAGCAAATGGGATATATCTAAAGTGAAAATTATAGGGATGATGTTTGATGATTCTCCATTGAAAAAGAAACCTCCCAAGTGGTACAAGGAAAGCTCCTTGAAAAAATAAAGGATTAAAAGGCTGGTAAATATGAAAGAACAAACAAAAGAAACTAAACAAGTGAAAAAGACTACTGCCACTAAAAAGACAACTACTGCCAAGAAAACTGTAGAAACTAAGAAAACTACAGCTGCCAAAAAGACCGCTGAACAAAAGACGGTTGTTGCTAAAGACAAAAATGATTTAACTAAATTGATAAAAGCCGCTATTAAAAAGAATGGCAAAAATTGCGATTTGAATTTCATTGACGTATCTAAAGTTACGGATATGAGCGATTTGTTTGCGAATAGCGAATTTAATGGTGATATCAGCAAATGGGATGTGTCAAATGTTGTAAATATGAAAGCCATGTTTGCATGGTCTGCTTTTAACGGTGATGTTTGCAAATGGAATGTTTCCAAGGTAAAGGACATGATGGGAATGTTCTTGAGAACGCCTTTCAATGGAGACATCAGCGAATGGGATGTTTCAAATGTCTCTAATATGCAACAGATGTTTGAAGAATCTGCGTTTAATGGTGATATTAGTAAATGGAATGTGTCGAATGTCTCTATAATGAGTTGCCTGTTTCAATATTCGAATTTTAATGGCGATATCAGCAAATGGAATGTTTCAAATGTGACTGATATGTCTAGCATGTTCTGTAACTCTCAATTTGATGGCGATGTCAGTAAATGGGATGTTTCAAATGTGACTGATATGTCCAACATGTTCAGTGAAACGCAATTTAATGGCGACCTCAGTAAATGGGATGTATCAAAAGTTGCTGATATGACCGGCATGTTCGATGGCTCAGAATTTAATGGAGATGTTAGCAAATGGAATGTGTCGAATGTTACGGATATGCGCAATATGTTTGCAAATTCCAAATTTCAGGGGAACATTGATAAATGGAATGTTTCTTTAGAATGTAATGTATCGGAATTGTTTTATGGATCTGATAATGAAGAATATGTTCCAAAATGGAAAATCTTTGACGTCTCTGCAAAAAATGTCGTTGCTCAAAACAGAAATCATTTGGACGCTTTGATTCGTGCGGCTATTACGAAAAATGGTGATAAGTGTGACTTGAATTTTATCGATGTGTCTAAAATTACCGATATGGAAAGCTTGTTCTGTTATAAGGATTTTAATGGCGATATCAGTAAATGGGATGTGTCAAACGTTACAGATATGAGTCATATGTTTCGAGAATCGCAATTCAATGGTGATATCAGTAAATGGAATGTGTCGAATGTTACAAACATGAAGCTTATGTTTAAAAATTCCATTTTTAATGGTGATATCAGCGGATGGGATGTGTCAAACGTTGAGACAATGAGTGAAATGTTCGCATCTTCTAAATTTCAAGGAAATCTTGATAAATGGAACGTGTCGAAAAATGTTGATATGTCCGATATGTTTGCGGATTCTCCCCTGAAAAAGAAGACTCCCAAGTGGTACAAGGAATAAAGTTTAACTATAACAAAAATGCGAAAGCAAAAGGCTGGTAAATATGACTGAACAAACAAAAGCAAAGACAACTACTGCTAAAAAGACTACTGCAACCAAGAAGACTACGACGTCTCCAAAGGCAACTGCAACCCCAAAGCACGCTGCTGCATCAAAGACCGTTGCTCAAAAAACGGTTGTTGCTAAAGATAAGGATGATTTAAAGAAGTTGATAAAAGCAGCTGTTAAAAAGAATGGAAAAAATTGTGATTTGAATTTCATCGATGTGTCCAAAGTTACGGATATGGAAATCTTATTTTATGAAAGCGAATTTAATGGTGATATCAGCAAATGGGATGTTTCGAACGTCACAAATATGCGCCATATGTTTTGGGAGTCTCCATTCAATGGAGATATCAGCGAATGGGATGTTTCCAATGTAACAGATATGTGTGAAATGTTTGAAAATTCTGAATTTCAGGGGAATATTGATAAATGGAATGTTTCCTTAGAATGTAATGTTTACGGTTTGTTAGCAAGGTCTGTTAATGAAAACAAATTGCCCAAATGGAAAATATTTGACATATCTGAAAAGAAAGTCGTTGCACAAACCAGAAATCATTTGGAAGCTTTGATTTATGCGGCTCTTGTGAAAAATGGAAACGAATGTGACTTGAACTTTATTGATGTGTCGCAAATAACCGATATGAGTTCGTTGTTTGCGTGTTCTCCATTTAATGGCGATATCAGTCGATGGAACGTATCTAATGTTACGGATATGAATGATATGTTTAGAGAAACTCCATTTAATGGTGATATCAGCAAATGGGATGTGTCAAATGTTGAGGATTTGAGCTGTATGTTCAGTGAATCTCAATTCAATGGCGATATCAGTAAATGGAAGGTGTCAGATGATGTAAGTATGTATGATATGTTCGCGGGTTCTCCCTTGGAAAAGCATCCTCCAAAGTGGTACAAGGAATAATTTTAACGATGACCCAAAATGCGAAAGAAAAAAGGCTGGTAAATATGACTGAACAAGCAAAAGCAAAGAAACAGGTAAAAAAGGCTGTTGGAGCGAAAAAGGCTCCTGCTCCTAAAAAATCTGCAGAAGCCCCAAAGGTGGCTGCGAAAAAGACTGCTGCACAAAAAATGGTTGTCGCAAAAAATCGAGATGATTTAAGGAAATTAATAAAGGTCGCCATTAAAAAGAATGGAAAGAATTGTGATTTGAATTTCATTGATGTGTCTAAAATTACCGATATGAGTGAGCTATTTAATGATAGTGCTCTTGTCCAATTTAATGGTGATATCAGTAAATGGGATGTGTCTAATGTTGTAAATATGCAGGATATGTTTAGAAATTCTGATTTTAATGGCGATATTAGCAAATGGAATGTCTCTAATGTCACAAACATGCGTTATATGTTTGAAGATTGTGGTTTCAATGGTGATATTAGCGAATGGGACGTGTCAAAAGTCACAAACATGAGTTATATGTTTCAGGATTCTGATTTTAATGGTGATATTAGTAAATGGAATGTGTCTAATGTTAACGATATGATGCGCATGTTTTTCGGATCTAAATTTCAGGGAAATATCGATACATGGCATGTGTCTTTGGATTGTAAGGTCAATAAGACGTTTGAAAAGTCTATTTACGAAAAAAAATTACCCAAATGGGAAATTTATGATATTTCTGGAAAGAAAGTAGTTGCTCAAAATAGCAATCATTTGGCAGCTTTAATTGATGCGGCTATTGCAAAGTCTGGAAATGAATGTGATCTGAATTTTATAGATGTGTCCCGAATAACTGATATGAGTTACTTGTTCTTTTATTCTAAGTTTAAAGGTGATATTTCCAAGTGGGATGTCGGCAATGTGGACGATATGTCCGATATGTTTACTGGCTCACCCTTGGAAGATAATCCCCCAAAGTGGTACAAAGAATAATTTTTAACTAATTTTTGACGGACTAATTAAAACGAAGGTATTATGCTCGACAACAAGTATCACGAGAAAAAGTTCACCAAGTCGGCGTTCAACCAGGCGGTAGAATGTGCGATGTATGCGTATTACTACCGCAATTCCAAAGACTACGCCTACCACTTTGATGGAGTCGATGGCATTGCCGAAGTGGGCGACCAGTTTGGTGCACTTGCCCGCGTTTACGAGGGCGTTCCCGACGAGAACATCATCCGCAGGGATCCGACGCTTTCGCCGGTTCCTGCCCAGATGAAAACCCTTGTAGACACGATGCGCTTTCTCCGTATGGAAAATGCCGATGTGGCTGAAGCCGCCTTTGGCACGAACAACTTCTTGGTCTATGTCGATATCTTGCACAAGCGGGGCGATACCCTCGAAATTATTGAAGTCAAGTCGAAGGGGATTGGTGCCGATGATCCGCTGTATTCTTTTGACGGTCGCGGCGGCAAGTTCAAATCGGATTACCTAGATAAGATTTTGGATGTTACATTCCAGAAATACGTGGTGCAGCAGTTTACCAAGTTCTTTGAGGAATATTCGCACCTCAAAGTTCGTGCCAAGCTGATGCTTGTAAACACGGATGCCGTAAGCGATGTTGATTCTTTGAGCTCGCTGTTACAGATTAAGTTCAAGGATGGTCATCGCGAAGTAGAATGTGCTTCGGACATTCGTGAAAAATTGCAGGGCAAAAATAACATTGCCCGCGTTATCGATGTGGATGAACTCTGTGACAAGATTATCAATGATGAAATTCCTGAAATTGCTAATGAAAAATTTAATGGTTGTTTTGTGGATTTTGTCGAAAAAGTTACGGACATGTATGTCAACAACCGCAAGGACTATAGCCTCTGTAAAGTTGATGTGAAAAATTTCAAGTGCCCGTTCTATGCCACAGACGAGGAACGCAAAGCTGGCAAGAAAGATGGTCGTGCAGAGTTCTTCAAGGATATGCTTGGAGTTGATATTGCAGGGAAACCTTGCATTGTAGATGTCAAGGGTGGTTCAAAGGGACTGCCGCCAAGTCTCAAGGGCAATGGCTGGCTTGAACAGAAAATGCTTCTCCTGACCGATATCAACGAATACGAATATGTTCCTGCTGAAGATGCGACTCCTGAAGCGTTCCAAAAACGCACGAAACTTTCGGATAATGACCTGCGTTTCTTGCATGTTCACAGCGTAAAGACCGGTGAAGTGGCTCCGACTTTCTTGAAGGCTGCCGCGAAAGCTGAAATGGCGAAGTGGACCTATCCGCTGCATTTTATCGATTTTGAAACTTATCAAGGTGCTGTCCCGCTGTTCAAGGGCTCGCGCCCGAACGAAGAAGTTGCCTACCAGTTCTCTCACCATGTCTGTTATGAGGATGGACATTATGAACACAAAGAAGGGCGTGGGGGAGAGTTCATTTCGCTAGAGGCGGGAGTAAATCCGAATTTTAAATTTGTCCGTGAACTGAAAAAACAACTGGACAATGATGACGGAACAATCTTCCGTTATGCAGAACATGAAAATATTATTCTCAACGCTATTCGAGAGCAGTTGATAGAATCAGACGAATCCGACAAGGACGAGCTGGTTCGCTTTATTGAAAAAATTACGCACCCGACGGGAAGTTGTAAGTATCCGTTTACTGCAGGACCCCGTGATATGTTGGATTTGAAGGCGGTCGCTCAAAAATACTTCTACCATCCGATGATGGGGAGTTCCAATTCCATCAAGCAGGTGTTTCCTGCCATTTTGGCTAGTGATGAGACTTATTTCCGCGACCATTACGGCGACGATATGGACCCCTACCATAATTTGCCGATGTTAAAAGAGTTTGCCGCGAATGTTGATGCAAACAAGTTCCCTGCCGATTTCGACGATTCCGACATCTGGAACGATGAAAAACAAATCAACTGCGGTGGCATCAGCAAGCTCGATTACGTGATGCTGCAAGCCGGTCGCTTCAACAAGCTGCATACCGAAGCAATCCGTCAGGCATCCCTCAAATACTGCGAAGTCGACACCCTCGCAATGGTCCGCATCTGGGAATACTTCAGGAAAAACTGTCAGGAGTAAGAGAAAATGAGCGAAGAAATTAACGAAGAACTGCAAAATTTATTTCAGGATTTTCTGTTATGTCCTGATTCAGAATATCCATGGAATATATACGAAAAGTGGAATGAGGTTCGTAATAAAGCAAAAGAATATGAACCTAAAGATTGGAAAGACCTTGTTTATGACAATTCTATATGCTCTGCGAGAGGTGATGGTGCTGTAATTAATGATTTGGATCAAGAAAGTTTGGAAAAAATAAAGGTCTTTGTAGAGAAATGCGATAAAGAAACTTTCCAGTCTTTACAAAAAAATTTAACGAACCTCTTTAATAAGGGAAGAAATAAACAAGCTTCCAATTTCGAAGCAAGAATAAATAGAATTGCTTCCATATTTGATAATGAATGTTCTTTTATACCATCTGTTGGAAAGTTTAAATCTTGTTGTGGAATCTTGAAAGAAAAATGCCAGCTGCAATTAAAAAAAGGCTCTTGGCTAGAAATGAATGCTGAATTAAACGAAAAATTGAAGCCTCTTGTTTCAAATACAGGTTCTGATGGAACTAACGATCCGAGAAAAGATAAAATTTTTCTTTTAAAAGCATTTCCTACATGGGTTCAGTTTTCAAGTAATAGAATTTATCCGACGGAAGATTCTCCAAATGTAATCTTTTATGGTGCTCCAGGAACGGGTAAGACTTATCATGTTAAGGAATATTTGAAAAAGAAATTTGAAGACAATTACGAAGAGCATGTTTGTTGGGTGCAATTTCATCCGTCATATTCTTATGAAGACTTTATCGAGGGTATAAAGCCTATTGGAATAAGTAATGAATCTGTCAATTTAAAATTAGTAAATGGCAAATTTAAGAATTTTTGTAAAAAAGCTAAAGGAAACTTATCTGAAGAGTATTATTTTGTTGCGGATGAAATAAATCGAGCAAATCTTTCGGCTGTTTTTGGTGAAACTTTGTCTCTGTTAGAATCAGGTTATCGAGATTTCCGTAAGATCGAAAATGATGCTAAAGAACAACGTCATTTAATAGAAACTCAATACTCTGAATTAGAACGGAATAGTGCAAATTCCGAAATCTTCTATGAAGAAGAGGAAAAGTATAAAGGAAAATTTGGCGTTCCTCGAAACATTCGATTTATTGGCATGATGAATGACGTTGATAAAAGTATTGATGCCTTTGATTTGGCTTTGCGTCGCCGATTTAAATGGGTGAGGATGGATTGCGATTATAGCGTTATTCGTGATAATATTGTATTGGGAAATGTAGACAAATTTATTATTTCTTGCGCCAAACTGAATTATTGCATTTCAGGTTGTGAACCGAAAGAAAGTCAGGGATTGTCTGATGAAGATATGCAAAAAGTGAAACAGGATGTGTCTAGTAAATTGGAGTTAGGTGCATCTTTTGAGTTTGGACATGCTAATTTTCTTAAAATAAAGGATGTATGTAGGCAAAATAGCATAAAGAAGGTCCATAAGGAAGAATTGTTTGATGGTTATTTGAAACCTACACTAAAAGAATATTTACGTAGCTTGTGCCCTGAAGAAGGAAAACTAGAAAAAAAGCTTAGCGATGCAAGAAATGTTTTTGTAAAAGAAATAGTTGAAAAAAATCCAAAGCAGTGATAGTATGGAAATAATAGATGCGTCCGTTAATCAAAATTTCCATTTTGAAAAGCCAGAAAGCGTTTCTTCAACTAAATTAAAAAATCTTGCGGAAAAATCAGCACTTTCTTTGGGTCGAATAACGGCAGAACGAGATGTTGCTGTTGTATCATTTCGGCAGGATTTTCTATTGAATAGTAATGTTGAATCCGAAGACGATAGGCTTGTTCTTGCTATAGAAAAAAGAAGAAAAAATGATGTAGATGAGTTCTATGTTAAGACTGGCTTGTATGCTGGTCGTATTTCCTATGGCGATGTTTTGTTTAATATAAAACCGGATTGCAGTAATGCTCTGTATGAACAGATGCTCAATTACGCAAATCATATTTATATTGATAAAACTGAAGATAATGGCGAAAGAAAAGATCACAGTGATTTTCCGCTGATAGAATATCTCTTTTTAAGCTCTTTGCAGCGTGCTTCTGTCATGGGGCTTCCTCAAGAATATTCTAAGCAACGGTATCATGATATAAAAGTTCACGGTGGCTTAGATATCCAGAACTATATCAAAAAAGATTTTCCGTTTATGGGACGAATCTCGTCACAAAAAAATGAGCGGCATTATGTTCAGTGTGTTGTAGATGTTCTTTTTACTGCTTTAAAAGCATGCAGAGGCGAAATAGAGAAGAATTTTAAGAGATTAAACTTAATAAAGAATGAGTTAAATGCATCTTACTCAGGAAAATTTCCTTCGCAACAAACTATTCTGAAAGCTCAAACGCACCGAGTGTTAAACAATCCAATGTTTGCAGATTTTAAGCAAACGTTGAAATTTGCAGAAATTGTAATAAGGCATAATGCCATCCTGCCGGATGCGAAGGACAGTGCAATTGCTTCGGGGTATTTATTAGATGTGGCTTCGCTTTGGGAAGTTTATTTGGAACATCTGTTGCAAACAAGATTAGATGGTTGGAGTGTTTCTGCTCAAGAAAAAATAAACTTGTATCAGGATTGTTTCTTTAAACGTGAAAATCGTCCCGATTTTGTTTTGCGGAAAGATGATGGAAGTTGTATTGCTGTACTAGATGCCAAATTCAAGAGAATGGATGGAGTTTATAAAAAATATAGCGATGTTGATAGAGAAGACCTTTTTCAAATACATTCCTATGCAGGCTATTATAGAGAACGGGGCGTGAAAGACATCCGCTGCGGTTTGATATACCCGCTTTCTCAAAAGGTGTTGGAAAAAAATCAAGCGAGTCTTTATGGCTTAACTGAAGAATATCGTGTGCATGATGGTAGTAAAGCAAAGTTTATGGTTGATGGAATTTATAAAGGGATGGATGATTGTTCTGTGTTGGACTCCAAATATTCTGTTGCGGATGCCGAAGATGCGTTTATTGAGCGATTGAAGTTTTTTTTGAATAGTTGATGCAAAATGTATCATCAAATCGCTCTGTTTTGAACATGAAAAAGAAATTATCGCCTTGAACGTATCTCTAACGAAATAGCTCCCGTGCCGCCCCAAATAGCTCCGCGGAGGCTTTTTTGTATACCCATAAATTTTATATATATTACCCCAAGAAAAAAGTGAAGCATATCTAATGCCAAAGCCAAAATTCGTGAACAAAATCAAATTCCAACAAGAGCCAGGCACGTCAGAGACGGTTATGCCGTCAGACGATATGCTTATGTATTTTGAAAAGCACATTATAGCTCCTGCTGAAGAAGAGTGCGGTTACGGCATCTACAGCAAGGCCCTCGAAATCCCTATTTTTTTCGTCAGTGAAAAGACCATCAACCAAAAGGGCCTGGCGATTGATTGTGGCGTTTCCGATGATTTACGTAAACTCCATGATATCGTGGATGAAGATCGGTTTTGGAAACTAGAAACGGCTCTAGTAGATAGGGGTGATCCCATCGGCCTCTACCTCCCTAAGGGCGAGTTTCAGGACCAGGGACCAGAAATTTGGGTCTCATACGAAAAAATTCGCAACCAGCATCAGAAATGGCAGGATTCAAAATACACTACGGCTCTGACCTTGGTTCACGAGCTGGGGCATGCTATTATGGATGCTCCAACGTCGGGCCTTTATTGTCTGAAAACATGGGTTGAGGAGCCTTTGGCTAACATGATTGCCCTCTATTACCTAGATTCTGTCGGCCCGTCAACGACCAATGGATTTGACCGGATGGAATATGTCACGGATTTCGTAAAAACACAGTCGGCGAATTATGCGCTGGGTTTGAATCTGTTCCGTTCCAATCGGGTATTTGATTGGAAGGCATGGAAAAATGCCAAGTGGCTTTTGTGCTTCAAAATTGACGCCCTCTTGGACTGGGTGGAATACATCAAGGGGAACTTGGGCAATGTTGATGATCTGCGTCTTGAGGCTTTGTTCCGCGAGATTGTCCGCCAGCCGATAGAGTTTAACCAGACTCTTTTGCAGCAGGCGGAAAAGCTTTATGAGAAATAAAAAGTAATCTTTTATTGCACAACTCTGATCACGACGACCTCAAAAACGAGAGGCGGTGTGTCCGGAGCCATAATCTCTTCTTCACCGGTTGCGAGCTTTGAGGCGTCCGCGTAATCGAGAAAGTATTTTCCTGCATCGCAAGAATATTGCTCGTATTCGGGCAAGATCTTGATATTGACGCTGTAGAATTTATCGATTCCAGAGATGTCGAAACCGAAATCCTTTTTTACGATGGTGCCCAACTCGGGGGAGTCGTCCAGAATTTTTTGCAGGGGTTCCCTGCGGGGCGATGCGTAAACGACGAGTTGGCCGCCGACCGGGTATTCTCTCATGATTGCGTATGCCGGGTTGTTACTCGATTTAGCCATGTCCATAATATAGATTTTTCTCGAAATCTGCGGTAGGGTCGACCGCCTTGCAAAGTAATATAAATCCACGAATGCGTCTTTATTTGTCGTATGCTGAATCTATATTATAGCCATTCAAATGAATTCTGACTGACTTCAAAAATCGAGGAGGTTCTTATGGCAAATTATGTTCCGACAATGTCCAAAAAAGATTTACTTGAACTAAGAGAAATCCTAAAGCGGACAATTAAAGAAGCCGAAGAAAAAGGTGAAGGAGCGTCAATTGGGTTAGTAGGTACATATGCTGAATTAGAAGATGTTGAAGAACGATTGAAGGAACTTGTATAATTCAGTCTCCATTTGTCGCATACGGTATCTATATTATAACCATTCAAAAGCAATAAAGGAGGTTCATTATGTCAAACGATGAAATTTTCGTCTTTTCTGAAGAGGTTAGTGTCTCGTGTTCTGAATGCGGAAAGGAATCTACAATGAGTCCGAATTTTGCAGAGGTCGCAGGGGACTTACGCCTGAATTTCGTCAAGGTTTGCTCTACGATCCCATCTGATGACACATGCCCACATTGCGGAAACGAAATGGAAGTCGATGTCACGTACTGGCGGCGTGAATTTTACTGCAAAAATAAGGACGGCAAGGAAGTTTGTCGGTATTTCATCCTTTGGCTGGACGATAACTCTGCAGGGTGTTCCGTCGAGGGGTTGGAATCTGTGTATGAGTGCTATGCTTTGGACCATTCCGAAGACCTTACGCTTGATAGCTCTAGTGCTCAGGAACTAATCGACCTTCTCTACAAAAAGACTCGTGACGAATCGTTGCTTCCTATCGAGGAATCGTTGAAGAACGGAAGTGATGTGGAATCCTTAATCCCCGAACTGAAACGAATCATCGATTCTCATGACGATGTGCTGAAAGACGCTTATCTTGCACATTTCCCGGACTAACTTTTACGCTATCAGGAGGTCCTTCATGTTTTCAGTCTATAATTATATTACGATGGACGATGAACAGATTGAAAAGTTCATCAAGCTCTATGGCGAAGGCGATGGGAATTTTTCGCTTGCGAGGGTTCTCCCCGAATACGCCGAAAATGATGCCCGTGAGAACGAAAATGGCGAGGGCCTTGAATTGCGTGCCATATTAAGCGGAAAGGTTTCTTTTGATACGGAAGATTTGCCGCCGATTCCTATTTACGAAAAAATGGCGAAAGACGGGCTCATTTTCAAAATTGACTGGCAGTCCGAAGACATGATAGAGTGGGGGATTGGCCACGGCGAAGTCCGCGATGGCGCATTTTACCATTGCATTGATTTCGAAGAAACAGCAAATTACGTAAGAGAATGGACCGGCGAAGAATGGGACCCGAGCAAGAGTGCTTTTGCGGAAGAATATTCCAAATTGCAACATAAAAGGCTCTAAAAACACCCCTCCCTTTGACAATATATCCACGAAACTAGCAAAATCACTTGTAAAATACCCTCTTTTTGGGGGTATTTTTGAATTAGGAATATGATAAGGGAGGACTTATGAACTTTGGTTCTAGTTTGTCTTTGGTTTTGTCTGCTGGACTATTGTCCGCAGTATCTTTGTTTGCCCAGCCCAACGATGAATGGAATGGCAAGCCAAGAATTTTTGGTGTGAACAGGTTGAATCCGCACGTGACTTCGATGCCATATACGACAGTCGAAGAAGCTGTGAAGGGTGACCGTCACGCTTCGGAATGGTACCAGACGCTTTCGGGTGAGTGGAGATTCTTCCATGTCGATAAGCCTAGCCAGCGTAACAATGATTTCTACAAGGACAACTATGATGTTTCCAAGTGGGATAAAATCAAGGTTCCGAGTTCTTGGCAGCTTTTAGGCTACGATCATCCGATTTACACGAACGTTATTTATCCGTGGTCCCAGAACAACCGCGTTTCTGCACCGTATGCTCCGACGGATTTTAACCCGGTTGGTCATTATCGCCGTACGTTCACGGTTCCCGAAACTTGGGACGGCAAGCGCATCCGTTTGCACTTTGAAGGTGTTGAATCCGCTTACTATGTATGGGTGAACGGCAATTATGTCGGCTACAGTGAAGATACTTTCACGGGTCATGAATTCGATATCAATAAGTACCTCCGCAAGGGCGAAAACAACATCTCTGTGCAGGTGTTCCGCTGGTGCGACGGTTCTTGGCTCGAAGACCAGGACTTTATCCGTCTTTCCGGTATTATGCGCGATGTGTATATCTACGCTGTGCCGCAGGTCCATATTCAGGACTTCCAGATTGATGCTACTCTTACGAACAACTACAAGGATGGTCTCTTAAAGACGACCGCTTGGATTTACAATTCTACGGGCAAGCAGTCTGGTGATTACACCGTGGAACTTTCTTTGTACGATGCTTCCGGTGCCGAAGTAATTAAGCCGACTTCCCAGAAGGTTTCCGGCATTGGTCCGAATGGTGCCGAAAAGAGCGTCCACTTCGAAATTCCGTATTCTTCTCCGAAGCGCTGGTCTGCTGAAACGCCTGACCTCTATACCGCAGTGCTCACGTTCAAGGATGCTGACGGCAAGATTCTCCAGGTTGAAAGTAACAAGATTGGCTTCCGCAAGATTGAAATCAAGAAAGAAAATGGCGCTCCGCGTTTGCTCGTAAACGGCATGCCTGTGAAGTTCCATGGTGTGGACCGTCACGAACTTGATCCGGATAACGGCCGTGCTGTGACTTACGATCGTATGGAAAAAGACATTATCCTCATGAAGCGCTTCAACATCAACGCGCTCCGTATGTCTCACTATCCGAACAATCCGGTGATGTATGATCTCTGCGACAAGTACGGTATTTACGTGATTGACGAAGCGAACGTCGAAAGCCACGGTGCCAACAACGATCTTCCGAAGAATAGCGATGATTGGCGCGCTCCGGCTGTGGACCGCATGAATTCCATGGTGCAGCGTGATAAAAACCATCCGTCCATTATTCTTTGGTCTCTCGGTAACGAAGCCGGTAACGGTAACGTGTTCGCCTCGGAACGTCAGCGTGCTCATGAAATCGACTCTACGCGCTTTGTGCATTACGAAGGCGACTGGAACAATGCCGATGTGAACAGCTGGATGTACTTTGGTCCAGATGCTGTCCAGAATTATCGCGATGCCAACAAGCCGATTATGTTGTGCGAATACGAGCACGCAATGGGTAACTCTGTGGGTGATTTACAGGAATACATGGACGCCTTCTACGGTAACCCGCGCTCTTTCGGTGGCTTCATTTGGGACTTCATTGACCAGGGCCTGCGCCACAAGGGAACTCCGTACTTCGAATTTGGCGGTATGTGGGGCGACTGGCAGAACGACGACAACTTCTGCGCTAACGGTCTCGTGTTCCCCGATCGTAAAATCCAGCCGGAAATGTGGGAAGTCAAGTACCAGTACAGCCAGGTGCGCGTCCATAATGTAGACGCCGCAAAGGGCAAGATTGAAATTGAAAGCCGCTACCTCTACAAGAATCTTGGCGACTTCCTCGATGCCTTCTGGCAGATTAAGGAAAACGGCAAGGTCATTAAGGAAGGTAAGATTGATGGTTCTCAGATGAATATCGGTCCGAACCAGAAAAAGACCGTGACGATTGACATGCCAAAGATTGAAACGACAGTCGGTGCCGAGTACTTCCTGGATATCGATTTCCGCCTCAAAAAAGATGAACTCTGGGCTAAGGCGGGCTACAGCATCGGTCATGAACAGTTCGGCATTGATTTAGGCCAGCTCTGGTCTACTGAAATTGATGTGAGCACCATGGAGGCCCACAAGGTCACTAAGAACAATGGTCTCACGATTGAAGGCTCTGATTTCAAGATTAAGTTTGACGAAAAGTCCGGTACGCTTGCAAGCTACGTTCTTGATGGCGATACGATTATCAAGAACGGCGGACGTCCGAACTTCTGGCGCGCCCCGATTGATAACGACAAGGGCTTCAACATGGAACGTGGCCATGGCGAATGGCGCAAGGCAAGCAATAACCGCTCTGTCACTTCCGAAGTCAAGGAAGTTTCCGCTCGCGAAACGCAGGTGACGTTCAATTTCGGTTTCCCGGATGTCGGCAGCACCCGCATGAAGCTTACGTACACGGTTTACGGCAGTGGCGATATCGTTGTGGAATACACGCTCAATCCAGATGGGTCCAAGAGCTATTTGCCGAACGTGGGTACGCTCTTCACTGTTCCTGGTGGTTACGAAAAGGTCCGTTACTTTGGTCGTGGTCCGGACGAAAACTACATCGGACGTAACCGCGGTAGCTTCATGGGACTTTATTCGACGTATGCAGACTCTATGACCGTCATGTACATGGAAATTGGCGAAACGGGCCAGCGCACCGATGTGAAGTGGGCGACACTTACAAACGAAAAGACGGGCAAGGGCCTTATGATTGTGGGTAACCCGCGCATGGAATTCAGCGCCCAGCACTACACTCCGGAACAGCTCACTAATGTAAAGCTCCCGTGGGAACTCAAGCGCGACAAGGATATCACGCTCCGTGTGGACTTGCACCAAATGGGTGTCGGTGGCATCAACTCTTGGGGCGCAGAACCGCTCAACGCTTACCGCCTGAATGCCAATCGCGAATACTCTCACAAGTTCCGCATAGCTCCGATTCGTAAGCAGTTGAACGATCCGACAGAATACTCGCTGCTTGGTTTCACGAACTTTGGCTGGAACAAGGAAATTCCGCCTGCAAAATACGGCCGTGACGAGATCAACAAGATTTACGAAAATCAGCCGGATAAGGACATTACGGAAGGTGCAAATCCTGATACGGAAGGGCTTATTCCTGTAGCGCTCCCGGGCGAGATTCGTGACCTCTCTGTCGCAGAAAAGAACTACAATGTCTTTGATGCTCAGGGCAAGAAGGTCGGTGCGTTTACGACTCGCGGTGTCGAAGACCTCCATGCGATTACGTCTGGGCTCGTCAAGAATTCTGGCGTGTATATCGTGAAGTCCAAGAACGGTGGCCAAGCTTTCCGCATCACCGTTAAGAAGTAGGAAATAATCGATTGAAGAACTGTCATCGCGAGGCTTCCAACAGCGCCCCGCGATGACTTTTTTTATGCCGCCCGCATGACGTACATTTTGCATTCAAAAAGATTTTTGGTCGATGAGACCCTTTTCTATTGATAAAAAATCAATGAGAAGAATTCCAAACCTATATGAAAACCCCTCTCCGAGGGGTATTTTATATAAGGGAAAATTGTCATCCTGGAGAGTTCGTAGAACTCGATAGGATCTATGAAAACGGTGTTGTTTTGGGTTAATGGAGAACACTATGTTTAGAACAAAGAAATCTTTAGCAAGCCGAATCCTTGGCTCTGCGGCAATAGCTTGTGCCGTAGCCTTTTCGAATGTCGCCGCGACAACGGACAATCCGCTTACACTGTGGTACAATAGTGATGCCGGTTCCGAATTCACGAATGCGCTCCCGATTGGTAACGGCTACATGGGTGGCCTCATCTACGGTGGTGTCGAAAAGGATTACATCGGCCTTAACGAAAGTACGGTCTGGTCGGGCGGCCCTGGCGATAACAACAAGCAGGGGGCGGCAAGCCATTTGAAAGATGCCCGTGACGCCTTATGGCGTGGCGACTATCGCACGGCAGAATCCATCGTGAGCCAGTACATGATTGGACCGGGGCCTGCAAGTTTCCAGCCGGTGGGCGATCTTGTGATTTCTACTTCGCACAAGGGTTCTTCCAATTACCGACGTGAACTTGACCTCAAGACTGCAATCGCAAAGACTACCTACACGGTGGGCGGCGTCAAGCATACCCGTGAATATTTCGCAAGCTATCCCGATCACGTGATTGTCGTGCATCTCTCTGCCGATAAGGATGGCTCCGTAAGCTTTGGTGCAACGATGACGACTCCGCATCGCAATAACCGCATGACCTCTAGCGGCAACACGCTCATTTACGATGTCACGGTCAATTCCATCAAGTTTCAGAATCGCTTGACTGTTGTTACCGATGGTGGCACGGTTTCTGTATCCAACGGCAACATCAACGTGCAGGGCGCAAATAGCGCAACGCTTATCCTCACGACCGCTACAAACTTCAAGTCTTATAACGATGTGAGTGGCGATCCGGGTGCTATTGCATCCGAAATCATGTCGAAGGTTGCAAAGAAGTCCTATGAAGATTTGCTTGCAGCACATCTCAAGGATTACCAGACGATTTTCAACCGCGTCAAGCTGGACCTCGGTACGGCGGACAAGAGCGCAGGCGACATCACCTCCACCCGCGTCAAGAATTTCAATTCCACAAATGACCCGTCTCTTGTAGAGCTTCATTACCAGTATGGTCGTTATTTGCTCATCGCTAGTTCTCGCAAGGGCGGGCAGCCGGCCAACTTGCAGGGCATCTGGAACAAGGACACAAACCCGATTTGGGGTAGTAAGTACACCACCAACATCAACCTCGAAATGAACTACTGGCCGGCAGAATCCGGCAACCTCGAAGAATGCGTTTGGCCGCTCATTGACAAAATCAAGTCCATGGTGCCGCAGGGCGAAAAGACCGCCAAGGTGCACTGGGGCGTGGATGAAGGTTGGGTAGAACACCACAATACCGACCTTTGGAACCGCTCTGCTCCGATTGACGGTGCGTGGGGACTTTGGCCGACAGGTGCTGGCTGGCTCACGACTCACCTTTGGGAACACTTCCTCTACAATCCGACGGACAAGGCGTACCTGCAGGACGTTTATTCAACAATGAAGGGGGCTGCACTCTTCTTCGTAAACAGCCTCGTCGAAGAACCGACTACGGGCAACAAGTATTTAGTCACCGCTCCGAGCGATTCCCCGGAAAATGACCATGGTGGCTATAACGTTTGCTTTGGTCCGACGATGGACAACCAGATTATCCGCGACGTTTTGAACTACACGATTGAAGCTTCCAAGATTCTCGGCGTTGACGAAGATGTCCGTGCCAAGATGGAAGCAACCGTCAAGCGCCTCCCACCGACAAAGACGGGTAAGTACGGACAAATTACGGAATGGCTCCAAGATTGGGATGATCCGAACAACAAGAACCGTCACATTTCTCACTTGTACGGCCTTTTCCCGAGTGCTCAGATTACTCCGGAAGAAACTCCGGACTTAATCAAGGGCGCTGGCGTTACGCTGCAACAGCGCGGCGATGATGCCACCGGTTGGTCTCTTGCTTGGAAAATCAACTTCTGGGCGCGCATGCACGATGGCGACCATGCTTACAGAATGATTCGCATGCTTCTCACGCCGAGCAAGACTTACAATAACTTGTTCGATGCGCATCCGCCGTTCCAGATTGATGGTAACTTCGGTGCAGTCTCTGGCGTGAACGAAATGCTCATGCAGAGCCACAACAACAGAATTAACCTGCTCCCGGCTCTCCCGTCGCAGTGGGCAAACGGCTCCGTGAAGGGCATCCGCGCTCGCGGTGGTTTCGAAATTGATTCCATGGCATGGAAGGGCGGCAAGCTCACGTATGTGGCCATCAAGTCGCTCGTGGGTAGCACGCTGAATGTTGTTTCGGGTACAAACAAGTACTCTACCGCGACTGTTGCTGGTAAGGTCTATGAATTCGATGGCAATCTCAAGGTGACGAACGCTCCGTTCGAACCGCTCGAAATTACGGACAAAATTCAGGCTGAAAACTATGTGGCTATGGACGGCGTGCAAATTGAAGAAGATTCTCTTGGCACTCCGAACATTGGCTGGATTAACGATGGCGATTGGACTCAGTACTACATAAATGTCCCGGCTGCAGGTAGCTACGTCTTGACGGGTCGCGTTGCCACAGGCTCCGAAAAAGAAAGTGTCATCACGGTCACGGATTCTACGGGCAAGATTCTCGGAACGCTCTCCATTGACCCATCAAAGTCTAAGGGCTGGAACGATTGGTATGAAGCAACTACGAAGATTACGCTCCCGGCGGGCAAGCAAAAGCTCACGTTCACGTACACTGGCGAAGACACTTACCTTGGCAACGTAGACTGGTACAATCTTGAAGCCGACCCGACATCTGTTGCAATGCCGGTCATGCGTAATGCTTCGCTCTCCGTAAGTCGCGTGCCGTACTCTCACGCATCCATTGCGCTGATGGTGAATGCACCGGCTAATGATTACGTTGTCCATCTCGTTGGTGTGAACGGCAAGTTCATCGGTACGCAGTGCGGTCACGGCGACGGTCTCGCAGAATTTGGCGTTGGCGCACCTCTTGCACCGGGCATGTATTTTGCCATCGTCAAGAGCGGCTCCATGCAAAAGACCATGAAACTCACTGTCCATTAAACTTGTCACCCCGCACTTGTTGCGGGGGCACCTTACACACTTTCCTCCTCACTCACAAAGCCTGGGACTCTCGTAGCCCCGGGCTTTTTCGTGTTATGTCTCCCCTGATTTATTCCGGGGGCACCTTACACACTTTCCTCCTCACTCACAAAGCCTGGGGCTCTCGTAGCCCTGGGCTTTTTCCTATTGATAAATTGACAAAACAACTTGCATTCACGCATACGACATTCCACATCCAATAGCATATATTTATGGGTGGGGATAGTAGGTTAATAAAAAAGGGAGGATCTCATGAAAAAGAGAGTTCTTGGTTTAGCTTTTCTTCTTTGCGCAAACTCATTCGCCGTTACAAGCCAATTCCGCGGAGTCAACTGGGCGGATAAGCGCGACAACTTCGTCTCGGACGTTCTTGTGCTTTCGGGCTTAAGCCTTTCCGACAATCATGAATCGGCTTATGCCATTGCAGACCGTATTGTCGGGCAGTTCCAGGAAGTGCTTGGTACAAACAGCGTGCGCATGCCGGTGAACGAACCGACCATTCTTAAAGCTTTTGACATGTATTCGGGTGCTTTGGATGCTGCTCTTGAACATGGTCGAGTGGCTATGGGCTACTGGGGCCCTGCGCAGCCTGCGGGGCCCAAGAACATGGACGATTGGTGGAAAATGTGGGCGAAACTCGTCGAAACATACGGCGACCATCCGAACGCCTACTTTGAAATTTTCAACGAACCGCACATGTATAACAAGACGGACCTTCGCAATCTCTATGCGGACTGGCTCAAGAAATTCCCGAACGTCCCGCGCGACCACATTTTGCTCGATGGTTCCGGCCTCGCTTGGAACGTTCCGGACATCGCTGACGACCCGCGCTTTGAAGGCTGCCTCTTTGCCGTTCACGAATACACGTTCTGGAACATGAGCATCACCACTGAACAGGGCTGGAAAAACAGCTTCAAGGGCAAGGTTGGCAAGTACATCGACCGCACCGTCTGCACGGAATGGGGCGGCGCCATGAGTCCTGGCGACAAGGCGGGCGTGCATTACGACTATCAGGATTACAACAAGGCTCCGACCAACTACTTCACCGCTTACATTCGCGGCATGTCCGATCAGCTCCGCGAATGGGAAATGGGCAGCTTCTACTGGCCGGGTCTCCGTGATGGCGACTGGTACAGCATGACCAAGCGCAGCGGGGAAGGCGTAAACACCAAGCTCCAGATAGTGAACCAGTCCGGTGTGGACCGCATGCAGATGGCCTGGGCCGATACGGTTGAAACAACGCCTCCGCAGCAGGACCCGTTTGGCGGCCTTGATGCAGACGGAAAAGCCATCGCCGGTAAGCCTGCAACGCTCCCCGGAAAAATTCAGGCCGAAAATTACGACCTCGGTGGTAGCCGCGTCTCGTTCTACGACAAATCGACCGACAACGAAGGCAAGGCCTACCGCAAGGACGCCGTGGACATTGTTGCTCTTGATTCTGCGGACGCCTCCAAGGGCCATGCCATTGGCTACACGCAAGCCGGCGAATGGATGGAATACACGGTGAACGTCGAAAAGACCGCAACGTATAGCGTTGCCGTGCAGATGGCGACTGCTTCCGAGAAGGCTGGCGTGCAGCTCTTTGTCGATGACAAGGCGGTTTCCGATAGCATCATCGCTACGCAAGGCGAAGACTGGACCACCTATAGCGCCGTCCAGGCCAAGGTGGGCGAGCTTGCTGCGGGCGAACACGTGCTTAAAATGCTCGTCGTCGGGAACTACGTAAACATCGACTGGCTCGAATTCTGCGAAGGCGAAAAATGCGAAGAAACCGTCGGAATCCGCGCAAATCGCGCTTCCTCCGTGCGCACTCTCGAAAACTCCTCCCCGCGCCTCCGCGTCCAAAACAACAAGCTCTTTGTCGAGAAAAACGGCCGCCACTTCGACCTCACCGGCCACCGCATCAAGTAAGCATTGTCATGCCCGCCGAAGCCTCTCATGCCCGACGCCTGTCCTCGCTTGACGGGGATGATCGGGCATCTCCATTACGAATATTCCGTTATGGACTTTTTATCAATAATATGTAATTGCTTTTTCTGAACATATTCTCAAAAAGAGGATATGTTTAGAATGGTTATGGGTATTAACCGTGTACGAGGATTAGGTATATGAGAAAACTGTCTCTCTCTTTGGCTGCAGTAGCCGTTGCTGGTTTTGTCTCCGTTGCTAACGCTGCCCTTGCCGATGGCGGTGCTAAATTCTTAGGTAATATCACTACGGGTGGCCAGATTCGTAGCGACTTTGCTCAATATTGGAACCAGATTACACCCGAAAACGGCTGTAAGTGGGGTTCTATCCATTCCCTTTCTAATGGCAACAGCGGTACAAGCAAGTTCGCCTGGGACAACTTCGACAAGTGCGAAAGCGCCTACAAGTGGGCCAAGGAAAAACCGGGCGAACGCCACTTCAAGTTCCACGCCCTCGTTTGGGGTTCCCAGTACCCGAACTTCCTCTGCAAAAAGAAAAATCCGGGCATTACCGTAGAACTCACCAAAAAGTACATCACCGAATGGTTTGATGCCGTTGCCGCGAGGTTCCCGGACCTCGAATACATTGACGTGGTGAACGAAGCTATTTGGGCGGGTAACAACTACCACTCTGGTTACGGCAAGCCTGCTGCAGGTGCCGAAGGCCACAGCACCGACGATACCGAATGCGGCGGCTCCTACATTATCGAAGCCCTCGGCGGTGACCGCGTTGTAAATGGCAAGCACCAGTACGACTTTATCACGAACGCCTTCAAGATGGCCCGCGAACGCTGGCCGAAGGCTGTGCTTATCTATAACGACTATAACACGCTCTCCTGGCAGATCAACGAAGGTATCGAACTCATCCAGACAATCGTCAAGAATGGAGCTCCGATCGATGCCTACGGTCAGCAGGCTCACGACTGCAAGGGCATGAGCAAGTCCGATTTCGAAAGCAAGATGACCCGTATCCATAACGAGACGGGCCTCCCGCTCCTCGTTTCGGAATACGATATCGGCGAAGCCGACGATACCAAGCAGAAAAACGATTACGCAAACCAGATTCCGTTCATGTGGGAAACTCCTTGGGTCGCAGGCATTACCATCTGGGGCTATATCAATGGTTCTACTTGGGTTGCAAACACCGGCCTTATCGAAAAGGATGGCCGCAAGCGCGCTTCCATGAACTGGCTCGAAGACTACTTCGCCAAGAACTTGAGCAAGGGCAAGAACGATGTGACCTTCACTCCGGTTGAACCCGAACCGCAGCTTCCGTTCAAGGGTGAAGCGATTGCCATTCCGGGTAAGGTCGAAGCCGAAGATTTCGATATTCCGGGTGTGGGCGTCAACGAAGACGGTACGAGCAACCAGTCCTACAGCGACGATTCCGAAAACCACGGCGATAGCGATTACCGCAAGGACACGGGCGTTGACCTTTACAAGAAGGCGACCGGCGTAATCGTGGGCTACAACAGCGAAGGCGACTGGCTCGAATGGACCGTGAACGTGAAGGAAGCGGGCGACTACACGATGTTTGCCGCCGTGGCTGCCGCAGGTTCTACCTCCAGCTTCCAACTCTCTCTCGATGGCAAGGCGCTTACCGAAAAGATTACTGTCCCCGCCGCCAAGGAAGGTGAAGAAAATTATGACGACTACAACAAGGTCAAGGCCAACGTGACTCTCCCGGAAGGCAAACATGTTCTCCGCATGGATGTAACCGGCGCCTGGTTTGACGTGGACTACTTCACCTTCGTGAAGGGCAAGGACGCTACCGACCCCGAACCGATCGAAGAAGAAATTCCGGATGCCATCCACTCGAACCTCCGCATGAATTACCCGGTTCTCAGCGATTACGATGTCTTTGACATGAACGGCGTCCGTCTCGGCCGCATGAGCGCCTACTCCGTAGACGAAGCCGTGACGACCCTCAAGAATACGAGCGCCATCAAGGTCCAGGGAATCTACCTGCTTCGTTCCGTCAAGAGCGGCATGGTAAAATCCGTCCGCGTGACCCGTTAAAATATCCTAATCCATAACTTCCCCGAATGGGGGAGCCTTAAATACCCAAAGGCCTTCGAGCTCACCCTCGAAGGTCCTTTTTTTACTATGTCACCTCGGCTTTGTAAAAATTCCATTATGGACATTTTGTCAATGATAAATTTTGGACTTTTTGGGGCGATTTTTAAAAACAAAGATATGTTTATAATGGTTGTATGGGACTCTTAACCTATGAGGATGTGGAAAATGAAATCAAAATATTTGAAAGGTTTATTGGCTGCTGCACTTTTGGGTGGTGCAGTAAGTTCTTACGCAGGTCCAGGCCTTGCCGATGGCGCGGCCAAGTTCATTGGTAACATTACCCAGAGTAATAGTGTCGGCTCAGACTTTACTGCGCTCTGGAACCAGGCTACGGCCGAAAACGGCTGTAAGTGGGGTTCCGTCGAAGGTACTCGTGGCCGTTACAACTGGGGTGCCTGCGATGCTGCCTATAACTGGGCAAAGCAGAACGGGGGGCACTTCAAGTTCCACGCTTTGGTGTGGGGCTCCCAGTATCCGAACTGGCTCAATGGCCTTAGCACAGACGAAACGAAGAAGGCGATTACCGCCTGGTTCGATGCGGTCAAGGAACATTACCCCGATCTCGAAATGATCGACGTGGTGAACGAAGCTATCCGTACGGGCAACAACAGCTATCATTCTCCTTATGGCAAGAACAACAACATCATTCCGGCACTCGGTGGCGATAATGGTGGCAATTACCAGTTCGTAACGACCGCCTTCAAGATGGCGCGCGAACGTTGGCCGAAGGCTATCCTCATTTATAACGACTATAACACGGTGCAGTGGAACAAGGATCAGGGTATTCAGCTTATCCAGACCATCAAGAAAAACGGTGCTCCGGTTGACGCATACGGTTTGCAGGCTCACGACATGATGAGCCAGGGCGGTGGCGCTGGTGGTACCGGTGGTGGCGGCTCCTGCTTGAGCATCAACACCCTTAAGAGTGTGCTCAAGGAAATTTGGGACAAGACCCAGACCCCGATGTTCATCAGCGAATACGACATTGCAACTACCGACGACAATATCCAGAAGCAGTGCTACTCCGAACAGATTTCTCACTTCATGGAAAACGAACACATTGCCGGCATTACCATCTGGGGCTACATTTATGGTCGCACTTGGCTCGACTGTAACGGCACTGCGAGTGGCTGCTCCGGCATTGTCAAGAATGGCCAGGACCGCGCCGCTTTGAAGTGGATGAGGGAGTACCTCAAGAGCAACAAGGGCGTGAACACGACTGGCCTCAATACAGGTGTTCTCACTCCGGTTGACCCTGTTCCGCAGGAACCGTTCAAGGGCGAAGCTCTCGCTGTTCCGGGCAAGATTGAAATCGAAGACTTCGATAAGCCGGGCCAGGGCAAGAACGAAGACGGTACGAGCAACGAATCCTATGGCGACGATTCCGAAAACCATGGCGACTCCGACTACCGCAAGGATACCGGTGCTGACCTTTATAAGAAGGCTACTGGCGTTGCTCTCGGCTACAACACTACGGGTGACTGGTACGAATACACCATCAACATTGCCGAAGCTGGCGACTACACCGCAATCGCTTCTGTTGCTACCGAAGGCACGGGCGCATTCACGCTCTCTCTCGATGGCAAGTCTCTCGCTGAATTCGAAGTCACTGGCACAAGCTACGACGACTTCTCCGACGTGAAGAAGAAGGTGACGCTCCCGGCCGGTAAGCACGTGCTCCGCATGGACGTGACTCAGCAGTACTTCGACATCGACTACATCAACTTTGTGAAGGGTGAAGTTGCTGACAATCCGGGTGGTGGCGATGAACCGCCGATCTCCATCAAACAGCAGATTCAGTATCAGGCTCCGAGAATTGGCAGCTACGACGTCTTCGACGCAAACGGTGTCCGCCTTGGCCGCATGAACGCTTACTCCATGAACGAAGCCATGCAGATTCTCAAGAGCTCTAACGAAGTCAAGAACAACGGCATCTACATGCTCCGCTCTGTCCAGAATGGTGCTGTGAAGTCCGTGCGTATCTCTCGCTAAAAGGAATCCTAATCCATAACTCCCCTAAACCAAACGGGGAGCCTTAAATACCCAAAGGCCTTCGAGGTTCCCCTCGAAGGTTCTTTTTTTGTGCTTTGTCACCCCGGCCTCCGTGCCGGGGTCACCATCTCGTACAATGTAAACTTCTGTTTGTCGACATTTTGGCAATGATAAATTTTCGCAATCTTGAATAAACTGATGAAAATGAGAATAAGTTTATAATAGTGTTAGAGTACTAACCAAAGAGGATGTTGGAAAATGAAATCAAAATTCATTAAGGGTTTTGTGTCTGTTGCCCTATTGGGTGCAGCGAGTTCCTTTGCAGGCCCCGGCATGGCCGATGGCGGTGCAAAGTTTCTAGGAAATATTACAACTCGTGGCCAGGTTCAGTCCGATTTCGGGACTTATTGGAACCAGATTACCGCCGAAAACGAATGCAAGTGGGCGTCCATCGAAGGCACTCGCGGTCGTTACAATTGGTCGGGCTGCGATGCTTGCTATAATTGGGCAAAAAAGAATGGTGGCAAGTTCAAGTTCCACGCTCTTGTGTGGGGCTCCCAGTACCCGAACTGGCTCAATGGCCTTAGCACGGACGAAACCAAGAAGGCGATTACCGCATGGTTCGATGCCGTTGCCGCTCATTACCCCGATCTCGAAATGATTGACGTGGTGAATGAAGCCATCAAGTCGGGTGGCAGCTACCACTCCGGTTATGGCCGAAACAACAACATTATCCCGGCTCTCGGTGGCGATAACGGCAACTACGAATTCGTGGCAACTGCATTCAAGATGGCGCGCGAACGCTGGCCGAAGGCAATCCTTATCTACAACGACTACAACACGTTCAGGTGGCAGATTAACGAAGGTATCGACCTCGTGAACAAACTCGTGAAGCAGGGTGCTCCGGTCGATGCTTATGGTCAGCAGGCTCATGACTTGACCGATATGAACGCCAACGATTTTAAGAGTGCTTTGAACAAAATCCAGAATAGCGTCAAGAATGCCAAGGGCGAACCGATGCCGCTCTTCATTACCGAATACGATATCGGTACAGATAACGACAACCAGCAGAAACAGCGCTACTCCGAACAGATTCCCGCATTCTGGGAATCTCCTCAGGTCGCAGGCATTACCCTCTGGGGATACATTTACGGCGCCACTTGGACCACGAACGGAAACTCCGGTCTTATCAAGAATGGTAGCGATCGTCCGGCAATGACTTGGCTCAAGCAGTACTTCAAGGAACATCTCAAAGACGGTAAGGATAATACGGGTCTCTTTGCTCCGTATGTACCGCCTGAGCCGGTGCCGCGCAAGCCGTTCAAGGGCTCTGCTTTGGCAATCCCGGGCAAGATTGAAGTCGAAGACTTTGACATTACCGGCGTCGGCGAAACCGATGGCGTCAGCAATGTGTCTTACAGCGATGGTGACCCAGAAAACCACGGTGATTCCGATTACCGCAAGACCGATGCGGCGGATGTCGATATCTACAAGAAGGCGACCGGATACATTGTTGGCTACAACACGACCGGTGACTGGCTGGAATACTCTGTCGACATCGCAGAAGCGGGCGACTACACGGCTACGGCATCTGTCGCTACGGATGGTTCTGGCTCCTTCAAACTCTCCATTGACGGAAAGTCTATCGGTGAGTTCGATGTTTCAGGCTCTAGCTTCGATGAATTCTCTGATGTGAAGAAAAAAGTGACGCTGCCGGCGGGTAAGCATATCCTCCGTCTGGATGTGACTAAGCAATACTTCGATATCGACTATATCAACTTCACAAAGGGCGATAGTGATGATCCGCCTATCGCTATCCAGACCCAGGTTCGCTACGAATATCCGGAAGTCAGCGACTACTACGTCTTTGACGTGAACGGTGTGCGTATCGGTCGCATGAGTGCCTACTCCATGGACGAAGCTGTGACAACGCTCAAGAACACGAGTGCCATCAAGGTCCAGGGCGTCTATATGCTCCGTTCTGTCAAGAATGGTGAAGTGAAGTCGGTCCGTATCGCCCGCTAACTAGAATTCCTAATCCATAACTCCCTCATAGGGAGTCTTTTACACCCAAAGGCCTTCGAGGTACCCCCTCGAAGGTTCTTTTTTGTGCGAAAAATCAAAAAAAACGAAAAATAGGGTTTTTATAGGGATTGTTGTACCTTAATCCATAAAATTGATGTATTTTAATTAATTGCAGAAAGGGAGCGATTATGAGTGATAGTGAAAATCAGGTTGCATACGCTGAACTGTTCTCGGAAATATTTTACGAACAGTTCATTTCCGCATATTATGTGAATTTGCTGGATTTCTCGTATGTCGTTTACTATCGCAAAAAGGGCCTTGAAAAAAAGTATGGCGATGGCGATAACGCCGTATCCGCTCTCCAGAAGTTTATTTCCGAAGATGTCCATCCCGATGACCGCGATGTGCTGAAGGATATGCTATCTGTAGCTTATGTCCGAGGCCGCCTTAAAAAAGAAAGCAGTTTCTCGTTTGTGGTGCGTGAGATTGTAACAGGCAAGGAACGCTATTGCAAGCTCCAGGTGACCCGTGGCCGTGATGAAGACCACATGGCCATCTGCTTCTTGAATGTCGATGACGAAATCCGCAAACGCATGAAGGTCGAGGAAGGCTACCGCGTTATCCAGGCCCTTGCCATGGAATTCAATGCACTTTACCGCATCGATCTTGATTCGGAAAAAATGCATTCCTATGTCAAGTCGCAGACGGCACGCATTTTTGAAAAAGAGCTTCGCGGCGAGATGCTCTATTCCGAGGCTTTAGAGAAATATGCCAAAGAAATTGTAAGTAGCGGAGATGCCAAGCGCGTTTTGACTTTAGCGTCGATCGAGAGCATTCGTGAAAGGTTTTCGAGGCAGAGCCACTTCGAGGTGGACTACAAGAATCGCGATGGCCGCTATTTCCAGATGAAATTCGTCCGGGTTTCCGATGAAAAATCGCCTGTGGTAGTGCTTGGCATTGCAGACCGCGACGAAGAAAAACGTTCGGACGTGATGAACCGCGAATTTTCCGAAATTGCAAATGCGTTGAGCATTGAGTACGAAATTATTTACTATGTGAACTTGAATGACAATTCGTACGACGTGTTCAACCAGGAAAGTAGCTATATCAAGCTCAAGCTCCTGATGAGCCGCCAAAACTTTTTCGAAGAATGTACGAGAGACATCAAGAAGATTATCTACCCGCAAGATGTTGAACGGTTGACTTCGGTCATGAATAAGGATTTTTTGCTTTCTCAGCTTGAGGGCGACAAAACCTTTTCAACCGAATACAGGCTTATGGTCAATGGCGAGCCTCAATACTACCGCCTTAAGGCGCTTTGGTCCAAGGCCGCTGACGATCATATTATTATCGCTGTTGCCAATATCCACAAGGAAGTCCTTGCCCGTAAAGAGCGCGAACGCAACATGGAACGCAACTTCGACATTATCAATGTGCTTGCGACGGAATTCACCTCAGTCTACTATGTCGATCTTGATACGGATACGTTTACGCCTTACACGGTGAGCGACTATGCTGAAGTCAATTACGGAAAGCTGTATCAACACGATAAATGTTATTCTAAAGTGTTCAAGGCGTATGTCAACGGATTTGTCCATGAACTCGATAAGAAAAGAATTGGTGATTTTGCTTCTATTGAACATATCAAGAAACTGCTTGAAGGCCAAAAATCGTTTATAGCGCACTACAGAAAATACGATACTGGAGGAACCCGTTTTAGCGAGATAAAGTTCGTGAAAGTCGGTTCGCAAAATGAAACACCGCGTGCTGTTGTAGTTTGTTTTGCCGACAAGGATGCCGAAATTCTAAACCGCTATGTTGATAGCAAGCTTTATGAAGATTATTTTGGCGTTTATTTTGTGAATCTCGAAGACGATACTGTCCGCAGTATCCGTGAATCGGCGGTTTACGAGAAAGGTAAAACTTATGGCGGCTTTATCAAGTACAGTAGCGCTATTCTTGAGTTCAGCAAGGAGGTCTTGCCGGAGTTCCGCGAAACTTGGGAAAACATGGCGAACGTTGATTTTATGCGTTCATACTTGGCAGATGTCGATAAGCGCGAGTACAGCTACCGTGCGCTCAAGGGTGAATGGCGTCGCGTGACGACGTTTGTTCTGGAACGTAGAAATGGCGTGCCGGTGACCTTTATTATGGCGTTCATGTTCATTGACAATATAACCGCACAAAAGATGGAACTGGACGCAAAGATTGCGGAACAGAAGCGGGAACTTGAGGAACAGCAGAAGCTTTTGGAACAGGCTCTTGTGCAGGCTGAAAAGGCAAACAATGCAAAGACGATGTTCCTTTCGAACATGTCGCATGACATCCGCACGCCGATGAATGCCATTATCGGTTTTACAAACCTTGCGCTGAATAATTTGGATGATCCTGTGCTGGTCAAGAATTATTTGAACAAGACTGTCGTTTCGAGTACGCATTTGCTCTCGCTCATCAATGATATTCTCGATATGAGCCGCATTGAGTCGGGCAAGATTCGCCTTGAAGAGGTAAACTGCAACTTGTCCGAAATCATGCATGACCTGAATACGATTGTTTTAGGTCAGGCGAGTGAAAAACAGCAAAACCTTTACATGGATACGTTCAATATCGAGAACGAACTTGTTATTTGTGACAAGCTGCGCTTGCATCAGATGCTGATCAACCTGCTTTCAAATGCGGTCAAGTTTACGCCGGTGGGCGGTAATATCCACGTGTTTGTCCGTCAGACCGCTAGTGATGAAAAAACGGGAACGTACGAGTTCCATGTCAAGGATGATGGCATCGGCATGAGCCCGGAATTCTTGAAAGTCCTGTACCAACCGTTTGAACGCGAACGCACCTCAACGATTTCCAAGACGCAAGGGACTGGGCTTGGCATGTCCATTACCAAGAAAATTGTCGATATGATGGGAGGCTCCATAAATGTTGTGAGCGCCCCTAATCAGGGAACGGAATTCATCATTCATCTGAAACTGAAAATCCAGGATACTTCTGCGGATTTGACGAATCTCGATGCGTTGCAGAATGCCCGCGCTCTCGTTGTCGCTAGCGATTATAATGCATGCTCCAGTGCGACAAACCTTTTGCGTCGATTGGGAATGCGTGCAGAATGGACAATGTATGGCCGTGAAGCGGTGCTGCGTGCAAAAGAAGCTGTTGATCGCCACGAATGCTATTCCGTCATCGTTCTTGATGACCGATTGCTCGATATGGAAAGCATCAACGCTGTGGAACAACTGCGCATGATTCCGGGGAATGATAATCCGATTATCGTCATGGCATCTTACGACTGTGCAAACATTGAAAAGAGTGCGCGCGAAGCGGGTGTGACATCGTTTATAAGCAAACCGCTGTTCCTGACAGAAATGCATGATGTCTTGGCTCGTGCCATAGGCGTTTTGAAAGACGATGCGAAAGTGGAATGCGATGAGTCTGCGAACTTTGCCGGGAAGAAAATCCTTCTTGTTGAAGATAACGAGCTCAACCGTGAAATTGCGCAAAGCGTTCTTGAAGAAATGGGCTTTGTCGTCGATTATGCCGAAGATGGCTGTGTCGCTTTAGGAAGACTCAAAATGGCAAAGCCGGGCGCTTATGATGTGATTTTGATGGATGTGCAAATGCCTGTGATGGACGGTCTCGAAGCCGCTCGTCAGATCAGGTCTTTGCGCGATGATTACTTCAAGAAAGTCCCGATTATAGCGATGACGGCGAATGCGTTTGAAGAAGACCGCAAAGCTGCTATGGATGCTGGCATGAACGAGCATATTGCAAAGCCCATTGACGTTGAAAAACTCAAGAAAGTCCTTCGTAAATTCTTAGGATAAATTATCGCATACCGTCATGCCCGTGCTTTTTACAATGTCATTCCCCTAACGGGGCTTGACTTGTTCGCCTCGGATATAGAAACATGCAAGCATATTTCTGCATCGCTCGGCTCCGTTGTCATTCCGGCCTCTGTGCCGGGATCACCATTACTTAAAGAATTCCACGCATCCGTAGACGGAAATGAGCTCCGGATTCTCCGGATCGCGCCTGTTCCAACACTGTTGGACTTTAATCTTGCACGGACGCTTTTCGCCTTTGACTCGCATCTCGCTATTGAACGTGAACGAGTCGTTGTTCAGCTGCGGATCGTGCAAAAGCTTTGCAAATTCATCCCAGTTCTCGCGCCCAAAGATGTTCCAGAATTCGCTATTGTTTTCTGGCTCAATCATAGTCTTGGGGAAACTCAAGGATTTTGCATTCTTGGCCTCGAGTTTCAGCATGGAGGGCTCGTAAGTGTATTCGAATGTAACGCCACGATGCAGCGTGGCAAAGAATTGGCTCTTCCGGCGTTCGTTCCGATACTGCTCGTAAATAATGTTGTCTGAACTTTCTTCGGTGCTTTCGAAAATCGAACGTGCGATCTTGGCAAAATCGGCATCGCTGAGTTTGCTTGTGCGTTGGTCGTTCAATTCCTTGGGCAATGTGTCAGCGACATCTCCGAGACATTCCAAAAGCAAAGGGTTGAATACGCCGCACTCGTTGTTGCGGATCATTTCGAGAGCCTTCTCATGGCTGAACGCCTTCTTGTAGCAGCGTTCGCTGGTAAGGGCATCGTATACGTCGGCAACGGAGACGACTTGGGCGCTGATGGGGATTTCGTTCCCTTTGAGACCGTCGGGGTAACCGCGTCCGTCCCAGCGCTCGTGGTGCCAACGGCAAATGTCGTAGGCGAATTTCATCAACGGCTCGTTCTTGAAGAACTGGATGGCATCGAGCATCTTGGCACCGTTCATGGAGTGTTGCTTCATGATGTCGAATTCTTCTTTTGTGAGCTTGTCGGGCTTGTTCAAAATCTCGTCGGGAATCGTAATCTTACCGATATCGTGCATCGAAGATGCTGTAGCGATAGTGCCGATTTCTTCTTCGGTAATCTTGTAATCCTGGGTGCGCTTGAGCAATGCGCGTAAAAGAATGTCTGTAATCTTTTTGATGTGCAGAACGTGCTGGCCGCTTTCTCCGTTACGGAATTCCACAATGTGGCTCAAGATGGAAATCAGCATGTCGCTGTTTCGCGTCCTTTCGTAAATCTTGTCAGCCACAAGTTCCGAAAGCTGCATCTGCTTCACATAAAGATTGATTGTATTGCGAACTCGCGTCTGCACGACCATCTGGTCGAACGGACGGTAGATAAAGTCGGTCACGCCGAGCGAAAAAGCTTTTTCCACTTGAGGGGTGGAGGTCTCTGCTGAAATCATCACGACCGGGGTTCCCTTGATCCACCCTTTTTCGTTCATGACTTCAAGAACTTGGAGACCGTCTCGTCCTGGCATAATCATGTCTAGCAAGACGAGCGTAATGTCTTTTGCCGTTGTTTCAAGAATCCCGATGGCCTCGTCACCGTCTTTTGCTTCGATGATATCATATTCGTCAGAGAGCAGGTCCGAAAGTACGACTCTGTTCATGGCGTCATCATCGACAATCAAAATTTTTGCGCGTTCGTTGCTCATGGTCGAAACACCAATATTTATTTTCTCTTTCTTAAGTGGTTGTACTTCTTTAATTTAAGAAAAATGTAGCGAAAAAGAGCGTTTTGACCCGTGAAAAATCAAAATACCCCTTCCATTTGCGCAAAATCACCATGTTTTTCTAAATTTTCCTCGAAATGCCGAAACCAGCAAATTACTTCCCCGCTATAGACGGTCTCCGTCTCCTCGCAAGCTTAAACATTGTCATGCTCCATTTGGGCAGTTCCAATGCCCTTGTGTACATGTCCGATTGCAAGTGGGTAATGCCCATCATTTCGGCACCAGCTTTTGCTGCGGGGATTTTCTATGTGCTGGCCGGTTTCCTTTTCGCAAGCAAGTACAGCGACCCGGACCGCAGTATCCCGGTCATCCCGTTCATGTTCAGCCGCATTGCAAAGCTTTACCGCTTGCACTTCTTTATGACGCTCCTCATGTTTGTGTTGGTTGTCTTCAAGATGAGCGGCTACACGCATCTGCCTGCGTTTTCTGAAATTGGCGATTGCGCTTCGGCGGGATTAGCTAAGATGTTCCACCCGTGGCGGAGCCTCATCATGCACCTCACGCTCACGTGGTCGATTGTCCCCGATCTTGGTATGAAGTTGAATGAACCGTCCTGGTCCTTGACGAGCTTTTTCCTTTGCTATGCAATTACGCCGTGGTTTAGCCGCTGGCTTATCAAGCAGAACCGCCGTACACTTTGGATTCTCTTTGGCGGAGTGTTCGTTCCGGGAATCCTTTGGGCGGTCGTGTATGGCAATTCGGGCAATTTATGGTTTAATGGTTTCGATGCCAAATACCGCTTTTTCCACATGTTTGCACCGGTGCGCGTTTTTGAATACTTGTTTGGCATGGTGCTTTATCGCCTTTACAATGAGGGCGTCTTTGACGTTTTCAAGAAAGATTATGTGAGCGGTGTGGCTCAGGCGCTTTTGCTCCTCACACTTTACGGAAGCCTCTTCCTCATGCGCCCGGATGCGAACCCTGGCTATAATTACTTCATCCACCATAGCCTTCCGATTTTCATTTACGGTATGTTTGTGGTGAGTCTGCTTTCGGGCAAGGGCTTCTTGGCAAGGTTTTTCTGCATCCCGCTTGTGCGTCGTGTTGGCCGTGCGTCTTTCTACCCGTACTTGATTCATCTGCCCATCATTACGTTTGCATGGGGCATTTGCAACCTGAACCGTCCGAAGAATACCATCCTTTTGCTCCTCTTTATCTATACGGTTAGTACACTTTACATGGAATTTAAAATCTGGCGCCGTAAAAAAGCGAAAGCGAAGGCTTAAATCCAAGACTTTATTCGTCTTTTCTCAAACAAGTCCAAAAAATAAGTGTATTTTATATCCATGGGCGACTGGAGACGCCCGTTGGAAGGGATATTCTTGTCGGAGGAGATACTAAATCATGGACTGTCTTGAATCGTCAGACTTGACTCATGCGATTCTGTCTAGTGCAGGCGTCGGCTTGTGGGTCATCGAAGTAGATGAAGGTCGCCCTCCACGAATGTATGCCGACAAGGCTCTTCTCCAAATTCTTGGATTCCCCGAAGAAACGCTCCCCGAAGACCTCTACAACTTGTGGTGCAATAACGTAGACCTCTCGTATTATGAGGCGTATGCCGAATTTGTAGAGCAGATGAATCGTGGTGAAATGTCCGAACTGGAATACGCCTGGAACCACCAGTCTCGCGGGGTCATATTCTTGCAAAACCACGGCAAGCGCAATGACGAGTACAAGCGGGGGGTGCGCCTTGAAGGCTGTTGCACCGACGTGACCGAACAGATTGAGTTCAAGATGCACTTGCGTGAACTAGACCAGTATTCCGATATTGCAAACACGCTTGGCGATGGTTTCGACAATATTTATTACGTCGATATCAATGACAATTCGTTCATTGAGTTTAACGCCCAAGGTGTCGTGAAGACTCTCGATGCCAAGAACTGTAGTGATTTTTTTGCGGGCTTTGAACAGGCTTTGGAAAAGGTTGTTTACAGGGAAGACTGGGAGGCTGTTCAGGAATTTATCGACAAGGAAAAACTGCTTCGCGATCTCGAAAATGATCGCGCCGTCTCGGTCTCTTTCCGTTTTTCGTTTGACGGGCGCCTGGTTTATTACCGCTTGAAGGCGACTCGAACTCCAGATTCCGAAAACCACATTGTCGTGACGCTTGAAAACGTCGATGAAGAGGAATCCGCCAAGGCGGAACGCAAGGCGATTGCTAACCGCGACATGGCTGTGATTTCGGGTTTGTCCGATGACTTTGGCTGCGTGGTGTACGTGGATTATGAAACGCTATCCGAGGTGCACTATCGCTTTGACCCGATGTTTGATGAGATGGTACCGGGTTGGTCCAAAATCAACAATTTCGGCAAACGTCTGGAAGTGCTTGTCGATACGGTAGTCCACCCGAGCGATCGCGAATCGTTCTGCGCTGCGACAGAACCTGCAAAAGTTCTCGACATGGTGGAACGGGAACACATGTACTTTGTCAACTTCAGGTTGCAGGTCGGTGGCGAAGATATTTACTACCAAATTAAATTCGTCAAGGACGAAAACTTCAAGAACCATGTGATTGCGGGTTTCCATAGCGTCGATGCCGAGACAAAACGCGAAATGGCGAATCTCGAAAAGGCGGAACTTGCGAACAAGGCTAAGAGCGCCTTCCTCTTCAACATGTCGCATGACATTCGCACGCCGCTGAATGCGATGATTGGCTTTACCGACATGGCGGTCAAGAATATCGATGACAAGGCTAAAGCGCTTGATTGCCTCAATAAGTCTAAACTTTCGAGTGAACATCTTTTGTCCTTAATCAACGATGTGCTGGACATGTCTCGCATTGAAAGTGGCAAGGTGGAACTGGATTTGAATCCGGTGAATTTGGGTGAAAATAGCGAAGATTATGTGCCGATGCTCCGTTCCCTTGCCGAAAAGAAAAACGTTCACTTTGATTTTGCGCAACATGATATCCAGAATCGATATGTTTATGTCGACTTCTTGCGTTTGAATCAGGTAGTCATCAACGTCGTCTCGAATGCGGTGAAGTACACGCCTTCGGGCGGTTCTGTGACGGTGGATATATCCCAGATTCCGTCGGAACGGGTAGGCTATGGACTGTACCAGATTGTCATCAAGGATACGGGAATCGGCATGAGTGCCGAATACCAGCAGCACCTTTTTGATGAATTCTCCCGTGAGCGGACATCTACAGTCAGTAAGCAGCAGGGAACAGGTCTTGGACTTGCAATTACCAAGCGCATTATCGATATGATGGAAGGCTCCATCGAAGTGGATAGCAAGGTAGGGGAAGGGTCCAAGTTTACTATCCGTATCCCGATGCGCATTCAGGAACATCCCGAAGACGTTGAACAGGTGCGCTTTGCGCATTCCGAGCAGGAAGCGGTTTCGTTCGAGGGCTTTAAGGTTCTAGTCGTCGAAGATAACGAGCTGAATCTCGAAATTTCCAAAGATATCTTGGAAAGTGCTGGTGTTGTCGTGGAATCGGCAGAAGATGGTTCCATCGCAGTGGAACGCTTAAAAGAAAAAGGTCCCGACTACTACGACTGCATTTTGATGGATATCCAGATGCCGGTAATGGACGGCTTTGAGGCGACGCGTACTATTCGCCAGATGTTCCCGGACAAGCGAATTCCGATTATTGCCCTTTCGGCAAATGCGTTTGATGAAGACCGTCGCAAGTCATTCGAAGCGGGCATGGATGGTCACTTGGCAAAGCCCATCGTCATCGCCCAACTCGAAGACGCGTTGAAGAAGTATCTCAAGAAATAGCTACTCCGTCATCCTGACGCTGAAAGCGGAAGGATCCAGTGAAGCTGAGTAATTAGGTCAATTGCTTGATTCCAGCCACTGCTGCAACGTAGTCTGCTTCGACTTTTTCGAGGAGTGCCTGAGAATTGGCGGTAAATGCTTCCGGACGCAGGTCTTCGGTGAGTGCGCTACTCGATGCGGAGAGCTTGTTCAGTCCGAGATTGGCGGCAACGCCTTTGAGCGTGTGTGCTGCGCGGAATGCCGTCTTGGCGTTGTTTCCGGCAAAGGCTGTCTTGAGTTCATTAAAGCTCGGATCGTTCAAAAAAAGTCCCAAATACTTTGCAACGCGAGATTCCATGCGGAGTCTTTCAAGAACTTCGTCCAATGATTCACCGAGAGAGCTGTAAAATTCAGAGAGTGTCATAAATTTATCCTAACCTTGTTTTGAAATATCGATGTGTCCATAAACGGCAGATAAGACCGGAACATCATTCGCGCCTTTAGTCCAAATCTGAAGCGCCTTGACATTGCAGGGGGTGCTTTGACCGTCTATGTTGAATGTTTGCTTGATAAGGATTGGCTTATCTTTGGGTGTCGATTTGCGTCGTATAATCTTCCTGATCTTTTCGAGGTTTTCTGCGACGTCTTTGGCTTCTTCGTTTGGCTTGTATTCGTCGATAATTGTTCTTGGTAATCCAAGCTTTTGTGATGCCTTTGAAGAAAGCTTTATGACCGACGGGGTGAACGTGTATTCGAAAAGAATCCCGTTCAGTGAGTATTCAAAGAAGTGGCATTTCTTGCGTTCGTCAATTAACTGCCTGAACGCCTGATTGTAAATCGGATGATTTTGGTCGTTCATCATCGCATCAGCGATGTAGTAAAAGTCCTTGTCCGCTTGCTTACTCCAGTCGAACGTCTGTAGCGCAGTCACAAGTCTGTCGGCGATGGCGTCGAGGCATTCAATCAGGATGGGGTTGAATACGCCGCATTCGTTGTTGTGGATCATCTCGAGTGCTTTTTCGTGCGTGAAGGCGTGCTTGTAGCAGCGCTCGCTCGTAAGAGCGTCGTACACGTCTGCGATGGAGACGATTTGTGCGGCTATAGGGATTTCGTCACCCTTGAGACCGTCTGGGTATCCGCGGCCGTCATAGCGTTCATGGTGCCAGCGGCAAATCTCGTAGGCGTATTTCATCAACGGTTCGTCTTTCCCGACCGGGACCGCGTTGAGCATCTGGGCACAGTTGACGGTGTGCGCCTTCATGATGTTGAACTCTTCGGGCGTGAGTTTGCCGGGCTTGTTCAAAATCTCGTCGGGAATCGTAATCTTTCCAATATCGTGCATGGAAGATGCCGTGCAGATAATCCCGATATCGTTTTTATTGATTTGGTACTTGTTCGAACGGTGCAATAGTTCGCGCAAGAGCATTTCGGTGATGGTGTTGATGTGCAGCACGTGCATGCCGCTTTCGCCATTGCGGAATTCCACAATGTGGCTCAGCATAGTCACCATCATGCTGTTGTTGCGAGTCTTTTCGTAAATCTGGTTTAAGACGAGGTCCGAAAGGTTCTTTTGCTTTTGGTAGAGGCGGATGGTGTTGTTTACACGGTTCTTGAGGACCATCTCGTCGAACGGTCGTCCGATAAAATCGGTCACGCCGAGCATGTAGGCGCCTTCGATAAGCGCATGTGCGGTTTCGCCAGAGATCATGATGACCGGGATTTCGTTAATCCAACCGTTCTTGTTCATGATGGCTAGCACTTCCATGCCGTCTTTTTCGGGCATCACCATGTCGAGGAGCACGAGTGAAATTTCGGAGGTCTTTTCTCGGAGGATCAGCAACGCTTCGTTGCCGTTTTCAGCTTCGATAATGTTGTATTTGTCACTGAGTACGTCCGATAACAGTGCCCTGTTCATGGCCACATCGTCAACAATCAGTATAAGAGGGCGTTTCACATCCATAACGCAATCCTTTGAAACCCAAATACAATACGTAATAAATGTATATAATTTTGAAAATCAAGTGTAAGAAAATTGTAACTTCGTTGAAAAAGTTGCTTGCCGTCACAACGCTCTTTTTGTGCTAATATGTTCAATATTGCCATTTTTATAAAAATTGTATATATATTGTAATATAATTATAATAAAATTTGGCTGGATGTTTGCTTATGCGCGTAACGCTCTTAAGTGTATTGTTTTTTCTGCTGGTTGGGGGGCAGATCTTTGCGAGTCCACAGACCGTTAAAGTGGGCTTTTTCGCTAATTCCGGCTATCATGAAATTTCTCCAAAGGGTGAAAAGGGCGGCTACGTATACGAGCTGCTCCGCTTGATGTCGCGCTATGCCGATTTGAATTTTGAATTTGTCGGCTACGATAAGACTTGGAACGACATGCTCAAGATGCTCGAAAGTAGCGATATTGACCTTGTAACATCGAATCAAAAGACTGAAAATCTAGGGGCGTTGTTTACCTGCTCTTTGCCTGTCGGACCCAATGATGATTGCATTCTCGTCCGCAAGTCCGATAAGGGTTTGCTTGACGAAATCAATTATGCGATTGGTCAAATGGATGATGAAAACCCAAGCTGGAGAAACCAACTTTATCTTAAACATTTTGATAAAGAACAAAATAATTCATCGGTGCTTAGCGAACGCGAACGGTTGTTTCTGAAGGCTTTGAAACAATCTAACAAGTTTTTGAAGGTTACTGTTCAAGATGCAAAATTCCCGTACGCCTATATGGATGGTGATGTCGCAAGAGGCGTCTTGATGGATCTCTTTGCTGAAATTGCAGGGCAATACGGCTTGAAGTATGAATTTGTTAAACCGTCAGAAAACGATGGCGATAATAGCGTTAAATTCAAGAAGTTGCAGATAGTTCTTGATGCAACGTATGACATGGCGGGCGGTGACGATTGGTGGGTCTTTACGCCGGAATATTTGCGCGACCGGTTGTTTGATCATAACGACAGCTTGTTGCTTGGCTTGCGCATTGCCGTTCCAAGAGATGTCCCTCGTGAACTGGCTTCTGTCTTGACGAAGAGCATACTGGCGATTTCTCCAAAGACTGTTCGTGCGAAAGTCATCAAGTATGCCGGATTCCGGATGCCTAATTACTCTGGGGTGGAGCGCCAGTATTCTCAGATTATGGTTGTGTTCGGGGCTGTCTTTGGGATTCTTGGATTGATGTTGCTTAGCTCGCTTGTCTGGATTGCTTTTAGACGTCGGTTAAAAAATCGCCAAGATGAACTGGACTTCAAGTTGCGTGAGGCGAATGCCTATGCTGCTGAGGCTAAAGAGGCAAAATCTAAGTTCCTCCTCAACATGAGTCACGATATCCGTACACCGATGAATGCGATTATCGGTTATGCGGACCGTGCCGAGCGCCACCTTCAAAACCAGGTAGATGTCCAGGATGCCTTGCGGAAAATTCGCCTGTCGGGCGGTTTCTTGCTACAACTGATTGAAGAAGTGCTAGACATGGCGAAAATAGAGTCCGGGCAAGTGTCGCTCAAGGAACGTATGGTGAATCTTACCTCCTGCATGGACGAACTTTGCGATGCCTGTGAACCCATGATGAAGCATAAGAATATCTCGTTTGTCAGGGACTTTTCGACAATCAAGAATAACTTTGTCGTCGCCAATGTGAATAGCCTGCGCCAAATCCTGTACAATATTATTTCGAATGCGCAAAAGTTTACGACGTTTGGTGGGCGTGTCGTTTTTACCGTTGAAGAACTCCCGTGCCGTGTTAGTGGATTTGCGGTATTCAACTTTGAAATAAGTGATAACGGTCTTGGCATGTCCAAGGAATTTTTGGAACATATCTACGATGAATTTGCCCGTGAACAGTCTTCGACCCAAAGCGGAGTGCCGGGAACGGGGCTGGGCATGTCTATTGTAAAGCGCCTTGTCGATATGATGGGAGGTGAAATAGATGTCCAGAGTGAAATTGGCTTGGGAACAACAGTCCATGTGCGCACACAGTTCAAAATTGTAAGCGAAAGCGATGTTTCCCTGGAAAATGTAGAGACGTGTTCGCTTGAAAATGCCGAATTTTTAAAGGGCAAGCGTGTATTGCTCGTTGAAGATAACGAGTTCAACCGTGAAGTCGCGCAGGATTTTTTGCATGATGCCGAAATGGTTGTCGAATGTGCCGAAAATGGGTTAGAGGCGGTGACGAAAGTTAGCGAGCAACCGGCGGGTTATTACGACTGCATTTTGATGGATGTGCAGATGCCTGTGATGGATGGATATGAGGCAGCGATGGCTATCCGTAAGCTTTATCCGAGTTCAAAGTTACCTATTGTCGCGCTTTCTGCGAATGCTTTTGAAGAAGACCGTCAGAAGTCGATGGCTTCGGGAATGGATGCTCATTTGGAGAAACCGTTCGTCGCGGCGAAGGTTCTCGGGACGATGAGCTCCTTAATGCAAAGAAAAGTTAACGTAAGTTGATGTATAGGAACACTTTAAGAACACTTTTTGTGTGATTTTACGCATTATGTCAATCCTTTTACAAAAGAAGGGTTGATTTTTTATATAGTATCAAACTATCTTTTAGCTTGGATGGGTGAAATCTTTTTTTTAAAGGAATTCATATGAAGAATTTGGTAAAAGTTATGCTGGGCCTCGCAGCCGCAACTGCAGTGACAGCATCTGCTGCAGGAAACTTCCCGTTTCCGCAGAACACGAAGTATCCGCACGGCAAGATTATTGAATACGCCGATACGGACATGATCAAGTCCCACTATGCAAAGTGGAAACAGGCTTGGTACCAGGCTAGCAATGGTTATGTGCTCGCTCCGGAAGGAACTTGCTCTACCGTTTCTGAAGCTATTGCTTACGGTATGTTGATTACCGTCTATATGGATGATCAGGAAGTTTTCAAAAATCTTTATAAGACTTGGACAAGCAACAGTGTTGGTGCCAATGGTGGTATGAACTGGCGTATCGGATGCAGTGGCGGTACAGGTACTGCATCTGACGCTGACTTCGATGCCGCTCTCGCTCTCGTGATGGCTTCTAAGCAGTGGAATGATGCTTCTTACCTCACTGCCGGTAAGTCCCTCATTACCTGGATTGCTTCTAACGATATCGGCAGCAACAAGATTAAGCCGGGTAACCAGTGGAACGACGGTTTCAACCCGAGCTATACAACGACAGCCAACTTCCAGCTTTTCCAGGACGTTGCCGGTGGTTCTTGGTCTAGCGTCATCTCTCAGGCTTATACGGACTTGAACGCTTGCCAGGATTCCAAGACAGGTCTTGTTCCGGACTGGTGCGACTGGAACTCTCACAAGCCGATTTTGACGTCTGCAGCCGTTGCCAATGACATTGGTTTCTACGATGACGCAGCCCGTACGCCGTGGCGTATGGCATGGGCATATTACTGGTACGGTGATACCAAGGCTCAGGCTTTCAACAAGAAGATTGTGGACTGGCTCATTCCGGAAACCCGCACGGCTAGTGGCGTAAATTCTGGTTATAAGTACACTGGTGGCATCTTCATGGCTGACAAGAGCGACGAACGTAACTTTGTTTCTTCTACGTTCTCCGGCGGTCTCGGCCTTGCAACGTCTTCTATCGATAGCAAGGAAGCTGAAACCTATCTCGGTACGGTTTACAAGGTCCTTAAGGAAAAGGAAAGCTGCACTACCGCCCAGGGTTGCGGTGAAGGTTCTGTCGCTGGTGAAAAGTACTATCCGGCTACTTTGAACATGCTCTACCTCCTCCTCGTGACGGGTAACATGCCGAACTTCTATAACATGACTGGCTTTACCGCCTTCACTCCGGATCCGTCCAAGGCTCCGTCCATCAAGGAAGGCGATGGTGAACACTTGGCATTTGGTGATACGACTGTTGGTGTTTCTGGCCTCTGGAACTGGGGTGCATACCACGACAAGCTCGGTATCGGTACCAAGATGGTCCCGGATTCTGGTGACTCTCCGCTTTACAAGTTGGATGATGGTTCTATCATTGCCCGCGCTTCTATGGAAATCGGTCCGGAACCGGAATGGACTCCGGAAGCTGCCGCTGCTGGTACCCTCAAGTATCCGTCTGCTGGTATCGCTGTTTCCTTCAAGAAGGATGACTGCAAGAAGGACAAGAGCTGCGGTGTGGACTTCTCTGCTCTCGGTATTAAGTACATCCGCGTGACGGCTAAGTCTACTGGCCCGATCCGCATGGCTATCCTCAATACCATTACTGACGAAAACGAAGAAAAGAAGGTCGAAAACGCTGGTGCTGGTTCTGAACCGGGTGTCTATGTTGACAACACCGAAGACTACAAGGAAGTGACCTATGATATGACTCCGAGCGATTACGGTTTCGTTGGCTTGGGTGGCAAGAGTGAAATTACCATTCTTGACTGGGTCAGCAGAAACAATGCTCCGGAAGGCGCTCAGATCCTCAAGGCTATCAAGGGCCTCAAGTGGGAAGTCAAGGATGCTAAGGGTGGCATTGGTGAAATCTCCATCAAGGCTGTCGAATTCCTCGATGGTTCTAAGCAGGCTATTGATCCGGTTAAGCTCACTGGCGTGGAAATCAAGCCGGTCAGCCTCTACAAGGTCTCCATGATGCCGACCTTCAGCGTCCGTGCAAACGGCATGAAGCTCGAAATCAATGGTGCTAAGGCTGGTAGCGTGTTCGCTGTCTACAACATGCAGGGCAAGGCAATTGCTGGTGGCATGCTGATGAGCAGCAGCTTGACCGTTAACGTTCCGGCTACGGGTTCCTACATCGTTCGCGTGGGTTCTGAAATGAACCGCGTCAACGTCAAGTAATCCGCAACGTTACAAGCGAATTTGCAAAAAACCGAGGCGAAAGCCCCGGTTTTTTTTGATGTCATCCCAGCCTGTCATCCTGAGGGCTTAAGCCCGAAGGATCCAGTTATTTCTTGTATTTTCGTTAGGTCAAGAAGGCTATCGATGAACTTTTTTGATTAAAGGCGTTTGACTGGCCGCTTCGGCGCGGATGATGTATGTGCCTTTGGAGAATTTTGCCGGCACTTCAAAGCCGTTGACGTTCCCAAGAGCATTTCCGTTCAAGTCGAAGAGTGTGTACTTTGTGTAGTTTTGGGAACCTGCAAGCGGTCGTTTTGCTACGCCCGGAAGTGACGTTTCCGAATTGGGATTTTCGCCGGCTTTGGGCTTTCGAACCTTGAGGCTTTTTTCTGTGAATTCGATAATGTAGCTGCCATCGCTTTCGCGCTTGATGGCTTTGCCGCCCTGTTCTACGATTGCATTTTCGCCAACGCTTTGTGTGTCGATGTTTACGCGGAGCGGAATGCTTGCGGGCATGTACTCGCTAGGAATTTCCCATTCTACAGTAAAGCCGTCGTCTGTTGCGGTTTCTTTGGCTGCATCGACGATAAAGTGGGCGCGGTAATAGGCACCTACGGTGCCAAACGGTGCGACCCAAAGCTTGTTTTCGATAGCGTGCTTGAATTGCTTTTCGATATCCGCAGGGTCGATGGCGTAATCGTCGCCCTGGTCGTCAGTGACGCCATGGTTTAAGACGACGAGCCAGGAACCGCCTTTCACTTGAACGTCCCACGGGTTCGCGCCTTCGAAGTTGCCGATGAAAGCCGCCGTGTCGAGCGACGAAAGCATCTCGTCTACGGTGGCGCCTGAGCGCGTCCAGATTTTGGCTCTGAGGCTTAACCAGTCCGGTTCGGTATCCCATTCGTTGCGCCCATGCCAACCGCAGTCGCGGTTGATAAAGTGGTGCTTGGCGATGAAACTTTTGATATTGTCATTGTTTTCGCAGAAAGGAGTGGCAAATGAAATCACGCGTATGTTTGCTCCGTTGTCCGCGAGCGTCTTTTCGATGTTTTCGGCAAACTGGATGATTTCTTTTTCCAATTCGCTGTTGTCGCTAATCGAAGTCAGGTGCCCATGCGATTCGGTATGGTTGCCCATTTCGTGACCGCTATTTGCGAGCGCAGCGTAACCGTCAGCCTGTTGCCTATAGCCGCTCCCCATACTCGTGAGGAAAAACGTGACGTGCACGTCGGGCAGTTTGTCAAGCACAGGCTTTAGATTTTCGATTTGGTTTTCGAGAGCGTCATCGAAAGTGAAACTTACGGCTCCGACATGGCCGTTCCAAGGAATGGTTTTGATGGGGTTTGCCATGGCAATGCCTGCGAGTCCGAACGCGAGTCCAGAAGTGAGTGCTAATGTTTTGTAATTCATAATCCTAATCCAACAACAATTTAAATACCCAATAAAAATTAAAATAGTTATATAAGGAAAGGTCCCGGAAAATCCGAGACCTTCGATGGGCTGATTTATAGCAAATCTTGTGATTACATGGCTTCGAGCTTCTTGCCCTTGGTTTCGTTCACCAGCTTGGCGACTAACACAAAGCTTATTGCTGCGAAGGTCGTGTAAATCAAGTAGGTCGGGCCGATGCCGATGCCGTCCTTGCCGACGAGAACCGGGAAAGACCAGCTGACCAGGAAGTTTGCACCCCACTGGGCAAGGCCGCATATTGCGATTGCCACGGCACGAATGCGGTTGTTGAACATTTCGCCGAGCATCACCCACATCACCGGACCCCAAGTAGCGGCAAAGAATGCCACATAGAAGTTTGCGGCGAGGAGGGCGAAAATACCGCTATTGCCTGTGAGGTTGCCGCTTGCATCGGAACCGAAGAGGAAGCAGCACGCGAGAATGCCAAGCGTAACGGTCATTCCTGCAGAACCGATGAGCAAAAGCGGCTTACGACCAATCTTATCGATAAGGAGAATAGCAGCGATAGTCATGGTCAAGTTGATGGCACTGGAAATCACGCTCGTAAGGAATGCATCGCTTTCGCCGAAACCGACACTCTGCCAAAGCATGGAACCATAGTAGAAGATCACGTTAATACCCACGAGCTGCTGGAGGATAGCGATACTGAGGCCTGCCCAGACAATCGGAGCGACGCGCTTTTTGCCAGCGACCGTTTCGAGGAGGTCAGAAAGCTTGGCCGGCTTGTGAGTCTTGAAGGAGTCTTCGATTTCCTGAGCCTTTTCCTTGATGCCGACGGATGCAATCATCGAAAGCACTTTCTGAGCTTCTTCCATGCGACCCTTGCTCACGAGGAAACGCGGGGATTCCGGGAGCTGCCAGGCGGCGACACCGTAAAGGAATGCCGGGATGGCTTCGACCCAGAACATCACCTTCCAGGATTCAATGCCCATAATCAAGTTGCTTGCTGAACCCGAAATGCGGACAATGATGTAGTTCGAAAGCAGTGCCACGAAAATACCGATAACGATAGCGAACTGCTGCATGGAACCTAGACGTCCGCGCAAATGCGCCGGTGAAGTTTCGGCAATGTAAATCGGGGCGATGATGGATGCCACACCGATACCGATACCGCCGATGACACGCCAAGCGATGAAATCGTAGATGGTGAAGGGGAGACCAGAACCGATTGCACTGATAAAGAAAAGGACGGCGGCTGCAAGCATGCAACGCACACGTCCGAACTTATCGGCCAGACGGCCGGCGAAATATGCACCGATGGCAGCGCCGATCAATGCGAGAGAAACCGCAAGACCAAGCTGCATATCGTTACAGTTGAAATAGCCCTTGAGGGCCACGTTGGCTCCGTTAATCACGGATGAGTCAAAGCCGAAAAGGAACCCTCCGATGGCGGCGGAAAGGGTTATCATAACGACATGTCCAACTTTATAATTGTCTTCTACTGCCATTTTCGTACCTCTGTTTTTGATTTTTTCAAATGGATTAGCCGCTAATATAGCTATCAAGAAATTGTAAATTCAAGGTTTACAATAAATCTCGATAGTCCAAAAAGGACTAACGGTTTTCTTACATAAGTCGAAAGTTGTGGCTTCACTGCTCCCGTCCTATTTATTAATAGATATATATAATTTTCTTACAGTGGGCGAATTTTCTTGCGAATTTTGTGAATTTATTTTTGGTAAATTAGTTTAAGTTGGAATACTCTGTGGAGGTAATATGTTCTTTTCTTTTGTTAAAAGATGGTGTGTCGGCTCCGTTTTTCTTTGTTTGTCTGCATTGGCTTTTTCGGGGTGTGCGGTGACCTCGTCAGGGAACATGTTGGGCGATGCGGCGGTTCTCAAGTATTCGTCAGATCAGAAAAAATTTCGCTTTATCGAGGCGAGTGGAATTTTCGCGGGCGATGAAAATAGAGAAATTTCGTCCCCGCATACAACAAGCTCTGTTGGTGGTGGGGCTTTCAATGGAAGGGTAGAATTGCTTTCGTTTGATTACTCGCTTGCAGGGCAAAAGGGCGGATTGTTTTTGTCTGTTCCATTTTCAATTCCGATGGATATTGGGGTGCGCCCGAGTGTTGTGCAATGGATTGGCCCTGCATATTTAGGGGCGGGAGTCTCTTTTGTGGGTGGCTATTATTCCAATGAACAAAAAGAAAATTATGAACCTAATGTGAAAAATCCGACGGGACGTTTTGACGGTTTTATTCTGTACAATGTTGGCGGCGGTGCGATGTTTGATCTCGGTGAAGTATTTTCTTTGGGTGCCTACGTCAATTATGAACGATTGGCTTTTAATAGCGGTGGTTCTACAGTAAAGAACTATGGAATCTATATAGATGTTTTGGGTTCTTCGCATGAGAAAGAAAATTATCCAGGGTATGCTCATCGTGTGAATGTGTTGACGATTGGAATCAGTGCATTTTGGAAAAAGAAACATCCTTGGGGATTGTATTTCGAATATGCACCTGAAGAAATCCCGTTAAATGACAAACGTGGTAAGCTTCAGGCTGGCTGGATTTTCTTGTATTGATTTGATAATAGAGGGGGAATTTGCTAATTGGCGCTCCTTCGGAGCGCATTTAGTTCGGCTCGGCAATGTCAAAACAACTAGTTGTTTTGCCGCTGCACTCGCCTTTGACACTCTTTGAGTGTCTTTTGCTAGGCTCGGAAATGGGCCTGTAAACAGTCCCGCTTCACTCGCCTTACGCAAAAGTTTCTAAATTTACCCCCGAAAATTTAATGTGGGGTGTTTGCCCCTGAGGTTCAATCATGTTTCGTGAAGTAAAGAAAGAAGAGACCTTCCCGCAGATCGAAGAGCGCGTGCTCGGATTGTGGGACAAGGACGATAGTTTCAAGAAGTCGCTTGACAGCCGTCCGGAAACCGAACCGTACACATTCTATGATGGCCCTCCGTTTGCAACGGGCCTTCCGCACTACGGTCACTTGCTTGCCGGTACCATCAAGGACATCGTTCCGCGTTACTGGACCATGAAGGGCAAGAAGGTTCCGCGCGGTTTCGGTTGGGACTGCCACGGTCTTCCGATTGAATCTCTCGTGCAGAACGAACTCGGTCTCGCTGGCGTTGCCGAAATCCAGAAGCTTGGCGTCGACAAGTTCAACGAAACTTGCCGCGGCAAGGTGCTCAAGTACACCAGCGAATGGAAGAAGACTGTGCGCCGCATGGGCCGCTGGGTCGACTTCGACAAGGGCTACAAGACCATGGACAAGAACTTCATGGAATCTGTGTGGTGGGTGTTCAAGCAGTGCTTCGACAAGGGCCTCATCTACCAGGGCTACCGCATCCAGCCGTACAGCCCCGCTCTCGCTACTCCGCTTTCGAACTTCGAAACGAACCAGGGTTATAAGGACCGTCAGGACCCGTCTCTGACGCTCATCTTCCCGCTCAACACGAACGAAGCCAAGTTCAAGGACACGAGCATCCTCGTGTGGACGACGACCCCGTGGACACTTTATTCCAATTTCTGCATTGTTGTTGGCCCGGATATGGACTACAACCTTGTGGAACAGGATGGCAAGAAGTACTGGATTGCCGCAAGCCGTACCGCTGCTTACTTCAAGAACCCGAACATCGTTGATACCTGCAAGGGTTCCGAACTCGTGGGCAAGGACTACGAGCCGCTTTCCCGCATTTCCGATGCATTCGTGACGCCGGACCAGCTGTCCCGCCACTACAAGATTTACCCCGCCGACTACGTGAGTACCGAAGACGGTACTGGCGCCGTGCATACCGCTCCTTCCTTCGGTGAAGAAGACTTCCAGAAGGGCGCTGAACTCGACCTCGGCCTTTTCGACCCGCTCGATACCGAAGGCAAGTTCACCGACAAGGTCCCGATGTGGAAGGGCCTCGGTGCGAAGGAAGCCGACAAGGAAATTATCCGCTTCTTCAAGGAACAGGGCCGCGTGTTCAAGCAGGACACGATTGTGCATAGCTACCCGCACTGCTGGCGTACCGGCGTTCCTCTGATTTACCGCGCCCTCAAGACTTGGTTCCTCAAGATTGACGCTCCTGTTACAAGCAAGGACGGTATCACCAAGACTCTGAAGGAATGGATGGTCGAAAACAACCAGACCGTGAACTGGGTTCCGGACCACATCAAGAACGGACGCTTTGGCAAGTGGCTCGAAGGTGCCCGCGACTGGAACCTTTCCCGTAACCGTTTCTGGGGTACGCCGATTCCGGTGTGGCTCTCTGACGACGGCGACATGATTGCCGTGGGTTCCATCGAAGAACTCCAGCAGCTCACTGGCGTGAAGCTCGACGACCTGCACAAGCACTTTGTCGATAAGCTCACGATTGAAAAGGACGGCAAGGTCTATCGCCGCACGCCGGAAGTTTTCGACTGCTGGTTTGAATCCGGTTCTATGCCGTATGCTAGCCGCCATTACCCATTCGAAAACAAGGAACTCGTGGAACGCAGCTTCCCGGCTGACTTCATCGCCGAAGGCCTTGACCAGACTCGTGGTTGGTTCTACACGCTGACCGTGCTTTCTAACGCTTTGTTCCAGAAGCCGGCTTTCAAGAACGTTATTGTGAACGGTATTATCTTGGCCGAAGACGGTTCCAAGATGAGTAAGTCCAAGCGCAACTACCCGGACCCGAACGACCTTATTGAACGCACGGGTGCTGACGCTATTCGCTTGTTCATGATTAACTCCGCCGCTTTGAAGGCTGAAGACCTCCGCTTCAGTGAAGAAGGCGTGAAGGGCATCGTGAAGCAGGTGATGCTCCCGCTCTGGAACGCCGTTGCATTCTTTGTCTCTAACCATAACGCCGATGCCGCTAAGGGCCAGCTTACGTGGAAGCCGGGTCAGGAAGTCAAGAGCGACAATGAACTTGACCGCTGGATGCTTGCTACGTTGCAGGATCTCGCCGCCAAGGTCGAAGTGGAAATGAAGGCTTACCGCTTGTACAACGTGGTGCCCGCTGTGATTGCCGCGGTGGATGACCTCACGAATTGGTACGTGCGCCGCAGCCGTCGCCGTTTCTGGAAGAGCGAAAACGATGGCGACAAGAACGCCGCCTACGCTACCATGTACAAGGTGCTGGTGGACTTCTCCAAGATTCTCGCTCCGTTCCTCCCGCTCCTCGCCGAAGAAATCTACCAGATTCTCGTGCGCGAAGTGGACGCTAACGCCCCGGTGAGCGTGCACCTCTGCGAATTCCCGAGCGCCGACAAGTCCTTGATGGACGAAAAGCTTGTGGAACGCATCGCCATGGTGCGTGGCATGGTCGAAATGGGCCGTGTGATCCGTGCAACGAACAACGTAAAGAACCGTATGCCGATTGCTAGCATGACGGTCGTTGCTCACGGCAACGAAGAAAAGAATGTTGCTGAAACGATGAAGGACTTGATCCTCGAAGAACTCAACGTTCGCGAAATGAAGTTCCTCGAAGACGAAACCAAGCTCGTGCAGCTCTCCGCCAAGCCGAACTTCCTCGCCATCAAGGCGAAGGGCCCGGATTACGCGAAGAACATGAAGGTGATTTCCGCCAAGCTGAATTCGTTGAGCGTCGATGAAATCAAGGCTCTGCAGAATGGTGAAACCATCAAGTTCGAATTTGGTGAAGTCGGTGCCGACTGCCTGATGCTCAACCGCATCGTGGCCGACGGCATGGCTGTGGAAGCCAACCAGCACTTCACTGTGGCTCTGGACTTGAAGATCACGGACGAACTCCGCCGCGCCTGCGTGGCTCGCGAACTCGTGAACCGCATCCAGAACCGCCGTAAGGACCAGAACTACGCCATCACCGATAAGATCGAAGTGACGCTGTTCTCTGCAAGTGACGTCTTCAAGCAGGCTGTGGCCGAGAATGAAGCCTACATCGCTGGCGAAACTCAGGCCGTGAAGATTGCCTGGGCTGCTACAGCCGATGGCTTGGAAGCCAACGACGCTGATGGCGAAGCCTTCAGCTTCACGACGGTAAAAGCGTAATTGACAGGAATGTCATTCCCGACTTGATCGGGAATCTCCCTGCCAGACCCGAAATACTTTATCCCCGGAATCTAAAATTCCGGGGATATTTTTATATTCATATGAAGATGTTTTGCTCCAATGTTTATTGATGTATTGTGGTAAACCATGTTGTGCTTTATAAAGTATTTCCTGACTCTTATACTATTTGTTGCTTGTGCATCAGGTGACATAGGACCGTCTAAAGAATTGACAAAAGCCCCTCCGCAAAGTGAATATAGAACGGAGTTAGTTCCACCGACGGGTGTGGGTTATTATGTTGATTTTTATGGCCGTATTAGTGACGAAGAAATATCGTGGAAAGATAAGGGGTTTTATATCCTTTTTGAAAAAGATCATCAAAAGAAAATAGGCTTTATCCCATTAGACTCAAATAAAATTCGTATTTATAAGTTCCTTAATTTTCCATCTTGGGATATTGGATATCCGGATATCGGATTATGTGTAGGAGAAAGTTACACTTCCCAGGAATATGAAAATTTTTTCATGGACAAATGTCGTAAAGAATACTCAATTAACTCTATGGATTACAGACTCGTTATGTCTTATTTTTCTGAAAAAAAATGTCCATTAAAAAAAGAGGAATTCCTCCACGTGAATGTGTTGGTGAAACATTGAATATCATTTACTATGACGGAAATGAATATCAATATTTCGACATGATAAGTCCTAAGTGTTTTGATAGCGCCTTGAGGAATAATCCTGAGTCTTTTGAGTATAAACTTTTTTATGAGAAAATAGATGGCATTATGGAAGGTGATTTCCAAGAATGCCGATGGGATAATTTTATAGACTCAGACGTTGTAGAAAAATGTGTATCAAAATATAGATGATTGTAAAATTTATAACTTTATTTATATTTATACATCATGAAGTATTTCCCGTAAAAAAGAAACCGAACTTCTTTATGTTTCCGGAAGGCTTTTTCCCGAGCCTTTGCGGTAGGGCGCCTCGCGCCAGACGCAAGCGAACGCTATCGTGTGGAAGGATTCTACTGCTGGTTTGCAGGAATCTGATGCAGATGGCGAAAAGGTCTTCGTCGAAGCAGTAAGATAGCAGGCTGTGGCCGACAACTGCAAAAGGCGAGGGTCGCGACCGTGCTTGCACGGGCATGACCGAGCCGCTGAGGCTAGGATGCGAAGCATCTATGCTTAATAAGGCGAAAGTCGCATAGTCGTCTTTTTGAGACTTGAATTATTAATCCTCGGAATCTAAAGTTCCGGGGAATTTTGCGTTATACGCAAGACTGCTTCGGTTACGAAATATCGAAATATAAATGTTTCGCTGCTTCGTAACCTTGCACGTCTTTTTTTATTCGGTATATCCCAATCAGTTTACTTTTTATTTTTGTTTTTCGATAATAATTATGCATGTATTAGTATATATGCGCCCGACGTGCGTGGAAGGGGCCTGATTTTAGGGGACCTGGGGGAGCATCGTCGAAAATGGTGAAATTGCCGATTATGATGGAAAAACGGCGTTTTTATTTAAAAAGGAGTCCAATATGGAAGAAAAACAAATTGAAAATGATCAGAAGCAGAACAACAAAACTGTCCCCAACAAGATCGTTCTTCCTCCAAAGAAAGGCGATCCCGGTTACGAAGCGTTCATGAGGAGACTTTTTAGATCAGCAGCTTCGAACATGCTGAGGGATGACGAAATATAAAAGTGGGTAGAATGATTAGACAAGATTTGAAATCAACGCTTAACAATTTTTGGTTTTGGGCGAGTGTTGTTTTTTTTTATATCCACGTTTGTCACAGAGTTGATTATTGAAATCAATAGAGAACGAGAAAATTTCTTGAGGGAGTATACGAGCAAATGCCCTGATGGATTTACCAGTTGGGAAAACACTGAATTTGAAACTACAGACAAGTTTGAAAGAAAAGGCGATACATTGCTCTATTTTCAAAAGCGAATTGAGTCGGGGTGCCGCCCTTTTGATTTTTCGAGAGTTCCTCGTGCTACTGTCGATAGTCTAATTCGTGTCCACAATGTCATTCACTATACTTGGATTGATGGGCTGGTGAACCTTAGTGAAGGAATTTTGTTAAATGCTGACACAATGCGTTCAGAAAAACCTCACAAATACCGTTAAAAACACACTAGATTCGGAGGTGTTTTATGGAAAAGTCGACAATCAGCGATGACCAGCAGGCGTTGCACATGGAAGAAAGTGCAATTGCTGATATTTACAGGGCCCGTAAGGAACGCCGTAGACGCATCCTTCGCGAGAATGTGCCTCTATTTATTCGTAACAGGGAGCGCATTTTTGCTGATGATAAGATGGCGCGTTGCCATATAGACTGCATTCGTTTTGGGCTAGCTTATTCTGGAGAATGGAATGTGCCGGTGGCTTTTTTGGGCGGGTTGCTTCGCTTGTGGGAAAAGCCGATGTTTCAGGCGGAATGCCCGAAGTGTCACGAAACTGCCTATTGTACGGGCGGTGGTGGGAGTCCTCTTTCGGGGGCGAAAAATATCGCGATGACTTGTGGCACGTGCGGTCATCAGTTTGGGACTTCGGTGATGAAAGCTGACGTGAATGCTACTTCTTTTGGAAAAGCCTTGATCGCATCGATCAACAGTTCGAATGCGGGTCTCGGAAGCATGGAAGATGAAAGCCTGCCCATCGAGGATGTTGTCCATATACTGGCACCCTTTTAAGGGTGCTTTTTTGTATATTGTAGAGAACAAATTAAGAGAGTGGAGAAGGATCCCTTATGAAGAAAACGACTTGGAATGTTATTTGTGCCGCATCTGTTCTTGCTTGTGGCATGATGCTTGGCTGTGATGATAATTCTGCATCACCGCAAGAAAATGTTTTGCAGTCTTCATCTTCTGCGGATGTTTTGGGTTCCGGCGCTGGTAATAATCTCAGCTCGTCAGCGGCGCTTTCTTCTGCGGAAAATCCGTTTGCCGAAAGTTCTTCGAGCGTTGCAACTTCGAAGACGTTGTGCCGTATTGATATGACGACGATGCAGGGGTATTACCCGATGGCTTACAATATATCGAAGGTGTCGTTTTGCTTGCCTATGGATAATTGCGACTCTTTGACTCTGGAATTGGGCTTCGCTAAGTGTCATAATAATGAAGCGACAGTAGAGGGCTGCTATTCGATGGCATCTCCGAAGATTGTCGAGGCATGCGATGAATCGTATGATGAAACTTGCGAAACGCGTAATGGTACGGCTTATGTTTACGGAGCTCTTCGTTTGAATTGTCGGAATATTGTGCGGTAGTTCAAGTTTGATTGCGTTTTTGGGTGCTTTGCTTTCATGAAATTTATTTGTCCTTTTATTTTTGCAGTTCTGCTTGCGGCGCCTTTGTGGGCGAAAACGTCGTATTACATATTGCCGGTGCATTTGAAAAATGTTCACGAAGACTATGCTGAAAAAATTGTTTCTTTAACTAAAGAATATGTTGCCGTTGAAGGCAATGAAGTTGTCCCCAATAAGTCTGATTGCGATTACTTGCTGCAAATAAAGTTGATTCGCAAAGAAAAAGGGGTAGCTGTCATTTATGAAAAGCGGAGCCCGGAAGGTGAGTTGCTTTGGTCTTATGGACATATTGCTTATTTACCGGAGGACTTTGCTCCTGTTGCAAGTTATGTTGCTCGGGAAATGGATCGCTGGGAAAAAGAATTTATTTGTGGTTTCGGTTTTGGCGCTATAGGGCTGATTGCTCCGATAAAGTTTGTGGATTACAATTATGAACCGTTTGTGCAGTTCAATGTGGAATCTATCAAGATGGCGGCAAATTTGAATATTGCCTTCTTGGGCTCAAAACCCAAAGGCGTGCATGGCTCCGTGCTGGGCGCTTCTTTTTCTGTGGCGTATATGTTCGGGCGTCGTTTTGTGGTCCCGTATCTGGGTGCCGGTATCAATGGTGGACTCGTCGCAACGGAGATCAAAACAGAGTTTGAAAACAGGTATGGTCTTAAAGAAGAAAAAACGGAAAGTGAATCCGTTGTGACACCGGGATATTTTGTGGAATTGGGACTTTCATTAAAGTTGAAAAATGAAGTCCATATTATGCTGGAATCTCGCTATTTCAGAGAAATTTATAAAATGAAAAATATCCTTGATGGCTCGAAAGAAGTTGTTCATGGTTTTTCTGTTGGAGTGAAGTTTGGCGTATGAGATTCTTTTGCATTTTGTTCGTGATTTCGTTTTGGCTGGTGGGCTGTGCTTCTTATATGAGCGTTTCTGTTTCGGATGGGGCTGGGGATTATTCCATTTACCGGAATGGCGAATTGGTGTGTTCTGCTAGCGATGCCTGCACTATTGAAAATACGGCAGAAAGCGAAATGTATTTGGAAGCGAAAAAGGATGACGTTGTCTATGGTGCCGCGTACGTGCATCGAAAAAAGAAAGAAATAGACCACAGCCACGATGATGAACGCGATTGGTGGACGGGGAAGACGAAAAAAGAAGAAAGGGAAGAGCTTGAAGCTGGAAATAGGGAATTGGCGGTCTTGTTTGCCCTTGTGTTTCCGGTGTTCTTGATTTGTGTGGATTTTGGAGCTTATCCTAATGCGGTTGTGATTCCTGTGAAAGAACCCAATTCCGCGGAGGCGAATTATCCATGGAGTCTGCCGATGGAAAAGGTTAATTTGGCGAGGTGAGATAAAGTAATGAATGTCGTTAATGAAATCCAAAAAGCGCTTTTTGCAAAACAGGATTTAAAGTTCAAAGCTTTCCATAGCAAGCTGATTCCGACGACGGATGCAAAGACGATTATTGGCGTGCGCACTCCTGACTTGCGTGCCATAGCAAAGGAATTTGCAAACCGCCCTGACGTGGAAAAATTCTTGACCATGCTTCCGCATAAGTATTACGACGAAAATCAAATCCATGCGTTTATTTTGTCCTTGATTAAGGACTATGATGATTGCGTGTCGCACATTGATGCTTTCTTGCCGTATGTGGATAACTGGGCAACGTGTGACCAGATGCGCCCGAAAGTTTTTGCAAAGGCCGCGAACCGCAAGCGACTTTTGAAAGATGTTGAACGTTGGATGAGTGCTCCCGTGACGGATGTCTACACGGTGCGTTTTGGTATCGAAACTTTGATGTCGTTCTTTTTGGACGATGACTTTGACCCGAAATTTTTGAAATGGGTTGCGAAAATTCGCAGTGAGGAATATTACCTCAATATGATGGTGGCGTGGTTCTTTGCGACGGCACTTGCAAAGCAGTACGAGGCGACGCTCCCGTTCATTGAAAAACGCGTGCTCGATGTATGGACGCATAACAAGACCATACAGAAGGCGATTGAAAGCTATCGCATTACCGATGAGCAAAAAGCGTATCTGAAGACCTTAAAATTATAGTATCTTTAAAATATGATTGATTATACCGTACAGACCGTAAAAACCGACAATTTTGAAATGGACTACCTCAAGTTTGGCACAGGCGCGCGTACGCTCGTGTTGTTACCGGGGATGAGTCTCAAGAGTACGATGGGCCTTGCCTCGATGGTAGTCGATTCGTATAAAATATTTGCAGATGATTTTACGGTTTATCTGTTCGACCGCAAAAAGAATTTCGGTGAATCGTATCCGATGGAACAGATGGCTGCTGACACTGCTGAAGCGATGGATGCGTTGGGCATTGAACGTGCGTGCTTCATTGGAATTTCGCAGGGCGGCATGATTTCGCAAATCATTGCTGAACAATACCCGCAGAAGGTCGAACGCTTGGCGCTCGGCTGCAGTGCTGCCCGCTTGAACGATATGTCTCGCGCGGTGATGACGGAATGGAAACGCCTCGCCGAAGCTCGCGATATCGAAGCCCTCTGCTCGAATTTTATAGACAAAGTTTTTTCTGCCGAAACAATCCGCAAGTACAAAAAGAGCCTGATGCGCATGAACACGAATGCAACGGAACAGGACATGGCACGCTTCTGCGTTTTGGCAAAGGCCTGCCTTGAATACGATGCATACCCGGGACTTGAAAAGCTCAAATGTCCGACGTTTGTTTTGGGCGCCGAACTCGACCAGGTCTTGGGCGTAATCGCCTCTCGCGAAATCGCAGAAGTGCTAAAGCAAAACGGCACGCCGGTGAAACTCTACGTTTACGAGAACTACGGCCATGCCGCCTATGACGAAGCTCCGGATTACCGTGCAAGGATTTTGGAGTTCATGAAGGGGTAGGGGAATGCTTGTTTGAGGACTTGGTTATCTCGGGTTTTCTCGTGAATTGGGCGTGGCGAGCGTTTTTTTAGCGATTTTATGTTAATTTGCGAAAAAATACACTAAAAAAATGTATATATAAAACGTGCAATTAATATTAGGCACAAAAGCCAAAAAATGTTTTTTAATTAATACCTTGGATGCTCGACTTCTGAGGTGTGTTTTTGTTTAAAATTGGAAAAATTATGGACGAAATTCTTTCTCTCGCCTATTATATCACTTACGCGACTCGTAGGGCTGACGCTCCTATTGGTTTCAACTTTCTTCGTCAAGCAGAAAACTTTATTGCAGCGTTGATGCCTTTTGAAGCTGCTACTCAAGATTACTATGATGACGATCTTGTTGCTTTAATTAATATACACATTGCTAGAGATGAGTTTTTAGATGTCCTAGCGCAAATAGAGCGGGGGGTTCGGCCGCGAAATGTCAGTTTGCCAGTAAGAGGTGTTGTCCCTAATCCTCAAGAACGTCCGAGTTTTTTTGAAAACTATATCAACAATATCCATGATGATAGAACAAAATCGTCGGTTTGCCAGACCATCAATCGCTTGAATGAGGTTATGCAAGGCATTTCCTATAATGGTGTTGATGAAAATGGCAATCCTGTTGTTGAGGCTAATAATCCAAAGTCTAGACCGAATGGTTTGGTTGTTGGTCGAGTCCAGTCGGGTAAGACGCGCAACTATATCGGCTTGATGTTAAAGGCTTTTGATGAAGGTTGGAATACAATCTTTGTTTTAACGAGTAATAGCACTGAACTTCGTACACAGACTGCTAGTCGAATTGCCAAAGATTTTGCCAAAGCCGGTATAACGGATAGGTTTGCTCGTCAGGTAGATGTAAGTATTAGAAATGGAAATCTTCCTGCGAATGACACAAATGGTTTCCTCTATTGGGGCGTGGTAATTAAAGAAGTTAATAATATTGGAAATTTCAAGCAATGGTTGAGTGATAGTCGTGCTGTTCATCAGAATATGCGCGTTATGATTATCGATGATGAAGCTGATAATGCAAGTCCGAATTCTAATAATGATCCCAATTTGTTAGAGGACGCAGAAATTGATTTGGAACTTGAAAAGTTGACTTGTCTTGCTGAAGATGAACAATTTGCAGGACTAGTAGATGTTGTTGAATGGTTCAAAAATCTTAGAACATTGAATGCTGAACATGCTGCATTAATTTTTGCTAAAAATATTTTAGCAGAAGGTGCAAGGTCGGCTACTGTTCAACGCGATGCACTTCTTCGAAATCAAAATTGGTGCAACCTGACTGGTGCGACGGAAGAAATTGTTCGTGAAATTTATAGATACTATAATGTTGGCAATAGAAAGCCAAATGTAAAAGAATTTATTTTATTGGTAAAATCAATTCTGTCTATCGCAACTGACAGAAGTCAAATCAATGGTGGCATCATTGAAATCGTGGATAAGACCCATGATGCTGTCGAATACACGTATAATTTTAAACATTGTGCTTATATTGCCTATACAGCAACGCCTTATGCTTGTATCTTGAATGAAAATCCGAACGCAACTTCCATTTATCCTGATTTTATTCAATCACTAGACAAATCAAATCAGTATTTTGGCCTTGCTGAAATTTTTGGACGGTATGATCCTGATAATCTAAATTCGAGAATGCCTATTTTGCAAACTTTTTCGGACGAGGAAGCTGTTCTCGTTGATAAAGTTAAAAATGGTGCTAGAATAGCGGACGATTTATCTGTTGAAGGTGATGAATGGGTTGGCTTGAAGGATGCAATCAGCTATTTTATTTGTTCTGCCGCTGCTCGCCGCGTACGCCGTTTGAGAGATATTCCTGTTATAGAGAATAATGGAAATGAAGAATTTTATTCGTCTATACGAGACGATTTATGGACATCAATGTTGGTAAACATCCATCATACGATTGGAGTTATGGATGGAGCTAAAGATGCTATAAAAACATATTTGCGAAATTTCTTACGGAGAGACGATTTTATAGATGTTTGTCATGAAGCGTGGGTGCATATGACAGGCGAATTTACCGAAGAATATTTTAGGCAGCTTTTCCCCAATTATGGGGAATTTGAACCCTATCCAAGTTGGGAAGCTCTTTTGCCTCATTTAGAGTATTTTCAAGGCGTGGATAAAATCCAGGTTGTAGTGTTGAATACAGGTATTAGCGGTAGAGAAGATTCAAATCGTTACGCAAATAATGGTGATGGTGTTCAACGTTATACGGATGATCGTGCTTGGATTGTTTGTGGTGGTAACAAAATTTCTCGTGGTTTAACGCTTCCGGGGCTTACTGTTAGCTATTTTGACCGATTGAACAAAACGATTCCCGTGGATACGATGACCCAAATGGGGCGTTGGTTCGGTTATCGTCGTGGTTATGAAATGTTACCGCGAATTTGGATGAAACCTGCAAATTTACAGGAATTGAAGAAAATCGCCCAGGTTGAAGAATTGCTTCATCCAAGCATTAGAGAAAATTTTGATAATCATTATTCTCCGGCTGATCCGAACCATTTCCAAACGGTTTATTCATTTGGTAGAAAACTCTCTGGGAGAGAACAAAGTCGCAGAAGAATGGATGCTCCGATGGGAGCTTTAATCCATTCTAAAGCATTGCCTATTCAGAGAGACTCTGTTTTGGCTGCTTATAGTATTGTTAATCGTTTTGTTACGGAACATCAAGAAAAGGTTCGAAATCCGGAAGAGTACCAGTATAATAAAATTCCTTTATGGGAGAATGTTCCTGTAGAAGATGTTGTTAGGACATTGACCGAATTACGAGATTTCTATCCTGAAAAAACGAAACGCGTTTTGAATGCTTTAATTAGGGATATTAATAGTAGCCTAATAAATGAATGGGATGTTGTCTTAGGTACACCAGCTATTGGAGTGCTGGATAGTGTGCCGGAAAATAGGCCTTGTTTCCGAATAGGGAATTTTATGCTTTCTGGAGCAAATCCGAGAATATTCCATAAGGATGGTGTCTTGGAAGCTGAATCCAGACTTCACATTTCGTTCTATGCTAATTTCCCGACAACTGTTTTGGAAGAAACAACTCAATATTATAAGGATTATTTTAGTCATCATCGAGAAAATGTGCCTCAAGGTAAGGATTTGCCGGAAGGTTTCCGCAACAAATCAGATTCTCGTTATATGGCAAAGGCGTTTGCTGGTTTGAAAATCCCTTCAAATAAGAAGCCTGTATTGCAATTCTATGTGATTGATCCGCAGGGGAATGTAGAAGGACTCGAGGCGGGAATACCTTTAATCGCTATATCTGTTTATTGGCCAGAACACAATCCAGATTACTTCGTTGCAAATGAAGTTGGTTATGAACCTCCTCCACGTTCTATTGACAAAACTCATGTCTTTGTGAAAGTCAATAGAATTCTTCAGGAAGCTAACTTCCCCATGACGACAGCGGCTTTAAGGGCGAAATTCCTTGAGTTTTACCCGCTCCGCAAATTCCCGAATGCGGAAACCGTATATAATGCCAATGTGCGTCGCGGTAATGAGAATGGGTATGGTTATTACCAATTCCCGGGTAAAGATGCTTATGCTTCTATAAATTGGGCTGAAATGGAAAATGCGGAAGCAAAAATTGCTCGTGCCTTTTTGGAAAAAATCGCAATGATTTTACGAGGTACCACGAATCAATTGTCTATTGATGAATTAAAAAATGCAGTTCTTGCTGCGGATGCTAGATGGAATGAAAATTTGATGCCTTCAACTCCGGCTGAATTGCAAAGGCTTATAGGGAATCACCCTGAATATAATTTGAAGTGTGCGCCTGGCCGTCCGTATCGTTTTTGGTTTAATCGTGAGGGAATGTAACTATGGCTGATGCTTTGGATGCTAACTTAAAAGAAGTACTGACTGATTTGATGATGCAAATTGGTCAGACTCGACAGAAGATAGTTCGTCGATTTGCTGGTGACTTCTACTTTTTTTCAAATTTTACTCAGATGGGCGTTGCAATCGCCTTCCGTAATGAAGCGAAGGCGTTTATTCGTCAACTAAAAACGTTCTCTTTAGCGCGTAGTGCTGAACTGCAAACGTCAAATGGCTTGTTGCCTGGCCCGTTTTTGACATTGTCAATTAATCCGCAGGAATTCGACTTTGAAAACTCGCTTTCGGTTGGAATTTTCGTTGATTTGATGATTCGCTTTGTTGATGCTGAATATAGGGAAAAGTTTACAACGGATCCCGATATTTGTTATACGATTCTAGCGGACTTGCTTGGCAATACGTTTAAGGAAACTTCGCCGTATGCAGTACTTGCTGAAGTACAAATGCTGCGGATGCTTAATAGTCAGGGTTTAATTCACTCTGTTCGGGAAAATTGGCCTGGGCCGGATGGTAATGTCCATGATTTTGAACTTGAAAACTGCAGTGTAGAAGTTAAGTCGACTTTGCATGCAAAGGATCGACCTGAACTTGTTATTTCATCTCAACATCAGTTGCAAAGAACAGGGGATAAGCCGCTTTATGTAGTCTTGTTCCAGTACGAAAACACAGGTGATTTATCTATTGGTGAAGAAGTCGCTAGATATGAATCTCCTATGATAGAAATTAATGCTCTTGTTAATAAATTGAAGGATAAGGGGATTGTTGAGGGCTCGCTTTCGTGGCAAAAGCAATACCATTGGATTGAAAATCCTCGTTTTTATGAAGTGACAGACGATTTCCCAAGGATTACAGAAGACATGTTCGTGAATAATCAGTTCCCGCAAGATATAACCAAGATTATTTATCATGTGGATTTGAGAAACCAACAAGCTTACACGTTCGAAGAATTTTTAAACAGAATTTCAAATAATTAGGAGAAAATATGGCTGGTCAAAAGTTGGAGCTTACATGGGTTGGCAAGAATAAGCCGGTAAAACTGGAACCGCGTTTATTGCTAGAAGTGCCCGAAAAGTCTTACTGCGCGAAAACGAAGCATAAAGGCGATATTTTTGATAATATGCTTATTCATGGTGATAACTTACTTGCGTTAAAAGCATTGGAAAGTAAGTTTGCCGGACAAGTGAAGTGTGTGTATATTGATCCTCCGTATAATACAGGTGCTGCGTTTGAACATTATGATGACAATAAGGAACATTCAATATGGTTGAATCTTATGAAGGCAAGATTGGATTTGTTAAAAAAATTGCTTTCAGATGAAGGAATATTGTTTGTTCAAATTGATAATAATGAATGTGCTTATTTGAAAGTTTTATGTGATGAAGTTTTCGGTAGAGAAAATTTCCAAACAATGATTACATGTAAAGTAAAGAGTCAAGGCGGACTCACAGCAAACGATGCAATGTTCTTTGACTGCAGTGAATACATTTTGGTTTATTCGAAATCCGCTACAAAAGTAACGTTTAATTTCCTTAAAACAGCCGTGGAAAAAATTGATTCCAAATCAAAAACTGCGAAGAATTACAATCAAGTTTTGCGGAATATTGATTATAGCAAGATGGAATTGATTAAAGAAATAGATGGAATGACGTATTATAGAATACCTAAAGGGGCTTTTGAAATTATTAGGCTGCCGGTAGCGACAATGACTGCTGTTGATTTTTATGACAATCGGAACGAGATTTTTAGGCTTACGGCTTTAAGTGGAGGAATTGGAAAAAAATTAAAAGAACAGACGGCGGATTTTATAAACAACGATGATTTGTTTGTGTATGAATATATCCCGACCAGAGGTAGGGATGCTGGAAAACGTTCACGCTATTTTTTATACAAGGGTAATAAAGTTAGCTATTTAAACAATTATGTGTCTGTTGATGATGAAAATAAAACTTTGACTAAGTTAGAAGGTGCAAGTAATATAATATTTGAAGATTTGTGGCAAGGTATTGCTTCAGAAGGTGGTGTAAAGCTAAATAATGGAAAGAAACCAGAAAAACTATTAGAAATGATTATTTCTATAGCAACAAATCCAGGTGATTTGGTTTTGGACTCTTTTTTGGGGTCGGGGACAACGGCCGCCGTTGCTCATAAGATGAATCGTCGATGGATTGGCATTGAATTAGGTGACCATTGCGAAACCCATGCGATGTCAAGATTAAAAAACGTGGTTGATGGGACCGATCAAAGTGGAATTAGCAAGTCTACTGGCTGGCAAGGTGGTGGCGGTTTCCGTTTCTATGAATTGGCTCCGTCACTCATCAAAAAAGATGAATATGGAATAGATGTAATTGATCGCAATCATTTTGATGCTGCTAAGCTTGCCGAAGCTGTATGCAAAATTATGGGCTTTGAATATGCACCAAGCCAAGATGAATACTTTATCCATGGACAAAGCACTGAAAATGCGTTTATTTATGTGACGACGAACTTTATGACTGCAGAGCATATTCGTTCCATTAGTCAAAAATTGGGTAATCGTCATTTAAGTATTCTTTGTAAAGCATTTGATGCTGTTCCGGCAGATTGTGAAAATATCACTATTTCTAAAATTCCAAAAGAGATTCTTGACAAGTGCGAATGGGGCCATGATGATTATAGCCTTAATGTTAAGAATTTGCCTATGTCGGAAATTGAATCGGAACCTTCTTTGAATTTGTAGGAGCATCTAAAATGAAGCTTGTTGATAGTATTTCTAAGTGTTTAAGCCTTCGCAAGCCGCAGAAGGTAGCTCTCGAACACCTCTCTGCTGTTGTAGAAAAATTTGCAGAAGCCAATCTTTTGAAAAAAGATGCCGATATTGCAGAACAATTGAACATCGTTCAACAATATCAACAGTCTGCTAGTTTGACTCCTATGTCCGATTTTGATCATGGTTTTAGTTCCATGACATTTGACATGGCTACAGGCGTGGGTAAAACACGTTTGATGGGAGCTTTCATTGCCTACTTATATAAAAAGTTTGGTTTGAAAAATTATTTGATTGTTGCTCCAAATACCACGATTTACGAAAAACTTATTGCTGATTTTACTTCTGGTTTTGACAATAAAAAATATGTTTTTCGTGGGTTGGATCCTTTGGGATGGCCGTCGCATCGAATTATTACAGGGGAAAACTATAATAGCGTTGCTGCGGGGACTGATGTTCTTGATGATGTAACTCCTATTACAGTAAATATTTTCAATATTGCCAAATTGACGGAAAAGCAAAGTGCAAAAGAAAATCATTTAGATAAATCGGATGCCGCTGCAGCTCTTCCCCGAGTTCGTCGAATTTCAGAATTTTTGGGTGATAGTTACTTCAATATTCTTTTGAAAAAAGAAGATTTGGTAGTGATTATGGATGAAGCCCATCATTATAGGGCGAAAGCCGGATATAGCGCCATAGATGAACTTCATCCTGTTCTCGGCTTGGAACTGACGGCTACTCCAACTAATCAAACTAGGAATATCCTATATTCCTATGGTTTACCGCAAGCGATGCATGATGGCTTTGTCAAGATTCCTGCAGTAGCGTATCGTAGCAATTTCAATCCCGCTAATTTCACGCCAGAGGAATTGGAACATTTAAAACTTAAAGAAGCTGATTTAATTCATTCAAACAAAAAGGTTGCTTTGAAGGATTATGAGTTTAATCATGGCTTGAAACAAAATGTTAAACCGTTTATATTTGTAATCTCTAAAGATATCGCCCATGCTAAGCAGATTGAAGAATACACGCAGTCGAAAGATTTTTGTGATGGCAAATACAAAGATAAGGTATTGCGCATAGATAGTTCTTCAAGTGACGAAGAAATTAAAAAGCTGTTATTGCTTGAACACCCTTTGAATCCGTATGAAATTGTGATTCATTGCAACAAATTGGGAGAAGGGTGGGATGTCACGAATCTTTATACGATTGTTCCTTTGCGTGCTGCGAATGAGTTGCATTTGATTATGCAGTCCATTGGTCGAGGGCTTCGTTTGCCTTATGGCAAGCGTGTCGGAGATAAGGATGTCGACCAGGTGGTCGTTGTTTCGCATGATAACTTCGATAAAGTTATTGAACAAGCAATTAAAGAAATGGGCCTTCTAGAAAAGATTGACCTTGGTGCAGGAACTCCTGGCGAAGCCGGTAGTGGCGTTCCGCGTAAAGTGCAGATAACGATGAAACCCAAAACAGAAAAGCTGGTTGCTCCGGTTTCGGCTGGTGCTCCTGCTACGGAAGATTCTGCTCCGTCAATAAACGTTCCTCAACCGAGTTCTGTAAATACGCCTGAAGTTGCGGCAGGTAAGATTCTTACCCAAATGAATGAGGATGCTGGCAAAGGCTTAAAGCCAAACCTGAATAATCCTGTATACGTGCAAACGACAAAAGATTCTTTGGCTGAACAAGGTGTATCTGAAAATGTCGCGGAACAAGGCGTTGAAATTGTAAAACATGTGACGATTGATATTCCTCGAATTACATTGACTCCAAAATTTGCTGTAACATGCAATCTTGACAATTTTACCATTGATGGTACAGAAATAAAGAAGTTGCAACCTGTGGACAATAAATTGATGGTCCGAACGGTGTTGTCAAAGCAGGCTTCTTCTTATATCTTAAAGGTCGAAGAAAGAGGTGATGTCTTTGATGAAAAAGATTTCATGTATCATTTGATGCTTGAAATGGCTGAAATTGACGAAATTGATTATGACAACAATGCGAAAGTTGTTAGTGATATTGCTTGTCAAGTCAAAGATATCCTTCTGCAATGTAATAAACCGTCTAATATTGTTGTGAACTATTTCGGACGGATTTGTGAAATAGTGAAGAAACAACTTTTGGCTCACCGAACTGTTGGTAATTTGGAGTATGAAACTCGTGTAGAACCGGGATATGTCAAATTGCAAATCATAAGCGGAACTATCAACGAAGGTGAAAAAATTCGTGATTTCAGGGACGATAAATTTGTAAAAAGCCAAATTAAGTCTATGGCCTTTAACGGATTTGAAAAATGCCTTTATGATGTTCAAAAATTTGATAGCGATCCCGAACGCAAGTTGATGGTTGAATTGGAATCTGATGAGATTTTGCAGAAGTGGTTCCGTGCAACACAAACTACGTTCAGTATTCCGTATGGTGCAGATGGATCGTGCTACACTCCAGATATCATCATGGAAACAGCAAATGAAAAAATTATGTGTGAAGTGAAGGCTGCCAATAAAATGAAGGACGAAGAAGTTCTTCAAAAAGCGGCTGCCGGAAGAATCTGGTGTGAACGAGCTTCGACGGAAGATATTAAACCATGGAAGTATATCTTGATTTCTGAAGAAGAAATCAACCAAAGGCCGTCTTTAGATGTGAGCGGTTTACTTGCATTGGGCGTTTAAGCTTATATTTCCTTAGTAAAGGGCTCCGCTTTGAGCGGAGCCCTTTGGCTATTGAGCTTTTTTGACTACTTATTTTTATATTAAATTTGTTGCGGGCATTACCAATGTGCAGGATCATGCAAGTGTCCGAAATGAACTGCAAATATTTTTTTCTAAAGAACTTCGTATTTGGGAAAATGGTCTATTTGTTAAATTAGGACTCAATCCGCCTTATGAATTGGCGCCTCCTTCTTCGCCTGACTCTCATTATCCTAATCCTGAAAATACTGATAATGCAAAAGATGGTGAAGTTCGCGATGTTCTTAGTCATGACTATGAGCGTGATCCCAAAAATCGTGCAGCCTGCTTAAAACACTTTGGTTATAAATGCCAAATATGTGGTTTTGATTTTTCAACTTTTTATGGGCCGGAATTTGCTGGGAAAATCGAGGTCCACCATATAGATCCGCTTTGTAGAACAAAATCAGCACATGCGATAGATCCCATAAAGGATTTGATTCCTGTATGCCCTAATTGTCATACTGCTCTACACGGTAAAACGGGTGCAAGTGACGAAGTCTATATGCCTGATGAGCTAAGAGCTATGATAAAACGAGCTAAAAAAGAATGATAATGTTAAGGGCGTTCAAAAGAACGCCTTATTAGATTATTACCATGATTGCACTTTTTTGAATAAATAAAAGTGACATTTATATTATTTTTGTATTGAAGAACATTTTACTACGAGGTCTTTATGGAAGATATCATTGGTATTGCGAAAAATATTAAAGAGCGTCTTTGTGATGAATTTAGCAAGGGCTATTCTAACCGTGCTGTTGCAAGAGTGTATTGTGAAAGAGCTGGTGGCGATGTTACGTATTTTTTGACCAACAAAGCGAATGAAACTGTTAAGTTTGGACATGACTTCGTTGGTAATGTAACCACAATTGTTGGTATGCAAGCTCAGCCGAATATTGGAACAACTGTGTATAAGAATACACTATTGGGTAGAGCTTTGATTGGCCAGTTGGGCGTAGATACTCAATATAAGGCCCCTAAAGGCATAAAAACGGTAAGGCCCGTGAATCGTGCTGTGTATGTGCCTTTTGGTGAAAATGCTGAGGATGTTCAGATTAGTCTTGCTGGCGATGCAAATCATTATGTCTATTCTTCATTGAATGAGTTGCTTGCTTTTAAAGCGGGCGAGGAAGCTAAGCTTCAAGAAAAACAGGATCAGCTGGAAGCTCTCCAACGAGAACAAGAACGTTTAAGACAGGAAGAGGCTGAAGCGAAGGCTCGAGCTGAAGAGGCTGAACGCGCTCGCCTTGAAGCGGAACGAATTCAAAGAGAACAGGACGCAAGGGAACGGAGAGAAGAAATTGCTCGCATACAACAGAATATTGCTGCTGCGGAAGAAAATATTAAAAAACAGAGAGACATTCTTCATAAAAATGTAATGCTCCGTTCGCAGCATATTCTTGATCCGTATCAAGAAGACGCGAAACGTTCACATATTTATGATGGCATTCCTATTGTTATTGATGGCGGACCAGGTACTGGTAAGACTACAACGGTCATTCAAAGATTAAAATTTTTACTTTCCAAAGAGTCGTTAAAAGAATATGAAGCCCCACTTTCTGATAATCAACTAAGCCGTTTCGATGATCCTCATCGCTGGAGCCAGCAATGGTTGTTCTTTTCTCCGACGGATCTTTTGCTTCAGTTCCTTCGTCATAATATGCATGAAGAAGAACTAAATGCAAATGAAACGAATACTCGTACAATAGAACGTTTTCGTAAGGTGATGCTTCGTGAATATGGCATCATAGATCCGGCAAATCCGAGATTTATTGAGTGGAAGGATAGGAGCGGGGACTTGCTCATTCTTCAACCGAAATTAGCTATAGACGCATTTGAAAAATTCTGTATTGACCAGATTAAACAAAAACGCGACAAGATTGTATCCTTAGACGTGTCTGATTATGTGTGGTCTAGAGAAGCCAAGGATCTTAAGGAAATTTGCCAAAAGAATGATGTTGTTGATTTGAATTCTTTGATGCGGCTTTTAGAAGCGCTTTATGAAAAGCGTGATGATTCGGTAAAATCTGTAGAAGATATCCTTAAAGAAGAACTTGAAGACCTTTCAGTTGCTGTTAAGCGTTCTATTATGAAAGATGATGCTGTTTCGGCTTCCTTGAGGGACTTGTTCTCTCAGTGGCATAATGATGCTGACGAAGATGCTGCTGATGATGTTCTTGAAGAAAACGATGAATCATCAGAAGCAGAACGAATTGATTTTGATACTGAACTTTATACGAATGTTCGTAAACTTATTCGTAATATTGGCTTGAAAAAAGTTGACGCTAATGCACGAATTAGAGGGCGCCAACAGGAACTCTATAAAATTGTAGAGCCGTTTATTGAACAGTCCGTTGATGAAGAATCGCTGAAAAATATTGGCGAATATGTACTGTTTTCTAAAATTTTTACATCTTTTAGTCGTGGTACGGAAAATTTATTCATCAATAAAATTCCGCAAATGTATAAGCTGTTCCGTAAAGAGATGCTTGTGCAAAATGATTCAATGTACAACAATGCGCTTCTTGAAAAAATAATCAGAAAGGATAGCAATAGATGTCTGCATGCGGATGAGCAAAATCTTTTAATAGGGCTTGTTAATAATGCTCTTTACACATTTAGCAATGCCTTTGGACGCAAGTTTAGAGCTAGGTTTCTTGAATTGAAGGGTAAATCAGCGAAGGCGTATAAGGAATTTTGTCGTCCGATTATTGGTATTGACGAAGCCACGGACTATACGTTGATGGATTATTATTGTATGATATCATTCCGCTTCTATGATTTTTCATCGATTACATTGAGCGGTGATCTGATGCAGGGAATGCGTAAAAACGGAATTCAAAGTTGGGAAGAGTTAAGAGATCTTTTCCCGAATCTTGAAGTGTTCTCCCTGAATATCAGTTATCGACAAACTCCGACTCTTGTTGATATGGCTAGGGATCTTTACAAGGACAGCCTTGGTGAATATCCCGCATACAACAGTAAAAAAATTAAAATGGAAGATGACGCTAAACCGATTTTGATGATTAGTGACGATATGAGTCAAAAGGTTGAATGGATTTGTAAACGTATTTTGGATATTTATAAGAAATACGACCTTTTACCATCTATCGCAATTTTTGTTGGTGATGATGTTGATGTCGGGAAATTTATTGAGGAAATTGAAGATACATATATCCTAAAAGGAATTGATGTCGTGGATTGTACGGGAGGCAAAACTCTTGATTCGAAGGAAGTTGTCCGAGTCTTCAGATTGTCTGAGATTAAGGGTATGGAATTTGAGGCTGCGTTCTTCTATGACATTGACACTGCAATTCAGGGAAAATCCAATGAGTTGATGCGAAGAAATCTTTATGTAGGCGTGTCACGTGCTGCAAGTCATCTTGCTGCAACTATGACAACTGCAGATGGAAATGAATCTATCATAAAGTATTTCGAAACAGAGAATGCCAAATGGTAAGATGTTTTACAAATGAATAAGTCATAATGATTATAAAACCCGATGATCAGATGGTCACCGGGCTTTCAATAATCTAGAGAAAATGAAAATTTCGAACTTATTATGTCGGCGTTTAATATAGCCGTGTCGCTTAAGCTTAGGGCATCTTTCCTTTCCAGGTGAAAGAAATTTTTCTGTGGATTCTTGGATGGCTGACTTTTTTCTTGTCTGTCGTATCGGATGTGGTCTGTGGAATGTTTGTTTGATCTTTAAGATTGAAAATGTAATCGATTGCTTGTTGCGAGGGGTTTTCGAAACCAAGTTTCTTGAAAAGTGTTACGCCATCCAAGTTACTGCTTGCATTTTTCTGCATAGCGATTGCTCGTTCAAGTAAGTTTAATCCTGTGTCGAAGAATTCTCTGCATCCGTTGCGACCGCCCGGTAGAGGAAGAACTTGTGAAACGAATCCCGTTCTTTTCATTAAGACTCCCGTAGACTCAAAATCTTTCTTTGCTTTGCTGTATGCGCTGATATTGGGAATGCTATTGCGAAAAATCCAAATGCTTCTTAATCCCTCTACTATTTTGGATTTGGGATTTTGCAGGGCTCTTAGAGGAATGCCTGATTCAACAAGAATGCGTGCGCAGTAGTGGAACGCGTTGTTGTCTTGTGCTAGGGGAGGTCTTCCTAATACACTTTCTGCGGTGTTTATTAAGGATGCCCATTGGCTAGAACTTAAATCATCAAGGCCGATTTCAGAGGTGTATTCTGGTCTAATCGTGAGGTCCCAGTCATCAGAGCATCTGTTGATAAGTGCGCATCGAATCAGGAATAGGGTTGCAAAAATTTTTGCTTCAATAGGTGTTCCTGTTTTGTAGTAGGTGTCACGATCTTCGTCATATCGATATATGGCTTTAGAATAGTCGTACGAATTCAACTGTTCTGTGATATCTTGGATGTAGTCGTTTAGTTCGTTTATGCTTGCGTTACTAAAACAGCTCCACTTGTAGATGGGGTTCTTTAGGTTGCCTGCTGAGTAGGCAAGACTATTCCAATATGTGTTGATGTCGTATGACATAACGGTAATATTCCTTCTTGTTTTTCAAAAAGATAAATCAAAGATGTCTGTTTGTCAAAAATTTTTAGAGCCAAGTGTATAAAAGCCCGATGATCCAAAGGTCACCGGGCTTTTCGTTCAACTAGGAGGTAGGCTAAGGACTTTTTTACTTGCAACCCTTTGTGGCGTAGCACCTGCCGTTTTTGTAGATGACAGTCTTTTCTTTTGTGTAGCGGAGAATTATTGTGCCGTCTTTGGTGGTGTAAGTCTTTGTGCGTGCCATGTTGGACTCCTTTTAATTGTTGTTTCTACTTATATATCGAAATGAAACTAGTGAATGTAAAGCTCAAAAAAGAAAAAATGGTAGTGTTAAGGGCTGTTTTTTCATTTGACGCTTAACATGTTTACTCCCAAATATGATTTTTCGATATTATTATATATGTGTTTTTGGAGGTTTTCATGGTAGCGCTTCCTTCGATGGCTCAAGTTGTCGCCTGGTTTGGCTGGGGGAATGGCCCCGGCGCCATTGCTGCTGTCAGTGCCGTTTTGACGATAGTCGTTTTGTTGGCTCCTGTCATTGCGGGGCTGATTTTATTTGGGCTTGAACGTTTGCAAGTGTCGCTCATCGGGTCGCTCAATCGCGATTTGGCGTACTTTTTCGTGAATTTTGTGACGTTTCCGGGGACGTTTGTGCATGAGATGTCTCATTTGATATTCGCTGTAATTACAGGGGCGGAAGTGAATGAAGTCTGCATGTTCGAAAATGATGGTGGGCGCCTAGGCCACATCAGTTACCGTACGAGGGGGCCATGGTTCATGGAGGCTGTGCAGCATTCGTTAACCGCAGTGGCTCCGACAGTTGTCGGATTTGTACTTGGCTATGTGTTGCTTAAGTATATCTTTGCAGGGACTCACTCTGTTTGGGCTTACGTCGGGCTTTGGTATTTGGTCATTTCGCTGATTGATCATTCCACGATGAGCAATTCAGACCTGGAGCATTATTTTCAGGGCGTGTGGATTTTTATCCTTCCGGTTTTCCTTGTGTTTTTCGGGCTAGGGTATTGGGGATGAATTTTTTCGCCATGTGAAAAAATCGCCAGCCGGTGGCTGACGATTTGATGATTCTCTAAGCTGAGGCGGCGTTGTCTAGCAATACATTTACATAGGTTTGATATGGAATGCCTGCGGCTGCAGCTTTGCGTTTGATTGCGTCCACTGTTTTGACCTTGAGCCTTATGGAATACATTTTCTTTTCTTCCTTGGCTTCGGCTATGGCACGGCTGATGCGTGCTATGGATTCCTCGATAGTTTCCGACTCGTGTCCTCCGGTGATGATTATCGGATCTCTCATTGTGGTGTCGTTTTCAAGAGCCTCAATTTCTTCCTTAGAAAGAAAATCATCAACCAGCTTGAAACCCTTGGGCAGTTTAACCTTTTCGGGCTTTTTTCTCTTCATCTTCATGAGCTCTCCTTACGGTTATCAAAGTTTTTAAATCGTCAGAAACAATTAATGTCCAAAAATGATTGTCAACTTCGGATGTGATTTTAGATACACCTTCTTTATCGGATGGATCCCGTACTAGGTCTTTTCTCCGCAGTACTTTTCCAAGCATTTCTACGGTAAAGCCTCTTTCACGCATTCTTTCAAAAGCGTGTTTTGTAATATTCATCTATTACCCTCTTTATTATAGAAAATGTATAGACTGATGTCAATACGTATTGCAATATATCAAATGAATATGGTTCATTTGATTTTTGTCTTGTTCTTGGGAAATTTCCACGATTCGCGTGGAAATGGGATGCTCTTGCGGTGCTGTTGGCGAGGGTTTTCCTCGGCGTTACTTGGCGCAGTTTAATCTGCGCACTCGAGCAGGCTGTTTCTCCTGCCAGCTATCCAACAACATCTACAAGAATGTGGATGCGCCTCGTCGCGGATGCACGTACGGGCCATAGGCCTATGCCGACTGTCACGAGGATTGTCGAAATACGAGGATAAATATATGAATAGGCAAAAGGAAAGTCAATAAGGCGCATTTTACTATGACAAAACCCGATGACCTGACGGCCACCGGGCTTTTTCAACTAGGAGGTTACTATGGAATTTTACGTTATTGACTAGGCGTTACGCCGCCATGAGGAGGCGGCATTCGTCTTCGAGCCCGCAGTCAATCAAAAACTTGCAAATGTTCTTCTTGATCTTTCCCGTGTTGGCGCGGGTGCAGTGCAGCGCTTCGGCGACTTCGACGTCGGTGTACTTGTCGCAATTGCGGCTCACCTCGTACATGGTGTCGAATGCCTTGAGCATCTTGGGGCTGTTGGCGAGGCGGTGCCTGATGATGTCGATGATTTCGCACTGTTCGTAGTCGCTTTCGAGCACGTTGCGTTCCCCGGTGAATGGGTTCATATCGCCGTTGTCAATGATGGAGTCGGCTTCGTCATCGTTTTTTTTCAGCCTGCTTTCGGCTTTTTCGACTTTGTCGCGCTTGGCGTTTTTGCGCTTTTCGTCAGCCATGTGCCAGCTGATTTTTTGGGCGAAGAACGCTTCGAAGGGAACTTTCAAGGTCGGGTTGAAATCCTGTACAGCCTTGCAGAAGACCATGTAGGCGTCACCGGCCAGGTTGGCCTTGCGTTCCTTGGGGCTGCAGCCGTTGAGGTTAAAATCGGAGCAAATCTGGAACGAGTTCTTGGCGACGAGTGCCATGACGTAGTCCCCGAAGATGTCCCAAAGGGTGTACATTGCCTTGTCGTGGGCGTATTCGCTCGGGGCGGCCTGGGCAATGGCGATGAGGTTGTTGATCTGGGCGGCGGTAGCCTTGGTGTTGTTGTGCTGCATAAGCAAGCTCCTTTGGGAAGTTGAAAATTTTGAGACAAGACGGCAAAACGCCCTTTGATAGTTTTTTATCAAAAGACTATGGCGTGAATTGCTGAAATGTTGTTTATTTGGTCAAGCCGTTTGCTGGACCTATATAGACGAAAACCGGTGTTGCGCTGTTCAATGCGCTGGAAAAACGAATAGAGAAAATCTTATTCAATCTCATGCTCCTAAATATAGAAAACCGGTATGTCATAATATGACAGCCGAAAATTTCTTTTGTAAAGTTTTCTAAACTTTTGAGATTGAAGAGTGTAGACGTCCAAATCATATCCGTGTTATATATCGATTGCTGATGTGAAAAAGTAAACTGGGAAAAGTTGAAATTTTTTTTGCGTGCCGTATTTACATGTGGCTGAGATTATTCGATATCATTGTGTACGCTTCTTTGGAGGTTAGAGTGAAATTCTTTAAAATCTTTTCTTATAAAATTTTCGGCCAGCCTTTGGGCTTGTTGCTAATCGTGATGGCTTTCTGGTATGTCGTGGGTGCATTGGTGTCCGGCAGGCTAGAGATTTCGTGGAAAACTCCCCATAATTATGCGCATTGTCCTGAAAAGGATATTGATAGCTACTATTTTCAGAAGCTCGAGACCTTTGTGGACCCGCGCGACAGCAATGAATATATAGTGCTGAAGTATGCTGGGTATACTGGCTGCGACATGTCGGAACACGATTCGGGCTTTGTGGCGGGTGGTGATACCGTGACTTTCCACTTGATGCTGGAAAATTTGCGATACAAGACGCATTGCAGTTTCTGCCTGGATTCCACTTGCGAACGAGGGCGCTATTATTCTTCTATAGGGCGGCTCAACGCGTGTCCTGCGGGCTGGAAAATCGCCTCGGCGGAGCAGAATGCGGGGCTGTTTTTCTCCCCAAAGGGGCATTTGATGTATTGGCCGACATTTAGCCCTACTAAGGTTGTTGATTCTTTGGACCCGAGTGGCCTGCAACGTTTGCGTGCTCACCTGCACGAAGAGACTTATGGGTGGGTCGATACGGTTGAACTGAACCTGTCCGGGTTTTACAATAACGAGAAGGATTCTATGGAATTAGTGGACTCCCTGAGCGTCGTCTGGACGAGTGATGGGTTCCCGACTGTGATTGTGCCGAACAGTTACACGAAAGAACAGCAAGATGGGATTAAGGAAACCATGAGAGGTATCCTCTTGAAACAGGATTATTATTACCCAATCCGCTGCATCCGTATTGACGATCCGAACCACATGATGGATAGCCAGAAATCGAATATGACTACGTATTACAACAATATGAGACAATTGCCGTATCTGTATCGGTAAAAAGGAGAACCTATGCTTTTCGGTAAAAAACGCTGGATATGCGGCGAGGTGGAACAAATGCTGTTGGCGCTCCACCCGGCGTACGACATCCGTGTCAAAATCAAGACTAACGGGAAAACAGTGGATTTCCCGTTCCGCGATAACGAGGGCAAGATGTTCGTGGACCCTTATAGGCGCGATGTCGTCAGTGTGGACGTCGATTACATGCGGGAGGGCTATCCCGTAGAAACATTTTATGTCGGGAAGGACGGACTCGCTGATTGGAGTGTGCCTTACATCAGGGAACGTCTGGATCGGTATGTCTCGCAGTTCCCCAAGATGAGCTGGACAACAAGTTTGAAGCGTTTGGCAAATATGCGCGAAGAACTCCGCACGGCGATCTGCAATAGCATGGGGGTGAATTTCACCCGTTTGGAGGGCGACACTTCGTCGTCTATTGGGGTTGCCTTTAATTGTCTTTCTCTTGAGCAGAGGCGGCGAGTCTGCGATGTCATTTGCAACCTGGATAGCGATGCCATCTCGATTCAGGCTGACTTTTTGCTTGATAACGTGGATGAAAATCGTATTTACGCCACGCTCGATGAACTCGCTCTGTACGATGCCGCGAAAGAAGCGGAACAGTACGGATGTGGGGAGGACGGGCTGGGGTTCTAGGGGAAAATATTGAAGAATGCAACAAAAGGAACGCTGTGCGTTCCTTTTTGTATAAATGAAAACCACCAGCTAGGCTGGTGGTTCAAAAGAGCCTTCTGGCGTTGCGCCCTCGGATAAAAAGAAATCCCTTGATTACTGTTGATATGCGGTCTGCCAACTGCATAACAATAAAATCAAAGGATTTCAAATGAATAATAGAAATAATAACACATTGGCTCATACATCGTGGAACTGCAAATACCATATTGTGTTTGCTCCCAAATTTAGAAGGAAGGTCTTTTATGGGGAGAAAAAGGTCGAAATCGGAGCAATCCTGAGAAAGCTTTGCGAATGGAAACAGGTCAATATTTTGGAGGCTGAGGTTTGCCCGGATCACGTTCACATGTTGGTCGAGATTCCACCCAAAGTGAGCGTTTCGGGTTTTGTCGGGTACTTGAAAGGGAAAAGTAGCCTGATGATCTACGAAAAGTACAAATCACTCCAGTTCAAATACCGTAACAGGGAATTTTGGTGTCGCGGCTACTATGTTGACACGACTGGTAAAAATACGGCAAGGATTGCAACGTATATTCAAAATCAGCTGAAGGAAGACCAGTACGGAGAACAGTTGACAATGCTGGGAAAACTATAGCCCGTTTACGGGCCGCCGGTAAGGACAATTCGCAAGTGGCGGATTGACCGACGCGACGTGACGCGTGGCTAGTATCCTAGGGCAGGGCCCGCATATGAAGAACCACCGGCTTTGCCGGTGGGTTCCTTTTTGTATTGTCGAAGATTTCCTTGTTAATAAACCTTACGCACTTTCTTCCCATTCCTTTTCGACATCTGACTTCGGGATTTCAATCTCGTCGAGGAACTTGCCCTTCGTTTGTGCGATGAACGCTTCCATTTCTTCCCAGCTGGTGCGGATCAGGTAAATGAGGTAACGCAGGCTTTCGTAGCATTCGATATCGTCGTGGTTTTCGAACAGCTCGGAGTAACCGTCGCTTTCGTACAGAGCGCCGGCTTCTTGTAATTTGTCGAGTTCGTCGGAATAAGTGTCTTGATCCATCCACCAGTCGAATACGGATGAGTCTGTCTTGAAAATCATCGGCATTCCATCGCATTCGGTGATGGTGAAAAAGAACGGTTTTCCTTTCGTTGTTTTAAGTTCGACTTCTCCGACGAAAATTGCTGGGTCCGGGCCGCCGCTGCACTGATCTACGCGGGCGTTTGCAATCTGGTACTTTTTCATGAGGCGTTCTCCTTGTTTGTGCCTTCTGTAATTATTATCGTAGGCAAAGTCGTAAGTGTAAAATGAATTTTTAAAAATTTATTATGATTAACAAACTTAAAAGGTCTTTAGATGATGTTTGGGCTGTTTTTTGTTTATGAAAGATCAATCTCATTTTGTATATTGTTGTAAGAATGCATAATATGTTTTAAAAGATATGGTGATTATGACAACAGAATACTCTATCAACGAAATTGAGGCGTATTACAGTGAATGCTTTTCAAAGGATCTGAAGGGGTATTTTGAAAATGGTAGGTTGTCCCCTTGGGGAGGCTGCTTCCCGTCTAGGCGTAATCATAAAGAATGGGTAATATTTGTCTCTCTTACAGCTTCTTTTTATGCTATACAGGTATGTTTAGAACAAAAATGGAGTAGAGACTCGGCTATAAAGTTAATGTATGAATTAGGCGTCAATTGGATGATTTTCAATGCAGACTTTAAGTTATTGGAGTCATTTCTAGAAAGATCTGGTATCAAACGAGAGATAAACCAAATAAAAGAAATTGAAGATATTCTGGATGTGGCACCCATGGTTCTGCAATTTGTGATAGAAAGGCTTGAGCCGTTCTTCAACTCATATCAATCTGATGGCTTTAAAAAAGAATTTTTTGATAAGAATTTCATTGTAGGATATATTCGTCACAGTCTTTTTGAAACGCTACGTATATTATATCGACAATATAAACCTTCAACAGGCCTCACAGGAATTGTCTTTAATTCTAAAATATTTTCTTTTTATTATAGACAAAAGTTTCTCGGGCAATTAAAGCGGTATTTCAAATCAGCAAAGGATGACGAAGGATTCGTTGAAATTCTGTATATTTATGATGGCGTTAACGATCGTTGGGAAGACGGACGTCCAGGAGACGATGCTACCGAAAATATCATGTTTTCGATAATCTTTATGTATATGATTATGGCGGAACAAACTTTTTTAGAAAAAGTGGAATTTCGAGAGGTCCGTTTTCATCAATGTTCTAAGTGGCCTTTTATAAGTTCTGGACCGGGAGCGGGACCTTATTTACATCCTTTAAGAACTTTGGAACTTGCTGGGTTGATTCCGACAAAGAGTGAAACTTCTCTTTATCTAGAAATGGCTCTAAAAATATTTCCTGTTCTACGAGAAGAATTTTTTTCAATTCTAAATAACAAAATGAACGATGTAATAGATGGGCATTTCAGGGCGAGGATAAAGAAGCTGCTGTTTAATGAAGAAAATAACATTAAGAGTATTCTTGAAGAGTGGGCGATATCTTCTGAAAGAACAATTTCTGAGGTGATTCAAAAATTAGGTTTCCGTATAGTGAAGCCTTTTTGAAATTTCTGATAGAACTGTTTTGTAATAGAACGGTTTCTTCTTTTGTATTTGCTTTTTGGGGGAATGTTGAACTTTTCCCCCGCCCGAATCCCCTCGCGACTGCTACGCGGCCATGAGCTGGTTGAATTCTGCAGACAGACCGTTTTCTTCCATCATGCGGAGGAGCGCCTTGCGGTACTGTCCGACGCATGCGCGGGTGCAACCCATGTATCTTGCGACGTTGGCGTCGCTGTAGTCATCGCCTTCCTTACAGACTTCCAGGCTGGCTTCGAAGTACTTGCTCAGCTTGGGAGAATTCTGGATGGCGTGGCTGAGGACCTGGACTGCATCTTCCCAGTAGCAGTCGTTTTCGATGCTGTCGTTGTGGGCGATCCCCTTGAAAATTTCCATCATGCGGGATGCTTCGGGGGTGCATTCGGTGCTGGGGCCGCATTCCAGGGAGAAGTCCACGAATTCTTCGCGCTTGCTGTGTTTGGTGTTGTTGCGCTTTTCGGTGGCGAGGAACCAGCTGCTCTTCTGGGTGGTGTAGGCGATGAACGGAACGCCCAGGGACGGGTTGAATGTGGCTACGGCGTTGTAGAACAGGTAGTAGGCATTGCCAGCAGGCTGTCCTGACGTTCCTTGGGGCTGTAGCCCTTGAGGCTGAAGTCTGAGTCCATCTGGAAGGATTTTCCGGCCATGATACCGGCGATTTGGTCTCCGTAGAGGTCCCAGAGCTCGTTGATGGCCTTGTTGCGGATGTCCTCGTTTGCGGCGGTCTGGGCGATGGCGATGAGGTTGTTGATGGCGGCGTTGTTGGTGTTTGTCATGTGGTGGCTTCCTTTGGGTGATACTTGGGTTGTTTTGGATGGCGATGGTGGTGAAAAGACGACAGAAAACACCCTTTGATTATTATCAAAAGGCAAAAAAGGCGTATATATTTTTATTTATGTGGCCGATCCGAGTGTTGGAGCGGTAGCGGGCGAGGCACTCAAGGTTTTGGTGCCGGAGAAAGCGACGGAGAAAAATTCAAATACTCTCATATCTTCAAAAACAAAGATAGAAAATCCGACTGTCAAAACATGACGGTTAGAAGTTTTAATTTGTAAATTAGAGTTTACAACAAAGATTTTGTAATCGCTTTACATGATGTTTTGCCAGATTTTTCTACTTCTTGTACCATGGCGGGAGCTTGCCTGCCCTTTCGAGAGATGTTCCCTTGAATGCGTTTTTGGATTTTGGCTTGTGGGCGAATTTCCAACCGCTTACATCTCCGCTGAATTTTGAAGCGGTGAACATTTCGTGGAGGTCGGTCACGTTGGAGACGTTCCAATGACTGATATCTCCGTTGAATTTCGCTCCATAGAACATGTTGTTCATGTTTGTTACGTTAGAAACGTCCCACCCGCTGATGTCTCCGTTGAACAGGCTTTGCTTGAACATGCTGCTCATTTCTGTGACGTTCGAGGTGTTCCATTTGCTGATGTCGCCGGTAAATTCGCTTTCATAGAACATGCCGTGCATGCTTTTGACGTTAGACACGTTCCAGTTGCTTATGTCCCCATTGAATTTTGAAGCGTTGAACAGATAGTTCATGCAAGTTACGTTACGGATGTTCCAGTTGCTTATGTCTCCGTTGAAGTTGGAACCGCTGAAAGTTCCTTTCATGTCGGTCACGTTGGAGACGTTCCAATGACTGATATCTCCGTTGAATTCGGAACCGCTGAATGTCCCTCTCATGTCGGTCACGTTCGAAACATTCCACTTGCTGATATCTCCATTGAATTCTGAATTGTAGAACATTTCGTGCATGTCGGTGACGCTGGATACATTCCATTTGCTTATGTCGCCGTTGAATGCGCTTCCTTTGAACATGCCGCCCATCTTAATCACGCTGGATACATTCCAATCGCTTATGTCACCGTTGAACAGGGATCTTTCGAACATGCCATGCATATCGGTGACGCTAGAAACATCCCACTTGCTCAAGTCTCCGTTGAATGGTGTTCCCCAGAATAAATCGCTCATGTTCGTGACTTTCGATACGTTCCATTTGCTGATATCGCCCAAGAATTTTTTGTTTCCGGCAAACATGGCGGACATGTCGATAACGTTAGAAACGTCCCACAGACTGATGTCTCCGCTGAATTCGGAGTCGGTAAACATCTTGTGCATGTTGGTCACGCTTGATACATTCCATTTGCTGATATCCCCGTTGAATGCGGACTGTTCAAACATGCTTTCCATATTCTTGACTTTGGACACGTCCCAACGGCTAAGATCCCCGTTGAAAGGGGTGTTGTGATAGCGCATGTACTTATAAATGTTCGAATAGAACATGTGCGACATGTCCGTTACGTTGGACACATTCCAACCGCTGATATCTCCGTTGAAGTTGGAATTAAAGAAGAGCCGACTCATGTCGGTCACGTTGGAGACGTCAATGAAATTCAGGTCGCAATTTGGGCCATGTTCTGCAATGGCTTTGTTAATGAGTTCGATGAGGTGCTCTTTGTTCTGTGCGACGACGGTAGTTTTGTTTTTGCTCGCAATTCCTTGATAAATGTTATTGAGCAAATGGTTCCATTTATACGCTGTTGAGCGCATTCGGTGCGTGCCCGCGTCAAGATAAAGGTTGCGGCGGAATGCTATGGTGAGTGTTGGGCAGTCTGGCGATCCGACAACGCTGCTGATAAATGGCGGATTGATACTAATGTTGTAATGGCCGGATTCAGCGAATGATTTCTGGACGAATTCGATGATTTTGTCGCTGGGGCGGCTTGCATCGTCATTGAATGCGATGGCGATGTCGATGCGGTTGCCGTCTTGATCGATGGCTTCGGGAGTGTCGTCTGCGAAACTTATTCCGTTGATAAGGAATGTGTTTGGGCCGTTCGTTGCGGCGGCAAGTTCGCTTTGGTTGTCAATAATGGTGATGTCGCTTGCCCGAAGCGAATTCGATAAAAACGTGAAGAGGGTATCTGTCAAATCGTTTTCTTTGTCGGCGAATGGAGCGTTGAGCACAATTTGCATGAGTGTCCTCTTTTGGTGTCTGTGCTTTAATTATCGTATGGAATAAGAAAAATATAAAAAGTTTTTTGAAAATTAATGACCGAAGTAACCAACGCCTCCTTTTTCCAGCATTTTCTCTCGTCCTCTAACTACTGCGTACTAGCCACTAACCACTATAATTTCTATCTTTGGGCTAGCTCAGACAATATCGCCTGGGCGTAAACAATCACCGGCTTGCAAGAGTCGCTTCGGTGGCGCGGTACAATTAATATTGACTTCGCTTTGTGGCTTAATTGCAGTCCGGGTAGTAACAACCGAAAAGGAAAATATACTATGGCTAATTTGCCTTCCGTCGAAGATCTGCTTGCTGCAGGCTCCCACTTTGGTCACCAGACTCAGCGCTGGAATCCGAAAATGAAACCGTACATCTTGGCAGAAAAGAACGGCATCTACGTTCTCAACCTCTCCAAGACTCGTGACCTCCTCGAAGAAGCTGCTAAGGCTGCTGCCAAGATTTCTGAATCTGGCAAGACCGTGCTCTTCGTTGGCACGAAGCCGACTGCACGTCAGTGCGTGCTCGACGCTGCTGCTACCTGCAACCAGTTCTCCGTCACCAACCGTTGGTTGGGCGGTATGCTCACGAACTTCCAGACTGTCCGCAAGTCCATCAAGAAGATTGACAAGATCGACACCATGGAACAGGACGGCACCTTCCAGGCTCTCTCCAAGAAGGAAGTCCTCGACAAGACTCGTGAACGCGCCAAGCTCCTCGACGTGTTCGGTGGTATCCGTGAAATGGTGAACCTCCCGGGCCTTCTCGTCGTGACCGACCTCGCTCACGAAAAGATCGCTGTTGCAGAAGCTCGCCGTCTCCACATTCCTATCATCGGCATCTGCGACACGAACGTCGATCCGACCCTCGTGGACTACCCGATTCCGGCAAACGACGACGCTGTGAAGTCCCTCAAGCTCATTGTGGACTACATCGCTGCTAACGTCAAGCCGCGCGTCGCTGCTGACAAGAAGGAATCCAAGGAAGAAGTGAAGAAGTTCGACAACGGCGAGGACAAGTAATATGCAGATTACCGCATCCCTCGTTAACGAACTCCGCCAGAAGACTGGCGTCGGCATGATGCAGTGCAAGAAGGCACTCGTCGAAACTGACGGTGACATGGACAAGGCCGTTGAACTCCTCCGCAAGCACGGTGCTGCTGTCGCTGCAAAGCGCGCAGACAAGGCTGCTAAGGAAGGCCGCGTTTACCTTATCGAAACTGCTGACAAGGCTGCCGCTTTCGAACTCACCTGCGAAACTGAACCGGTTTCCAACAACGACGACTTCGTTGCCCTCGCTGCTATGGCCACCAAGGCTGTTGAAACGCAGGATATCGCTTCCGTCGAAGATCTCAAGAACGCTGTCGTCGATGGCGTCAAGATCAATGACCGCCTCCAGGACGTCCTCGTGAAGATTCAGGAAAACATTGACTTCCGCAAGTTCGCAGAAATCAAGAAGGTCCCGAACTCCGTGTTTGGCGTTTACAGCCACATGAAGGGCAAGATCGGTGTTATCACTGAACTCGCTTTCGAAGGCTCTGCTGACGAAGCTGCTCTCAAGCAGGCTGCTAAGGACATCGCTATGCAGGCCGCTGCATTCGCTCCGGTTGCATTGAACGATGCTGCAGTTCCGGCTGAAACGATCGAAAAGGAAAAGGAAATTGCCAAGGCTCAGATCGAAGCTTCTGGCAAGCAGACCAAGCCTGAATTCATGCAGCGCCAGATTGATGGCCGCGTGGCTAAGGTCCTTAAGGAAATCGTTCTCGAAGACCAGGAATTCTTCATGTCTGAAAAGAACCCGAAGAAGCTCTCTGTCAAGGACTACCTCCAGGAAGTCGTTGCAAAGCAGCTCGGCCTTACCAGCTTGAAGGTCGTGAACTTCATCCGCTTCGAACGCGGTAACTAAGTTCGCCTGCTGTCATCCTGGAGCCTCGACAGAGGCGATAGGATCCAGATCGAAAATTAAATTGGTCGTCCCTCGCGGGGCGGCCTGTTTTTTTATTAATAAACTATATTTTGTGAAACAGGAGAAGTTTATGCTGAAAAAGTTCTTGTCTTTCTCGTTAACGGGTTATGTCGCTCTTGCTCTTTTTGCTTGTACCGATTCTAATTCGGTTCAGGCTTTGGATTTTGGCAAAAATGAAGAGGCTGGTGTAAGTTCTTCGCTTGAAGCTTTATCGGAAAGTTCTTCGTCGCAAAAATCGGCTGAAAGCTCTTCTTCTGAAGAATCTGTATTGCAAAGTTCCGCATCTGAAACGCTCCCCTTTGACACGACGGGAATCAGACCTCAGCTTATAAAATATACGATCGAACCGGATACATTCTCGAATGAAACCAGAGAAAAAGCAGGTCAGTTCCTTGGACATTTCATCACGACCGATGAAATAGTTAATCCGTACTGCATGGTCATGCATGTTTATGAAAGCGGCAAGATCGTTACAGATTATATGGGCGTTCGTGATGTTTCGAATTGCGTACTTGTCGTTCGAGAGGATTCGCTTATGTTCTCGAATATCCGGAATTGCAGAAATGTCCCAATTTGGGGATCGTGCCAAAATGCGGAAGCATACTCGCGAAAAATTAAGGTCGGAGATGATGAATACTACTTTGGCGTATCTGAAAAGCAGTTGCAGCTAACGCAGTTGACGGATTCGACGATGACTATTTGGATTGCCACAAATCCGTCTTATGAACCCAAGGAAACTACGCCAAGTACATGGAAAAAAAGCGTCTTCGAAAAAGATACCATGGTGACATCTGTTGCGAATAAAGTTGATCCGAGTTATGTCGATACAATTTCCATTAAAAAGTACGGCTTGACTATTACAGATTGGGGCAATACATGGATTTTTGAAAATGAAACCTGTACGACCGAAGATTTTGTACGTGACTCCGCGAAAACTCCGGAGGAACAGTGCAAGGACTGGGAAAATTACCGCAATAGTTTTGTCGATTGCACCGCTCGCAACATGAAGACTCCTAAAGACGTTTATCCTAGATTGTGCCGTCCAAGTAAAATAGACCATTACACCGTCTGGTGCATACTCGATAGCGAAAAGCCAACAGAATTAATCGAAGATTAGAGATTCTCGCCGCATCCTGAGCGGATACGCTGCCCCCATCCTGCGAAATTAAATTGGTCGTCCCTCGCGGGGCGGCCAGTTTTTATTCGCGTTGCTCCAGGTTGACCTTGTAGCCGTGTTCTATGGTTGTCCCGAGCCGCAACTGGATTAACTTCATCGCATGCTCGCGTGCTCTGCGCTTGAGCTCCTCGCTGTTTTCCTGCTCGTACTTTTTTTGTTCGGAAATAAAGAACTGCTTGAAATCTTCAAAGCGGATGTTGTTGAACCAACCCTGCTTTTCCCAAAGAATCTGGATGCTCTCGAAATCGATGCTATGGCTCAGAATCCTGGGCTCCGGAAGGTAAATGAAAATACTTTGCGTGTTCGGCTCGACAAGAATTTTGATGTCTTTCAAGTCATAACCCAGCTTGACATCGCCCTCATAAACAAGCGAGAATTCTTTGATGGATTTGTTGATTCTCCAGTCGGGCATGTATTCGAGGAGTTTTTTCGCGTCCTGGTAGTTTGCATTTTTGCGGTAGTGGTGGTGGAGGGTCGCAAGCTCCGAAATCTCGCTAATTTGCTGCTCCACAAACTCGCTTGTGATGCTCGTCCGTTTTGTGTCGGAGTACAGCTTTTTCATGACAAGCGCAGTCGTTACACTTGTAACGCAAATGATGAGCAAAATTGCAATTATTTTTAGAGCGGGTTTCATGCTATAAATTTATGCAAAAAAGATGCGAAAGGTAAAGCTCATCGGATTTTTCTTGTCATCATTTCTTTCGTCTATAGCGTCTTCTTCATGCTCCAGCTGCCAATTTTTCGGCCGTCGTGCTCAATTTCACATTCGTGGAAGACCTCGTAGCCTCGCTTGCTGTAAAAAGCGAGGTTTTCTTTTGAATTTGTGAATAGCGCCAACTGCTTGCCGCCGCGTTCTCGTACATATTCTTCCATATAAGTTAAAAATTGCGAACCGACGCCCTGCCCCTGTGCAGACGGGTCTACTTCGAGCATGCTGAGATACCAGATGTCCGGCCCTGATTTCTGAAAATCGTGGCAGGGCTTGCTGGCGCCTTCGTCCATGGCCACGAATCCATTGATTTCGCTCCATTTCGTGTTAAGGTATACTCGCCAAAAACCGTGTATGATGTATTGGAATGCGGAAGGTTTCTTGAAGCCGGGTGCCTCCAGTGTTGCGCGGGCAACCAGCTTGCCGTCCCGATGCGCTGCCAGTAAATCTGCTTTTCCATAATTTGCTTTTAGGACGCAGTTCATAAAAATCTGCACCCCCTTTCGGCTTTTTTCTGCATCACGGAAATAGAGTGTGACATAGTCGTAATCCTCGTATGCCCTGGCCATAATTGCGCTCGCCTCGTCAAGTTCTTCGCGAGTCTGTAAACCGAATTCGAGTTTCATGGTTACTCCTTACCTGTGTCTGACTGGTCTAACATCTGAGTGAGAAGAGCGAAAAATTCCTCGGGCACATTTTTATGGAACGCAATTCCAAACATGTACGGAATTTTCGCTGCAGCAAATAGCGGAAGCCGGCGGGTCGCTTCTTCGATTTTCTGTTTGTCGTTAGTCCCGAGATAGGCCGAAAAGAAAATGTTCCAGTGGGTCTTCATCGTTTCTGACGGCAGATGAAATAGAAAGTCTAGTTTATCTGCATCTGGCATGTGCGCCAAGTTCCACATTAGCGCAAGATCCCATTCTGGAGCGCCGTAACCGAACCCGCCCAAGTCAATCCAGAGAGTCCTCTTTCCGTCGGTGATGGCGTTGCCAATCTGCAAATCGCCATGGAGGCAAGTCTCGGTATCTGGAACTTTATCCAAAAATTTCAAGATGCGGTTTCTGTAGTCTTCCGGTACAAAATCCCTTTCGGAATAGAACTGCGTAATCATTTGCTTGTAAGACTTGAGCCGCGAAGTATCTGCTTTTGTCGCATGTAGCTCTCGTGCCATGCGTGCAAATTCCAAGGAAATCTCTTCTAGCTGCTCGGGCTCCTGCGAAATGATTCGCGAAAAAGAACGCTTGCCTTGAATGAGCTCGTATTCCTCGCCAAAACGCTTGCCATCCGTAATCAAACGATAAGGCTCAGGCGTAGAAATGCCCAATTCGAATGCCGTCCGCGATGCCCAAAATTCATTTTTTATTGTGTTTGCGTCAAAATCCGGATTGTACAACTTTGCAAGCGATTTGCCGTTCCTATGCGTATACGCGAGCGCAGTCCCGCCTTCGCCCGTCTGGATGTAATCATTCAGATCAATCTTCTGAAAATCGTTGTTCGCTCCCATAAAAATTCTCCATCTATTTATAAAGCTATACAATTTTTCGGGTGATAGCGCGCGGGGAAGGAAAATAATTGGGATATAAACAAAACCCCGACTCGCTAGAGTCGGGGCCTTCAATTTCGCGTTAGCGAGGCTTAAGCCTGCTTGTAGCTTTCGAGCGATTCCACGCGGAGGCTCTTCACAAAGTTGTAGTGCTTTGCGACTTCGGCTTCGGTGAGGTTCAGGTACACCTTCATGCTCTTGTCGAACAGTTCCGGTGCCTTGGTAGCGTCGCGGAGGAGCAACTGGGTCATCACGCAGTTGGCGGCGAGTTCGTACAAGTGACGGCTGCAGAGGTCGGTGAATTCGTTGTTTTCAACGGACTTCACGTATTCAATAGCTTCGTTGTACTTTTCGTCCATAGCCTTGGCGCGGGCCTTGAGGCTTTCGTATTCCGGGCGAACGTCCATAGCTTCGAGTTCTTCGAGCATGAGGCCGTAGCTGCCGGTGGTGATGTGCGGGAGTGCTGCAACCGTCTGGAGCTGCGTCGTACCTTCGTAAATGGAGGTGATACGAGCATCGCGGTAGAGGCGCTGGCAAGCGTATTCAAGCATGTAGCCCGAACCGCCGTGAACCTGGATACAGTCGTAGCTGTTCTGGTTTGCGTATTCGGAGTTCATGCCCTTGGCGAGCGGCGTGCAAGCGGAAGCGAGCTTCTGGTAAAGCTTGAGTTCCTTCTTTTCGTCGTCGGTGAGCTTGCGGGTGCGTTCGATGTCTTCGAGGCACTTGTAGATATCGACGTAACGAGCTGTCTGGTACAAGAGGGCACGACCTGCATCGAGGCGAGCCTTGATGTTCGAAATCATTTCGTAGACGGCCGGGAAGTTCACGATAGCCTGACCGAACTGCTTACGGTCCTTGGCGTAGGCGAGAGCTTCATTGTAAGCCATCTGGCTGATACCCACGGACTGTGCTGCAATGCCGAGGCGTGCGCCGTTCATGAGGGCCATCACGTACTTGATGAGACCGAACTTGCGGCGGCCGCAGAGTTCAGCCTTGGCGTTCTTGTAGACAAGTTCGCAAGTCGGGCTTCCGTGAATACCGAGCTTGTTTTCGATGCGGCGAACGTCAACGCCACCGTCACGCTTGTCATAAATGAACATGGAAAGACCACGACCATCGTGCGTGCCTTCTTCGGAGCGGGCGAGCACCAGGTGAATGTCGGAGTCACCGTTCGTGATGAAGCGCTTCACGCCGTTCAAGTACCAGCACTTGTCAGCTTCGCTGTAGGTGGCCTTGAGCATCACGCGCTGCAAGTCAGAACCTGCATCCGGTTCGGTCAAGTCCATGGACATCGTTTCGCCGGCGCAGATGCGCGGGATGAAACGGGAACGCTGGTCTTCGTCGCCGAATTCATAGAGCGTCTCGATGCAGTCCTGGAGGGACCAGATGTTCTCGAAACCGGCGTCTGCAGAGGCGATCATTTCGTTGATGGCCGTGTAGGCGGTAATCGGGAAGTTGAGTCCACCGAAGCGGCGCGGCATCGTGACACCGTTGAGGCCAGCCTTGCGGGTGGCTTCGAGGTTTTCGTAGGTCTTGGATGCGTAGCGGACGCGGCCGTTTTCGCAGTGCGGGCCTTCGGCATCCACGTCTTCGGAGTTCGGGAAGACCGTGTTTGCGGTGATGTCGCCAGCGACTTCGAGCACGCGGTTGTAGTTGTCCATAGCGTCGGCAAAATCTTCCGGCGCATAGTCGAAATTGTCCTTGTCAGCAAATCCGTTTTCCTTGAGCTCGACAATGCGTTGCATCAAGGGGCTGCTTTCGAGGTTGAATTTAATCTCGGGGTGATCTGTGTAGAAATTTGCCATAGCGCTTACTTGTTGTTTGCCTTGTAATACTTGATCATCTTCGGGAGAACTTCTTCGACGGTGCCGTTGATCACGTAATCAGCGATAGCGTTGATCGGAGCTTCGGGGTCGGAGTTCACGGAGATGATGATACCTGAATCCTGCATACCAGCGAGGTGCTGGATCTGGCCGGAAATACCGAAAGCGATATAGACCTTCGGGCGGACCGTCACGCCAGTCTGACCGATCTGACGGTCATGATCGACGAAACCTGCGTCCACAGCGGCGCGGCTAGCACCGACTTCAGCGTGGAGTTCCTTGGCGAGTTCGAACAGCATGTCGAAGTTTTCCTTGGAACCCATGCCGTAACCACCGGCGACCACGATCGGAGCGCCCTTGAGGTTGTGTTTGGCCTTTTCCACATGGCGTTCGAGCACCTTGACCACGTATTCCGTTTCCGGAACGTACTTGGCCACGTCGTGCTTGATGACTTCGCCCTTGTAGTTTGGGTCCACGATTTCCTTCTTCATCACGCCTTCGCGGACGGTTGCCATCTGCGGACGGTGTTCCGGGTTCACAATCGTTGCGACGATGTTACCGCCGAATGCCGGACGGATCTGGCAGAGCTGGTTTTCGTAGAACTTCTTCACGCCACCGATGCTCATTTCGAAGCTGTCGATTTCGAGTTCGGTACAGTCAGCGGTAAGGCCGCTGTGCATGGCGCTGGAGATGCGCGGGCCGAGGTCACGGCCGATAACCGTTGCACCGAGCAAGCAAATCTGCGGCTGTTCTTCCTTGAAGAGGTTCACCACGAGAGAGGCGTGCGGGTTGGTGGTGTAGGGGAACAGGCCTTCGGCGTCGAACACATGAACCTTGTCCACACCGTAAGGGAAAACCTGTTTTTCAATGCCATCAAGGCCCTTGCCAGCGCAAATGCACTCGAGCTGAACGCCGAGAGTGTTGGCCAACTTGCGACCCTTAGAAAGCAGTTCAAGGGAAACGTCAACGACGGTGGTTCCCTCAATTTCGCAATATACAAATACGTTATTCATAGGTTAGCCAATAATCTTCCCGTCTAAAAGTTCCTTGATAAGTCCTTCAATGTCGGCGTCGCTTGCGGAGAGCGTGCGGCTTTCCTTGGCCTTGAACACGATGTTCTTGACGGCCTTCACGTTCGTCGGCGAGCCTGCCTTACCGATCTGGGCCGGGTCGGCGTCGATATCGGCGGCACCCCACTGCGGGATGTCGAGGTAGGGCTTCTTAGCGATGAGAGCTGCGTACTTGTCTGCATCTTCCGGCTTGCGTTCGGCAACTGCAGTAGCGTTCTTGAACTTCATGATGCGCTTTGCATTGCGCGGACGGCACGGAGCAGCACTGCCGTTCACGGTCACGACCAGCGGGAGCGGTGCTTCCACAGTTTCGACACCACCGTCGATGTGGCGGCGGATCACGACCTTGCGTGTCTGTTCGTCGAGCTTCAAGATTTCTTCGGCGTAAGTGACCTGAGTAAGTCCGAGCTTTTCAGCAATCTGCGGACCGACCTGTGCGGTATCGCCGTCGATAGCCTGGCGGCCACCGAGGATAATGTCGTAGTCACCGATCTTCTTCACAGCCTGGGCGAGCGTGTAGCTCGTAGCGAGCGTGTCAGCACCACCGAGCGGGCGGTCCGTCACGACGTAACCGCAGTCAGCACCGCGGTACAAAGCTTCGCGGACGACTTCGGCAGACTTCGGGAGACCCATGGTCAACACGGAGATGGTGGAACCAGGGAACTGGTCCTTCAAACGAAGGGCTTGCTCCAGGGCGTTCAGGTCTTCGGGGTTGAAGACCGCGGGCAATGCGGCACGATTGATAGTACCCTGCGGTGTCATGGCGTCCGGGCCTACGTTTCGTGTATCAGGTACTTGCTTTGCAAGCACAACGATTTTAAGACTCATATTACTATAGTGTTTTAATTTAACGGTTAATTGAAAATCCTGCTACTCTGCAAAATTTTACAAGCTACAAGATAGATTTATTAAACCCGACGGATTTCTGAATATGCTCCGAACGGACTGAAAATAACTCCATTTTAAGTTTTGTGTAAGTATTTTGTAATAAATAATTTTGGCTAGGTGGGGGAGACCTCCCCCTGATTGCAGCCTTGCCCTAACATCATATTGCTCCTGATGCAAAATCCAAGTGTCACCCTGAGCGAAGTGCGAAACGCATGTGTCATCCTGAACGAATGTGAAGGATCCAGTAAAGGTATCGGTTGCAAATATGGGGCAAGTCTTCCATCACCCTCTCGCCTAGGGGCTCTGCCCCTAAAACCCTGAATCGCTTGAATCTTGTAAAAAAGACCTTGAAAATAGGAGAAATTGACAAAATTATTTGCACTTGTGAAAAAAAATCTTACTTTTGGTGTAAGAAAAAAACAAGTCTCATATGAAATGAGAAAAATTGCTTTTATGTCAAGTGAAGTGGAAAGAGATAATTCGGGTGAAAATCGTTTTTCTAGTAAAGATCTTAGAGACTTTCTAAAGCTTTTATCAGAAGAAGATTACAATGAATTAATTTACAATGAATTTTCTTTGCAATTTGAATTAGGCTTCTTTTTAAGAAAAAGAGGTTTTAAGGTTTATTTTGAAATAAATGTGAAAAATGATAAAGTCTGTGGAAATTCTACTGATTTATCAAAATTTGTGAAGAAGGAAATAGACCTTTTTATAATTAACGGTGATGGTTCCAAAAGTGCCGTTGAGTTAAAATTTCCCACGCATAAAGCCTATAGCAAACGAAAAAAAGATTGCGAAAAAGATGCTCTATTTATGGAGCGAGTGAGTCTTGAAGATGGGGTTGCAAAAACATATTGCCTTGTGCTTGTTCACAATAATGAAATTGGAGAAAAGTATAGGGCGAAAATGAATGGTGTTTGTTGGGAACCGATTGGAAATGTATTCTGGTTCTCATTACAGGAATTTGGGTGATTTTTTTATTGGTTCTATTTGCATATATAAATGGAGGTTTTTGTTTATGCTAAAAAATATAATTTTAATTCTTTTGCTGATTTCAAGTGTGACTTTTGCGGAATATCAAGCAAAAGTTGATGCGAATGTATTGAATGTCCGAGCTACAAAGTCGGCTTCTTCGAAAGTGATATCTAAGTTGAATAAAGGTGATGAAATCACCGTGTATTCTTGTAGTAATGGCTTTTGTGAAATATCGCTAGGAAATAAGAAAGGCTATGTAAGTGAAAACTTTATATCGTTTGTAGAAACTTCGAAACCGAAAGAATCTCCTAAAGTGGATAAACAAAGTGATAATTCTGGATGGTTGTCTCGATTTGTAATAGCTGTGATTTTGTATCTTTTAATAATTGTGTCCTTTTTTAAAACAATTGCGGGACTCTTTAAGTTTTCGATAATAGCTTTTTTGCTCTATTCTTTGTGGGGGTTCCTTGTTTATGGTTCACCTTTTATGGGAATTATCGTGTTTGGTTTTATAGCGAGTTTAATTCTTTTGATTCCGATTAAGTTCTTGGGGTATGTTTTTGGAGATCAAACTGCGAGTGTGGATACGGAAGAAGAACGAATACAATGGCGCGCAGAACGTGAACAAGAAAGAAATCGAAAGCGGGAAGAACGTAATATGGCAGAACAGAAAAGAATGCTGTACGAGCAGGAACTGAAATCTCGTAAGGAACAAGAATTAAGGGCTAAGCAAAAGAGGTTTATTGCGGAAGTTTTTATGCAAGGCAGTCGTGCTGAATGCCGTTTCATGGATGGAAATGGTAAGATAATACCGTTTTATAGTCTTTCTGTTCAAGCCGATGCAGTTGTAGGATATACAAGTACAACCGTAACTGTTGTACATGGACATAATCAAAATACTTATCAATTAAGTGACAGCGGCTCGTTGAAAATGATTTCATCTCGTACAAGAAGGTAATGAAGAATGCCAATAAAAAAATCAAAGTTTATTGATCCACGTGATAATCATGTCTATAAAACTGTAATAATAGGTAAACAAGAGTGGTTTGCTGAAAATCTTTGCTTTGCAACGCTTGATGGATTCTATTCATATGATCAAGCTGACCCTGATGTCCGTGATGATTTGGATGATTTGGAGGTCGATGGTGGTTATGGATATCTTTACACCATTGAAGCTGCCAATATGGCTGCTCCTGAAGGGTGGCGGTTGCCTTCGGAATCGGATTTTATTCAGTTGGCTCGTGCGGTTGGCGTCCCTAAAATGCAAACAATAAGGTTTTTGAGCAAGTTCTTGAAGAATAGTTTGTTTAATTGCGATAAAAGATGGGATGATGGGGCTGTGTGTGAATGTATTCAAAGCCTGAGTTGGAACGATGCTTGCAAGGATCCTTTTGGATTTTCGGCTATTTATAGTGGATATGGATATCTTATTGAATCGGAGAGTGACGGATATCGTGAGCAATTTTTGGAATTCAAAGGTCGAGGGGGATATGAGGAAGAAGACCCTTGTGTTGAGGCTCGCTTGTGGATGTCCTCGGAATGTGATGGGAAACCTGCGTATTTCTTTATAGAGAAAGATAGAGTTGGTTTTAGCAATAAATTAGATCGAACCAATATAGATACTTTTGTAAATCCCGTTCAATGTCTTTGCTCTGTTAGACTTGTTCGTGATGTAACGTAAATGAATCGTCAAAAACCGGCCTCTTGGGGACCGGTTTTTCTTTTGGGATAACTGCTATTTGCAAAATGATTGCCCTGCAACTCGACCCCTTGCTTTGCAAAAATCCTTTTGGTATATTCTCATTCAAAGTAAGGATAAGGTTATGACTATTCGCAGCAAATCAGCAAAATTCCCCAATTGTAAGCCTGTTGTGGTGCCCTCTTCGCAAGTTGAAAGAGTTTTGAAGTCCCTTTGGGGCGAAATAAAAGTTCCTGTGGTAGACTGTCCGATTATAGACAAGCCTGACGATCGTTAATCCGCTTTCAATGCGAGGCTCATCAAAATTACAAAATTCAGCGAGCGCCCCCATGTCCGTATTTCTTCTCGTATAAAGCGAGCCCGGATTTTTTCATGTATTCTTTTTCGGAGATAATCTTTTCGCCGGTAGTTACCTCGGATTCTTTCTTCTTGAAAACGAATCCTTCTGAATCTTTTACATATACATATGGCATATTAAACATTTTTTCAGGTGGAATTTCGACTTTTTCAGCCCTAGTAGTACCATTAAACCTAACTCTTTGCTAATGCAAAAAGATGATTGAATCTGTTTTTTGCTTTATTTAGCCATTTTGAGATTTCTGTTTCGTTTGCTATTTTTGCTAGCTCTCTTTTGAAATCACTGAAATAAATTGAAGCGTTGTCTAAATCTTTCTCAACAAGGAATGTGAGATTTTCGTTGTCTTCGGAATCGATTTTTATGTGTAGTATCGCAGAAAATCTGAAAAAACCTTGTCCTTGAAATAAGACTTCTTTAACTTTATACAGATGGACATTTCCTTTTATTATTTTGGAAACGCCTGCATCTAGGACTGATGTATGCTCATGGACAATAATCCAATTATTTGCGTATTTGCTGTTTAGTAAAGCTATGTCTCGAACTTTATTTGCTTCGTAAACAGTTTCCAATTCTTTATTGAGCTTGTTGATGTCGGCTTTTATTTCTTCTAGTGTTCTCATTTGTTATACCAATCAGATGTATGATATATTTTAATATATCTTCATTTACAAATTGCCGCAAGAGCTTCAACTTTGATGATTTTATAGCAATGGTGATGAAATCTTTTCACTATATTTAATACAAAAAATTTCTGAAAAGGGGAGCAAAGTATGATTGCAAAAATTTTTGCTGTTGGTTCTGTGGCGGCGATGTTCTTGACTGGCTGTTGCGATAAGCGGGCATCTTGTGAAGACTGTTCGAAATATGAAGATAAGTCCGCGGCGGTTCAAAAGTCCGCGGCACTCCCGACTACGACTGCGGCGGAATCTCGGCAAACAGTAGAATCTCGACAGGCGGCTACTCTCGCCGAGCAATCCAAGCAAACAGTACTTCCCGAGAAACCTCAAGAATCTCTTTCGCTTTGGAACGATCACGCTCCTGCGAAAGATTCTCTTGAAGCGTTTGTGCGTGCAACGACAGATTCAACCTCGCCAGATTTTATTCCAGCGGAACGCCGCATAGCTGTTTTCGATTGGGATGGCACGCTATTCCTCGAGACCGCTCCCACGTATTTTGACTGGATGCTTTTCGAACACCGCGTTCTTGACGATTCCACTTACAAGCCTACAAAAAAGCAGTTGAAGGCGGCACGTGAGGGGCGTGAAAAGAGAGTTTTCCCGGGGCTGAGCGCAGAGCGCGAACGCATGGTGGCTGAGGCATACAAGGGCATGACGCTATCGGAATTCGAAGCGTATGTTCGTGCGTTTATGCAAGAACCGCAGCCGGGATTTACGGGACTCAAGCGTGGCGAGGCCTATTACAAGCCTATGGTTGAAGTGGTAAAATTCTTGACAGCGAATGGCTTCACGGTTTACGTGAGCAGTGGTACTGAACGTTATACAATGCGCCCCGTTGTTGTTGATGGTCTCGGCCTCCCGCCCAAACAAATTATCGGTTCCGATGTAGTCGTGGTGACGAGCAACCAAAAAGGTGCGGACGGTCTTGCATACACGTTCCAGAACGGCGACAATCTCGTGCTTGCAGGGCAGAGCATTATCAAGAATTTGCAGACGAACAAGGTAACGACTCTCGCAAGTGAAATTGGCTACCAGCCGGTGCTTGCCTTTGGCAACAGCGGCACGGATGCAAGCCTCTTGAATTATGCAATTTCTAACAACAAGTACAGATCAATGGGCTTCATGTTGCTTTGCGATGACTTGGAACGCGAATATGGCAACGAGGCGAAAGCTGAAAAAATGCGCACCGCGAGCGAAAAGAACGGATGGATTCCCGTGTCCATGAAAAACGACTGGAAGACTATTTACGGGGACGGTGTTCAGAAGGCAAAATAAAATGCGCAGCGGGTGCCGCGCATTTCGCTTGTCATGCCAAAATTGGCATGTGCATTGTTACTTCGCTATTTCCACATAAATTCCTTTAGGCAGGTCGGGCATTTCGCCCGACTCTGTTCTTTTGCCGACGGGTTTTCCGAGCGCATTGAAAATCATGTTCCCGGGTTTGCCGCGTCTTGAACTGCGGATATTTGAGATCCTCGTTGTCTTCTGTTCTATCGTGACCGTGATTTCGAAAGTGACCTGCTTGCTTTCGTAAACGACTGCCTGTCGCACGGTAAACGAATCTCCGGCTTTGGCCTTATTCGGCATGTGGCCGATTTTTGTGGTCATGGTCGTGAGGTCCATGTTGGAGAATACGATGCTGGTGCCGTTCGGATCCCAGGCGACGATTTTGCCATTCTTGTCAAACCAGTGGCCGGTCCCTTCGCCGGTAGTGCGGCTGTTGAGCGTTCCGTCGGGCTCTACACCGTAGAACTTGACTTTGTTTGCAATTTCGTTTTGCTTGATGCCTAAAATCTTGGCGACTTCGCTACCGTTCAGGTCAAGCGTTACGGGGGCGTAATTGTCGCTAATCGGGAGTGTCGTTTCTAGTGCGATTTTCTGAACCGTGATTTGGACAGAACTGCTCGAGCTTTTCGGTGGCGTCACGCTAGACGAACTTGAAACAACTGGCGCACTGGATGAACTGGACGCGATTCCCGTTGAACTTGACGATTCTTGTGCTGGGCAGTTTCCGCCGATGCAGAACGTTAGCGTTTCTCCGGGCGTCCCGATGTCCGTAATCTTTAGCTCTGTTTTGGAACCGTTGTACCAGCGGATGGCGGGGTAGGCATCATCTGAAAATTCCGAATAAGTACCGCTCTTGAAGAACGTGTTGGCGGTGCTGCCCGGGCTTGGCCACTGGTCGCCGGGATTGTCGCTTGATTTTCCCGCCGCGCTGGCATGCACGATTCGGAGTCCGAGCTTGTCTGCAGCGGAATTGCCTTCGATCGAAAAATCGTAGTGCTGCATCAAGAGTCCGCTTCCTTTTAGCACTTGGTTGCGGCCCTTGTTTTGTACGTAGGACCATACTAAACCTTCTTTGTCGGGCCTTGCGGGGTTCTTGTAGCGGTAGCAGACTTCGCCGGGCTTTGTGGTTTCGAGGCTCACGTCGTTGCTGGTTACGTCCACAAAGGGAATCCAGCCTTGGTCCGCGCGGTAAAAGTCGTTGATGGCGACTGGGTTCAAATCATGCGCACGGTTGCCCATGGTGCAGTAATCGCCGTACCAATAAAGGTCCGGCCAGCCAAAAATCATGTGTCCCGATTCATGCACAAAGACGTAAATGGAAAACTTGCCGGGCATGTCCGTCATTTGATGATGCGTGAGCCGGACTCCGTCGCGCCTTTCGTTGGACCATCCGGAATGCGGCCAAAGGCCTTGTCCCCATGTTTGTCCGGGGCCTGCGTAGACGATGTTGATTGCTTCGGTCGTTCCGTCCTTGTCATTATCATAACGTGAAAAATCGACTAGTGGATCGAAGTAATTGAACACTTCTTTCATGAGCGAGTCCGAACCCGTGTACCCTTGCAGGTTTTCGTACCAGGACTTGGGATGTTTGGCGCGGTACCAGCCGTAAACTTCGTTGGTAAGGTCTAGCTGCCCGTTCGAAACGTCTAGATAGTAGTCGCGCACGGATCCGTTACAGCCGTCCCTGTTGAACCCTTCCTTGTTCAGCCATTCTTCAACGTCGGCTACCGAGACGGGCGCCTTCTGGTCTGAAAAATCGACGAGGAGCGTGAGGCTGTAAATTTTGCCCTTTGGGGCTGCATAATGGCTCTTGTTTTGTGTGACAGGCGTTCGTGCCAAGAGAAAACTTGGCTTGCCTGCGCTTTGGTTGTTGAATGTCGGTCGAGCCTCTTCGGGCCATTCCTGGACGCGTTTCCCTTGATACACGATGTCTGCAAAAAGCATCGTCGGGAGCAATAATATGCTCGATAATAGGCCGAATATAATTTTGGTTTTCATAAAACATCCCTTTCCCTTTAACTCTTTTATAAATACATTAATTTGCGGCAAGAAGGCGTTTCGTATGAAAAAAGCAAGGACTATTCATTTTACCCATAGCCTATTTTTATTACATTTCCTCCGAAACACTAATAACTAATGACTAATAACTAGTGACTAGATTATGAAATTCAAACGCATTCTTCTCAAGCTCAGTGGCGAAGCCCTCGCAGGCGAAAAGGGCCACGGCATCGATAACCAGATCCTTTCTGACATGGCCTCCGAAATTGCATCCATCGTCAAGCAGGGCGTTCAAGTCGCTCTCGTGATTGGCGGTGGCAACCTCGTTCGCGGCATTTCTGCATCTGCAGGCGGCATGAACCGCGCCCAGGGCGATGCCATGGGCATGCTCGGCACCGTGATGAACGGCCTCGCCATGCAAGATGCTTTGGACAAGCAGGGTATTGACTCCGTCGTGATGTCTGCCATCCGCATGGAACCGGTTTGCGAATTCTTTGACCGTCGCAAGGCCCTCAAGCTCTTGTCCGCTGGCTCCGTGGTCATCTTCTCTGCCGGTACGGGTAACCCGTTCTTCACGACGGACAGCTGCGCTGCTCTCCGCGCTATCGAAAGCGAATGCGATGTCATCATGAAGGCCACCAAGGTCGACGGCATCTACACGGCCGACCCGGTCAAGGATCCGACGGCTACCCGCTTCGACGACATCAGCTACAAGGAAGTCATTTCCCGCGGCCTCAAGGTCATGGACACCGCAGCCGTTGCACTTTGTATGGAAAATAACATGCCCATCTTTGTGTTCAAGATGGAAAAGGGCAACCTGACCCGCGCTGCTATCAACGGCGACCTCGGCACGCTCGTCCACTGCTAATCGCTTGCTATTCTAAGCGAAAACGCTTTTCAAGCCCGGCTTCGGCTGGGCTTCTTTTGTTATTTTGGCCCGCTATTCTAATTCGGAGCATTTTTTATTGGAGCGCCGAATCGCCTATTTTGTGTTAATAAAAATTTACACGTCGTTCGATAATCTTAAAAATTGTTTACATTTATATCACAACATCATTTCCCTGTAAGAAGGAGGAAATTATGAAAACCATGCAGAAAATGCTCGCAATGTCTCTAATTTGCGGTGGAGCATTGCTCTCTTCATGTTCGGACGATAGTTCGAGTAGTAATAGCCCTCAGGCTCCGCAGGCTCAGGTTAGCAAGGAACAGGCGGCTTTCGTCGAGAAAACTCGTGAAGACCTCAAGGAAATTGCTTCTAACCTTAACTTCAATTCCTGGAAGTTGGCAAACTCGCTCAACCAGGGTCTCAATGAATACGTGCTCAATAACCCAGAAATCGAAAATGCGGTTACCGGTGCTCTTTTGATCGATGTCCTTAAAACCATGACCCCAGTGGACAAGGATAGTGACCTCGGTAAAGAGGGTAAGGAATACATGGCCACCGTCGATTTGGCCAAGTTCAACTACCGCTTCACTTTGGGCACGGATGCTAAGTTCAAGGTTGCAGAATCCGATAATTTTGAAATGGTTTTCGCAGCCTGGAACCCGGAAACGGAAAAACTTGAAGCCGATAAGTTCAAGGTGTCTTTGAAGATGGGAGGAAGCTCCTTCAAGGTTCTCCATAACATTAAAGCCCTTGAAACGTTGGCGCTCGTGATGGTTGTTCCTGCTGATGTTTCTTTCGCAATCTCTGTGAAGGAAAACGACAAGTGGAACGACCTCTTTACGGGTGAATTCAAGAACGAAGCCAAGCTGAAGGACGGAACGGAATACTTTGACAAGATGACGTCTGTGTTCAACGTCTCTGGTAAGGTCAATGCTTCGTTGCCGGCTCTTGAAAAGGACGGTAAGAAAATGGCTGCAGACAATGCCACTATCGACTTCGCTGTCGGCCAGGACCCTTCGACGCATAAGTCTACGTTGAAGTTCAGCTTTGTGCACAACGACAAGAAGGTCGTTGCTGTTGCCGCCGAAAACAAGAGAGATGGCAGCGAGCCTGTTGACCTCTCGATGCTCCCCAACAGCAATAGCATTATCGACTTGTTTGCTGCTTTGATCGAAGGTCAGAGTATCGAAAGCTTGTCGATTACGTTGATGGATAACCTCGAAATCTCTGTGAAGGTCTCGGATAGGGATGAACTCCTTGCTGCTCAGCGTGCGATGAACGAAGCTCGTCGTAACTATGCGGACAAGAGCACCATTGATACCTACACCAAGAAGATGAACGAATACGTGACGGCATCCTTTACCGCCAAGGGCTTGGAAAAGGAAGTCCCGATGAAGTTCGAAACGGTGCAGTTCGGTGTTGACTTCTTGGCTATGCCGAGCATGATGTTCAACGAGGACGAAGGCTATGTCCCGCTGACGGAAGTGCTTGACCAGGAAACCCTCGTCTACGGTATCAACATCATTGATCATGCTGCAGACCCGATGGCCGAAACGATTGTCGTTGTCCGTCAGTTGTTGCAGTACTTCAATCTCCTCATGGGAACCTACGATCTCAATGAGATTATAGAGGAAAAGACTAAGGCCAGTAACTAAATTATAAATAACTTACAATCTGGCGCCCTTGCGATTGCGGGGCGCTTTTTTGCATTTTGAATATGCTATCTTTGCCGGATAAGAAGGATTGTAAGATGGCTCGTTGTCCTAAGATATTTTTGCTCGTACTTTTTTTTGTTGGCCACGTATTGGCTTCGGAAATGACTGTGAAAATTGGGGATGGGACTGTTGCGAAAAACGATTCTGTATGGGTGCAGAAGTTTGATGAAAAATTTTCGCTGCGCTTTTTGTGCGACTACACTCTTTGGAGCGTCTGGAATACGGCTTATGGCAATGAAGCTCTTGTGTCCAATTCACCGGTATCTTTGGGACTTGGATTTGCCTACGATGACCTTTTTACGTTGTTTGGAGTTTCGTGGGATATCTCGTGGGATTTCACGATGAGTCTCTTCTTGGGGTCCGATGAAGAAAGTTCGAAAATTGACGCCTTTGAAACGGGACTGGATTTATTCCCTGGAAAATTCTGGATTGAAATTTGGCTTTCTTATTATTCCGGTTTTTCGGTAAAGACGGAGCAAGAGGGGAAAAAGGTCCGTCGGTTTAGTGATCTTAATTTCTTCGAAATGTACGTTTCGGCACTTTGGATGTTGACTTCGAAGGACAAGTTCTCGCCTCGTAGCGCGTACTTTTTGGATCGGCGGCAAAAGCATTCGGCGGGTAGCTGGGTCTTTGGTGGGCGTTTTCAGGGCAATATAGTCGAAGATCCCGATAGCCTATTGACTTTTTATGAGGGTGAACGTGTTCTGTCGTCCATATGGGGGAATGTCGGATACACGTATACTTGGGTACTTGAAAACGGATTTTTTGGAAACATTTGGCTGGATATCGGGCTCGTCTATGGAATAAACAACGAAGACGAATATACCGTGATGCCGCAACCCGATTTCAAGACGGCTTGGGGGTATGTCGGGAAAAAATGGTCATGGAATATAGTGGTGGAGGCTGAGTACAACGCTTTCTCGTACAAATCGTATTGGGAACAGAAACTCATCGTGAAGGGCGGGATTTTGGTGGTCCGCAGGTTCTAGGGTATCCCCCTTTTAAAATTTTTACCTATATTTCCCGTGAATAACTAGCAACTAGGAACTAAAAATGTCTGAATATTCTGAAAAGATGGACAAGGCCATCGAGGCCACCGAACGTGAATTTTCCAAGATCCGCGCTGGCCAGGCAAGCCCGGCTATCCTCAACGGCGTACGTATTGACTACTATGGCACTCCGACCCCGATTTCTCAGGTCGCAAAGATTTCTGTGCCTGAACCGCGTATGTTGCTCGTGACTCCGTGGGAAAAGCAGCTCGTCGATACAATTGACAAGGCTATCCTCGCTGCAAACATCGGCCTTACCCCGATGAAGGACGGCAACTGCATCCGCGTGACGCTCCCGATCCTCACGACCGAGCGCCGTAAGGAACTCGCCAAGATCGCCCGCAAGCATGCCGAAGACGGCCGTGTGGCTATCCGCAACATCCGCCGCGATGCTAACGACGCCCTCAAGAAGAACAAGGAAATCTCCGAGGACGAAGTCAAGAAACAGCAGGACGAAATCCAGAAGGCTACCGACAAGGCCATTGCTGAAATCGATCGTTTGCTTGCCGAAAAGGAAGCAGACATCCTCAAGGTGTAGTCCGGGGTTTGCGTGGCAAATCAGCTTAGACATGTCGCAATCATTATGGACGGCAACGGGCGCTGGGCTCGTAGCCGTGGCTTGGAACGTTTTTTAGGCCACCGCAAGGGAACTGAATCGACAATCGATGCGGTCGAGGTGGGAGTGAACCTCAAGCTCGAACACATGACCTTGTACGTTTTCAGTTCCGAAAACTGGGGCAGGCCGTCAAAGGAAGTGGATTACCTGATGAACCTTCTCATTGAGATGGTGGTTAAGGAAATCCCCGACTTGATGGAAAAGAACGTGAAGCTCACGGTCATCGGTAATATGAACCGTATTCCCGAAAAGCCGCGTGCAAGTCTCCAGTCCGCAATTGATAAGACGGCAAACAACACGGGCATGCAGCTGAACCTCGCCATCTCCTATGGCGGTCGTCAAGAAATCGTCGAAGCGACAAAGAGCATTGCTGCCGAAGTGGCTGCAGGCAAACTCTCCCTCGATGAAATCAATGACGAAGTTTTTGCCAAACATTTGTACCTGAAAGGCGCTCCCGATCCGGACCTGATTATCCGCACGGGTGGCGAATTCAGGCTTTCCAACTATCTTTTGTGGCAGGCCGCCTATAGCGAGTTCTATGTGACGAACACGCTCTGGCCTGATTTCACGAAGGAAGAGTTCATGAAGGCGGTCGAGTTCTTTAATACTCGCGAACGCCGTTTTGGGAAGGTTCTTCATGAGTAATTTGACTCAGCGATTGATTACTGCATTTATCGCTATTCCAATCGTTTTTGTTTTACTTTGGTTCAACGACTTTAGCCGCATTGGACTGATGTGCTTTTTGGGCGCTGTGGGCGCCTGGGAATGGGCTCGCATGGCATCGAAGATGTACAAGGGTCCGGACATGCGTTACCTCTCGTTTGCATCGTCCTTGGCATTGACGCTGGCGTGGGCTCTTTCGAAGGGTGGTTATTTTGGACTCCCGGCTGTGCCTTACGTTGTCGGCATGACTTTCCTCGCCATTTTCGCCATTTACATTGGCGTTGCCTACGCGAAGGTCGAAATCGACCACTTGTTCCCGTGGCTCGTGATGCAGCTCGGCGCTCCGCTGTACGTAGGGCTCTGGGGCGGCATGAACGTGCTCATGATGGGCAATGGCCGGGGCTTTGAACATTGCTATCCGTTCATCCTCGTGATGACTGCGGTGTGGCTCTGTGATACGGTCGCGTATTTCTTTGGCAAGTTTGCTGCAGGCAAGGGACCGTTTGGTCGTCATTTGTTTGCGCCGAGCATCAGCCCGAAGAAGACTTGGGAAGGCTCGATTGCAGGTTCCGTCGCAACAATTGCGTGGGTTGCCTACTGGGTTAAGTGCAGCGCTTCGCTCAGCTCGTTCGAAATGAATTTCACTTGGACATCGGCAGTCGTCATTGGCCTCCTCATCACGGTGGCTGGCCAGGTGGGCGACCTCTTGATGTCTGCACTCAAGCGCTGGAGCGGCACGAAGGATTCCGGGAACTTGTTTGTCGGGCACGGTGGCGTGCTTGACCGTTGCGACTCGTTCCTTCTCGCAGCACCTGCTCTATACATCTTCATGGATTTCTTGAAGAGCGTTGTGTAAAAACAAAAGCGCTACGCAAAAGCATTGAAAAGACCGTAACTGATTCTCTCAGTTACGGTCTTGTTTTTTTTGCAAGGTTTAAGTTCTTGATTATCTTTTGGGGGTTAACGGCTTCTTGCCTCCCATGCCGTGCTCCTCCATGTAAATGGCGAGGTAGTCAATAACGCCTGAATCTGCGCCTTTGACCGGAACATAGCGCAAGCTGTTGTCTGCCCCGATGATGATGGCAAGCCCGGCGATGTAATTAATCCAGTGGTAATCTTCATGGTACTTCAAGGCGACTTTGCCTTTGGAGCCGAACACGGCGAGCGGCATGACGAAAATGTCGTGCGAGACCATGATGCTTACGCGTTTCCACTTGGGTAAATTCTTGAGGATGACTTTCTGTATGAATTCTTCGGCGCGTGGGGTGAGTTCGTAAAGCGCGTCTGTGTAGCCGCCTTCGTAAGCCCAGTGGGCCATGAGTTCAACGGAGCCACCCTTCATTCCGAGTGATGTACCGTATTGTGCGAGGGAATCGGCAGAAATTTTCAAGAACCAGTTTCCGGTAATATCGTAGTTCGTGATGAGCTTTGGAAGGCTTGCTTCTCCACGGCCTTTTGAAATGTTGTTTGCAGTCTCGTTGGTGCGCACGAATCCCGAAGTGATGTAACTAAATTCTTCGTCGCTCTTGAGCGTGGTACCTAAATTTTGGGCCATTTTTACGCCGTTAGCGGTGAGTTCCGTTTCTATGGCGACATTGTCTTCGCGCTCGGAATGTCGAATGATGAAGACTGCTTTTTCGTCTGCGGTAAGACTCTTGTAGACGTCGGCGACAGTTGCAAAACCGTTCTCGTCAAGCGAAATCTCTTTTGCTGGTAGCGATGTTTGCGAGGAACTGGAAGATTTTGCTACATCTGAAGACGAAGAAACTGGCGTCTCTTGCGATGATGAAATTGCGGATGAACTTGTTTGAACTGCAGAAGACGAAGACCGCCGATGACTGCTTCGTGATGAACTGGAAAATTGTTTTTGCACGCTTGACGATGAGCTTTGTTGAATGGCTGAACTTGATGGCTCCTCAATTGTTGTAGTTGTGGAAGAGGATGAAGCGGTGCTTTCAGGAGCTGTTGTGGATGTGGCATTGTCACAGGCTGAAAGCATCGCCGTGTATGCGATTGCGGCGAACAAGGGATAAGCCGCAATCGCGCAGAGCGCGCTTTGTGTAGGTTTATTCATTTACGAACCCCACTGGTAATCGCCGGCTTCATAGACTGGATTTTCTCCGTTGAAGCCGCGTGGGCGCTTGATTTTATCATCGAATAAAGTCTTATTGAAAATGCGGAAGTCGCCGCGTTCATAGCTCTGGAATGAAATGTGACAGAAAATGGGGCCCGCCGGCATGTATTCGCTGAAGCTCATGGTGCGTTCGCCCGCCGTGTAAAGGTAGTTGAAATACTTGCCGTTTAAAACGATGTGGAGACCGATATTTCCGACGGTGAACCAGCGCCCTTTGGCGAGAATGTTTTCGTGGTGGGTGTCGTCGTAGTCCATGACGACAAATTCTGCATCGCCGCTCTTGTCTAAGTGGAAGCGGTACTTATGGTTTCCGCCACAGCAACGCCCGTCGAAAAACCACGTGTATCCGCTTGCGGCTGCAATGCGCGGATCGCGAACGCTTGTGTCGGGGTGGGCGAGTTGCTCGTCTGTGACGATGCGCTCGGGTTCTACAGCGGCGATAAGCTGTGCTAAAGTCTTGGGATTGCTTACGGTCGGGAGACTTACTTTATTCTTGGCTTCGCTTGCGGCTCGCCTGTACAGACGGTATGGAATGCCGTCATCGCTAATCATTGTGAGTTCATCTTCGCTGAACACGTAGTAAGCGTAAGTCTTTGTGCCACTCTTGGTGACAACGTTAAAACTGCGGTTGTTGAGCGTGTACCACTGCCCTGAAACATTCGGGAAGCCAGAAACTGCCGCAACACCATTTTCTCCGATAACGACAGTGTAGTCGTCGCTGATCCAGGCTTCGTCTGCGGTGGTAATCAAGCGGCAGTCGCGATTCTTGTCGCCTTGGCAGGTGGCTGCAGACGGATTTGCCGCTTCGCAGGGGCTTACCATTCCCGGCGGGAGTTTCGTAGACATGCCTAGTCTAAAGCCCATGTCTGCAGCGCCATCGCGGCTGCGGATGGCGCGACGGCTCACTCGCGCAAAATCCGCGGGCTCGCCGTAACTCCCGCCTCTTCGCGTCTTGTTGCCACTTCCTGTGAGCTGTACCGGATTTACCTTGTCTGCGTCCGTGTAGGCTACGAGCCAGTCATAGACCCATTCCCATGAGTTGCCACTCATGTCGTAAAGTCCAAGCTTGTTTGGTTTCTTAGTGGCAACATCGTGTGATTTTCCGCCGCTGTTTTCGGAATACCATGCCACATCATCGACGTTGTTACTACCTGAAAATTTAAACTTGTCTGCAATTCCGTCTTTGCCACCGCGGGCCGCAAATTCCCATTCGGCATCGGTCAACAGTCGGTACTGTCTCCCTGTTTTTTGCCCAAGCTTGCAGGCGTAATTGTTGGCGTCAAACCAGCTTACGCCGATTTTGGGAGCTTTGTCCGATTCCCATGCATTCTTTTTCCCGCCCATGACGGCGTTCCATTGGGCTATCGTTACTTCGGTCGGTGCAATATGGTATTCGTCAACTGTTACTTTATGCGAAGGTGTTTCGTAAATTTTATCAGGCTCGGCACAGTTGTCGCAGCCGCGCGTGTAAGTGCCGCCAGCCACATAGACCATGTTGAAGGCGACTCCGTTTACCGTGTCTGCAAAATTTGCGGGTGAAGTATAAACAAAGGAACTCTCGCTAGAACTGGAATTTGCATGTGCACTAGAGGAGTTCCCTTGCTCGATTCCCGAAGAAGAACTTCTGTGCGGATGCCCGCTTGAAGAGCTTTTGACTGAGCCCGAGGAACTCCCTTGCATTCTGGAAGACGTTGCCGAATTCCCCACTGAAGACTCCGCTTCTGAAGAAATCAAATCCCCGGATGGCGAAGAACCGCCTGCGTTCCCTGTAAAACTGGAACTGGACGAAATTCCAAAATCATCTGTAACGGAAGAAAGATTACTGTTTTCTCCGGAGACTCCGTTGTCCGAAGAATCCGAGCACCCTATGAACATCCCCACTGCGCAACAACACGCAGCATATACACCCGAGGAAAGTATGCGCATATGCACCTCCTTCGAGCAAACCTAACCCAATAAAAATATACCCTAAAAATTTTCTTTGGAATGTAAATTATTGTAAGCGTTTTTTGGAGCGGAGCTGTAAATGAAAATTATTATTCTATCTTTATAAAAAAGCTTGCAATTATCGAGGTTTTTAAATGAAAAATGTAGTTCTCCTGGGTGCCACCGGTTCTATCGGAACCTCTAGTGTTGACGTCATTCAACAGCATTCCGATTTGTTCCACCTTTATGCCGTAGCTGCAAATAGCAGTGTGAACAAGGTTGCAGAAATCGTGCGCAAGTACAATGTCGAACGCGTGTGCATGTTCAACGAAGTCGCTGCAAAAGAACTCGAAATCGTGCTTGGCCGAAAGGTCCTTGTCGGCATGGAAGGCCTCTGTGAACTCGCTGCCGACCCGAAGGCGGACATCATCATCAACGCCTTGATGGGCGCTGTGGGCTGCCTCCCGACGATTACGGCGATTGAACATGGCAAGCATGTGGCTCTTGCGAACAAGGAAACGATGGTGATGGCAGGCCCGGTCATTTGGGACAAGCTTGCTGAAAATCCGAAGTCCTTCATCACGCCGATCGACTCTGAACACAGTGCCATTTTCCAGTGCCTTGAAGGCGGCAAGCGCGAATCCGAAGTCGAATTCCTCGAAATCACGGCTTCGGGTGGTCCGTTCCGCGAATGGCCGATTGAAAAGTTTGAAAAAATCACTGTCGCCGACGCCTTGAATCATCCGGTGTGGAGCATGGGCAAGAAGATTACGATTGACTCTGCTTCCATGATGAACAAGGGCCTCGAAGTGCTCGAAGCTCACTTCTTGTTCCACATTCCGTATGACCAGATCAAGGTTGTGGTTCACCCGCAGTCCATGGTACATTCCTTGGTGCAGTTCCGCGATGGTTCCTTGATGGCCCAGCTCGGCGCTCCTGACATGCGCATCCCGATTCAGGTGGCTCTCACGTGGCCTGACCGTCTCAAGCTCGAAACCAAGCGCCTCGACTTGCCGACGCTTGCAAAGCTCACGTTCTTCGAACCGGACTTCAACAAGTTCCGTTGCCTCGCTCTTGCCTTTGAAGCTGGCCGCCGTGGCGGTATCGTGCCGTCGATGATGAACGCCGCAAACGAAGTCCTCGTGGACCGTTTCCTCAAGGGTAACCTCAAGTTCACCGATATCCCGAAGTACGTGGAAATGGTGATGGAAAAGGCCCCGAATGTCACCGGTCATCTTTCTCTTGAACAAGTGCTCGAAGCCGACAAGGAAGCCCGCCTCATGACAGAAGGCTTCTTGAAGTAAAGAGCCGATTGTAGGCTGTAAACAGGAAAATTGCTGTTTCGCACATTGGGTACAGTTGTAACCAGATTGTCCAATAAAAGTTGGGCAATCTCTTTTTTTTAGGGTAGATTTATATTGTGAAAAATGGAAAGGAGTGTCTTATGAAGTTCTCGTTCGGCTTGAAACAGTATATTTCTGCTGCGGCAGTCGCTTTGACGCTTGCGTCTACAGCATTTGCTGCGACGGCTTACATCAACCAGGTTGGTTACCGCACTACGGATCCCAAGGAATTTACGCTCTTTGAAGGTTCTGGTGATATCGAAATTAAGGATGCCGCGGGTCAGGTTGTGCTCAAGGTCACTCCGAAGGCTGCTTCTCGCTGGAATCCGAGCGGTCAGGATGTACAGCTCGTTGATTTCTCTGATTTGACTGCACCTGGGACTTATTCCATCACGCAGGGTGGGCAGGTACTCCGTTCCGATTTGGTGATTGCCGAAAAGCCGTTTGAAAATATTGCTAAGGCCGCCCTCAAGTGGTACTATTATCAGCGTGCTTCCATGGCTTTGGAAGAAACGTATGCAGGTCAGTGGAAGCGTGATGCGGGGCACACGAATCCGACGGCTAAGCTTCACAGCTCTACGGGTGCTTCGGGCACGATTGAATCGAGCAAGGGCTGGTACGATGCCGGTGACTACGGTCGCTATATCGTGAACTCGGGCATTACGACTTACACGCTCCTTTCGCTTTATGAACACTTCCCGGATTACTTCAAGACGTTCAAGTGGAACATCCCTGCTGAAGGAACTTTGCCGGATTTGCTTGCCGAAATCAAGTACAATCTCGACTGGATGCTTACCATGCAGGCTGCAGATGGCGGCGTTTACCACAAGCTTTCGACGCTCCAGTTCCCGGGCGATGTGATGCCTGCCAAGGATACGGAACCGCTTTATGTGATTGGAAAGGGTACTGCGGCTGCGTTCAATTTTGCTGCGGTTATGGCTGCTGCATATCGTGTGTATAAACCGTTTGATGCCGCTTATGCCACAACGTGCCTTGAAGCAGCAAAGAAGGCTTATGCTTGGGGCGTCCAGAATCCGAAGGTGGCATTCGACAATCCGATGGATGTTGCTACTGGTTCATATGGCGATGGCAAATTGACCGATGAAAAGGTCTTCGCTGGTATGGAAATGTTTATTTCTACAGGCGATGTCTCGTACAAGCCGACGCTGGATCCGAACGAATCCAGTATTGTTCCTGCCTGGCCTGAAGTCTATGGACTTGCGGTTTATGGCGCAGCTAGCCATCCGACGGAAGTGGCTGCTGATGCTGCAACTGCAAAAACGATGTTGACAGACTATGCCAACGAATTTGCCTATGCCGCAACGAAGGGCTTTGGCGTTGTCATGTCTCAGGAAGATTTCGTTTGGGGCTCGAATGCTGTTGCTGGTAACCAGGGCGTGTTCCTCCTTTACGCTTACTACGTGACCGGTGAACAGAAGTATTATGAGGCAGCCAAGAAGGTGGTGGACTATTTGCTTGGCAAGAACCCGCTTGATATGTCCTTTGTGACTGGATTTGGTACAAAGTCTCCGAAACTGCCGCACCATCGTCCGAGTACAGCCGATAAGGTGACGGATCCTGTTCCGGGCATGGTTGTGGGTGGTCCGCAGCCGGGTGGTGAAGATATAGGAACGAAGTCCTGGGAATGCAAGGATTATAGAACGGGTGTGGCTGCAACATCCTATACGGATAATCGCTGCAGCTATGCCACGAACGAAGTCGCTATTAACTGGAACGCTCCGTTTGCATACCTCGTGGGTGCCATGGAAGCTTTGAACGCTGGCTATGCCCCGTCCTTCGCTGTTGAAGGTGTTGCAAAGGGTGGAACTTCTGCTCTCAAGCCTTCGATTTTGAGAAACCGCGGAAAGGTTGAAACTGCACCGCGCCTTCGTATTGCTGATCAGAAGGTGTTCATCGAAAAGAATGGCAAGCGCTTTGACCTCAAGGGTCATCTCATCAAGTAATTCTCCTACCTAACCTCAAAAATCCATATTCATAGAATGCAGAAACGGCGCCTCTCCCGGGACGCCGTTTTTCATGTGTTTTTTTACAAAACACTTGCAACACTTTTCTTTAAAATGATGTTCGGACGGGTGGAAAAGATGCTTGAACGGCTCTATATTATATGGGCTAAAACTTGCACTTTTTTACGAGGATGTTTGTGAATAATCATGCGTTAAAGTCCGTAGCGCTTGCCGCGCTCGTCGCAGCCCCAGCTTTCGCAGCGACTGCCTACATCAACCAGATTGGCTATCGTCCGGGCGACTTCAAGGAACTCGCTCTTGTCGATGCTAACGGCAGCGTGGATTTCGTAAATGCCGCCGGTGAGGTCGTTCTCTCCGTGACGCCTAAGGCCGCATCTTACTGGGATGCGAGCGGTCAGAATGTCCAGCTCGTCGATTTCTCCAAGCTTGCCGAAGCGGGCAAGTACAGCATCAAGGTAAACGGCAACGTGCTCCGTTCTGATCTCGTCGTGAAATCCCAGACGTACGAAGAAATCGTCAAGGCTTCCATCAAGTGGTTCTACTACCAGCGCGCTTCCATGGCTCTCGAAAGCCAGTATGCAGGCAAGTGGGCCCGCGCAGCCGGCCACACGAATCCGACTGCCGAACTTCACAATTCTACGGGTGCTTCGGGTACAATCAATTCGACCAAGGGCTGGTACGATGCTGGCGACTACGGCCGTTACATTGTGAACTCGGGCATCACGACCTACACGCTCCTCTCTCTTTACGAACACTTCCCGCAGTATTTCAAGACGCTCAAGTGGAACATCCCGGCCGAAGGCTCCCTCCCGGATTTGCTTGCCGAAATCAAGTACAATCTTGACTGGATGCTCACCATGCAGGCGTCCGATGGCGGCGTCTACCACAAGCTTACCTCTCTCGGTTTCCCGGGCGATGTGATGCCGGCGCAGGACAATTCCAAGCTCTATGCTATCGGCAAGAGCACGGCGGGTACGTTTGACTTTGCTGCCGTGATGGCAATGGCTTCCCGCATTTACAAGCCGTTCGACGCGACTTACGCTTCCAAGTGCCTCGAAGCCGCTAAAAAAGCTTACGCTTGGGGCCAGCAGAACCCGAGCCGCAACTATCTCGCTAATCCGTCGGATGTCTCGACGGGTGCCTACGAAAACGACAATCCGAACGACGAAAAGGTTCTTGCCGGGACAGAACTCTTCATCACGACGGGTGATGCTTCTTACAAGCAGTCCGGCTCATCGGAATACGTCTCTTACTGGGGCGATGTCATGGGCCTTGCCACGTACGAAAAGGCTACACATCAGGCGCAATTTGGTGGCGATGCAAACGAAGCCAAGCAAAAGATTTTGGGTACTGCAGACAACTTTGCTAACCGCGCCGAAAAAGGCTTTGGCGTCGTGATGGCAAAGGATGACTTTGTATGGGGTTCCAATGCGGTTGCCTCCAATCAGGGTGTTTGGCTCTTGCATGCCTACTACCTCACGGGTGAACAGAAGTATTACAAGGCTGCCGTCAAGGTTCTTGATTACTTGCTCGGCAAGAACCCGCTCGACATGTCTTTCGTAACGGGTTACGGTACGAAGTCTCCGAAAATGCCGCACCACCGTCCGAGTACTTCGGATAACGTAGAAGAACCGATCCCGGGTATGCTCGTGGGTGGCCCGCAGCCTGGCGGCGAAGACGTTGGTTCTGCCGCAGAATGGAAGTGCGCTGATTATCGCAAGGGCCAGGCGGCAACCGCTTACACCGATCAGCGTTGCAGCTATGCTACGAACGAAGTCGCTATCAACTGGAACGCTCCGCTCGCTTATCTCGCTGGCGCTATTGAAGCCATCAACGCGGGCTATGCACCAGAATTTGCCGCCGCAGGCGTTGCAAAACAGGATGTACCTGCATCGAGCTCTTCCGAAGCTCCCGCAAGCTCTTCTTCGAGTGTTCCGCAGAGTTCTTCCTCCGAAGTTGCAAGTAGTTCTTCTGTTCCGGGCGTTTCCTCCAGCTCTTCTGCAAACGTGGAATCCTCCAGTTCGCAGGGGACGATTGCAATTCACGCTCCGGTCGAATCTAGAATGATGCGCTCGGCACAGCCGCGTCTCCGCTTCGATGACCAGAAACTCTTCATCGAAAAGAACGGCAAGCGCTTTGACCTCAAGGGTCATCGCATCAAGTAAATCGATTCTCTCATATTCATAGAATGCAAAACGGTGCTCCATTCGGGGCGCCGTTTTTTTCTAAATTGACCGTATGATGTCGAGTATATTAAATAATTTGTTGATGTTTGTTTTGGGGCTTTTGGCATTGAGCTTCCTCGTGACCATTCACGAATTGGGTCATTTTATTGTCGCCAAGTGGAACAAGGTCCGCGTAAATACGTTCTCGGTAGGTTTTGGCAAAAAGCTTTTCCGATTCAAGAAAGGCGAGACGGAATACTGCATTTCGGCGATTCCCTTTGGCGGCTATGTTGCCATGGCGGGTGAAAATCCAGATAGCATTGAAGAAGGTAAAGGTCCTTCGCAAGATGATTTTCTGGGAAAGTCTGTTGGCGCTCGCGCAGCGATTGCGTTTGCGGGTCCATTTGTGAATATCGCATTTGCATTTATTCTTTTGATTTTCCTTTACATGGTCGGCGTCCAGGAACCGGATAACAAGAACCTTATTATCGGTTTTGTGGCGAAAAATTCTTCTGCCGAAATTGCAGGCATCCAGCCGGGCGATACGATTACCGCTATCAATGGCAAGGAAACGCAAGGCTGGGACGATTTCCGCGAACAGATTGGCGTGAGCCTTGGTGCCGATGTGATGCTTGAAGTGCATCGTGGGGGCGAACCGCTTGCCATTAAGGTCGTTCCGCAAGAACTCGTGATTCCGGCGGCCGATTCGACTTCTGAACCCATCAAGATGGGCATCGGCGATATCGGTATTTATCCGCGCAATCGCGTGATTGTCCGCCTGCCGCCGAAGGAAGGCTCAGCCGCGCAAATGGCTGGAATTGCGCAGGGCGACACTATTTTCGAAATCAATGGCGAACATATTTCGCGCTACGAAGAAGTTGTTCGTTTGATTGATGGTTCCAAAGGTGCCGAAGTCAACGTGACGCTTTTGCGCGATGGCAAGAAAGTTGACGTGAAGATGACGCCTGCCTATAGCGAAGAATTCAAGCGTTATATCGTCGGCATCCAGATGGGCTATGTGATGTTTAGTGAAACGCATCTCGTGCGCCGCGGCCCGATTGAAGCGTTCGAAAAGACTTGCGCTACGAGCTGGAAAATGACGACGAGCATCTTCCGCTATTTCAAGCGCTTGTTCCAAGGCCAGGTGAAAGTCGATGCATTCTCCGGTCCGGTTTCGATTGTCGCCGTGATGGGAAATGTGTGGATGAGCGGATTCCAGGATTTCCTCATGCTTCTTGCGCTTATCAGCATTAACCTCGGCGTGATGAACTTGCTTCCGCTTGCCATTACCGATGGCGGTCTCCTCTTGTTCCTCGGCATTGAAAAAGTGCGCGGCAAGCCTCTGAGCCTCAAGACGCAATCCGTGATCCAGAACGTCGCGGCGGCTTTCTTCATCAGCTTCTTCGTGTTCATCACGATTCTCGATTTCGGGAAAATCTCGCTCTTCTTGAAATAAAAAATGGCGGCTTCGGCCGCCTTTCTTTTATCTAGCCTGCATGTACGCGTACGCGAAATTCATCGGTGGTGTGCTGATGCAAATGTATTCGAAAATCTCGGGCCCCATATTGCGTAGCCCGTGGATTTCCTTTTCTGCAAAACGCACGACATCGCCTGCTTCAAACGGAACTTCCTTATCGTCGGCGAGCAAGAGAACGCCACGGCCCTGGACCGCGACCCACACTTGTTCCGACGTATAATGCTTATGACGCGGCTGTTCTGCACCCGGCATGACAGAAACTTTCGTGACCGAAACCTTTTCTGACCTGCTATTCTCGGGCGTGAGCAACTGTGCAGACTCCACTCCAGGGTTGCACAAAACCGTTATGTCGTACTTTTTAATCAGTTCCATTTCATATGCAAAGATAGTTCTTTATTGTGCGCCGATGGCACAAAGCTGTGCTATTCTTGCGTATTTTGCAGGTTTTAGGCTTCCATCCCGAGAACGGCACGGGCGAGCTGGTCTGCGCAAGAGGTTGGCTTTCCGCCGCAGGTGTTTCCGAGTAACTTGGCTGCAATGTCTTCTGCCTTCATGCCGTCGCAAAGTTTAGCAATTGCCTTGAGGTTTCCATTGCATCCACCCGTAAAGCGGATGTTGCGGATTGTGTCTCCGTCACGCGTGAACTGAATTGTCGTTGCGCATGTACCTTTTGTCTTAAATGTTTCTTCCATAGAAAACTCGTTGTTGTAATTTGTAATGTCTGCGCGTCTCGTCATCCTGAGCAACGCGAAGGATCCAGTGAAGTCTTGATTTGCATTAAATATAGAATGTCTTGTCAATGAGTGTGGCACCGTAGCGATCGCTAGTTATTTTTTATAGATTATAGCAACAAACTATATGGCAATGGTTTAAGTATGAATATTCTTGTTCTTTCTGGGAGCCCGCGCAAGGGCGGCAATACAGATTTGCTGGTGGAATCGTTCGTGAAGGGTGCTTCGCAAAAGCACCAAGTTGAGGTCGTTTCGGTTCACGATTACAAAGTCAATCCTTGCATTGGTTGCAATTCGTGCTTTGCACGCGAAGACCACAAGTGCTGCCAGAAAGATGATATGCAAATCGTCTACGACAAAATGGCGAATGCCGAAATGCTCGTGATTGCATCGCCGGTGTATTTCTATGGGTTGAGCGCCCAGCTGAAAGCGGTCATCGACCGTTTCCACAATCCAATTCGCGATACTTTTCACATCCACAAGATGGCGCTCCTCTTGGTCGGTGCAGCTTCGCTCCCGGAACTGTTCGATGGCATCCTCACGCAGTACAGGCTTTGCCTCAATTTCTTCAAGCTGCAGGATATGGGTCAGGTGCTTGTGCGTGGTGCAAAGGACAAAGGCGATGTCAAGAACGGCGATGCGCTCCAGAAAGCTTTTGAGTTAGGACAAAATCTTTAATTGTTTCGGAAAATACGAATATACGCCTCTTCCTAAAAATGTTAATTTAGGGAGGGGGGTGTATGATTGTATTTACGTCAATTCATAAAATGCTGTGCAGAATAACATTGCCAATTCTGGTAATGTTTCTTTGGGGATGCAGCGATAGCGAAGGTATTTCAAAAAAAGAGGCCTCTTCCGAAGAAGAAGTTCCTGTAGAAGGCTTTGCTTATATTCACTCAAAAGGAAAGACAACTGTTCTTGGGACAATGTCGAAAACAGCGAAAGCCGATGAACAACCTGCCATGAAGGTTTATTTCGACTACGATTTCTGTGTCGGGGTCCACGAGGTGACTCAAGGCGAATTTGGCCAACTGATGAATCGTTCCTTCAAGAAGGATTCTTTTGATTATCCGCAAGCAAATGTGACATTTTATGATGCGGTCCTGTACGCGAATGCTTTGAGCAAAAAATATAAGATGGATACGGTTTATACCTATAGCAAAGCTCAATTTGCTGAAGATAAGTCGTGCGAAAATCTCGTTGGTTTGAAGACGAATTATGATGTTTGGGGCTTTCGCTTGCCGACCGAGGCCGAATGGATGTTTGTCGCCAATACTCGTTCTGACGACATTAGTGGAAAACTCAAGGAATGGGTGAACGACTGGAAGGGCTTTTTTGCCGATACGACTATTGAAAACTTTGTTGGCGCAGCGAATGCCAACGGAATGGACGAAAAAATCCTCAAGGGAAGCTCGTTTGTAAAGGAAAATGTCCCACTATATGCTCGCGGAGATTTCTATACGGTGACGCCCCTTTCGAAGGCGGAATATGTTGGCTTTCGTCTGGTTTTGGGAAAGATTGAAAATGCGGTTTGGTTCAATCCTCCGATTGGTGCGGTAACGTCGGTTGTTACTCCGTTAGCCTTGGCGGAAAATATTCGCAATTTGTTCGGAACCTATCAGGCTAAGCTTGTTTTCCGAAATGACGAAACCGGTAATATAGCCTACATTAATTACGCGAATGCGGCAAATTCCGTTGTGGAGATACAGGACGATATCGATTCGTACCATCCCGATGTTTCTCCCGATGGCAAGTATGTTGCGTTCTGTACGGGGCTTGAAGGTGTCGCGGGCGAGTCGTCGGTGTATGTTCGCAAATTAGACGAGTCTGGCTCGGGGCTTGTCAAGTTGAATGTTGAGGGGGCGGCAATTCCGCGATGGCGAATCTTGGATAATGGCGATACCGTGATTGTTTTTGTTACAAATCCGGGAACGAATAAGTCTGAATCGACTTGGAACGAATATAGTACATGGTATGTTCCATTTAAAGATGGAAAATTTGGAACGCCGAAAAAAGTGCTCCAGGGAAGTTTTCATGGCGGTCTTTCCTTTGAAAAAGGTTTTGCCGTGACAGGGGCGTCCTTGTTGCGTGCAACACGGTTTACGGATAAATCGCAAAATAATGAGCTGTGGTATAATGGAGAGCAGGCCTGTAATGTTTCGCTTTCAAGGGATGGCCGTGATAGAACGATGTTCCTTGACTTTGCGGGAAAAACGGGTGCTGCGTTTGTGGGTAAGAAATATTCCGTACATGAAATGTTGCTGATTGCGGACAGTACAGGGAAGCTGGTGCAGTCGATAGAGTCGCCGAAGGGCTATACGTTTGATCATGCGGAATGGGTGGCCGAAAAAAATTTCGCGGTTGCTACGCTTGTCAATGCAAACGGTGTACACCAGAAAATTGCACTGGTGGATGTTGCCTCTAATAAGGTTATGGAACTTGCGGAAGGCTCTGAACTCTGGCACCCCTGCCTGTGGGTAAAGCAGAAGAAAATTGTAACGCAAGAAAGTTCTTCTTCGAGTAAAACCGTTGAATCTTCGACGTCGGCTGAAATTTTGTTTGTTCTAGATCCTGATAGCGCTGGAATGTACCTGAATTCCAAATACGGGGCTGTGGGCAACGGCCTGATGCGTAACAATATGGAACTCCTGTGGAATTTCCACGACCAGGCGAATGTCATTGTGCTTGGATCTTCTAGGCCCCTAGATGGCATTGTTCCTAAGCAGTTTAATGAAAAATTCTTTGTCCTGAATTTGGCGCAGACGCCGAGCGGTATTTATGAGTCTAAGTTCTACCTAGACCATTATGTTTACCCGCATGTCAAGAATTTGCGCTATATTATTTTGTCGCTGGATTATGATTTGTGGCGCTATGGGCCGGAATCGGACCATAATTTCTTCTATTCGAACTACAAGAGTTTCCCGGGCTATATCTATGACAAAAATCATGGATACTGGGCGTCAGGGATTCCAGAAGGGCTTGCTGAACTGACCGAAGACGGGTATAGCGACCAGAATGGGGTGGCCTTGAGGGAAAACATGGGCTATTGGTCGGTAGGAAGTTGCAATGGATGGGGAACTAGTGTTTGTGGCTGGGATTCGACTTCGCTTACTCCGCGTGGTATTAAAATGGCGATGGATACTCTTGTTAATCTCATTGAAACGGCGGATAAGCGGGATATATACGTCATAGGGATAGTTTTCCCTGTGAGTCCGAATTATAAGAAAACAGGTCGTTTCGCCTGTTATGGCACGCGCCGAAGTGTAGCCGATTCTTTGACGAAGGTCTTGACCGCCATGCATGAGAAATACCCTCATTTTATTGTGATGGACGAAAACAAGATGGGTGATCATGATTATCCAGATAGTATGGCAGATGATCAGCAGCACCTTTGCCCTGTTGGTGCAACACAGATGACGCACCGTGTTGATTCGCTCTTAATGACGCTCGATTAGGAGTCGTCTCTTTATTACGCTTCTTTCCCGAGTACCGCACGGGCGAGCTGGTCGGCGCAAGAGGTCGGCTTTCCGCCACAGGTGTTCCCGAGCAGCTTGGCTGCAATGTCTTCAGCCTTCATACCTTCACAAAGTTTTGCAATCGCCTTGAGGTTGCCGTTGCATCCGCCCGTAAAGCGGATGTTGCGGATAATGTCTCCGTCACGCGTGAACTGAATCGTCGTTGCGCATGTGCCTTTTGTCTTGAATGTCTCTTCCATAGTAAACCCGTTGTTTGTTTTGTATGTCATGCCCGCCACTGAACGGGCATCTCCTTTACATTGTCATTCCAGCCTTCGAACCGGAATCTCCTTGAAAGGATTTGCTTTTTTACATTAAATATAGAATGTCTTACCGCGTGGCATGGCTCTTTAGCAATTTTGAGTTTATTTTTATAGATTATAGCAACAAACTATATGGCAATGGTTTAAACATGAATATTCTTGTTCTTTCGGGTAGCCCACGCAAGGGCGGCAATACGGATTTGCTGGTAGAATCGTTCGTGAAGGGAGCTTCGCAAAAGCATCAAGTTGAAGTCGTTTCGGTTCACGATTATAAAATCAATCCTTGCATCGGTTGCAATTCGTGCTTTGCCTTAACTTCTCAGAAAGCTTTTGAGTTAGGACAAAGTCTTTAATAATAATTGAGGAGGGAAAAATGAAACGCTTTCGTGATTTTATCGGCTACTTGTTGGGCGGGATTCTTTTTGTAATGCTCATCCCGACAATCATGTGGCTTGCGTCCGGAATGCCCGCGCTTTGGCCGGTTGATACTTGGCGCTGCATTGTGGCGCCTGTCGTGATGCTTGTGGGCCTTGTGCTGAGCGTTTGGACAATCGTCTATATGCGCAGTCGTGGCAAAGGGAATCCGATGGATGCTTTCGGCCACGAAGTGGCCCCGCGTACGCAACACCTGATGGTTGATGGCCCGTACAAAATCAATCGCAATCCGATGCTTACTGGAACTCTTATTTATCTCGTGGGTGCCGCTGTATGGCTATGGACTTGGCAATCTTGCGCTGTATTCGTCGCCTTCTTTGCCATCATGATGGTGCAGGTGCTAAGCGAAGAAAAACGTCTTCGCCGTGACTTCGGCGAAGAATACGAAGAGTATTGCAAACACTCGAGAAGGTTCTAAAGATTACGTCCACAAGCTCGTGATGAACATTGGGCTTGCGTCGGTTGCTTTCTTGAATCCGCAGTATTCGTAAAAGTCCATTTCCTTGTCGTATGCCACGACGACAATGCGCAAGTAATCCTTGTACACGTCCTTGACCTTTTCGACGAGAGCTTTGCCGATGCCTTTCCCTTGGTATTCTGGGCGCACAAGCAAATAATGGACATACGCATTCATGATGCCATCATCCATCGCGCATATCATGCCGACAAGTTTGTCGCCGTCCCAAGCCGAAACGACCGTCTTGAAATTCTTCATGGCGATAACAAGTTTGTCAGGGAAATGTCCCGAGGACCATTCCACCGAAAGAAACAAATCCTTTAAATCTTGCTCCGAAAAATCATGAATTGTTTGATACGTAATAGACATAATTGCATTTAAATATAACATGTTGACAGAGCGACTATGTAATTTTATCTTGAAAATCAAATGAAAATTGAAATCGCGACAACCAATGATATTCCCGAACTCATGGAACTGCATGATAGGGCGTTTTTTGCTATTGCTGCAGAAGTTAATTGGCTTGATGCCCCCGGCTTGAAGGAATCTTTGGAACAGGCTTGCGAAGATTTTCCGAAATACATGACGCTAAAGATGCTCTCCGATGAGGGCAAAATTGTCGGCTCCGTTCGCGGACGCGTTGAAGAAGGCTCACTGTATATCGGCCGCCTGATGGTGCTGCCGGAATGCCAAGGACGGGGATTCGGCAAAATCCTGTTTCGCGAGATCCAGAAGAGGATGCCTCACGATCGTGCATGGCTGTTCACCTGTGGCGAAGTCCAGCGTATCGTTTCGTTCTACGAACGCGAAGGTTTTCGCACATTCAATACGGAACGCTTTGAAAATGGCCACACGTGGATTTCCATGGAAAAGAAGTAAATGCTCGATTACGGCTTGAAAGATAGAGTGGCCCTGATTACGGGGATGAACAATCCGCAGGGGATTGGCGCGACGACGGCGTTTGCCTTTGCACGCGAAGGCGCAAAGCTTGTCTTGGTCTATAAGAAAATTCCGAGAGCGTTTGACAAGAACAAGACTGACAAAAACGGGGCGGACCGGTATTTTGCGGCGAATGCAGGAAATGCCGAGACCGTAGAGAATAAACTCAAAGAAATGGGTGCTGATTTTGTTGTCCTGGAAGCCGACATTTCCAATGAAGATGATGTCAAGATGATCTATGCGGCAACCATTGAACGATTTGGACGTGTCGATATCCTGGTGAACAACGCTGCCGATGGCGATATGGACGGCATTGATACTATCGAGAAAATCACCCAGAAGGTAATTGACGACACCTTTGCGGTCAATGTCCGCGGAAGCGTCTTGATGACAAGGGAATTTGTGAACCATCGCAAAGATTACGGTCGGATTGTCAATATCTCGACGGATGCGGCTCAAGTTTTTGCAGGGCAAATCACCTACGGCGCGAGCAAGGCGACATTGGAAGCACTTACCCGTAGTATAGCCCTTGAAGTCGCAAAGTACGGAATCACGGTGAACTGCGTGGCTCCCGGCCCGACGCAAACGGGCTGGATCGACGAGGATTTGGAAAAGTCGGTCGTTCCGTTAATCCCCATGGGAAAACTGATTCAGCCCGAAGACATTGCCGAAACCATATTGTTCCTCGCCAGCGAACAGGCCAGAATGCTCACGGGCCAAGTCATAAAAGTCTCCGGCGGACACGCTCTTTAGGCATTTCCCCAGAAATCCCAACTGCATAATTTTGCTAAATTATCCTCCGTAAAAAAGCAAAAGGACTCGCTTATGAATATTCTCGTCGTTGGTAGCGGTGGTCGTGAACATGCCATCGCTCTTGCTGTCAAGAAGTCGCCGATGTGCGACACTCTCGTGTGCGCTCCGGGCAACCCGGGTATGGCTAACCTCGGCAAGTGCGTGCCGGTTGATGTGGCCGACCCGAAGGCTATTGCCGACCTCGCCGTAGCAGAGCATATTGACCTCGCAATTATCGGCCCCGAAATTCCGCTGGTCGCTGGCGTGGTGGATGAATTCCGCCGTCGCGGGCTGCGCGCTTTCGGCCCGACTGCGGCTGCTGCCGCGCTCGAAGGCTCCAAGGCCTTCAGCAAGGATATCATGAAGAAGTACAACGTGCCGACGGCAGCCTTCGAGACCTTCACCGATCTCGCCTCCGCCAAGAAGTTCCTTGCCGAACACCCGGCTCCGATCGTGGTGAAGGCGTCGGGTCTCGCTGCGGGCAAGGGCGCTATCGTCTGCATGACCGACAAGGAAGCAAACGACGCTGTCGAAGAAATGCTCGGCGACAAGGCTGTGTTTGGCGAATCCGGCAAGACGGTCGTGATTGAAGAATTCATGGACGGCGAAGAAGCCTCCATCTTCGTGGTTTGCGACGGCAAGGACTACGTGATTCTCTCTTCTGCCCAGGACCACAAGCGCGTCTTTGACGACGACAAGGGCCCGAACACAGGCGGAATGGGCGCTTACAGCCCGGCTCCGGTGGTAACGGACGCTCTCCTCGACGAAGTGAAGAAGACGATTATCGAACCGACTCTTAAGGGCATGGCCGCCGAAGGCAAGCCCTACACGGGCGTGCTCTACGTGGGCATCATGGTGACTGCGAAGGGCCCGAAGGTCGTGGAATACAACTGCCGCCTCGGCGACCCCGAATGCCAGATTGTGCTCCCGCTCTACGACGGCGATGTGCTCGCGTTGTTCGACGCTGCCGAAAAGGGTGAACTCGCGAAGCTCGGTGCCCCGAAGGCTCCGAAGGGCAGTTCCGCAATCGTGGTGCTTGCAAGTGCCGGTTATCCGGGCTCCTACGAAAAGGGCAAGGTCGTCACGGGTATCGAAGATGCCGAAAAGAACGGCGCCCAGGTGCTCCATGCCGGTACCAAGATGGTCGATGGCAAACTGGTCACCAACGGTGGCCGCGTGTTCGGCGTGGTCGGTCACGGTGCAACGCTCCAGGAAGCCTTGAACATCGCTTACGAAGCCGCCGAAAAGGTTCAGTTCGAAGGCAAGTTCTACCGCAAGGATATCGGCAAGAAGGGACTCGCCCGTCTTGCGAAAATGGGCAAATAAAAAAGGATTTGAAAATGCAGATTAATGAAGTTCCGAATGCAAAGGTCGGTATCGTTGCGGGTAGCAAGTCCGACCAGGAAACTGTAGACAAGATCACTGCGGTGCTCGACCAGTTCGGCATCACGTGGGAATACAACATCCTCTCCGCACACCGCACCCCGAATGCAACCGCGAAGTATGCTCGCGAAGCCGCCGGGCGAGGCCTTCAGGTCCTCATCGGTGTTGCTGGCCTCGCTGCAGCCCTTCCGGGCGTGCTCGCAGGGCACACGATTCTTCCGGTGATCGGTCTTCCCTGCGCCGGCGGCCCGCTCAACGGCGTCGATGCATTGCACTCCATCGTGCAAATGCCCCCGGGAATCCCGGTGGCCACGGTCGGCATCGGCAACGGCAAGAATGCCGGTTTCCTCGCCGTCCACATCGTCGCCCTCTCTGACGCAAGCGTGCGCGAAAAGCTCGTCGCTTACCGCAAGGGCCTCGGTGACATCGAAGGCTAAGCCATTTATTCCTATCTAGAATAAAAAACAGAGCGCCTGTGCGGTTTCCGCGGGCGTTCTTTTATATATTGTCCTTATCTTAAATTTTATCCATTTAAAGAGTATTGGGGCTTATGTTTTATCGTGCTTTGAAAAGTGTTTTGCTGTTTGCGCTTACTTTGTCGATTTCGTCTATGGCGGCGGAGTCTCTGGCTTCGTCCTCGTCCGCGCAGTCCAAAAGCGCGGCGACTCTCGAATCGACATCTCCAAGCGTCCAGTCATCCTCAAGTGCTAGTGCCCCTGAAAAAACTCTCTCCAAGTGGCAAACCCTTCCGGAAGTGAAAGCTCCGTGGATGAAGGGCGAACGCCTTGAATATGAACTCAGCTGGGGCTTTATCACGGCTGGCTATGCTACGCTGGAGGTCAAACCTCGCAAAGACGGCAAGACCGAATTCCTGACTTTTGCAACAGCCAACAAGACGGTCAATAAATTCTACCCGGTACACGATACCGTCTATACGCTTGTCCGCAACAAGGGACTCATGACGGATGTTTTCCGCAAGTCCCTTCATGAGGGAACATTCCACAACAAGTCGTTTATCCGTTTCAATCGCGATGGTAAAAAGGCGGTCCTTTCCGATACAGTCTTTAAGGACCCTGTCAATCATTATGTAAAGCGCTCGGCCGATACTTCTGTGACCATCGAAGGGCTCGAACACAGCATTATGTCGGCGTTCTACCTTGTGCGTACCCTTCCTCTCAAAGAGGGTTCGACTTCTCGCTTTTCGGCTGTGAGTGGGGAAAAACGCTACGAACTCAAAGTTGTCATCCACAAGCGCGAAAAGATTAAAACGGATCTTGGCGAGTTCAATACGGTCAAGGTTGAGCCTGTTTTGGATGGCGATGGCATTTTCAAATCCAGCGGTCGCATTTTTATCTGGTTTACCGATGACGAAAGGCGTCTTCCGGTGCTCATGCAATGCGAAATTAAGCTCGGAAGTATTAAAGCGACGCTGACTAAGCTCAAATAGTCGTACTAGAATCTTACGAAATTGTAAAATCAAACGAAAAAACAACTTTTACATGAAGTTTTTGTAAAAATCTTGGATAAAAAGTTATATTCCAAGCGTGGTTATTTATCCGAGGCGTTTTTAATGCTCAAAAAATTGTTGTTGCTGTTGTGTCTATCGAGTTTGGTTGCTTGGGCTGCCCCTGCAAAAGCACGTAAAGCTAAATCCAAAAAGGCTACTCCGGTGGCCGAACAGACTGTTGAAGCCCCTGCTGCACCGGCAGAATCTGATGACGGATTTATGTCTGTTGCCGAAAGTTCCTCTTCTACAAAGGTCGCTGATGATGACGAAGAGGAAAATGTCGAAGCCTCTATGGCTGGCATGAATGCCGCTCAGAGACAAGACTATCTCGCTCGTAAAAAGTTCGAAGAAGAACAGCGTCTGGATGAATATGCAAACTCCGAACGCCGTCGTGACTGGTTGAAAGACCGTCTTATTTTCGAATTGGGCCTTGGTTCCCGTATGCCGTTCATGGGTGAATCTGGCATGGGCATGGGCTTGGGCGCTGGCATTGAATACATTACCCGCTGGCATATTGCCGCCTTTGCTTCTTTTGGTTTCTTGCCGAAAGTCAAGGATAGCGAATTTGACTACATGGAACTTGAAGGTGGTACGGGCTATAAGATTGGTATTAGCTACTACTTCTTCCCGAAGATTCCTATCCATTTGGGCTTGTCCGCTTCTTATGGTACGGTCTATTTCGACCACGATATGGAACCGGATGAAAATGGTCTCCGTAGCTTGATTTCTGTAAAGGGTTACCAGTTCGATATCTTGATATCTTACCTCTCGAACGAATGGTATTATTTGCAGTTTGCTTTCGGTATGTACTATGCTCCGGATTTGGGCAAGTCTCCTGAAAAGAACCCGAGCTTCAAGAAGACCAAGGATTCCAGAACCGAAGTTGAAGATACTTATGCCTCTCGCGTCGTGAACAAGCCTGATGGCATGGATAAGACTGGCATCGTGTTTGGTGTGACGATTGGTTTTGCTTTGCCGGAATTCTTCCCGGATGATACCGAAAAGCGTCGCCGTCAGCGTGAAAAGGAACGCAAGAACGCCAAGTAATTTGCGCTTAGCTTAAATGCTAAAAAGCCCGCCAGTTCATCGAACGGCGGGCTTTTTGTTTGCTTTTAATACCCATGTCCGGAATCGAACCGGAATACCTTCCTTCGGAGGGAAGGACACTATCCATTGTGATACACGGGCGTGAGCCTCTAAGGCGGGTATAATATAGTAAAGTTGCGGCTTTGCCGCCTTACTTTAACCTAATAACTAATGACTAATGACTAATGACTAATGACTAGTCTATAATCTTCACCACAAGTTCATGCGGCTCGGCATCTACGACGAGTGCGTTGTGGAATTCTCCCACGTCGCCATCGCCTTCGATGACCTTCACGATATCGTCGTTTTCCATCGAGTTGCCTTCCGTGCGGCCATAGAAGTGGTATTCGCTTTCTTCAGCAACCTGGTCGATGATGATACGAACCGTCTTTCCGATCATGTTCTCGGCGTATTCGGCGGCAAGTTCTTCCTGATAGTCCGTGACCGCTTCGAGCCTTGCGCGGGCGTCGCTTTCGTCCACAGCGGGAAGGTCCATTTCCATCACCGGAGTGCCTTCTTCGGGGCTGAACACAAAGCCGCCCAAATGGTCGAATTGCACGTCCTGCAAAAGTTCCATCAGCTCTTCAAAATCTTCGTGCGTTTCGCCGGGGAATCCGACGAGCACTGTGCTGCGGAGTGTCACGCCCGGGATGCGTTCGCGAATCTTGTGCAAAAGGTCAACAAGTTCCTTTTTGCGGTAGTTGCGCTTCATGTTCTTGAGCATTTTGTCGCTTGCATGCTGGATAGGCATGTCCACGTACTTCACGAGGCGCGGTTCCTTAGCCATCAAGTCCAGAAGTTCATCGTCTACGAACATCGGGTACCAATAAAGCATGCGGATCCACGGGATGCTCGTGTTGTCAAGCAGTGCACGCAAAAGTTCAACAAGCGTGCCGCCTTTTTTGCCCTTTTCACGTCCAAAGTAAGTCGTGTCTTGTGCAATCAAAGTAATTTCCTTGACGCCCTGGGCTTCGAGGTCCTTCGCTTCTGCTACGATATCATCGATGGAACGGGAATCCTGCTTGCCGCGAATCAGCGGGATGGCGCAGTAGGCGCAGCGGCGGTTGCAGCCTTCCGCAATTTTCAGATAAGCGTGGTGGCTAAATCCTCCCAAGTTCATGCGGGGGAGGTTCTCGGCGTCACAGCTCTGCGGAGCGACTATGCCCATCTTCTTCAGAAGTTCGCCCGGCTTGTACGTGCCGACCCAGTAGTCCACCTCGGGCAGTTCCTTCATCAGCTCTTCGCCATAGCGGCCACTCAGGCAGCCCGAAACAATCAGTTTCTGCTTTGCCTTCTTTGCCTTAGCTTGCGCAAGGATCGCATTGATGGATTCTTCCTTGGCGGCTTCGATGAACCCGCACGTGTTCACGAGGATGTAGTCCGCCTTCCCGGCGGTATCACAGGTCGCAAAACCTGCATGGAGCATTTCGCCGACGAGATTTTCTGCATCGACCTGATTTTTAGCGCATCCGAGATGCACGACAAAGACTTTTGGCTTTTTTGTAGGCATATCCCAAATATAGAATTTGGGGCAAGCCCTTAAAATCCCTCAAAATCAATAAGAGGATGGATTTTTGAACTTCTTTGAATCAATAGTTTTGGGCTATATCCTTTATTTGTACTTTAAATGAGATAGTTTGTTAAATTTATTAAAAACTTTACTACATTAATCTTAGGATTTTAAAATGAGGATTTTTTATGAAAAAGCTTATTCTTGCATCTGCAATTACGCTTGCGCTTGCTGCTTGCGGTGACGATAGCAGCAGCCCGACTTCTTCAAACGGATATCAAGGAACACAGGGAACTCAGGGTGCTCAGGGACAGGCGAGTTGCACAGTGTCTACAACCGGCAATTCGGTGACAGTTGTACAGGTCATGCCTGGTACGGGATCCTATACTTCGACTGCCACAAAGTACGATTCGCGTTATTCGAGCATCAAGTCTGAATACGTGTATTTTAATGATGTTGATGCTGCGTCGGAATGCGCCCGCATGCAAGATGATGCCTCTGAATGGAAGGACGGCTCGATGAAAGTCCGTTGTTCAGGCAATACAATTTATGTCGATGAGGTCGATGAAGGTGATTTGGATGATTATGAGGCCGATTTCAGGGAAAATTGCGATAATTTCCTGAGAAGGTATCAAAGTAGTGCCACTTCTACGTCTACAAGCACTACGAGCTCAGAATTTATGTGCAAGGTAACCCATACGGACAATTCTGTTACTATCGTTCAGTCTTATAAAGGCGAGGGCTTTGAAGAGACGACGACATTCTATCCCAATGAAGATCCTATAGGCGTGCGCACGATTACGTTTGCAGATCCGGTTGTTGCTGCCGAAGAATGCGAAGAAGAAAAGGAAGAAGCTGCATATTCCACAAACAGCTTGTATAACGTGGAATGCAGTAGCAATGCGGTTATCATTACCAAGCGAGTTAAAGACGAAGATTATTTTGGCTTGAGTGGCTATATCGAGTATTATAATGCCTGGTGTAAGGATCAGGAACGTCGATTGAAAAACGGCGAAATTGACATGTACATCTAGGTAAACCGAAAAAAAGAATAATGTTAAAAAGGCTCCGCAAGTTGCGGGGCCTTTAACAGTTCGTTGCTTTTGTAAAATTACATGTCTTCGCTTGCGCCAGGCTGGCCAATGCGGTCGTTCTTGCGGTTGTCCACCCAGCCGGCATAACCCTGCGGTGCGAGGACTTCCTTGCCAAACTGCTGAGCGTTTGCAATCGTGGAGAAGTATCCGACACGTACACGGTAGAACGTGCCTTCGAGTTCACCCGGATTTTCGACTTCGGCGACGTATGCCTTGATGCCCTGGTCAGAGAGCTTGCTCACGACGCTGTTGGCGGCTCTCTTGGAAGCCTGGATGCTTACCTGGATGACGAACGGACCGGAGGATTCCTGTTCAACGCTAGAGACCGGTGAAGCTTTTTCTGCTGGAACAGCCTTTTCTTCGCTAAGAGATTGGATCGGAACGAGTGCCGGTTCTTCCTGGGCCGGTTCCGGTGCGGCTTCCTGTACGGGAGCTGTTTCTTCGACGGCTGGTTTTACTTCGGCTTGAGGAGTAGTTTTTTCTTCCTTGCTACCGCAGGCGGAAAGTAAGGCGCATGAAAGGGTTATTGCCCCGATAAACGATACCGATTGCAGCTTCATTGGTGTACTCCGATTTGAAAATTTTAATGGCTTTGGCTGTTTGGAATATTCTTACAAAGAATATACATAAGTCTTTGATACTTCGCAAGTTACGAAGATTTGTTTTGACGAAAATTAATGAAATTTTACATAAAATTACGCGAAAAAAGCAAGTTTTTACTTATGATTTGGTGCTCAAATGTTTAATGGTTTTGGACTTGTCGATTTTGCTTGCTTTGGTGGTGTCTTTATTCGACAAAAATTTATTTGAGCTCCTACACAAGTTTCGTTAAGTTACATATATTTTTGCATGTAATAAAAAACAATTTTTGTTATAGCAAAAAGAAAAGGTTTTCCTTATGGGCTTCAATATGCACGGACTGGCATTCAAACAGTCCATGATGACCCTAGTCGGTTTCAGCATCGTGTTCGCGACGCTGTTTGGGGTTCTCAGTTTTAAGGTGCAAAGCGAGCTTTCGACGGTGCTCACGGAAAAAGGCGAAGAGATTAGTCTTGCGAATGTCGCCATCATTGAAAATCTTTTCGAAAAAGGTAAAAAGCTCGGCGATGAATATGCCGAAGTGCTCGGTAAGGAAATGTTGTCGGGTAAGGATCTCGACGATTTCTTGACCCAGGCAGTCTTTGATGCCCGCCAGACGCTTCCGCAGGTGCTTGCCGTGGTTGTCGCTTACGAGCCGGGAATGGCTCCCAAGGCTAAATGGCATCAGGAGGTCATGCGCCTTGCCCAGTATTCGGGTAACGAAATCAAGCTCATGAAGGGCAAGGACTACTTCGAAAAAACTTGGTACAAGAGCACCAAGAACTTGCAGAAGGGCCTTTGGCAGGAACCGTTCGTCGGAGACTTTATCAAGGAACCGATTGCGATTTACACCGCCCCTATTTACCAAAAGGATGCCTATGGGAATACTGTTTTTGCTGGCGTTCTTTGCGTCGATATGTCGATTGCATTTCTCAAGGAAACGGTGGCTTCGATTCCTGTGTCGAACTCAGGCTACGTCGTTGTGCTGTCCGCGAACAATACCATTATCGCGCACCCCAAGAACGAGATTGTTTTCAAGGAAAACTTGTCGGATCTGTCTGTAGAAATGGGTTCGCAGACGGTTACGGAATTCGAAAAGACTGTACAGAGCATGAAGAAGGGCCTCTTTATGGGGACTACTGCTGAAGGGAAGGAAGCGGTTATTTATTTCAAGGCGATGGAGTCGAATGGTTGGACGTTCATGATTGTGTGGCCTGCGCACGAGTTCATGGAAAGCCAGCGCTCTCTAGAAAAAATGTTTGCATGGATGAGTGTTGCCGGCTATGTCGTGATGCTGCTCCTAATATTCGTGATTTCGACTAGGGTGTCCCGTCCGCTTAAGGAACTTGCCGTGGCGGCGAACAAGATGGGACAGGGCGACTTTGATGTGGCAATTCCGCACCTCTCTGGGCGCGACGAGATTGCCCAGTTCGGTTGGGCGTTCTTGAACATGCGCACCTCGCTCAAAGAGCACATGGAAAAGCAGAAGGACCTGGACCGCATCGAAAGCGAACTAGACTTTGCAAAGGATATCCAGATTGGGTTCCTGTCGATGGATGAAAAGGAAGAAGGCTCTGAGGATCCGTACCACGAGCTGACTCCGTTCCTTTTGCCGGCGAAGGAAGTCGGCGGTGATTTCTACGATTTCTTCAAATTGGACGACGGACGTCTATGCGTGGTCGTGGGTGACGTCTCGGGCAAGGGCGTTCCTGCCGCGTTGTTCATGATGGTTTCGCGCATTGTACTGCGAACGATGGCGCAGAACTTGAAGTCTGTTGTTGAGACCTTTGAAAGGGCAAACTATGAGCTTGCCAAGCGCAATCGCGCGAACATGTTCGTGACGGTCTGGATGGGCATTGTCGATTTGAAGACCGGACATGTGGAGTTTGCTTCGGCTGGGCATAACCCGCCGGTCATCCGCCACAAGGATGGCTCTGCTGAATTTGCGAAGAGCAAGGCTGGAGTCGTCATGGCGGCAATGGAGAACTCTCACTACAAGATGCAGACGCTCGAACTAGCTCCGGGCGATACGTTGTTCCTCTACACGGATGGAGTGACGGAAGCGACCAACGAGCATAATGAGCTGTTCGGCAACGATAGGTTGCTCGATGCACTTACGCATGGCGGTGGAAAAGGCACCAAGGAAATGTGCCGCTTTGTCAAACGCCAAATTGATGCGTTTACAAGGAAAGCGTCGCAGTTTGACGACATTACCATGCTTGCAATGGAATATAAAGGGGGTAATGGTATTTAACCGGAAAGCACTCGGGAATGTGCTTACAAAATGTTACCCTTGACAGAAACCAAATATTTAGGTATATTTGGCTATCAAAAAAATGAAATTTTAACCAAAGGATTATCGTGATCGGCGTTATTGTTAAGTCCAACGAACCTTTCGAACGCGCTCTCAAGCGTTTCACCAAGTCTTGCGAAAAGAATGGTATCATTTCCGACGTCAAGAAACGTCAGCGTTTCGAAAAGCCCTCCGAAGAAAAGAAGCGTATTGAAACGGCTGCTCGTCGCAAGCGTCTCAAAGAGATTGCTGACCAGAACCGCAAGCGTCTCTACTAATTCGATTCCTTAATCGGACTTTGTTAAGCTTTAATGAGTTGTCAGCTTGCGCTGATGACTCATTAGGTGTTTTATAACAAATCTTCATCGCTTGGAGCGAAGCGTTATAATCGCTCGAGGTCAATATGAGTTGTGCTTTGCTTACCCAGATTCTCGACGACATCAAGACTGCCATGAAGGCTCACGATGCCGAAACTCTCGGAACTCTTCGTACGCTCCATTCTGACATCAAGAACGAAGCTATGAAGTCTGGTGCCACTCCGGCACAGATTACCGAAAGCATTACCGATGCCATGTGCATCGACGTTCTCGCCAAGAGCGTGAAGCAGAAACAGGAATCCATCGAAATCCTCAAGAAGGGCGGTTTCCTGGACAAGATCCCGGCGGAAGAAGCTGTCATCGCCATTTACCGCAAGTACATGCCGGCTGAAATGACTGAAGACGAAGTCAAGGCTCTCATCGCCGAAATCAAGGCTGCAACGGGCGCCTCTTCTCCGAAGGACATGGGAAAGATCATGAAGGAACTTTCCCCGAAGGTCAAGGGTCGTTTTGACGCCAAGCGCGCATCCGCCCTCGTTCAAGAAGCGTTGAAGTAACGCTACGCTTCCAGCCACGCTTTGTCATGCCCGCCTCCGAGCGGGCATCTCCTTTTTATACGGCTTAAAAAATTTATATTCTTAGTCTATGTCTACGACTCACGCCAAGATTCAAGAACTAGAGCTGCTCTACAAGATCAGCTCCATTTTGAACCAGAGTCTTGATTTTGAAACGGTGGCGCATCCTGTATTGCAGACCGTCGAATCGGTGATGGGCGTTGAACATGCCACTCTCACTTTGTACAATCGTCACACGGGCGAAATTTCCATCGAAATTGCAGAAGGCTTGAGCAGCCGCCAGGCGAGCAAGGGCCGTTACAAGGTTGGTGAAGGTATCACCGGCCGCGTCGTCGAAACGGGTAAACCGATTATCATCCCGTCCGTTGCGAAAGATCCGGATTTCTTGGACCGCACGGGCCGTGGTAAGACTGAGGACAAGGCGTTCCTTTGTGTTCCGATTATCATGGAACAGGAAGTCGTTGGTGCCTTGAGTGCCGACGAACATAATCCCGATGAGGCAAACCTCAACGATCAGATTCATTTGCTCGAAATTATCGCGCAGATGCTTGCGACTGCTGTGAAACTCCGCCGCCAGGCACGAGAAGAAAACGAAATCCTCAAGGCCGAAAACGAACGCATGGCAATGGAACTCAAGGCGCGTTTCCAGCCGGACAATATCATCGGTAAAACGCCCGAGATGCAACAGGTTTATACGCAAATTGACCAGGTGGCTCGAAGCCCGCTTCCAGCGCTCATTGTGGGGGAGGTGGGGACTGGTAAAGGTCTTGTTGCAGAAGCTATTCATTTCCGTTCAGACCGCAATTTAGGGCCGTTTGTGCGAGTGCATTGTGCGGCTCTCCCGGAGTCCGTTCTGGACCGGGAACTTTTCGGTAGCGAAAAGGGCGCCTTGGTTGGCGTCGTCAACGAGGCGCCGGGCCGCGTAGAGCAGGCTGAAGGCGGAACACTTTTCCTCGATGAAGTTGCGGAACTCACGCCGAATTTGCAGATAAAGTTGCTTCGCCTTTTGCAACAGGGCGAAATGGAGCGCGTAGGCGCTCGCTTCCCGAAAAAAGTGAACGTGCGCGTGATTTGCGCGACCACCAAAAACTTGCAGCAGATGGTCTCGGATGGAACTTTCCGCGAAGACTTGTACTACCAGCTTCACATCGTTCCGATTTACGTGCCGCCTCTGCGCAAACGCCGTACCGACATTGTGCTCTTGGCGGATTACTTTGTTGACCATTACTGCCGATTGGTGGGTAAAAACGTGCGTCGCCTTGCTCGCGGTACGATTGAAATGCTCATGAGCTACCCGTGGCCGGGCAATGTGCGCGAACTCGAAAATGCGATTGAACGTGCGGTGCTCTTGACCGAAGAAGATGTCATTTACCCGCATCACTTCCCGCCGACGATTCAGACCGACGAAACGAGCGGAACACCTGTGAGCGGAAACCTCAAGCTCATGGTCGAAGCGTACGAACGCGACATCATTTGCGATGCTCTCAAGAGTAGCAAGGGCAAAATGGCCGCCGCTGCTCGCAGTCTTTCGACCACCCCGCGCATCCTCACTTACAAAATCAAACAGCTCGGCATCGACCTCACCGCCTTTAGTAAATAGTATATTTCCCTTTATGGAACTGACTCAGCTAAAATACTTCTTGGAGGTGGCTCGCACGGAACATGTCACGCAAAGTGCAAAGAACCTCTGCATCGTCCAACCTGCGCTCACACAAGCTATCCACAAGCTCGAAGATGAACTGGGTGTTTCTCTGTTCAAAAATTCTGGGCGTAACATCAAGCTCACGGATAGTGGAAAGTTCTTTTACGAAAAGCTTCAACCGCTTTACGAAAATATGATGGCGCTCCCTGCGCTCCTTAAGGAAATGTCTGATAAGCAGAACAACAACGTCAAACTGAACGTCCTTGCGGCTTCTACGCTTATTACTAGTGCCGTGATTGAGTACAAACGCAGTAATTCCGACATTGACGTGGACATTGTGCAGAACGAAGAAACGAGCGTCTTTGATATTTGTGTTCGTACTTACGCAAACTACAGACCGGAACTTGATAACACCGAAAGTGACGAAACGTTTGTCCATTCCGAAAAAATTTATTTAGCAGTTCCAAATACCGCTCAGTACAAAAAGCTCGATTCCATTTCGCTCTTTGATTTGAAAGACGAAAAGTTCATCCGTCTTTACGGTTCCAAACAGTATAGACAAATTTGCAACGAACTTTGCGATAGTATCGGATTCCATACAAACGTTACATTCGAAAGTGATAACGCTGCGGTAGTCAAGGAAGCTGTTGCTGCAGGCATTGGCGTGGGTTTTTGGCCGGAACTTTCATGGGGAAAAATGGACCACAAGCGCGTTCGGCTCCTTGAAATTACCGATACGGATTTCAAGCGCGATATCGTGGTTTCGCTCCGTCGCAATAAGCAGGACAATTCTAAAACGGAACAATTCTACAATTTTTTGACGAAGTACATTCTCCAGCGCCAATCTAAAAAGCGAAAATAATATAGCTGCTTATTGCTGAAAATGATGATTTTGAAGCATAGTCTTGCGTTATGCGACATCTCTAATGACTAATGACCAATAACCAATAACTACTAATTGCTATCTTTACCCCGTAAATTAACTAACAACTATCAACTATTAACTAGTAACTAAAATGCAATTCCGTCCTGTTAAAGAACAGCTTGAAATTTTGATGCGCGGCGTGACCGACATCGTGCCGCAAGATGAACTCGAAAAGAAACTCCAGAAGTCCTACGAAACGGGTAAGCCCCTCCGTATCAAGATGGGTGTGGACCCGACGGCTCCGGACGTTCACTTCGGTCATACGGTCGTGATGCGCAAGCTCCGCCAGTTCCAGGACCTCGGTCATACGGTCGTCCTCATCGTGGGTGACTACACCGCGCAGATTGGTGACCCGAGCGGCCGCAACAAGGCTCGTCCGCGCCTTACGCACGAACAGGTTCTCGAAAACGCCAAGGAATATCAGGAACAGTTTTTCAAGGTTGTCCGTCGCGAACAGGTCGAAATCCACTACAACGGCGAATGGTTCTCCAAGCTCCCGTTCAGCAAGGTCACGGAACTCATGGGCCAGTTCACAGTCGCCCAGATGCTCGAACGTGAAGACTTCCACAACCGCTATACGGCAAACACGCCGATCAGCCTCCACGAATTCATGTATCCGATGATGCAGGGCTACGATTCCGTTGCTATCCAGAGTGACGTGGAACTCGGCGGCACCGACCAGAAGTTCAACGTGCTCCGTGGTCGCGACCTTCAGATTTTTGAAGGCATGGAACCGCAGATTGGTCTCTTCATGCCGATTTTGCTCGGTACAGATGGCAAGGTCAAGATGTCCAAGTCCATCGGCAACTACGTTGGTCTTAACGAACCGGCTGACGTGATGTACCACAAGATTTACAGCCTCTCCGACAATATTGTCGAGAACTGGTTCGAACTTTTGACGAACATCCCGCTCGAAGAAGTCAAGCAGATGATGGCTGACATTGCCGCTGGCAAGATGAACCCGAACGATGCTAAGCACCGCCTCGCTATCGACATCGTGACGCAGTACTATGGTGCCGAAGCTGCCGAAGCCGCTGCCGCCAAGGAACGCGAAATCCACAGCGGTAACGCTATCCCGAGTGATGCTCTCGAATGCTCTGTCGATGCTGGTACTTATGGCGCTCTCGACTTGCTCGTGAACATCAAGGCGTTTGCTTCCAAGGGCGAAGCCCGCCGCATGGTGCAGAACGGCGGTGTGAAGATTGGTGGCGAAAAGCTCGCTGATCCGCAAGCCCAGATTGAAATCAAGGGTGGCGACCAACTCGTTGTCCAGGTGGGCAAGCGCAAGTTCTTCAAGGTGAACTTCTAAGGTAAGCGATGTCAAGGGAAATCTTAGTTCTCGGTTTGAATCCTGCTTGGCAGAGGGTGTTCTTTCTGGATAAGTTTACTCCAGGTGAAGTGCACCGCATCTCCAAGGTCAAGGAATACGCGTCGGGTAAAGGCATCAACTGCTGCCGTGTGTTGCAGCTCTTGGGCGGCACGCCCCGCTTGATGCATTTCCTCGGTGCCGGGAACGGAGAAAAAATCTTTGATGAGCTTTCTGCTTGTGGCATCCAGCAGGTGCCGATCTGGATTCGCGAAAATACGCGCATCTGCACGACGATTGCTTGTAACGGCGACACGACGGAGCTCGTGGAGCCGTCTCCGACTCTTGCGGATTCCGAGAACGACGATTTTGCACAAACGCTGAATGATTACTGGGATTCGACGCAGTATATCGCTTTGTGTGGAACGTTCCCGCAAGGCTTTAACGCGAAGATGTTCAATGAGCTAGACTTTAGCGATAAGCACATCTTTGTCGATGCCATTGATAGCATTGATGAGCTTCTTGAAAAGGGCGTGGATCTCCTGAAAATCAACATGCTGGAGTATTGCAAGCTCTTGGAACGCATGGGCATTCCACAGGTCAAGTCGAGTCCGCAGTTCTGGAAGATGACTGCAACCGCTGTCCTTGAACGCCTCCCGATCAAGAATCTCGTTGTGACTGAAGAGGACGCTCCTGTGCGTGCCTTCCGCCTTATGGAAAAGAAATTCCAGGGCATCCAGTTGCAGCCGCCTACGATTACGGTCAAAAATGATATCGGCGCCGGAGACTCGTTCTTTGCGGGCTGGCTCTATGCTTTCGAACAAAATCTGAGCTTTGAAAGCTGCTTGGCTAAGGCTACTGCTGTGGCAAGTGCCCGCTGTGAAGTCGAACGCCCGTGGAACTTGAGCTTAGACCGAGTCATGGAACTTGAAAACGAGCTCTCGACAAAGGTCGAACGCCTCGAATAAGGACTTTACGATGGAAGACAACTTTGTTCCTTTGTTTGCGTTTGCGTCAAACTTGGAATTTTTTGGAGTCTTTCCTGAATGCAAGTCCTTTGTTCAAAATAACATTCGTTTAGGCGAAATAGTCGAACTGCCCGAAGGGCGCGGCTTTGCCGTTGTCCTTGGCATGGGCTTGCTTGAATTTGCAACAAATTTATCCGTTTTGCTCTCTCGGTTTGCTGCCGAGGGCCCTTTTACGCATGTGGTGCTGGTGGGCATCTGTGGCGCCTATCCCGGTCGCGGATTGAACGTGGGTGACGTTGTCCGTGTCGATTCCGAAGTTGTAGGGGACCTTGGCGTTGTCGAAAGTGATGGCTCGTTTACGCCGTGGCACAAAGTTTGTGCAACCTCTGCGAATGGCTCTGTTCCTCAAACGTCTGCGCAGGTCTACGAATCTTCGTCGTTACGGGGCGTTCCCGCCTGGCTTTCGAATCTAAAGCCTGTTGCCGGTCTCAGCGTCAATTGCTGCACGGGAACTGCGTCCATGGCGAAAGAACGTGTCGAAAACTTCAATGTCGATGTCGAATCGATGGAAGGGGCTGCCTGCTTCTCGATTTGCCACGCCTTTGGCGTCCCTTGCTACGAAATCCGTGCGGTAAGCAACTTTGCCACCACCCGCGATAAATCCACCTGGCGCATTAAGGATGCTCTCTCCGCTCTTCGTGCTGCTTTTACTTCCTGCATCTAACTTCCTACTTCCTACCGTCTACTTCCTACTACTTATGCAACTAAAACTCGGTATTTCCACCTGTCCTAACGATACGTTCATTTACGAAGCCTTGCTCCAGGGGCTCGAAAACTCCCCGTTCGAATGGAAAGTCACGTTTGCCGACGTGCAGACGCTCAACGAGATGGTCCTGCGCGGCGAACTTGATGTCGCAAAGATTAGCGCTCAGGTCTATCCCCAAATTGAAGGTACGTACCGTTGTCTCGGTTGTGGGGGAGCCATCGGGTACGGCTGTGGTCCGCTTTTGCTCTCTTCGGAGTCCAATGCGTTTAATCCGGAACTCCCAACGACCCTTCCGGGCGCAAATACGACCGCTGCGCTCCTTTTCAAGTTCTGGTACGCCCATCAGTTCAAAAACGCTCCAAAACTCGAATACGCCCTCTTTAACGAGGTTTACCAGGGACTCCTGAGCAAGAATGTTCCTCAGGGGGTAACCATCCATGAGCACCGTTTTACGTGGAAACGCGACGGTCTACACCTTTTGCAGGATTTGGGCGCCTACTGGGAACAAGAAACGGGTTCTCCGATTCCGCTTGGAATTGCGGTCGCTAAAAAGGAACTGGGGGCTGCGACTATCGAATCGGTTGAAAATGAAATCCGTCGTAGTCTCCGAATTGCCCGTCAAAGACTTGATCCGGTGACCCCGTTTATCGTCGAAAAAGCACAAATCGATGACAACGAAGTCATCAAATCCCACATTGCGATGTTCGTGAATGATTTTTCAGAAAATGTCGGAGAGGCGGGTTGGAAAGCTTTGGAGAACCTGTGGCGGTTATCACACTGTTAATAAGTTGTTGAATGACTCTATATCTATGTAATAGTTTGTAAACGTAAACGTAATTTTGCAAAATAGCGAATTTTTAGCAAAAACTTTATTTATTTTCCAAAAAGCATCTTTTTTTGGAGTTTGCTTATGAGTTTAGTAAACGATCTCGAACTAGAAATTGAAAATTTCAAACGCGAATACGAGAAATTCGAACGCGGCAACAAGTCAGCTGGCACGCGCGCTCGCAAGGTCTTGCAGAACATCAAGAAGACCTGCCAAGAGATTCGCGTTTCAATTCAAGGTGCAAAGAAGGAGGAGGAAAAGGACGATCTTCCGAGCGAGGATTGACAGATAAGTTATTCCCCAGAGGCTATACCTGTGTAATTTTTACACGAAAAATGGCGTTTTTGACGAAAAGTATTTGACTAAAGTCATTTTTGAAGGTATATTCCCACATGGGTTTTGTGTTTGCCAAACTGGCAAGCGTATGTTAAACGAATTTTAAGTGTTCTATGATTGGAGAAACGTAGCAGTATGACCCTAAAGAAACTGGTCTTAATTACGGCCGGGGCGATGCTTCTTTCAGGAACCGCCATGGCAAAGAATATCAACGTGCCTGGCGATTTCGCTAAGATTGCTGATGCTCTCGGAAATGCGGATGCCGGGGATACAATCCTTGTCAAACGCGGTGTTTATAACGAAAACATCACCTTGATCATGGGTGTTGTTCTCAAGGGCGAGGACCCATTGTCTACCATCATCGATGGTGGCCGTCGCGGTCCGACCGTCATGGGTACTTCGGGCGCCGAAATGTCGCACTTCACAGTGAGGAACGGTCTCGAAGGTATCCTTTGCGAAAACGCTGCCCCCTACATTCATCATTGCTATGTGATCGATAACCACGCAACGGGTATCGGTGCTTTCATTTCTCTGCCGTGGCTCCGCAACAACGTGGTGTACGGCAACCGCTGGTCCGGCATTCTCGCCTGGGGTGCTAAGTCTCTCGATGCTTACATCGAACAGAACGTCGTGCTCCGCAATGGCTACTCTGGCTTGACCCTCAAGGGACCGACCAACCTGGTCGCCCGTAACAACATCTTCATGGAAAACCACTACTACGGTGTGTTTGCTGACCCGGCTGCCGGTCAGACGAAGGTGGAATACAACAACATCTACAAGAACTACTACCCGTTCAACCAGTTCATCAAGGTGAACCGCACGAACGTGTCCTTGGACCCGAAGTTCATCAACCCGTCTCTCGGCAACTCGAACTTCTTCTGCCAGTCCACCTCGCCGATGATCAAGCGCGGCAAGGGCAAGCTGGATATTGGTCTTACTGCAACTGACGTCGTTAAGGAAGAAGAAGCTGTCGAAGAAACACGTAACCCGGATACTGATGGCGATGGTCTTTGCGATCCGTGGGTTTCTGAAGAAGGTCTCTCCGAAAAGTACGCCGGCGTTTGCTCTGGCTTTGACAACTGCCCTGAAGAAGCTGAAGACTTCGATGGCTTCCAGGACGACGATGGCTGCCCGGATGCCGACAACGACCGCGACGGTCTCTGCGACCCGTGGGTTGAAGCTAAGGGTATGCTTTCCCAGTACGCTCACATCTGTAAGGGTGTGGACCTCTGCCCGGAACAGCCTGAATCTCTCAACAACTACAAGGACGACGATGGATGCCCGGACGAAGTTCCGCAGCCGCCGAAGAAGGTCTTCGTTCTTGAAGGTGTGAACTTCGAATCTGGTAAGTCCACGATTACTCAGGACTCCTACATCTCCTTGATGAAGGTTGTCGATATCATGGAAACCTTCCCCGAAGCTACTTTCGAAATCATTGGTCATACCGATAACATCGGTAACAAGGACAAGAACATGACGCTCTCTGCAGACCGTGCAAACGCTGTGAAGAACTTCCTTGTTGAAAAGGGCATTGCCGAAAGCCGTATGACTACCCAGGGCTTGGGCGACACTAAGCCTGTTGCTTCTAACAAAACACCTGAAGGACGTGCGCAGAACCGTCGTATTGAGTTCATCCGCACGGATATTAAGTAAAGGAGTAGGTGATGATGCGTACTAGTTTCATCAAGACGTCCGTTCTCGGACTTGCCGTAGCCAGCTCTTCTTTGTTTGCAGAGGCCACCTACACGCCGAATAAGTATCAGCAGAATGACTGGTTTGCTGAATATGGTGGCAACACCGCGATGTATGTGAACCCCGCTGGTATTTCAGAAACTGATCAGCTCGAACTTAGCGTTGCTTTCTTTAGCACCATTAGTGGCGAAGCCAGCCAGGAATATGTCAGCTTGACATACCCGATTGACTACAAGCACACTTGGGGCATTTCTCTTTTCGAAAACGGTGCTTCCATCGAAGGTGGCGAATCCTATAGCGAAATTGCCGTTCAGTTCGGCTATGCTTATAGACTCTTCCACTTGCTCTCCCTTGGCGTCAACCTCGATGTGCTTTACATCAACCAGTTCGACGAACTCAAGCAGCTCACTGTCGGTGCTGACGTGGGCTTGAGCTGGAACCCGCTTGCTTCTTCGAAGTACGGTTACTTGCTCATTGGCGCAAGCGTGCAGAACCTCCTTGCTCCGGCTGTCAGCGAAGCTGATGGCGATGGTAGCTTCAAGTTTGTGTTCATGGGCGCAGCTGATGCTTACAAGATCCCGACGAACTTGAACTTGTCCTTGTTCTATCGCGGATTCAACCGTCTCCTCGAAATGAAGGCTGAATTCTCTTTCATCGACATCATTCACGATGCTGATGAAGGTGGTAAGGGTGCTAACCTCGAAATGAGCTTCACCTTGACCTACTATCTTTCTTCTCACCTTGGTGTCCGCGCTCGCTTCACTAAGGAAGGCTACCCGGCCATTGGCGCAACGGTCAACGTTAAGGATGTCAGCATCTTCCGTTACCTCGCTCTTGACCTCGAAATTTCTCACGATGACCTCTGGGCTAAGAAGAACCGTGGCTTCGTGTGGAATGTCAAGCTGACTTCTCGCTTCGGTGATACCCGTGAAGAGAAGATTGGTGAAGAACGTTATCGCCGCTTGAAGATCGAACCTGAAAACGACTACCGCGCTGCAATGCGTCTGTACTTGAACCGTCAGTTCCTCGAAGCTGCTTATGCCTTCGGTAAGGTTCAGACCAAGTACCCGGCATTCCACCTTGTCGACCAGGCTGCTTTCTACAAGGCTAAGTCTTTCGAAAACCTCCGTATGCACAAGGCTGCAAAGTCTGTCTACGAAGACGCTATCAAGCGCTATCCGCAGAGTGACCAGCGTGCTAAGTACCACTTCCAGTTGATGAACATCGACTATAAGGAAGGCAAGTACACGGAAGCTATGACCAAGTATCAGAACATTGCTCAGAAGTTTGGTGAAAGCGACGTGAAGGCTGACGCTGACTACGTTGCAGGTCAGATCAAGTTCGAACAGGGCCTCTATCAGGAATGCGTCGACTTGCTCGCCTCCATCCTCCCGGGTAACGCCAACTACTTCTACGCTCGCTATACCATGGGTATTGCTAACAGCCGTATGGGCAAGTTCGACGAAGCTGAAAACTGCTTCCGCGATATTACGGAACAGCCGGTTTCCAACCAGTCTGAACGCGACCTCCAGGACGCTGCAAGAGTTAAGCTCGGCCACCTCTTCTTCTCTGGTGAAAAGCCGGACATCGCAGCTGCCGCTCAGATGTATGGTCAGGTCCAGAAGGAATCTCCGGTGTTCGACGAAGCTATGCTCGGTATAGCATGGTCCTTCCTCAAGGTCAACAAGCCGGATGAAGCTATGAAGCCGGCAAAGTGGATCATTTCCAACCTTCCGGAATCCTTCCTCGTGTCTGAAGCTTACCTCGTGATTGGTTACTGCCACTTCATGAAGAAAGATTATCAGGGTGCAATTGAAGCTTTGACTCAGGCTGAAAAGCGCACGGAACAGCCGATTGTTTCTGTCGCTGCTCGCGATAGCGCTCGTCAGGCTTACGATGCAATGCAGAGCGAATTCGACTCTGTCCAGGTTCTTGCCTTGGATCTTGCTCGTCAGCTGCCGACTCCGCGTGTGGAAAGCAAGCGCGAAGCTTTGCGTCCGACATTCGACAAGGCTAACCAAGCTATTGAAGATTACGCATCCTTCATGCAGAGATCTATCCAGAGTGACCGCTTCGAATCCAACCGTAAGCGTATCTTGGAAGACGCAGGCTTTACCTTGGCAACTGTCAAGACCAAGGCTAGCGGCGGCATGGGCGGTGGAAGTGCTGGTGGAAGCACATCTTCTCCTGCTGGAGATTTGGAAGACCTGGAGTAATCCGGGTTTTTCCCTTTATTTTTATGATATCATAGGTGGATAGAGAACGATGAAAAATCTTTTGCTCGTCTCAGCAATTGTTTGCTCCATGGTCGGAACATCATTTGCTGCATCGGATCCGTGTCAAGAAAAAACGGCCGAAGCTAAGAAGTTGCTTGCAAAGTGCAAGTCCATTGGTAAGGGTAATTCTGGCTATGAACAGTGCGCCAGTTCCTATAAAGTTGCTAAGAACCAGGCAGAACAGGCTTGCCGTTCTGGCGGTCTCGATGAAGCTGGCATGCGCGATGCTATTGCCCAGTGGGAACGTCAGGTAGAACGCTGCAAGGGCAAGATTAGTAACCGTTGCGCATCTGCTTTGCAACAGCTTGGTCACTATCAGTTCTTGCTCGAAGAAAAGCAGTTCCTGGATATCCAGGCTCAGTACGAAGAAGATGTTGCATGGTGCGCTGACCGCGATAACAAGCCGGCAAAGTGCGCTAACATCAATCAGTTCCCGAAGGCCGATCATAAGAAGTCCTTGGGCTACTTCCTTGAATACATTGACTTGTATCCGAAGGAAAACAAGGCTCCTGTCGTGCTTTACCAGGCTGCTGCTGTGCAGGAAGCTAGTGGTGAAGATGACAAGGCATACAAGCTCCGTATGCAGCTTGTCAAGGACTTCCCGGATAACGGTCTCGTGCCGAAGGCATGGCTCCGTATCGCTGAATACCACTTCATGAACCGCAAGTTCAAGGACGCTATCTCCGCCTATAAGAAGGTGACTGGCTTCGAGAACCTCACGGGTAAGGAAGCTGCTCTTGCCATGTACCACTTGGCAGAATCTTACTATAACACTGCCGAATACGAAATCGCTGCTAAGCAGTACTACGATTACATCGTCGGTGCTGACGCCGGTAAGTATCCGAAGGACTTGCGTCCTGAAGCAATGGACTTCATGGCAGCCTCCTTCTCTGACTTGGAAGGTGGTGGTGTCCAGGAAGCTGAAGCTTTCTTGAAGGACAAGAAGGTTCCGTTCAAGGACTCTGTCTACTACCGTATCGGTATGAAGAACAAGGACCATGACCGTAACGAAGAAGCTGTCCAGTCCTTCAAGCGCTTGATGAAGATCAACCCGGACTATATCGACGCTCCGCTCGCCGATATTGCCATGATCGAAATCTTGATCGTTCAGCAGAAGTTTGACGATGCTCAGGCTCACCGCTATGACGTCGTGAAGCGTTATGACCGTAACTCTTCCTGGTACAAGAAGAACCAGAAGTATCCGGAATCTGTGAAGAACGCTGAAAAGGCTATCCGTGGCGCTATGCTCGACATTCCGCAGTATCACCACGCTCAGGCTGCTAAGCTTACCAAGGAAGGTGATATCGAAGGCGGCAAGAGACAGTATGCCAAGGCTATCGAAGCTTATGAAGCATTCTTGAAGCGCTATGCCAAGGAACCGACCTGGGACGAATACAAGGTTCACATCAACCTCGCTCTCGTCTATCAGGAAATGGGTCAGCATGCTAACGCTGCCAAGATGTTCAATTGGATCGTTGAAACCGATACGACTCGCTACGGCCGTCGCGAAATGGGCTCAGGCAACCTCCTCACGAAGGATGAAGCTGGTTATAACGCCGTTCTCATGATGGACCAGGCTCGCGAAAATGCTCGTAAGACCAAGGCTAACGATGATGCCGTCCAGGCATACAACTTGCCCGAAACCAAGGCTTACTTCGACCAGGTCGATAAGTACATGGCTAAGTTCGGCAAGAACAAGGAAGCTGCAGAACTTGCATACAACGCCGCTATCGTTCATTACGATGCAAAGCAGTTCAGTGTTGCTGTGAACGTCCTCCGCAAGCTCAAGAAGGACTTCCCGAAGCACCAGTACATTTTGCTCATCAGCCGTATGCTTGCTCAGTCTCTCCTTGAATCCAATCAGCTCGATGAATCTCTCACCGAATTTGAATGGCTCCTCAAGCAGTACAAGGCTAAGGAAACTCGCAACGACTCCATGGCTGCTGAAATCGAAAAGGCTATCGCTTACGTCCTCTTCCAGAAGGCTGAATCCTCTGTCAAGGCTGGCAAGAACGAAGCTGGTGCCAAGGCTTACTTGGACCTCGTGAAGCGCTATCCGAACATCGACATTGCTGACAAGGCTATCTTCGAAGCTGCTGCAGCTTACGAAGCCACCAACCAGTTCAAGAAGGCTGCTGAAACCTTCATGCTCCTCCCGAAGAGCTACGCCAAGTCTCCGCTTACGATTAAGGGTATCTTGCGTGCTGCAAGTAACTACAAGAAGGACAAGCAGCCGGTTCAGGCCGCCAAGACATTCTTGTTCATTACCGACAACTTCCCGCAGGATTCCATGGCATTCCAGGCAATTGGTTTTGCCGCTCAGACTTACGATTCCATCCCGGATAAGAAGCAGGCTGCTGTTACCTTCGAACTTGCTTACAAGCGTTACCCGAAGAACGAAGAAACTCCGTCCTTCCTCTATAGCGCATGCTTGAGCTATGACGAAGCTAAGATGACTAACGAAGCTATCCGTTGTAACAAGGACCTCGTCCGCGACTATCCGAAGAGCTCTTACGCTGTTGACGCTGCCTTCTCTATCCCGATGGCATACGCCAATGCTAAAAACTGGAAGCAGGCTATCCAGGAATACACGAACTTCATCAGAATGTATCAGGAAGACAAGGAAAAGCTGATTGCCGCTTATATCGGTATCGCCCGTGCCTACCGCAATGTCAAGGATGAAGAAAGCTCTGTCGAATACTATAAGAAGACTCTCGAAGCCTACGACAAGTACGGCTTGCAGATCAAGAACGCAGATGCTGCTATCCCGGCTGAAGCTGCATTCTATATGGGTGAACAGGAATACAACAAGATGACTCCGGTAGTCTTGAAGGGCAAGGAAAAGGAAAAGGCCAAGATCATCAAGAGCTTGGTTGAAACCCTCCAGAAGGCTATGGGTCACTACTCCAAGTCTGCTGCCTACGCATCTGAAAAGTGGACCTTCCGTGCCACCAACAAGATGGGTATGCTCTTCGTGACGATGGCTGCAAAGATTCGTGAACAGCAGCTCAACGGTAAGAAGGAAGAAGAAAAGTTTGCAGAACGCATCGGCATTGTGCAACAGCTCCCGTCTTACTACGAACAGGCCCGTCCGATCTTCCAGAAGAACATCGACCTCGCTCGTGACCAGGGCTTCTACAACAAGGACGTGATCGCTGCAGAAATGGGCTACATCGAAATGTACTACCAGGGCTGCGCAGTGTTCGTCGAAGTTGCTGATGCATTCGCTAATTCTCCGCTTCCGGATAGTGCTTTGATCGTCCGTGAATACGTCGGTCAGGGCATGGTGAAGGATGACGCTATCATGGCTGCCCACGAAGACTTGGAAGCCTACCGTGAAGAATTGAATAGCCGTTCTGACGCCGCTAAGCAGCTTGCTATCCCGCAGTGCGCTACCGGTATCAAGGCATCTGCTCACTACGGTATCGATAACGAATGGACCTCCAAGCTTTACGAAACCTTGAGAAAGCTCGACGAAGCTAACGAAGATCTCAACACCAAGATCGAAAAGTTCGACCCGTCCACGCTGTTCGCTGACCCGACCTACTTCAAGTTGAAGGCCCGTATCGAACAGATTGAACAGTCTGACGCTATGACCTTGGAAGAAAAGGTTGCTACATTCCGCAACATCGTCAAGGAAACTAAGGACGATCGTGCAAAGCTTGAAGAAGAACTCGCCAAGCTCAAGGAATGGACCGCTAACCCGAGCCTTATCCCGGCTTCCGAAAGAGGCGTAGAAGCTGTTTCTGAATCTTCTGATGATGAAGCAGTCGAACAGACCTCCTCCAAGAAGTCCAAGAAGGGCAAGAAGGCTAAGTCTGAAGCCAAGAAAGCCAAGAAAAAGGCTAAAAAAGGCAAGAAGAAATAGCGGTAAAAACTATTTTACGGGGAATCCTAGTTCATGGGATTCCCCTATTTTATTGGGCTTGAGGGCGATTGCCTAGCGGTAAAGAAAGTTTTACTACTAAAATCTCCCACAACGCTCTAAAAAAAAATAAATATGAACGAAGATTATCAAAAACAACAAAAACAATAACTCAATTAAAGGAGTCTCTAATGTCTAAATTGCTTCAATCCTTCAGCCCTGAATCTGATGGTTACCAGTTCATGTGGATCATCTTGGTCGTGTTCATCATCGGCCTTGGCTTCTCCCTGGAACGTGTTACCTACATTATGATTAAGAGCTCCAAGGGCCGCGGTAAGTTCATGGCCGATTTCGGTAAGCTCGTCATGCAGAACCAGCTCGAACAGGCTCTCCAGTTCGCTAAGAGCTCCAAGCTCCCGATTGCTAAGGTTATGGACGCTATCGTCGCTGCTAAGCTCAACTGCAAGGATGCTGACAAGGCTCGTGACTTGATGACTGCTGCTTCTGACGCTGTGTTCCTCACTGAAGCTCCGCGCCTCACTCGCTACATCTCCATCATCTCCGTTATGGCTTCCATCTCCACGTTGCTCGGACTTATGGGTACGATTTACGGTCTGATCTACACATTCGACGCTGTTGCTAACAAGCCGGCTTCTGAACGTGCTAAGGCTCTTGCTGATGGTATTGCTATCGCTATGGGTACGACGCTCCTCGGACTTCTCTCTGCAGTTCCGCTCCTCGTTATCGTTGGTCTTCTCAACATGAACTCCGAACGCCTCATCCAGGAAATGGAAGAAAAGGGCCTCAAGATTATCAACTCCCTCGCATAATCAATCAGAGAGTTTAATTTTAACTGGAGTTTAAATAAACATGGCAAAAAATATCAAGAAACCAGGAAAGGTCGAAGAACCGGATTTGCTTCCGGCGATGGGCTTGTTCACCATCTTGATTCCTATGCTTTTGACCATGACTGCTTTCTCCAAACTCGCCATTGTCGAAGTGAACCTGCCTGAACGCAGCCAGATGATCATGGACAATGACGTGCCGCCTCCACCTGATGAGCAGGCATTGAACTTGTCACTCGCTATCGCTAACAACTACCTTGTTATCGGTGCACGCGGTGGTTTCCAGCCGAACGTCTATTTCAAGGAAATGTGGACGTTCCGTTGCAAGTCTGATGCTCAGCTCGTTACGTATCCGATGGAAGACGTGAAGACGGCTGTTGAAAGTGGACATGGACCGAAGTGCAAAGATGGTTCCGAAATGGACAAAGAGAAGTATCTCTACGAAATCGAAACCATCGAACTCTGGGCTATTCAGAAAGAATCTGAAGAAGACCCGGGTAAGGTCATCTGGGCTGCCTACAAGAACGACGGTAGTGCTGAAGAAGCTCATGCCGACAGTGCTTATGTAGACGGTGCCAACAACTTCTTGTCCCTTCCGGGTGAAGGCGCAATGGGTTTGCAGAAGCCGGCCGCTCTCAAGGCTCCGACTCCGGGCATGGCTGTTGCAACGCTTCAGCCGAACTCTGCCCGTACTCTCAAGCCGGGCGACAAGACAATGGTTTATCCGCTCTCCGCATACGATCTCATTGCTAAGGACTTGATCGCAATCCATACTCAGTTCATCGACTTGGACGACGTTGATAACATCATCATCGTTGCAAACGACGACACTCAGTTCGACAAGATCATCCAGCTCATGGACCGTGCTAAGGAAGCTGGTTTCAGCAAGATCAACCTTGCAAAGTTGGGAGGTTAATCATGGCTAGAAAATCTCGTAAGTATAGCGAAGACGTACCTTTCTCCTTAACGTCCATGATGGACATGATGACCATCATCTTGGTGTTCATGATCAAGAACATGGACGCTGAAGGTCAGCTCTTGACTCAGGCAGAAAACTTGATTCTTCCGATCTCGACCTCCAAGGTCCAGCCGAAGGAAGTGTCTTTGACTGTCGTGGTCGATGCTAACTACGTTATCGTTGACAATGAAAAGGTCGTGCCGACCGCTGACGTTCTCGCTCAGGAAGACCTCCTCGTTACGAAGGTGGACGAAATCCTGAAGGACCGTCGCGCTATCGAACAGGAACATGCTCTCAAGATGGGCCTTCCTGCTGACGAAGCTGGTCACATCATTGTCCAGATTGACAAGAACATCCCGTATGATGCGATGTATAAGGTCATGGCCACTTGCGGCTTCTCCGGATACACGAATATCGCATTCGCCGTGATGGAAAAGAACGGCGGGGAGGAATAATCAATGGCAAAGAAGAACATAGATCCGTTTATTGCGTCGCTCATGCCGGAATCCGACAAGAAGATGGGCGCAATCGCCGGTGTCTCTCTTGTGATCGCTTTGGCTATGTGTATTTGGGCTTCCATGTACGAACAGGTCGTTGCTGAAGTCGTATTCGACAACGCTGATTCCGTGGACCTTACTACTTCCATGCAGATTGAGCAGAAGGAAGAAAAGAAGGAAGAAAAGAAGAAGCCTGAACCGAAGAAGCCTCGTAAGAAAGCTGGTGGCGGTGGTAAGCCGCGCGGTAAGGGTCAGCCGAACGCTCCGCAGACTCGCGGCGTGCTCAAGCTCCTCACTGCTCAGACCAAGAATGCCTCTGCTGCTGCTTATGACTTGATGAAGAACCAGAAGTTCACCAAGGACATCGATAAGGTGCTCAAGGACGTCGCTGGTCTCCAGACTACGGGTAAGACCGTTCTCGGTGGCCGTCGCGGTAAGGCTAATGGTGGCTTCAATGAAGGTTACGCAGAAGGTGGTTCCGGTGGTATCGGTGACGGCCTTGCAGGTCTCCTTGGCGGTGGTGGCGGTGGTATCGCTACTAAGGCTAAGGGTTCCATCAAGACTCCGTCTATGCGCGATATCGACATGGGTGCCGGTGGTGGTTCTCGTTCCGCTGCAGACATCATGAAGGTTGTCCGCCAGCGTACTCCGGGTCTTCGCCACATCTATAACAAGTGCCTGAAGAAGAAGCCGGGATTCCAGGGTAAGGTTACCTTGAAGTTCACGATCGCTCCGGGTGGCGAAATCATCAGCATCTCTACTGTTTCTTCGACGACCGGTTTCGCAGAATTCGACTCCGAAGTCAAGAATGCAGTTAGCCGCTGGACCTTCAGCAAGGTGAAGTCCGGTAACACGACGGTTACGATTCCGTTCACGTTCACCGAATAATTCACAAGCAAAGCTTGCAAAAAAGACCAGACTCGCGTCTGGTCTTTTTATTTTTTCGCTGGGGATAAAAAGCCCCAAAAAAATCGTTCTTTTATTAAAATATTCTTGCGTTTTTTCTTTTATAAAACTAACTTTATAAAAGAATTTTCAATAGGAGTTAATCCATGAACTTAAAAACTGTAGCCGCCGTAGGCGCCGCATTTGGGATTCTTGGTGTCGGGTCTGCTTTTGCAACGTTTGCCCGAATTGAATCTATGGGTAAGAACACGACTTACATCATGGACGATGTAAGCATCTTCGATAACCCGGCTAACATCAATCTCTATTCGAACTATTTGATTGGTGAATTCGGTCCTTATACGCAGGATGTTGAATCGGGTAAGAACGTTGACCCGCAGCACCCGAACTTCGGTGGTATCTTCTCAATTTCGATTGGCGATGACAACAATCCGGATCCGCGTATCTCTATCGGTGGTCTCTTTGGCCGTATCAATACCGAACTCATGCAGTACTTGCCGGATGTCGTGATTGGCGAAAATGGTGCTCCGACTAATGTTCCTGAAACGGTGACGAACTTTGACGGCTTCTTGGGTGGTACGCTCTCGGACGGCAACTCCTGGGGCTTGCATGTTTACATTGCCCAGCAGGACGGTGGCGACAAGGCTGAAGACGGTAACTACCAGGTCAAGAAGAACGCTTTTGCTTCTGTAGTCCAGGCAGACGGTGGTTTGAACTACCAGATCTCGAACTACTTTGACTTGGAATTTTCTTTGGCTTTGGCTCGTATCCAGTACGGTCCGGAACACCACAGCTTCTTTGATGACGGTAACTTCTCCTGGTTGATCAAGTCCCGTGCATTCTTTACTTTGGATGCTATCAACGGCGAACTTGTTCCGGCCTTGAACCTCAAGTTCATCGATGCTCCGGGTCTGGACGAAAAGCATGCTCAGGTGGGTGTTGGCGTTAACGTCGCTCTCGACCGTGGCTTCTTCTGGATGGGCTTGGACTTCATTTGGAACAAGAGAAAGGCTCATGACTGGCTCTACAATACAAATACCAAAACTTGGACCTACGATTCCCGCAACGAAGACAACAAGCACTGGGACGATCGCACCGATATCGGCGGCATGATCAGCTTCGGTATCGAACGTAACATCTGGTGGGATTGGTTCGTGATCCGCGTTGGCGGCCAGAAGTCTATCCTTTATACAAAGTGCAATGTCAATGACAAGAACGTTGACAAGTACAATGACAAGCAGTATGGCATTTGCAAGGATGACGGCAACTTCTTCAGCACGAACCCGCTCGCTGATGGCACCTCCAAGGACCATGTCGGCTTCGGTTTCGGTATCAACATCGAAGAAAAGTTGAAGATCGACGTGACCGTTGCTGAAGACCTCCTCTTCCGTAACCCGTTCCAGGGCGAAGGCAGACTCTTCTCCAGAATCTCTGCAACGTATTCGTTCTAACTGGTCGTTAGTCAATGGTCATTAGTCAATGGTTAGGCGGCGAAGCCGCGATTATAAAAACTTCCGACTTCCTACCGACTACTTCCTACTAAACACTAGCAACTATTTACGAAACGCATTCCATCTGGGTGCGTTTCTTTTTTTTATTTTATGAGCATGAAGAAAATTTTATCCCTCATATTTCTTGTGTTGCTTTCGTCGTGCTCGGAGCCGACGGAGCGCATCGAAAAGAAACTCCTCACGTACTTGCAGGAAGACTTGAAGTTCATGGTGGCTGAGACTTTGAATGCCAATGCGACAAAGGCGGACTTGCTCGATGAACCGTATTACAAAGTGCGTGATTTTAGGTTGTTCGAAGGCGCCGAAGCGGAAATTTATGCAGCCTATGCCGAGGTCGATTTTTACATCTATCGAGACCTTGCCATGTACGAGAAACGCAAGTACCGTTACGAGGTTCATGGCAGGCATTGGGACCGTTATTCCAAGGTTCTAAAATTCGGCAAGGACAAAAATCCGTAGGTTATAAACGAGCTTGATTTAGTTATATTTGTCTTGTGGGATTTCTTTTTTAGAGGGCTAAATTTTGTTCGGACTTTTCTCTTGTGATATCGGTATTGACCTGGGTACCGCCAATACACTCGTCCATGTGGCTGGACAGGGTATCGTCATTAATGAACCGACTGTGATTGCTGTTGACCGTAAGAGCAATCGTGTGACTGCTATCGGTGGCGAAGCTAAGAAGATGCTTGGCCGTACGTCTGGCGAAAGCCGCGCTATTCGCCCGATGCGTGATGGTGTTATTGCTGATTTTGAACTTGTGGAAACGCTTCTGCGCACCTTTATTACGCGTGTGCAGCGCTATCCGTTGTGGATGGTAAAACCGCGTGTGGCGGTTGGCGTTCCGAACGGAATTACCGAAGTGGAAACGCGTGCCGTGATCGATGCTATCAAGATGACGGGCGCTAAGGAAGTCCACTTGGTCCATGAACCGATGGCTGCTGCTATCGGTATGGGCATCCCGGTTGAAGAACCGGTGGGTAACATGATTGTGGATATTGGCGGCGGTACGTCCGACATCGCCGTGATTGCCTTGAACAAGTCTGATTGCAACGGCTCTGTGCGCGTTGGCGGTGACGAAATGGACGAAGCCATTGTGCGTTACCTCCGTACTCAGTACAACCTTTGCGTGGGTGAAAGCACTGCTGAACAGATCAAGATCCAGATCGGTTCTGCAAGCCCGCTCGAAGAAGAATTGACGATGGAAGTCAAGGGTCTTGACTTTATCGCCGGTATGCCGCGCACGATTCCTATCGGAAGTGCCGAAATCCGCGAAGCCATCAATGAACCGGTGACGACCATTATCGAAGCCGTGAAGCAGGCTTTGAGCATCACTCTCCCGGAACTTTCCGCTGATATTTACGACAAGGGCATTATCCTCACGGGTGGTGGTTCCCAGTTGCGTGGTCTCGACGAACGTATCCGTAGGGAAACGGGGCTCTCCGTGAACGTGATTGACGATCCGATGACTTGCGTTTGCAAGGGTGCAGCCCGCATTCTCGAAGACTTGGATAAGTACCGTCCTGTTTTGGTGGCTTCTTCTACCTAAATTCTGAAATTGCACTTCGATGCTTAGAGCTTTTCGCTTTATTGTCGATCTGTTTTCCCAAAGGCATGGCGTTGTCGCTTTTGCCTTTTTTCTCGTTTTAGGGATTTTGATGCATGCGTCTTCGACGGCGGTGCGCGAGAGCATTGTCGACAAGGCGCTTTCGACGGTGTTTTATCCGGTGCAACTGTTGCTTGCCTCTGTGAACGACTTCAAGTCTTTGCAGGCGGAAAATGACCATCTGAAGGCGGAAAACGCAAGGCTCCGTCAGGAGACTTACCACGCGAGCGAGGGCTTGCAGGAACTGGCGAGGTTACATACGCTGGTGCGCTTTGATGACAAGTGGGATTTCCCGATTGTGACGTCTCGCGTGGTGGGGCACAACCCCGGGCGTTTTCTCACGACTCTCGTGATTAACCGTGGAACGCATCATGGCGTGAAAGAGAACATGCCGGTGATGTCGATGAACGGCCTTGTCGGAAAGATTACGAAGGCTTCGCTGACACATTCGCGCGTGCAGCTCTTGGTGGACCCGAACTTGAAACTCTCTGTGCTTGAACGCCGTACGCGCGTGGTGGGCTTCTTGGAGTCTGTGGACGGTCATTTGCTTTCGGCAATGATTCCCTCGCATGCGGGTGTTGCCGAGGGCGATACGCTCATTACATCGGGGCTTGGCGGTATTTTCCCGAAGGGCATCCCGGTGGGCACGGTGCACAGGGTTCGCAAGGCGGATTTGGACGTGATGAGCCTTATGGACGTGAAGCCGTTCCAGGAATTTTCGACCTTGGAAGAAGTGTTTGTGATGCAGAAGGAACCGGATTGGATTATCCAGGAGTTGCTCGATGAGTAATTACGGGTGGTTAAAGACGCTCCTGATGTTTGTCATCGCTTTTGCGGTGCAGTCGACGATTGGCGACTGGCTTAAGATTTTGGGCGTGGGTCCTGACTTTATCCTTATCTTCATTGTATCCGTGGCTTTGCGTTTTGGAGCTGGTGCGGGCTGCTTCTGGGGATTCTTGGCGGGGTTCACGCTGGATGTCTATGCGCCGGTGGAATGGCTGGGTGCCAATACCATTGCCATGACGATTGTGGGGTTTGCCGTGGGGCAGCTCGAAGAGCACTTCCTCACGCTGAACTTGCCTCCGAAAGTGGGCGTGCTTGGCCTTGCGTTCTATGTGAACGACATGTTCTATTTCCTCATAACGGGTCTCGAAAAGGATGTCGTAACGACTTTGTTCTTGACGAAAACGGTGCCGGAGAGCATTTATACGGTGATTATTGGCGGTATTTTGTTCTACCTCACTTCGGGGAAGAAGTCGGATGTATAACGATACTTCGGAGAACGAGGCTCGAGTCCGTAGGAATTGGAACGTCCTGATATTTTTGGCGGGGACGGTCATTGTCTTTACGGTGATTCTGCTCAAGCTTTTTTCGCTGCAGTACCTGCATTACGAAGAGAACTTCCAGCGCTCCGAAAATAACCGCTTGCGTCGAATTGAGCTGATTGCCGACCGAGGCTACATTTATGACCGCAACGGGAATGTGCTGGTGCGTAATAGACCCTCGTACCAGATTGCACTCCAGGCGCTTGAAATGCCTCGAAAGAAGGCGGCTAGGGATTCCATTTTCAAGAAGCTTTTGAACATTCGCGATGCGGCGGGTGTGCGTCTTTTTGATTCGCTTTCGCTCGATACGGCATTCCAGAGGATCCGCTGGGTGCGTACGCGCCCGGTCCGCATCTTGGAAGATGCGACGATGGAACAGGTCGCGGTGATTGAAGAACATTCGACGGAACTGCCGGGCGTTTCGGTGATTATTGAATCGCGCCGTGAATACCCGTACGGAACGCTTGCCTCGCATGTGCTCGGTTACACGAGTGAGATTTCGGAAGAACAGCTGAAGCTCCCGGAATATGAATCGTACTCGCAGGGCGACCGCGTGGGGCAAAAAGGCTTGGAGCAGGAATACGATAAGGAGTTCCGCGGCAAGAACGGGCTTAAGCTTGTGGAAGTGAATGCTTCGGGGCGCGAGGTGCGTACGCTTACGGATGTGGGCGGCTTTATTGCACCGGAGCCGGGCCTGCACATGGTTTCGACGATTGACTTGAAACTGCAGAAGGCGGCGGAAGCGGCGATTCCCGATTCGGCGAAAGGCGCCTTGGTGGCGATCGATCCGCGCAATGGCGAAATCTTGGCGATGGTGTCTTCGCCGCGACTGGACCCGAACATCTTTTCCTTGAAGCGCCGTGAACGCAACAAGGGCTGGGCGCATGTGGCGCTGGATTCGATGCGACCGCTCACAAACCGTGCGATTTCGGGCGTTTACCCGCCTGCTTCGATTTTTAAGCTTGTGACTTCTGGCGCTGGGCTTGAAAGCGGGATTATTTCGGAGACAAAGTATTATCCGAAAGCTTGTACGGGCGGCTACCAGTACGGGGCGCGTTACCAGAGATGCTGGGGCGTGCATGGAAACTTGAACGTGGTGCATGCGCTGCGCCTTTCGTGCGACGTGTATTTCTATCAGGCGGGCCTTGAAATCGATATGGCGCGTATCAATGAATTTGCTCGCCGCTTTGGTTATGGTGAACAGTTGCTTGGCGTGGATATCCCGGGCGAGCGTGCGGGCTGGCTTCCGGATTCGGCGTCGTTCAACCGGCGCAATAAGCGCCTGGGTTGGCGCTGGGCTCGCGGGCTTATTTTGAACCTCTCGATTGGGCAGGGACAAATGGTGACGCCTTTGCAACAGGCGGTGTTTATTGGATCTTTGGCGACGAACAAGGGCGTGTACCGACCGCACTTTATGAAGGAACTGCAAGACGCCGAGGGCAATGTGGTGCGCCGCTATGAGCCTGAAATCATCCGTCCTGGAACGATGAAGCCCGAGACACATCGGGTGCTTTTGAACGCGATGGATTCCGTGGTGAACCATCCGGGTGGCACGGGGAAGAAAGGCGCTGTGCCGGGAATTCGCGTGGGCGGAAAGACGGGTTCTGGCGAATGGAAAAAAGGGCAGAAGACGCATGCCTGGTTTGCAGCGGTCGCTCCGCTTGAAGACCCGCAAATTGCGGTAGCTGTGATTATGGAAGCGGGCGGCGGCGGTGGCTCTGTGGCTGCCCCGATTGCGCGTAAGGTGCTGATGGCATTCTTTGGAAAAGAAGAAGAGGAGCAACAATGAGTTCCGACCGCATTCAAGACAAGTCGTTAAAGTTTGACTGGTTCTTTATTGTCGTGACGCTTACGCTCATGACGTTTGGCGTGTTCCTCGTGTATTCGGCGACCGTGGGCGAGGAACTGGCCGTTTACGATACGCACTGGTTTAGACAAATCATATACTTTTTGACAGGTATTGCGATTGCTGTGGGCCTTGTTTTTGTGAAGATAGACTGGCTCAAGCGCGTGGCGGTGCCGTCTTACGTGATTGCGCTTGTCATGCTTTTGTTCGTGCTCATTTTTGCGGGCGACGTGAAGGGGGCGGGGCGCTGGATTGATTTAAAGGTCATCAAGTTGCAGCCTTCGGAGTTTGCTAAGATTGCGTACTTGATTACGATTTCGTACTGGCTTTCGAAACATCCGGTGAGTTTGCATAAATTGAAGTCTTTTTTGGTGCCGTTAGGACTGTTTATTGTTCCGTTCTTGCTTGTGCTAAAGCAGCCGGATTTGAGCACGGCCCTTGTGTTTACGGCGGTGACGCTTGTCGGGTTCTTTTTTGCGGGGCTCACGTTTACGGATTTGTTCTTGATTGTGAGCCCTGTCTTGTCTGTGCTGTTTTCGCATTCGCAGTCGATGGTGATGCAAGTCTTGTGGGGTGTTTTGATTTGCCTCGTCGTGTTTTCCGTGTTGCGTAGGCATTTGTCCAAGAAGTTCTCAGGCGTGATTATCGCGACGAACATCTTGGCGGGTTACGCCAGTACGATGGTGTGGAACATGCTGGAACCGCACCAGCAGAAGCGCGTCAATACGTTCTTGGATCCGATGAGTGACCCGCTGGGTGATGGCTATCAGGTGTTGCAGTCGCTTACGGCGATTGGTAGCGGCGGTATTGGCGGCAAGGGCTTTGGGAACGGCTCGCAGACGAACCTCTCGTTTTTGCCCGAAGAACATACGGACTTTATCTTTAGCGTGCTTGGGGAGCAGTTTGGCTTTGTCGGGTGCGCGGCGGTTCTTGTGCTGTTTACGTTGTTCTTGTGGCGGGCGTCGTCGATTTGCAAGACGAACGATGACCCGTTTGTGACGCTTGTGACGATGGGTGCGTGCACGATTTTCTTGTTCCACATCACAGTGAATATCGCAATGACGATTGGGCTTATGCCGGTGACGGGGCTTCCGCTGCCGTTCCTCTCTTATGGCGGCTCGTTTGCGCTTGTGTGCATGTTCCTCGTGGGGCTCTTGATGTGCCTACGTTATCAGGGGAATAAGTAATTAGTAATTAGTTATTGGTCATTGGTTGTTGGTCATTAGTCATTAGTTTGCTCGTAAAATAAATTTTTACTGCACAATTTGCCTGAAAAAAGCGTGTTATAGAGATTGGCGCGGTTTTGCGCTATGTATCGCTCTTTATAACAGGAGGCTTTATGGGCGTTTTACGGACGGTGGCAAATTTTGTTTTCGGGATGGAATGCTTGGGGTGCGGGAGTTCTTCGGAGCGGCTGGACCCTTGGCTTTGCCCTGCGTGCGCGGCGGAACTTGTGCGGGAATCGTGTGCGCCTAAATTCCCGAACGAGGATGCGTTTTGCCTTTTCCCGATGCGGTCTTTGACGCGCAAGCTTGTTCATGCGCTCAAGTACAGGAATATTCCGGGGCTTGCCTCTTACTTGGTGCGACATTCGTCGGCGGTAAAGCAGGGGATGGTGGCGCAGGAACTGTTGATGCTTGCGCAGCCGCTTTACTTTGTGCCGGTTCCGCTCCATAGGGCGAGGTATCGCGAGCGTGGGTACAACCAGGCGGAGCTTTTGGCGGCTGCGCTTGCGACGGCGACGGGAGGCAAGGTTTGCAGGTGGCTAAAGCGCAAGACGTTCGTGGTTTCGCAGACGAAACTTTCGAAAGAGGAGCGCGAATTGAACGTGGCGGGGGCTTTTGTGGCGAATTTCCCGCGGGAGATGCCTACGCGGGGGACTGTGGTCGTGGTGGACGATGTTTTTACGACGGGGGCGACTACTTCATCGTGCATGGCGGTGTTCGGGGCGGAGTTTCCGCTCCCTTTGAAGGTGTGTACGCTAATTTACGATGAGCCAGCTTCGGCGGCGGCCGACTTTGCGGCGGATTGCCGCGCTTTTTACAAATAAGAAGTATAAATAAAAAGCGTTTCCGGGGCTCGGAAACGCTTTTACGGAGGAAGAGGGACTCGAACCCCCAAGCCTTACGGCGGCGGTTTTCAAGACCGCTGACTTACCAATTAGCCTATTCCTCCAATTGGTGCGCAAAGAATAGAAAAAAATCCCGAATATCGTCAACGATACTTTGCATTTTGTGCGAAATTAACTATTTTTTTACATGTTATGAGCTACCTGGAAAACGCTACCGATCTTGGAGACGGCGAAGTCGCTGCTCTACTGTTCGAGTACATGCCCAAAATTGCTGCCGAACATAAGACCGACAGCCTTTTGGTGCTTATGGCGGATTTGGGACGGCAGATTGTTCAAGCTGACCGTTGCTCACTCTGGCTAATCGATGAAGAACGGAACGAACTGTGGACCAAGGTCGCCCATGGTGTAAGCGAACTGCGCATCCCTCTTTCGGCGGGCTTTGTCGGGTATTCGCTTAAGACGGGTGAACCGGTGCTTGTCGACGATGCGTACCGCGATGCTAGGTTTGACCGCCGAAGCGACATCAAGAACGGCTACCACACGACGTCCGTGATGACGATGCCGCTCGAAAGCGATGGTCGCGTGATGGGTGTGTTCCAGGCAATTAACAAGGTCGGGGAGAATGTGTTCTTCTCCAAGAAAGACCTTGAACGCTTGAAGCTTATCTCTGTTTATTCTGCAAAGACGATTGAGTCGGCTATTCGCGCCCAGAAGCTGGAGCGCTATGCAAAGCAGCTGGAACGCAAGGCTGATGAACTCAAGTCGGCGCACATGGAACTTATCCGTATTCTGGGCGAAGTATCTGAATTCCGCAGCCAGGAAGTGGGCGACCACATCCACCGTGTGGCAGAGATTTCTGTGAAGCTCGCCAGGTATCTTGGACTCCCGACAGACCAGCAGGAACTGATTTACTATGCGGCTCCGCTCCATGACCTTGGTAAGGTCGGCATTGCGGACATGATATTGAACAAGGCGGGCAAGCTTACGCCTGATGAATTCGAAATCATGAAGTCCCATTCTGTTATCGGACGCACATTGTTGCGCGATTCCAAGACGGACTTGCTCTGCATGGCGTTTGATATTGCCGGCGCTCACCATGAACGTTGGGACGGTTCGGGTTACCCGGATAAGCTCAAGGGCGAAGAAATTCCGCTCGCGGCACGCATTTGTGCTGTGGCGGACGTGCTGGATGCACTTTCGAGCCCGCGTTGCTACAAGCCCGCTTGGCCGGAAGAACGTGTCAAGGAAGAGATGAAACGCTCTGGTGGTTCGCATTTCCAGCCGGAACTCATCGATATCTTGATGGAGCATTGGGACGATTTTTACTCTTGCTATAAGCCTGATGGCGAATTCGTCAAGAATGGGATGCTCCCGCCTGTGAAATAAATCACACTGAAAATTTTTAGTGCCCGCCGTTGTGCGGGCGATTTTTTTTGTGTGTGGGGAGGGAGATTCCCGATCGTCCCCGTCATCCCCGTCAAGCGAGGACAGGCGCGAGGACGGGTAGGCGGGAATGACAATTAAAAATTGCTGAAAATAAAGAAAAAACCTCGGTTTTCACCGAGGTTTCTTCGTGGTTCCGATTGGAATTGAACCAACGACACGCGGATTTTCAGTCCACTGCTCTACCAACTGAGCTACAGAACCATTTCGACGCACCAATTATACATATTTATTTTCGACTTGTCAAGGGTAAAGAGAATATTACTGTTATTTTTTTGAAAAAACTACTAAATTTAGTGTTGTTGGATGGACAATTGAGGTGTCCCATGGAAAAATCTGTGGGAAATGTGTCTTTTATTTTTTAGGTGGTCGCCGTGATACGCTCAAAAAATTGGTTTAAAGAGATTTTTTCTCTGGCTGCAGTCTTTGGTACAGCTTATATGGTTGGCTGTGCTGATGATACCGCAAATGCTACAATCAATAATCCAGGTTTTCAGCCAGGGTCTCAATGTTTAACACCGGGTGCTTGCAATGATACTATCATTAAGTCCAATCCGGATGGCACTAAAGACACTCTCGTTACTCCGCTGAATCCGAGTTACGATACAATGCGAGTCGTTGTCGGGCACGATACGATTATTAAGATTGATACGGTTTACCTGCCGCAGGATACGTCTCTCATTTGGATTGGGCAGTCTGCGTTACGTATAACTGAAATTACTCCGCTTAACTTGGATTTCTTGGATGAAAACGGCGACGATCCGTCTTGGGTGGAACTTTACAACGCAAGCGACAAGGATGTGAACTTGAGCGGCTATACGCTTGTTGAAAGCCGCAAGAATCCTCGCAAGTTTGTTTTTGGTGACGATATCATCAAGCCGAAGGGCTTCAAGGTCGTCTTCTGCGACAAGAAGAATATTTCTGCTGTTGTAAGTGCAGATAACGGTGACCGCCACACGCGTCCGCATACGGACTGGAAACTCGACAAGAACGGCGGTACGCTTTACTTGATCGACAGATATAATGGAATTCGCGATTCCGTTGATTATCCGGAACTGAATGCCGGCTATAGCTGGGGCATTACGGATGGCGGCTATTGGAAGTACTTTGAAAAGCCGACCCCGGAAAAGCCGAATACTGGCGTAAAGTCTTATGACGAAACGACTCCGCCGGCAGATATGAGCGGTCTCAAGGCTGGGTTCTATAGCGATGCCATTAAGTTGAATCCGCCTGCACTCCCTGAAGGTGTCAAGCTCCGCTGTACGACCGATGGTTCTGTGCCGAACGAAAATTCTCCGGAATTCAATTCCCCGAAGTCGATTGACCATAGCGTAGCCTTCCGTTGCGCAACGTTCAAGTCTGGCGCTCTTTCGAGCAAGGTAACGACGCGTACGTTCTTCATCGATGAAGATGTAGTGAAGATGCCGATTGTTGCCATTAGCGTGGATTCTAGCTTCTTCCGTGAACATTACATCAAGACGAGTTGCGAAGCCCCGAAGAACTGCAAGGACAGTGCGGGCCTCTATGCCGATGTGGAACTCCCGATTCACGTGGAATACTTTGAAAAGGGTTCTTCTACAAAGGATGGCGCAACCTGGGAAAAGGATGCAGGTATTTCTTTGATGGGTGGCTATAGCCGCTTGAACGACAAGAAGTCTGTTTCGATTCGCCTCCGTGAAATTTACGAAGAAGGTAGCATCAATTATCCGTTGTTCGAAACTCGCAAGGGCGTGAATGACAAGTACAAGTCCTTCAACCTCCGCAATAACGGTAACCGCTACGTGAGCGACTACATTGAAGACGCTATGGGCGGTGCAATCCTTGAAGGCACGAGCGTGGACTACCAGAGAAGCCGCCAGGTAGTGGTGTTCTATAACGGCAAGTACTACGGCATCCATGACATGCGTGAACGCTTCAACAAGCATTATGTCGAAACGAACTACAAGATTGACGCCAACACGGTGAACTTCATCAAGCACTTGGGCAAGGAAGTCGAAGCTAGCAACGGAACGACGGATGCTTACATGCAGATGCTCAGCTTTGTTGCACAGAACGATTTCTCTGGCGAAAACAATGCCAATTACGCTACGGTGAAGACGATGCTCGATGTGGGCAACCTCGCCGAATACATGGCTGCTGAAATTTATATGCACAACGGTGACTGGCCGAACAACAACGTTCGCGCATGGTCTGCTCCGGGTTATCCGTGGAAGTTCATGGTCTATGACCTTGACCATGGCTTTGACTGGATGTGGGGCGTGAACAATGGTGAATTTGACCAGGGCAACAACATGTTTGCATGGATCAAGAAGGGTGGCGGAAACAAGCCGTGCAAGGACGAAGGCTGCTTTGCTAACCTTTATAACCAGCTTATCAAGAACCCGGAATTTAAGCGTATGTTCATCAACCGTTCTGCTGTGATGTTCACTAGCTACACGAACGGCAAGAATGTGGAAAAGGTTGTCGATGCCATGGTGGCAACGATTGACAACAACGAAATGACCCGCGACCTTGAAAAGTTCAAGCAGGATCAGAAGTGGTACAAGAACTCTTGCGGTGACGGATTCAGCAGAACCGGTTCTTGCCTCAAGTCTTGGGCTGCTAGCCGTGATTCCAAGGTTATCCAGGAATACGAAGAAGAATTCGGCTTGAGCGGTACGGCTTCTGTGACGATCGGTGCTACCGGTAAGGGTACGGTGCTTATGGAAGGTGCTGCTCTCCCGAACGGCGCTACGACTTACAAGGGTAAGTTCTTTGTGGGTAACCCGATCCTCTTGACGGCTACTCCGAGCGCAGGTGCTACATTCACGGGTTGGAGCGACGGTGTTGCCGAAAATCCGCGTTTGGTGGAACCGAAGGAAGGCGCAACCTTCACGGCTACGTTCAGCGATTAATTTGATGGCGTGAGTGGCGCTTTGTCGAGAAGCGCGGGCGCCTAAATGAGATTCGCGGCCTGGATGAAAGTCCAGGTCGTTTTTTATTTCTACATTTTACTATATGAAAAGTCCCGTGCGTAAGATGTTCGATGGCATAGCGAGCCGTTACGATTTTCTGAATCATTTTCTGAGCTGTTATCAGGATGTGCTGTGGCGCAGGTATTGCAGCAAGCGTTTGAAAAAGATGATGGCTGCGGGTTTGCTCGCGGAAAAGTCTATTGGCGAGACTCCGCGCGGCTCAAATAAAGTTCGCTTGCTCGATTTGTGCGGGGGTACGGGCGATTTTGCCAACACTTTCCGCAAAATTTTCGAATCTGGTTACAAGTGCGGGTGTGCGTGCAAGAGCGCTTCGCAAAACGGGGCTTCGCGCGATTTTGTCGTGGACCCCGCTGTGATTGGCGACTTTTCGTACGGGATGCTCGCCGAAGTCAAACCGAAGAAAATCGATGCGCATGCGGTACAGCTCGATGCGATGAAAATGCCTTTTGCCGAACGCCAGTTTGACGTGATTCTGAACGGTTTTGGCATGCGTAACGTGCCTGACGCCCGTGGCGCCTTGCTGGAATCGTACCGCGTGCTTGACGCGGGCGGCTACCTTTGCGTTCTGGAATTTTTCTCGCCGCGAAACTTGTTCAACAAGTTCTTCTATAAAGTGCTTGCACCGCTATTTATTCCGGTGATGGGCGCCTTCTTTAGCGGTAAGCGCGATGCTTACGAATACCTGGTAAATTCGATTATCCGCTTTTTGCCGGTCGATCAGTTCTGCAAAATGGCCGAAGAATGCGGCTTTGAAGTTAAGCAAGTCAAGATGTTCGATGGCGGGATTTCGTTTGGCGTGTTCTTGCACAAGCCGGGGAATGCATGAGCCACTTTGTGCTTGGAGTGACGGGCGCAAGCGGCAGCATTTATGCGACCCGTACGGCGATGTACTTGCAGCGTTTTCTTCATGAGGTGACGCTCATCGTGACGCACCCAGGCAAACAGGTGCTCGAGTACGAGGGCCAAAGTGCGCTTTTCGACTATTGCAAAGACGTGTGCAACGTGGATGATTCTTTTGCGGAATGCGCGAGCGGTTCTAGCGATATTGCGGGCATGGCGGTGGTGCCGTGTTCCATGGGAACGCTCGGGCGCATTGCGGCTGGGACTTCGGATAACTTACTTGTGCGTGCGGCGGATGTTTGCCTCAAGGAACGCCGCCCGCTTGTGATTGTGCCGCGCGAGATGCCGTACAACTTGATCCACATCGAGAATATGAAGCGAGTGACTTTGGCGGGCGCGGTCGTGATTTCGGCGTCGCCGCAGTTCTACAGCAAGCCGCAAAGCATCGAGGAGCTTGTGGATACCGTCGTCGCGAAAATCCTAAAGCACTTGGGCGTGAGCGCGTCGCAGGTGGCAACCGTCGCGAAAACGTGGAATGGAGATTCCCGCTCCCCGGAACAAGTCCGGGGCAAGCTCAAGCGGGAATGACAAATCCACGAAGGCGGGAACGACAACCAATGACTAATAACTAAACCATGAATAAAATCCTTGAATTTACACATCTTGTCCGTTTGAGCCATTCGCTGTTTGCGATGCCGTTTGCGATTGGTTCCATGTGGGTTGCGGCAAACGGTTTCCGCGATATGAGCGCTTTTGAAACCGCCCGCATTATCGTGCTCATTGTGCTTTGCATGGTGACCGCCCGTAACAGCGCCATGAGCTTTAATCGCATTGCAGACGCCAAGTTCGATGCGGAGAATCCGCGGACGGCAAAGCGCCATTTGCCCTCTGGGCGCCTGAGCCGCAAGTCGGTGATTGCGTTCCTTGCGTTGAACGGCGTTTTGTTCGTGGTGTTCGCGGCACTTTTGAAACCCCTCGCTGGCTTGCTTGCGTTCCCGGTGTGGTTATTGCTGCTCTCGTATTCGTACTGGAAGCGTTTTAGTTGGCTTTGCCATTGGTTCCTTGGTTTTGCGATTGGCATGAGCCCGCTTGGCGCCTGGATTGCCGTTCGCGGTGAATTTGCCGTGTTCCCGATATTCCTCCTGTTCATTCTGATGCTCTGGATGGGCGGCTTTGACATCATTTACGCCACGCAGGACATTGAAATTGACCGCAAGCAGGGCTTGCATTCTGTACCCGCTCGCTTTGGCCTAGAAAAGTCATTGCGCATTGCGCTGGCGAGCCATTTGGCGATGCTTGTGCTTTGTGTGGTGTTCGGCATTTTCTGGAACATGGGCTGGATTTGGTGGACAATTACAGGGCTCATGACTGCTGCTATAGTTTACATCCACCTGTTCCGAAAGTCGAATGACCTGGATGCCATGAACCGCGACTTTTTCCTTGCGAACGTGGCTATTAGCGCGCTCGTGATGGTGGGGCTCATTGTCTGGATTTGCATGGGAGGTGACGTCAATGCCCTTTATTAATCGCCCGAACGGAAAGTTCACGAACGAAGAAAAAGTCAAGATGTTCCATACGATGGGTGGCGTTGCCGCCGTTATGGCTCTCGTTTGCATTTTGCTGATTGAAACGGGGGCGGCGGGTGAACACCGTGATCTGGCGGACATGGGACTTACGGCGATGATTGTGATGCTCGCCGTCTCGCTTATTGGCGCGATGTATTTCAAGCGCTAGCTGGTTATTCAAAAAAACTATAGATCTGTTGTCCAAATGGACTTTGAAAATAATATTGCATTTATGGTAAATTTTTCTAAATTTTGCCCCGTATTAATTTTGTAATAACATTTTATCGTTATTAATCCATAGAAGGGACCAGGAAAATGAATAACCAAAGCATATTTGCAAAAGTACGGTCAGTGTTGATTCTGCTCGTATCGTTGCTTGCCGTTTCAACCGTATGGGCGGAAGATCCTAGCCAAGAGACGATCAAGTATATTGGTTGGAATGGAGAGGAAACGCTTACGGAGGAATTCATTGTACTTGCCGCTGCCAGTTCTAGCAGTGTCTCTAGTTCGAGCGGTGCTGCAAGTAGTTCTAGTAGCATGCCGGAATGGTATGTAGTCAAGGGTGAAGTGTTTTACGATTGTAGCGATTTTAATTTTGCAGGGCAAAGGGTTAACCTCCTTCTTATGGATGGAGCTAAGTTGACTGTTACAAATGGTGATGAAGGATGTGCTGCTGAATTTCTCAATCTTAACATTTATGCTCAAAGCTTGGGCGATGACATGGGCAGATTTGAAGTGCCTTCTTTAAAAGTCACTTATGCTATTAATGTCCTGAGTGGCGCTGTCTTAACAACGGGCAATGTTAATGCGACATCAGTTTGTGTTAATAACGGTTCTGTATCGATAGGTGGCAATGTTGAAGCAAATAGCGTTGAATTCCAAAATGGTTCAGTATCGGTTGGTGGCGGTGTTGTAGCAAAGAAGAGCGTTGAGTTCGAAAATGGTTTTGTATCGATAGGTGGCGATATTAAAGCAGGGGCCGTTGAATTCGAAAATGGTTCTGTATCGGTTGGTGGAGGTATTGAAGCTAAACATGTTCGTTTTTATAATGGAACTGTTGTTGTTACTGAAGGAGTATCTGCTGTAAGTGATGCAGATACCGTTAGTGCTTGTATTCAGTTTGCTAGCGCAACGGTCAGGGCGAATTCGTATTCTGTTTCGAACCTATGTGAAGCGAAGGTTGGGAATAATCTTCTTTATGGGGATGAACAAGGTAATGCGTATAGCGGTACTCTTAGTGCTGAACAGCTTGCATTAATGGCGGGCAAAACGGTTGCCCCTGCGAAATGGCTCACGTTTGTTGATGGCAGCTCTGTGAGTACAAAGGCGTGGATTCCTGGTGTAATTCCTAGCGAACCCACTCGCATTTGGAAGAAGTTCCTCGGGTGGTATGCTGATAAGTCGTATAAGACTCTGTTTGACTTTACGAATTTTGAGAGTGGAGATTTTGCTTATGCCAAGTGGGAGAATTTGGTTAATGTTACTTACATCGATGGAAATGGTCAGGAGCAGACGCTTACGGAAGACTACACTGTACTTGTAGCCGCTAGTTCTAGCAGTGTTGCCAGTTCAAGCGGTGCTGCAAGCAGTTCTAGTAGAATTTCTAGTTCAAGTGGTGTTGCTCCTAGTTCTAGTAGCATTTCTAGTTCAGGTAGCGTTTCTAGTTCTAGCAACACGACGGAATGGTATGTAGTCAGTGGCGAAGTGTCTTATGATTGTAGCGATTTCGATTTTACAGGGAAAGATGTCAATCTCATTCTTATGGATGGAGCGAAGCTGACTGTTACAAATAGCAATAATGAAAAATGCGCTGAATTTGAGAGTTTGTTCATTTATGCTCAAAGTTTGGGCAAAGACATGGGCAAATTTGAAGTGTCTTCTTTAAATGCTGGTTATTTGATCGTTGATGGAGGATCAATCTCAATAAAAGGCTCTCTTGAAGCGGATTATGTTACATTTGAGAAAGGTTCTGTAGTTGTTGATGGTGGAATTATTTTAAATGAGGGTGAATTAACCAGTGTCAATTTTTCTGGCGCAACTGTCAAGGCTAGTTTTTATACAATTCCAGAATATTCATTATGGATTTCGACTGATCTTGTTTATGGTGATGAACAAGGTAATGCGTACCGCAGCTATCTTAGTACAGACCAAATTGCATCAATGGCAGGCAAAATGGTTGCCCCTGCGAAGATGGTCAAGTTTGTTGATGGCAGCTCTGTGAGTGAAAAGGCGTGGATCCCTGGTGTAATTCCTAGCAACCCTACTCACATTTGGAAAAAGTTTCTCGGGTGGTATACCGGCAAGTCTAGTGACGATCCTCTGTTTGACTTTACGAATTTCCAGGATGGAGACTATGCTTATGCCAGGTGGGAAAATTTGGTTGAAGTTACTTACATCGATGAGTACGGCGTAACGCAGACGCTTGAGGATAACTACACTGTACTTGTAGCCTCTAGTCCTAGCTCCAGTTCGAGCGGTGCTGCAAGCAGTTCTAGCATCGTTTCTAGTTCCAGTAGTGTTGCCTCTAGTTCTAGCAACACGACGGGATGGTATGTGGTCAGTGGCGAAGTGCTTTACGATTGTGAAGATTTCAAGTTTAGTGGGGCAGAAGTCAATCTCATTCTTATGGATGGAGCGAAGCTGACTGTTGATTGCAACAGTAATGAAGGCAGTGCTGAATTTGGCGATCTTAACATTTATGCCCAAAGTCTGGGCAAAAATATGGGCGAATTTGAAGTGTCTTCTTTGAAAACAGATGCATTGTCTGTTTGTGGAGGCTCAATTTTGATAGGTAGCTCTATTGAAGCTGATATGTTTGAATTTATTAATGGCTCTGTTATTGTTGATGGAGATGTTGTTGTAAAAGAGAGTGATAAGGATTTTGCTGCTATTTTATTTGCTGGTGCGACGGTCTGGGCTAATTCGTATTCTATTCCAGAAGGGTCCCAGTATGTAGTAATGGTTTACCCCGGTCTTGTTTATGTGGATGAAAAAGGTAATGAGTACCGCAATACTCTTGATGCTGACCAGATTGCATTGATGGCTGGCAAAACGCTTTCTCTTGCCAAAACGATCACGTTTGTTGATGGCAGCTCTGTTAGCGAAAAGGTGTGGGTTCCTGGCGTAGATCCTGGCGCTTCCACTCGTTATTTGGGAACTTTCGTCGGGTGGTATGCCGATAAGTCTTATCAAACCCCGTTTGACTTTACGAATTTCGAAAGTGGTGCTACGGCTTATGCCAAGTGGGAGGATTTGGTTGAAATCACTTACATCGATGAGAACGGCGTAACGCAGACGCTTACAGAAGACTATACTGCACTTGTCCCCACCAGTTCTAGCTCTACTCCAGGCGCCGCTAATTCTGGTAGCTCGATGGGAGTCTCGTTCACGCCATCGGATGGATGGTACGTGGTCAGTGGCAAGATGTATTACAATTGCAGCGATTTCAATTTTGCAGGGAAAAATGTCAATCTCATTCTTATGGATGACGCTTGGCTGACTTTTGAATGCAATAATAGTGAAGGCAGTGCTGAATTTGGCAATCTGACCATTTATGCTCAAAGCCTAGGCAAAAAAATGGGCGGATTGAGTCTTGCTTTAAATGATGCGAATAAGAAACTTTCTTTAAATGTCGCGGATAAGTTTGTTGTAAATGGTGGTAGAATCTGGGCTGACGCTATTGAAACAAGTAATGCTGAATTTAATAAAGGCTCTGTTGCTGCTTCTGGAGAAATTGTTATAAAAGAGACTGATGAGGATTTTGCTGGTATTAAGCTTGCAGGCGCGACGGTCCAGGCTAGTATGTATATTATTCCAGGAGGGGATAAATATTCAATAGCGGTTGCTCCTGATCTTGTTTATGTGGATGAACCAGGTAATGCGTATAGTGAAACTCTTAATGCTGAACAGATTGCATTAATTGCTCACAAAAATCTGTATCCGGCGAAAATGGTCAAGTTTGTTGTTGACGACGCTGATGAGGATAAGCCTGTGATTCTTGGCAAAATTCCTTGCACTCCTGTTGCTAAAGGGAAAAAGTTCAGGTGGTATGCCGACAAGTCTTATCAGGAACTGTTTGACTTTACGAATTTCAATAGTCCTATTGCCTATGGCTTGTGGGAAGATTTGACGGAAGTTACTTACCTTGATGAAAATGGTGAGGAACAGAGCGTCACTCCGGATTACGAGCTTGTCGGTACCGAATGCGCTGATAGTGAATTGTTTACAAACGGTGGTTGGGTCTTGGTCAATAGCGAAGTGTCTTATAAAAACAACTTTGCGTTTGCGGCTCCGACTCTTCACTTGATTCTTGCGGATGACGCCAAGTTGACTGTTGAAAATAATACTTTGTTTGAAAACCTCACCATCTATGCTCAGAGCACGGGCGTAAATCAGGGCGTTTTTGAAGTAAATGCGGATTCTTATTCTGCTATAGATGTTGATGATGCATTGACAATCAATGGCGGCGTTGTTAAGGCTACAGGCGAGATAACCGGTATTGGAGGTAGCTCTGTTAAGATTAATGATGGCGTTGTAAAAGCCTTTGGAAGAAAACAAGCTATTTATGCTCATGGAAATTCTCTGGTGGTCAATGGCGGTACGGTTGAAGCCCATGCTACAGGTGAAAGACCTGAATCTGGATCAGGTCTTTCTTCTCTCGGAAATGTTGACATCAACGGAGGAACCGTTACCGCTACGGGTGGTTACGCTATTAATGCGAACGGGAATGTTACAATTGCCGGCGGTAAAGTCAATGCTACATCTTCAATCTATTATAGCGAAGAAAATTGTGCATGCTTTGGCATCGGCTCCTATGGGAGTGATGTGTATTTGAAGGGCGGTACGGTGACGGCGTTGGCAGAAGATGGTTGCAGGGGTATTTATGCTGACAACTCTAAGCAAATGACAATCTATCTCTCCGGTGCTACGGTCAAGGCCAGTAGCTATAATGACTCCATTTTGGTTGCTAATGACATGAGTTACTACGATGACCTGGGCAACTCTTATACGGGAATCATCCATGAAGAAGGGCTGCTTGAACTTGCTGACAAGTATGTGTATCCCCCTGCCCTTGTGATTACGAAGAATGCAGAAGATAAGATGGTTGCTACGCTTGACGGTAATTTCGACAAGGATATGCCTGTTGTCATTACTCAGGAAACTACGGTGGATGAAGTCAAATTCAATAGAGGCTTTACCGCTGGCAGATATGCAACGGTCATGTTCCCGTTCGAGGTCTATGCGGATAACTTGATTGGCGCTGAGCATATTGATTCATTCTCGAGAATGGACACTGTTAAGAATGATAAGGGCGTGATTATAAGGCTCGATGCTAAAACGCTCGGTGTTTGGGATAAGCCTGCTGAAGCTCCGGCTAAGGTTTGTGACAATCTTGTCGGAGAATGCGATTACAGTACGCTTCTCAAGGCAAATACGCCTTATATTGTGCAACTGGAGAAGGGTCACACGTCTCTTGAAATTCGTGGTCCTGTGAAACTTGTAACAAATGAGCCTGAATTTGCGGTCAGAAGAGGCGACTGGGAATTTGTCGGTGTGTACCAGTACAAGAAATGGGCTGAAGGCGATGCTGAGCTGATTGATGGTCGTGCCATTTATGGGTTTGTCGGTGTCGCTGGTGATGGCTTTGTTATTGGTGATTTTGTCAGAGGGAAGGCTGGTGCTTATATCAGTCCCTTGCGCGCTTACTTGAGATACAATCCGCTGCCGAATGTGCAAAATGTGCTGGCAGTCAAGAAGGTTGCCCGTTACAATGTTGCCGATTGGAAGAGTGCTTCTATTACAAGCGAATTGCCTGAAACGATTACCGTGGTCCGTGAAGGCGAAGATGAAAACGGTGGCGAACATACAACGGTCATCGGACAGATCAATACCCGCTCGGGCAAGTTTGCATTGCCGCGCTCCGCTAACCGTGAGTTCGACTTGAAGGGACGTGCTTACGGCAAGGATGCTCGCAAGGCTCGTGGCGCCTACTATGGCAAGAAGGTTTTAAAGAAATAAATACAGGAATGAAGACTATGAAAGACGAAATGAAAAAAAACTATATCGCACCCGAAATGACCGTGGTTCAGTTTGAACACGAAGGTTGCTTGCTTGGATGCAGTACTAACAATCAAGAAGAAGGCTGCGGTTACGGTAATGGCTTCGGGTATAACGATGGAGTTTCAGATGTCGAACACGTCTAAGAAGGAATATGTGACTCCAGAAATCAAGGTGATTGTGATTGAAGCGCAAGTACCGCTTTTGGAGTCAAGTCCTTATCTCCCCGATCATATTTCGGTAGGTCGAGAAGAATAAAGGAGATGCCTGCCTCCGAGCAGGCAGAATGAAAAATGCCGTCCAGCTCTTGAAACTGGACGGCATTCTTGTATAGAGAAGTATCGGTTATTTCTTGATGCAACGGACGGGGTAGCCGTAGACCTTCTTTCTAGTGGTGGCAGAAATTGTGTTAGATTTGCTGGGGATCACCACTGATGTTGCCGTTGTGTCGGTCACTTGTTCAGAACTCCAGTAGGCGGGAAGGGTTGAGCTTGTCACAAGTTCCTCTGTGTAGTCGATTCCGTTCCGGAAGAAGACGTTTTCGTAGCCTGTCGGGAACGCCGAGAATCCGCAGAGGTCCGTGTGCAATGAATCGTAACCCGTCAGTGTTTTGCTGATGTCTGCGCTGTTGCATTCCTTGAGGAGGATGCTCCAGTCTAGCGTCGAGGGGACTCTCCAGCCTTTCGGACAAACGCCTTGTAAATCTTCCGGGTCTTCGATGTCTGCCAATGTCGGGTGTGCGTCTTTCGGTTGCCCGATGGTCATGTCCCAACTGTACAGGCGACCGTACGTATTGCAACCGTTGATGTTGCCACCGCACCAGCTGCCTTCGATTTCGTATTTCAAGTTTTCGGCAAACCATTCCTGCTTGCCAATCTTGATGGTCTTGTACCTGTTGCCGTCTCTGGAGTCGGTGATGCTCCTGTAATCGCCCGGGTCTCTGCGCCAATTGTTCTCGTAGCATTGCAGGTTCATTCCGTTGAACTCGGCGACTTTGCCTTCGTTTGCCATTCCGCATTTGCCGTAGTACTGGAAAAACGTTGTGGCGGGGAGCCATCTGTAATACCCGTTGATATTTTTGCCGCAATAATAGTGGGCGCCTTCGAACGTCAGCGTGTCGCCAAGCTTGTCGTAATAGCAAGGTCCTTTGATGCTGTCGATGGGCTGTAAGGCGTACCAACCGGTCAAATCATTCGATGTTGAGTTCATGTTGGTGTTGCAATAGTAGTGCTGTCCGTTTAAACCTACCGTAACACCTAGTTTCTCTGTTTGGCTAGAGGTGCATGAGCCGTACATGGGGAACATTGAGCCGGAGCTTGTCCATTTGCCTTCATCGTCATCGCAAACGTAATCTTTACCGTTGTATTCTTTCCAGATTATTTTTTTTACCAACCCATGGCAGAATCCTAAAAGTCTGTCTGCTTCTTCTTCTTCTCGCCAAAAATATTTTCTTTGTCCATTGCCATTTATGAACGCACAACCGTAATTTTTACCGTTATATTCAACGACTTTGTCTATGATTCCGCTATGGCATACGCCAAGTTCCTTATCCAAGGTTGTGTACTCATACCATATATCGCCATCGGAACAGTAGTACTCTACCCCGCGGTACATAGCCGTTTTGCCGAGTTTTTCTGATGTGCATTTATCTAGAGCCTGTAGGGCGTATCTGGCTGGGGCAATTTCCCATTCCTCATCGTCGCTGCAATAGTAGTAATCGCCCTTGTATTCATATACTTTGTAGTAACTTGTTTCTTTGCAGAATCCCAAGGCGTATTCGATGGAGTCTATTAAGGTCCATTTGTTGTGCTTACAAACGTATTCGTAGCCGCCAAATTCGGCAGTCTTGTATTCGTTTTTATAAAAGCATTCCCCGAATACTTGCTCGACGGTGTATTTTGCCCAGCCGGTATCGTTGCAAATGTAGCTTACGTTATCCTTTGACTTTATGATGTTTAGATTTTCCTTTGTGCATAGTCCCAAGGCGGTTTCCAATGAGGTGAGCGTTCGCCATTCGTTGTTCACGCAAGCGTACGTGACGGAGTTGTACGATTTTTGGAGCGTTTGCTTGCTCGAATCGCATGTGCCGAGAACTTCGGCTTTGGTCGCGTTTCTCCAGATGCTATCGCAGATAAAGTCCTTGCCGGATTTGTCTGTTTTTATGGTGCCTTTGAGCTTTGGCATGCAGAATCCGAATTCAGATGTGGGGTGCGTGAGTTTTTCCCATTTTGTGGGGTTCGTGCAGCCGTAAGTCTCGTCGTTGAACGTTTTTGTTGTGTAGAGCTTGGTGGAATCGCAATCGCCGTAATAGTCGTAAATGTTAGTGGTGCGCCAGCTTGTGGAATCGCAGATGTAGCTTGTGCCGCTAGATTTTAAGGTGTCGATTTTTCCGTTGATCTTGGGCGAGCAAATGCCGATGCTCTTTTCGGTCGAGCTCAATATGTCCCATTTCTTGGTGGGGCGGCAAACGTATGTTGTGCTCCTGTATTCGACGGTCGTGTAGAACTTTGAAGATTCGCATTTGCCGACAAAGTCTACCATGACGGTGCTGCGCCAGCCTGTGGAATCGCAGTAGTAAGAGCTGTAGCTGTTGCCGCTCTTGAGGGAGTCGATTTTGCCAATTCGCTTTGGCGTGCAGAATCCGATGGAATCTTCGCGCGTGGTGGCTCGTTTCCAGACGGAATCCCTACAGATGTAGTTCTTGCCGTAATTCTTTTTCTCTTCCCAATCCCTGCTGAGTGTGCATTTACCGATGGAGTCTGTGAGGACTGCCCTGCGCCAGCCTGTAGAATCGCAGAAGTATTCCGTGGTGTCGCTCTTGGTTTTGACAGCGCCCATTTTTTTGATGCTGTCGGGTGTGCAGAGCCCGATGGCGGCTTCGATGGTGGTCGGCTTACGCCATGTGGAGTCTTTGCAGATGTAGTCCTGTTCGTAATTTTTCTTTTGTTCCCATTGGTTTTTCTTGGTGCAGAACCCGATGGAGTCTGTGAGGACTGCCCTGCGCCAGCCTGTGGAATCGCAGATGTAATCCGTGGTGTCTTCGTTGTCCTTGTCGATGGCGGCACTCATCTTCTTTAAGCTGTCGAGCGTGCAAAGTCCGATTGCCGTTTCGACGGTGGAGGGCTTGCGCCATGTGGAATCGTCGCAGATGTAGCTTTGACCGTTGAGCTTGAGGATTTCCCACTGGTTTTTCTTGGTGCAGCTCACGTCTACGTCGCTCATGGTTGCGTATTGCCAGGAACCGCGGCATACGAACAAGGTGTCTTTGTAGTAATGCTTTTCGCCACGTTCTGCGGATGGGCAGGAGTTGTCTTCGGCTTCGACCCATTTTTTGCGGTTGCAGCGGTAGTTGTATCCTTTGCTTGCGACATAGAAGTTGCTGAGGCTATTGTAAGTGGTAGAATCGCAAATCGGGAGCTGTTTGTCGTTTTCGACAAAGTGCGAAGTTTTCATGCAACGGAGTGCGTAATATGCACTATAGTTTGCTTCGGGAAAGTCGAATTTGCTTTTGTTGTTGACTCTAAATACGTTGAAATCGGTGGTGAGGTAGTATGCCTCTTTGCCGAGGCGGGAACATTGCAGTTCGCCATTGACCGTTTCACAGAAGCCGGACATTTGCGGGTTGAAGCCAAATGCGGGGTCGGTAATGGAATTTGTGAAGCGCGTGATGTATTTGAAGTCCGCTTCGGACGGAATTTTGAACCCGCTGGGGCAAGCCTGGTCGGCGTTCATGCTCTGGTATAAGCGTCCGTACGTTTTGCAGTAGTCGGTATCCCCGTCGTAGCATGCACTGCGTGAAATCTTGTAGTTTGCGTTCTCTGCCATCCACGTGTACGGACCGAATTGGATGGTTTTGTAGGAGTTGCCGCTTTTGACATCCAGAATTTCGCTCTTGATGATGTTGACAACGCCCGCGTTGGAATTGAACTGGTTGCTCGTGATGGTGGTGTCCTTGAAGGTTTCGCCACCGAGGTTGTCTTCTTCGTCGTCTTCGATAATTGCGGTTGAATTGTTGTCGCTATCGTCACCGCAAGCGGCTATGTAAAACGGAAGTGTCAGGCATAAAGAAAAGAATGCCTTTTTGAATGCGTTGTACGCAATGTGCATATTGCCTCCTTAATTTGAACGCAATATACAAATATTTTAATTGTAAGACTATGGTTACAATTTTCAGAGTAAAAGAAGTGTTGAGGATGTTGAGGGGGAATATGGTTTGAAAATCATATTGCATGCGAAATGGTTGAGAAAATTATGCAAAAAGAAGATGGATGGGGATATTTTATTTATTTTATGAATGAGTTTTTTCAACAAGGAGAAATTTTGCGCTTGCTGCACTTCCTATACTTTTGTTGAGGTAAAACATGAAAAAAAATTGGATACTATTGTCGATTCCTTTTCTGTTTAACTTGCTCTCTTGTGAAGGATTTTCTACGGGAGGGAACGGTGAGGATGTGAAAGATTGTACTTATGTGTTAAAGGAGCACGCTACAACAATGTATAACAACTTAGAAATAAGGTGTTTATACAATTCAAATTGTAGTATTATATTTCATTTTGGGCCTGCTGGATCATCTAAAGATATTAATGCTTGTGGTAATTATGAATACAAATTCATTAATAACGAGAAAACTATTATTGTTCAGAAAGGTCGTGATTTTAACAAGCCTAGCGTAAATGCAGATATCAACTTAATCCCAGATTCTGACGAACATGTTCGTTTTTCTCTTTTCGATATTAAGAATGTCGAAAAGAAATATGACATTGACCTATCTGGGATAATCCATTCATTTACTGTACGGGGCGATTCCGTCGATGTAAACGTAATGAAGGATTGTCGCATGGATTTATATTCCTGCCAAAGAGAAACTGTATATGGAAATGAATTGCAAGATGATAAATACACATTTTCGGTAAATGAAGGATGTAATGACTATTACCGTTATAGATGTTCTTGGCATAATCAAAGTTCATTAGAAACAGACGATTTGGACATTTCTGCTGCTATATATTGGAAATAATTTATTTTAAATTTCCAGATCAGCGGAGATGACGGTTTCTACAGTGCCGTCATCGCATTCGAAGAGCAGGCTGCCGTCATCGTTCATGTTGATGATGCGACCTGTTTTTTTGACGGAGCCTTCGCCGGTATCGCGGTTTTGATCGGTGCAGTTGTTGTTCACGATGATGGTGCCACGGGCGCCGATGAACTGGTCCATGCGTTTCCAGGCTTCGACCCACGGGCGAATACCGAAGGCTTTGAACTGCCCGATGGCGCGTTCGAGATTCCCGATAAGTGCTTGCAAAAGCTTTTCGCGGTTGATGGCATGCCCGAAGATGGTTTTAAGCGTGGTTACAGCGCGGTTCAGGTGGGCGTAATCGGCGGGGGCGCTGTTGACGTTGATGCCGACTCCCATCGAGAGGGCGGGGCGCGGCGCATTCTCACTTGTCATCCCCGACTTGTTCGGGGATCGCCATCTTGTATAAACAACCTCCGCGAGAATCCCGCAGAACTTGCTTTTGCCGTAGAGAATGTCGTTGGGCCACTTGACCGTGATTTTTGGTGCGCCCGCGCAATCCCGGCTTGCAATTGCATCGCCTTCTTGAATATTGTTGAATGTCTCTGCAAATGTGAGGGCTGCAACTTGCGTGATTTGTGCAAAGTTGCTGGCGGGGATGTTGTCGAGCGGGATTAAAATGTTAAAGTAAAGGTTTTTGCCGGCGGGGGAGTCCCAAGTGCGTTCGTGGCGACCATGCCCATCGCTCTGCGAGTCTGCCACAAAAAGCGTGCCGGGGGCAATTTCACCGGAGGCTGCCATGGATTTCATGAGCTTGTGGGTGCTGCCTATCGTCTCGAAAAGGAAGGCGGGGGCATCGCCAAAGCCTGTGAGCTGCCAGTCTGTAAAATTGCGTTCCTGTGAAAACATTTGCTAGCCGTTAGTCAATAGTCATTAGTTGTTCGAAAATCTAGTAAAAGGAGATGCCCTCCCCATACGCGGATCATGCTCACGTAAGTGCTAAAGCACTAAGTGATCAAAGAGCTCGGAGGCGGGCATGACATGGGCGGCGATTCTCGTCTTTCGCGAAACTTACTCGTCGGCTTTACGTTCCTGGAGTTCCTTGAGGGCTTCGTCGGGGAATATCTTGAAGAATTCCTGCTTGCGGTCTTCAAAGAGCTGCAACATGCGTTCCTGTTCGAACTGTTCGCGGTCGATGTTCTGCATAAAGAATTCATCGCGCGCAAAGTCGCGGGTCGTCATGAGCTTCTTGATATCTTCGGAGAGGTCTACGTTGTCCCAAAGGATGTAGTACGATCCGACAAATCCGTCCGCAAAAATGTCAACGTTCAACTTTATGGAATTGCTTTGTGACGAGTCCACCATCTGGACTGTAGTTTCGCGCTTTTCGGGGCGGAACACATCAACGTCATTTACAGGTTTGTTCAAATCCTGTGCCCAGCAGAACGCTGTTGCACAAAAGAATAACATTACCTTATGCTTGAACGACAAAGTCATATTTACAATATACAATGAAAAATGTTAAAAAGACAATGTTGGTATAAAAAGCATGGCCGAAAATACGGCAAATAGCGCGTTTGTCGCTATTACCGTATCGTGACGATTTGCTTTTTGTTCATGATGTGTATTATATACGATCCTGGGGCCGGTTTGGCAATGTTAAAGTCCGAACTCACCGCATGATGGCGGTACAGAACTCGTCCTTGCATATCCAATAAAGTTACGTTGGCTCCAATCTGTGCTCCGTGAATCGAAATGAAGTTTGGTTCAACGGCAATGTGCAATTTTGCAATTGACCTTACTTTTTCAAGTCCTGTTCCCTTGCTTGAGCTGGAAACAGTTACGCTGGAACTAGACTTTGCATTGCTCGAAGATGACTTCGCGGAGCTGCTCGATTTCGCGCTGCTCGAAGAACTCGAAGCAATCTTTGAAGAACTGCTGGATTTCGCAGAGGAGGACGACGACTTCGCGGAACTACTGGATTCTTCGCTAGAGCTGGAGACCGTTACGCTAGAACTTGAATTCACGCTGCTTGAAGACGATTTTGCGGAACTGGATGACGATTGCGCGGTAGAGCTGCTCGAATTCACGCTGCTTGAAGAGCTAATTGCAATTTCGAGGTTGAGCGTCTTGATGTAAGCGGCTGCAAATTCTTCGACAACATTCTTCTTGAAGTGCGGGTAAGCATCACCTGTTTCTTGCCCCCATACGTCACCATTAATTCCATTCTTGTTGTAATCATGGAGCTTCTTGGCCAGCGACAAATCTGTAAACTCGGTAGCACTTGCTGCGGTTCCGCTTTGAGTTGTTTTTGCTGTATTCACATAGAATGTATTGTTCAATGAGACTTCGGAATTTTCGCCCGTTTCGGCGACGAGTGCGTCTACTAATGAATCCTTTTCGGCGCTGACAATGCCTTTGTTATACGTATTAACGATGGAAAGAATACCGTCCGTTTGTCCAATAATCCCGCCAGATTTAAACGTACCTGCTTGGACGTTGCCAACATTGTAAGAGTTGTAAAGATCTAGGAAATATTTCTGGAATGCAACTAAACCGCCTACTGCAGCATTGATGGAACTGACGAAGCCTTCGTTGTAAGAGTACATCATTGTGGATTTAGATGTGTCGTAGCTAATTATTTGCCCGACTAATCCGCCAATTCCGCCATACCCTAAAGTGGCTCCAGTATTAGACGCGTTGATTATAGTTGATTTTGCATATAAGATAGAACCTGCAATGCCTCCGACGCAATTGAGACCAAAAGTTTCGCCATCATGGTGGACGTTGACTATGTTCAGTTCGATGCCTTCGTCCGGACCTTCATCGTTGCCATAATAACCGATGATTCCTCCAGCGTGATTGGAATTTGCATTGATGTTGCTTTCGCTAGAAATATTTATCACCGACAAAATAGAAGCTGATTCGGCTCGTCCAATGAGACTCCCGACATACTTGTTTCCGTAGAAATAAGAGTCTTTGATGTTGATGTTTTGAATGACTGTTTTGGTCACGGGTGCTTTTTCACCGACTTCTCTTTTTAAGCCGATTGAGCCAAAGAGCCCGACTCCATCTGCGGAATTGGAAACGAAAAGACCTGAAATGGTGTGACCTTGACCATCAAACGTACCAATGAAATTCTTGATTGGAGTCCATTTTTTGAATTTTGCAGAATCTGCTTCGTTGATTTTTCCGTTGACGAGAACATTCTTGTTGTCGATGATGTTTGCCGTAAGCTTGACACATGTGCTCGTGTGCTTCGCTTCGCTGTTGTACATGTCGGCAAATTGATACAGCTCGCCAATGTCGCCGATTTCGTAGCAGTTGTTGACAATGCTCGGGTTGTGCCACCATTGGGCGTAATAAGTCAAGTCGCCTGTTGCATCGTTTGGAATGAATTTCACTGGACTTCCTGAATAGTCCTTGTTGCTGAACCAACCCTTAAAAACATAGTCCTTGCGTTCGGGAATCGGAAGTAAGCTTTCTAATCCTTCGACATATTTGTCGCGATATGTGGTTGTGTCTGTATCGTATGTTACCAACTTCAACGAAGAACTCTTGACAGAAGTAGCGCCTGTGATATTTCCGGTGAGCTTTGGATATTCGTCTGTGCCCACATTTTGACCCCACACGGAGCCGTCGGCGGTTTCGCTTTTGTACATGTGCAATGCGCTTGCGACCGCGCCGTTTTTGAACTGTTCTTCTGTGGCACTGAAAAGTCCAATGCTGTCTTGAGAAGTCCCGGAGTAGTCAATGTGGAAAACGTTTTTGTATGTAACGGGAACTGGAACTCTACTGAGGTGAACATATATCAAATCCGGAGTTGTTGCGGATTTTGTAAGCCCATAGGAATTTTCTATGTTAATTTGTGCTGTAACAGGAGTGCTGCCTGAATAGTATGGCTGTGGCGCGTAACCCACAAGTCCTTGAGCTTGGAAATAGTCGGCGTCGGTGAGGATGCTGTAGGAATTGACAATGTTCAGCGAACCCATGACGTTACCGACAAGTCCTCCTCCGTTGCCATATCCAAACAAGTTGATTTCGCTAGAAGTTTGCTTAATCGTAAGCGTTCCACCATGCAAGAGCCCGACAATGCCACCTCTATACTGTTTCGCTTCGTATATATAAGAGTTCCCCGTTACGGCATTGACTCCGCAATTTTCGATGACAACATCTTTGCTGAGGGTGTCGATTTCGCCCACCAGGGTTCCTGTGTTCAGACCACCACGAATGTATGTATCAGCGATGTTAACGTCCTTGATGATTGTGGGGGAGAGCGGGTCTCGGTTAAAAACAGATGCGAATAAGCCTGCATTTGTGAGTGTCGTATCGTTAATGTAAATGCCCGAAATCGTGTGGCCCTGACCGTCGAACGTGCCGTCGAAATCTCGAATCGGAATCCATTGGATGTCGCCTTTCTTTTTGGCGGCAACGTCCTTGTTGAGGGTAATGTCTTTTGTCAGCTGGGCGCAGAACGGCGTGATGTTGTACAGCGAAGTGTTGACGATGTTTGCAAAACCGAAGAGCTCTTCAACAGTGCCGATCTGGTAGCAACCTTCGACCATCTTTGGAGTTTGCGGGATAATGGAATAAAAGTTGAACTTGTCTGTAAATACGGGTGATTCGTCTTTTCCGATTTCTTGTCCCCATACGGAGCCGTCGGTGCCGGTACTGTCGGATTTGTATTCGCGTAAAAGCTTCGCCACTGTGCCGTCGTTGAATTCATGTGTGGTGACGTGGGTGCCGTACTTACCGATATAGGAACCATCGTAAAAACTGTGGATGACGGTAACACCATCGAGTGATGCCCTATCATTGTCCCATGTTTTTTGGGGCATGTGGTAGGAATTTTCAACAGTGACCGTCCCGTAATTGTACCCGACTAGGCGAATGGGGGACTTGGGAGTAGATGATGAGCAGCAGCCATCGTTGTCTGGTGTAAGGTGCCCTTTATTGTAGGAATTTGTAATGCTGATGTTCCCTTCGACAACGCCGATGAAAGCACCGCCTGCGGCTTTGGCATCGCCGCCCGCTTCGTTGAAGGAATGCGTAATGGTTCCGGTTCTGAGGTATCCTGCAAAACCGCCGATGGCGTATCTTCCGTGGGCGGAACCGTCTGTGTGGACGTTGATGATGTCGGTTTCTTCGCCATGTCCGATGAGTGTTCCGACGCAGGTGTCGCCACTGAAATAGGCGTCGATCAGATTAAGGTCCTTGATGGTGGCGTGGTATTCTTCTTCGAGGGAGACGAATTTTTTGATGGTGCTTCCGAAAAAGCCGATGTTGCCACCATACCAGTCGATGAAACTAAGCCCCGTTATGCTTTTGCCGTTGCCGTCGAAGGTCCCGCAATAGTTCATGATGGGCGTCCACGAAATGATCTCTGAACCATCAGAGTTTTCCGGGTTTTGGGTATTTACCAGAATATCGGCGGTGAGTCTTCCGCAGGCGCAATTGTCGTGAGCTGCATTATTTTCGTCGTTCACGATTTCTGCAAAACCGAAAAGTTCGGCTACAGTGCCAATCTGGTAGCAGTTATCCACCAGTTTGGGGGCGACGGGGGTTACAGTTTTTTCGGCAAAAGCGGATGCTGCCGCTAAAAGCAATACAGACAAGTAGATACGATTCATGTAAGTAAAATAACAAAAATCGACCTACATAGTCAAATAAACTAGTACGTGACGGGAATCCTTCTGTGTCGTTCTAGAATGTCAGCAAACCCCGTTGTAGCATCATGATACACGGTGAAATTCATTCGTCTCTCGTCTAAAGAGCGAGCGGCATCCACGGTTTCACGACATCGATGGACTCGAGCTTGCCCTGCAACTTGCGGCGGATGGCGGCTGCGGCAATCATCGCTCCGTTGTCTGTACTCAGACTACGGTCCGGCACGCAGAAGCGGATACCCTTCTTGTCGCAGTAATCCTGCAAGCGGGTGCGCAACCAGCTGTTTGCACTCACGCCACCGCCCATCACGAGCGTCTTCATCTTTGTCTTCTTGAGCGCGTTGATGGTCTTTGTGACAAGGCTATCGACAATCGCGTCTTCGAGCGAGGCGCAAATGTCACCGAGGTTCTGCTGGATAAATTCCGGGTCGTGTGTTTCGGTGTAACGGAGCACGGCGGTCTTTAAGCCGCTGAACGAGAATTCGCAGCTGTCGTGCGTGTGGAGCGCACGCGGGAATTCCACAAATTTGCGGTTGTGGTCTTTGCCGAGGCGGCTAATGGTTGCGCCTGCGGGGTACTTGAGACCGATAAGCTTTCCGCATTTGTCGAATGCTTCGCCGGCGGCATCATCGCGGGTGCGACCGATGCTTGTGTACTTGAATCCCGGTTCTTCCATCACTAGTTCCGTGTGCCCGCCCGAGACGGTAAGCGTCAAGAACGGCGGTTCAATGTCCGGGTTCGAGAGCCATGCGGCGGCGAGGTGGCCTTCGAGATGGTTCATGCCGTAAGCTGGGATGTTCAAATCGCGGGCGAGACCTTTGGCAAAGCTTGCACCGACGAGGAGCGGTCCCATGAGGCCCGGGCCTGTGGTGTACGCAATCGCGTCGATGTCCTTGAGTTCGATGCCTGCTTCCTTGACGGCAGCTTCGGCGATGGGCGCAATCTTTTGCAAGTGCGCACGGGCTGCAATTTCGGGAACAACACCACCATAGAGGGCGTGTTCGTCAATTTGGCTATAGAGCGGGTTCGAAAGAACTTTTAAAGGTTCGTCCTGCAAAACGGCGCAGGCGGTTTCATCGCAGCTGGATTCAATTCCAAGCCAAATCATATTCCGTATTCCTCGTCTTTATTATCGTCCTCGGTCTTTGTCTTGATGAGCTTGATCTTGTCCGGTTTGACAAGGATTGCCTTGATGGACATGCTGCGGTCGATATCGGGCGGCAAGTTCAACTTGACTGTGGGAGCGAGGCTGTCCGCATCTTCAATAGCGAAGCGGTTGTATTCAATAAAAAGTTCAATGTCGTTGCTGTTCACGGCTTCAATGACTTTTTCACCGCCGGTAATTTCGACGGTCGCCTGCTGCGGCGAGAGCGTATTCAAGGCACGGTCATAGAAACCAATCAGCTGGATGGGGATGTTCTTGAATTCCTTGGACTTGATTTTCTGGACATCGACAAAAATTTTGGCGACGGTATCGCTGGGCGTCACGAACGGCGGTAACTGTTCGGTCTGGAGCTTTACGGAGAACGTCTGGCTCGATTTGATGCTGTCGATAAAGATGGAATCTGTCGGGATATCGATGATTCGCGTGAGGGCGTTACGGGCACCAGAAACCTTCAAGTCTTCTTGCAAAAGCTTGGGCTGCTGCACAATCACATAGCCCGGAGCGGCGTTAAAATTCGTATTGCTCTTGATGGGGATGCTGCGCTCAATACGCGTATCGACGGCGACATCGATAAAGAGGTACTGGTTGTCCGGTTCCACGTAGTGGACGGTAGCAAAGTTCGGGGCGACAAAGTTCTTGGAATCGAGGTGGATGCGCCTGGAACCGAGTTCAGCGAGGTGCATGTCGACAACCATCGCGGCCTGCTTTTGCGACTGCAGGCGGATAAGGTCCAGGGGCTTGCCTTCGACGGTCACCGAAACTGTGCTAGGCGGCTTCGATGCAATCGCGAGCGCTTCGGGCAACTTCACGAACGTAAGCGGAACTTCCATCGTCAGTTGGAAGTCCTTCAGCGAGATGACATAGAACCAGAGGGCCATCGCGCATACCAAGGCGGTAATCTTTAATATGATGTTTCCCATAAAAGCCCCTTAAAGAACCTCTATAAATTTAATTATATTCGAGGCGTGTTCGGACAATTAGGTTACTTAATATCGGAATCTTTTAGAGGATGGAAGCAACACCGCACGGTGATTCTCCCGTCTCTGTTGACGATTTTCCTGTGCTCGCTTTTGCTTGCGGCTTCTTTTACGGCGCTCGGCGTCTCGTTTAAGCTCCTCTCGGTCGAAAAATCGCTGTACGTGATTGAAGCATTCTTGAACGAGAACGTTCCCGAAGATTCCATTGCGGTAATCCAGACGCGGCTTGAGCATACGCGCCATGTGGAATCCGTCTCGTTTGTGAGTGCGGATTCTGCGCTTGTGGATTTTAGCAACCATTTCTCGTCGGACATGCTGGAACTTGTCGAAGGGAATCCGATCCCCGCGTTTTTCCGTGTGTCCTTGAGCGAAGAGGCGCGCAACCCGGCAGACCTTTTCGAAGTGCGCAACACGATTGCCGAAGAAGCTTATTTTGAAGAGGTGCAGGCTCCGATAAAATGGGCTTCGCGAATTGCATCGTGGAAGTTCAAGATGATTTTCTGGCCGATCTGCATCAGTATTCTTTTGCTCATTACGCTCTCGCTTATCATTTGCAATTCGGTAAGACTTTCGCTTATGTCCCGCAAGCTCCTGGTCGAGAACATGAAGTACGCGGGTGGCAGTTATCTGTTTATTGAATTCCCGTTTGTGCTCGAAGGGGCAATGCAAGGGTTTTTAGGGAGTGGCGTTGCTATTTTGTTGCTTGGGCTTGTCATCCGTTCGCTCGTGCAGATGTTCCCGATTGTGGCAAGTGGCGTTGCCTACTTTGGAATCGTGGCGCTATTTACGGTGCTCTTGGAAACGATGCTTGCGGGCTACTTTAGTTTCCGCACGGTGCGCAGTTTCTTGTTCGAAAAGAAGGGTGAGCAGGAATAATGCGACTTGTTTGCCGGTTCATTCCGCTTTTGGTTTTCATCTTTGCCGTGGTGGCGGGTTCTGCAGTTTCGTCTTATGCAGCCCCGAAAAAGACCGATGCGCAGATCGATGAACAGAAGAACGCCCTCAAAAAGCTGGAGGTCGATCTTGCGAAAAAGCGTGAAGAACTTGCCGTCCTTGAAACCGAAGAAAAGGGCGTCTTGAATACGATTTCGCTTTTGGACCAGAACTTGAACCGTACCAGGTCTTACCTTTCGGAACTGACCCGCAATGAGGATATGTTGCAGGGGGCGGTCAAGCAATTGGTAATGGATATTGATTCTCTCGATGCTAAAATCAAGGCCCGCAAACGCGCCATGAGAAAGCGTATCCGTAATTTGTATGTACACGGTCGCAGTAACGATGCCGAAATCCTTTTTGAACTTTTGACAAAGAACGGGAACCCGGAACGCGAAGTTTACTGGGTGCATCATTTGCTAACCCGCGACCGCGAAGACGTGGAAACGCTCCGCCAGCTCATTGCCGAACGCACGCAGAAACAGCAGACGCAAGAAAAGCATTTGGCAGAACTTTCGAGACTTCGTTCCCGCAAGGCGGTCGAAGAACGCGGTCTTGTCGCGCAGATGAACGGTCAGGCTCGAATGCTGAATTCCCTCAAGCACGACAAGGCTGTGCAGCGCATGGCGCTCAAGGAATTCGAACGCAACCAGAAGACCATGCTTGCGCTCCTCAAGAAACTTGAGCAGCGCCGCAAGCGAGAAATCGAAGAAGCGAAGCGCGCCGAGGCAGCCCGCCTCGCCGCCCTCAAGAAGAAGGAACGCGAAGCCGAGAAAAAACGCCAAGCTGCCGACAAGAAGCGTGAGGCGGAAAAGAAACGTGAGGCAGAGATCGCCCAAAAGCAGACTCCGGTATCGCATTTCAAAGGCCCCAAGTGCATGCCGCTCGACGGTCCGATTATCAGCGAATACGGTCTGCAAGAACACCCGGTGCTCCACATCATGACGCGTAACCTCGGGGTGGAAATTCGCGGAAAGCGTGGTGGACGCATCCGTGCCGCAGCTGCCGGAACTGTAGCGATGGTCGCCGAAATTGACGGCCGCGGCCCCTCTGTTATCATTGAACACGAAGATGGAACGTACACGGTGTACGGTCACATGAAGGCAATCCACGTCCAAGAGGGCAAAAGTGTCAAGAAATGCGAAGAAATTGGAGAAGTGGGCGATATCGCTTCGTTAAATGGTATTAAATTGTATTTCCAAGTCAGCGAAGGGACACAGACCGTGGACCCGTTGCAATGGTTGAAACAGAGATGATAGAATATCGCTTAAATGGCCCCGCATCCCAGGAACGAATCCGCATTCGTCTTATGGCGGCGTTGCGTGAGAACCGCTTCCCGCAGTCGATTCTTATCGACGGTCCTGTGGGCATTGGCAAAAAAGCGCTTGCGATGGAAATTGCCCAGGCGCTCCAGTGTACAAACCCGAGCGTTCGCCCGTGCGGTAATTGCTTTGGCTGCAAAATGGCGGCTGATACCGGCGTGACCGATAACTGGGTCGTGCCGATGGAAGCGAAAGAGGCAAGCGCGCGCAATGCGGCCGACGTTTCTGCCGGGAGCTCTGCAAAGACCATCCAGGATTTTAAACAGGCGTACATCGAAGAAATCGCAAAGAACCCGTACCGCGTGGATATTTTCAGTGCGGGCGCCGTGATTTCGGTGGAACTCATCCGTACGATGACCGCCTCCTTTGCGATGAAGGGCGACCGCGTGCGCGTGGTGATTATAGCCGAGGCCGACCGCATGAACGATTCTGCGGCAAACGCTTTCCTCAAGACTCTTGAAGAAGTCCCGCCGAACACGTACTTCATTTTGACGACTTCGTCTCGCGAAAAGCTCTTGCAGACGATCCGTTCGCGCTGCCTTGCGCTCCACCTGCCGCCTCTCACGGATGAGGAAGTCCGTCAGGAGGCCATTCGCGTGGGCGGTGAAGAATTTGACGAATCGACACTGACCGACGATGTGATCGGGCTTGCCGTGGGTTCCCCTGGCATGGCGCTTTACTACGCTGAACACGCCAAGAACTGGTGCCCTCTCGCGGTCGATTTTATCGAGAAGTCGCTTTCACAGGATTACACGGACCTTTTCTTTAAGCTCGAAGATTCTGGACTTGAAGACCCGGCCATCGTGAACCGATTCTTGGAAGTGCTCTCGTTCTTGATTACGGACTTGTTGCGTCAACAATCGGGCGCTCCGCTCCGCATCCCGGAAGCAACGGGCAGCGTGAATCTCAAACGCTACCCGCAAGTGGGGGCGTCTGCCCTTGAAGCAGCTCTCGTGAGTGTGCAAGAAACTATGTCGAGAATCGCCTCCAGGCGAATGGCGGCAGTGACCTGCCTCCAGAACCTCTCGCTAAAACTTTTTGAAGGCTACAAGTAATGGAAGATCTTGTCGCCTCAACTTTGTCCTCTACGCTAAAGATTCCGCATGCGGTCGCGAGGTTCTTGGTCTCGCGCGGCATCAAGACTGTTTCTGATGCGTACCACATGCTGTGCTCTAACGAGAGCGACGTGCATGACCCCTTCCTCATGATGGGGATGGACAAGGCTGTGGAATGGATACTTGCGGTTCGCGAACGTGGCGAGCGTGTGTTCATTTTTGGCGACTACGATCTGGACGGCATGACGTCCGTGACGCTTTTGACCCGCTGCCTTAAGACTGTAGGCATTGATTCTGAATGGCGACTCCCGAACCGCTTTGGCGATGGCTACGGACTCTCGGTTTCTGCTGTCGACGAAATGTACGAGGCGGGGGCGCGCAACTTGATTACCGTAGATACGGGCATTACCGCGAATGTGGAAATTGCGCATGCCAAGGAACTCGGCATGGCAGTCATGGTCATGGACCATCATCAGCCGTCGGGCGATGGGCTCCCGGTGAGCGATGTGCTTTTGGACCCGCACCAAGAAGGCGACAATTACCCGAACCCGGAACTTTGCGGTGTCGGTGTTTCGTACAAGTTTATTTGTGCCTTGTTCAGCCGACTCGGCATAAAGGCTCCGGTGGAATATCTGGACTTGGTCGCCCTCGGGACGCTTGCGGACTTGGTGCAGATGACGCCTGAAAACCGCTATTTTACGCGTACCGGGCTCGAAAGTCTCAAGAACAGCCGCTGGCCTGGTGTGCAAGAAATGTACACCTCCCTCATGAAGCCCCATAGCTGTGTGGGTGGCATCGACGTGATGTACAAGCTTGCACCGCTCCTCAATGCACCTGGCCGCATGGAACGCCCGGACCCGGCGTTGAAACTTCTTTTGTGCGAAAACAAAGGTGAGGCAGGCAAGCTTTTGGAAGAGCTGAAAGATTGGAATACCCGTCGCAAGCAGAAAGAAGCCGAAATCACCGAAATGGCGATGGAACAAGTAAAGGCACTTTACGGCGACACCATCCCGACCGTGATTGTAGTTGCCGGCGAAAACTGGCATGTGGGCGTGATTGGCATTGTCGCGGCAAAGCTTGCCCAGGAATTCCACAGACCTTCGGCTGTGCTGTCGATTATCAACGGCATGGCACATGCGAGCGCCCGTGCAGTTCCTGGATTCAACTGGCACAAGGCGCTTTTTGATAGCCGTGAACTTTTTGACCGTTGGGGCGGTCACGCAAATGCGGCGGGCTTCTCGCTCGAAGCGGGCAAGATTGAAGAACTCCGCGGGCGCCTGTTGCAGTCTGCAAAAGACCAGGGCTATACCGGCGAGGTCATCAACACTGATGAATCGTACCCGTACGATATCAAGATTGCGCTCCGCGAACTGACCGTAGAAACGCGCGTACCGACAGGGCGTTATCCGATTCGTGAACGCTCGATTCTCGAATTCATCGACTTGCTCGAACCATTTGGCGGAAACTTCCCGTACCCCGCCTTCCGTGCCGAAAACGTGACCGTGCATCGCGTGCGTGAACTTCGCGGTGGACACCTGCAGATGGAAATCTCGCAGGCGGGGAGTGCCGTTTTCCCGGCTATCGCATTTGGACTCCGCAAGAGCAAGGCTTTGCTCGGACGCTCCCGCCCGGTGACGGTTGTGTTCGAACCGATTTGGAATTACTATAACAACACCAAGACGGTGCAGCTCTGCATCAAGTCTATCGAGTAGTGCTATGCTGAAACGTAATGCTCCATTGCTTGCCTTTGCTCTCGTCTTTGTTGCTGTGTTGTACTTTGTCTACAGCATCCCGCAGTACGAGCCTATTGTGGATGTTGAGGATGAAGAAGAGGATGTCGCCGAAGAGGCGTTTACCGGTCGCGTGGAAATGCCCTCGATTGACGAAATTTATGTGATTGAAAATACTGCAGGGCGTGACCTGAACAAGCTTGCAATGTTCTTGGAAGGGCGCGCCGCAGGCCTGCATTACCTCTCCTCGGAGTATTTTAAGAAAGCTCGTGTGGCCCGCAAAGGGCACAAGTTATTCAAGTCCGATGATGAAGTGTTCCTCGGACTGCACCTCACGCTCGATAGTCTTGGACGTTTCAAGGACCCGCAAATCATGTTTACGAGTTCTGATAACGAAGTGTTCAAAGTCAAGCTCCTGAAGCACGTCGAATACTTCTGGCGCCTTCCGCCCAGCAAGCAAGGCAAACTCGAGATCTGGATCCCTATCCGCTTCCGTGGCGGGGTTTAACCCCTTACTGTCACCCCGGACTCCGTTCCGGGGTCACCATACACTATTAAAGGCGATGCCGGCTCGTCCCCGTCATCCCCGTCAAGCGAGGACAGGCGCGAGGACAGGTAGGCCGGCATGACAACAAATGCAAAAAAAGCTCCACTAGGTGGAGCTTGGCAAATGCTATTGTTAGCGAGCGATTAGCTTTAGGTTAGGCTCTCAGGATTTCGACGAGCTGCTTTGCGTTCTTTTCGATAAGCACGAATGCTTCGAACATGCGGGCTTCACGCCACTTGGTCAAGTACTTCGTCTGCCAGTCCACCGCGATCATGTCCGGATCCTTAGGACCGTTTTCGTTCTGGTACCAGACTTCCTTCGTGATTTCGCGGATCATGGCGCCCATTTCGGCTGCCGGCTGCAAGGAACCCTTGCAGAGGAGGAGTGCACGGAGGTTGTCGAGGAGAATTTCGTCAGAAGGCTGTTCAGCATCTTCGCGGGCGCATTCCCAAATTTCTTCGCGGTGGCGTTCTGTCCAACCGATCAAGTACTTTTTGGTCTTTTCGAGCTCACCTTTGGCAAGCTTTTCATCGACCGCTTCGCGCGGATAATATATGCTGTTTGGATAGAATTCAATCATGATCTACCTCCCTTCTGCGAAGTGAAGCACAAAAACAATGCCCGGGGCGGGACTTGAACCCGCACGGAGTTGCCCCCAAGGGATTTTAAGTCCCCAGTGTCTACCATTCCACCACCTGGGCAGGTTGTGCGGTGTGTAATATAGCAATTTGTGTGGGTAAAATTACACGGCTACGTGTTTTAATATTGTTTTTATCACGATTTTCATCAAAAACGTATTTTCTGTTTACAAATGTTTACTTTTGAGCCGTGTTTATGTATATTATAAGTTAGACCAAAGCGGAAAAGAACCTCTTTTTATATTAATTTTGGTTCAATCTAGCTTGGAGAAATAGATATGCTGAATCATGGCTCTAAAAAGAACGGTTATACCTTGGTAGAAGTCCTAGTCGTTGTTACGATTATGGGCGTCTTATCGTCTATGGGTGTTGCTGGCTTGAGAGGGGCTGTCATCAATACACGAATAAAAGACTGCGCGCAAAATACGGCCGCTTTTTTGGAACGTGTAGCCAATGATGCTAATCGATTGTCCAAACGCCTTTGTGTCAAAATGGCTGGCGATAACGAGCAGACTCTTTATGTGTATATGGTAAATGATTGTGGTGCTGGATCTATCGAAAATGTAGAGCCTATTGATTCGCTTACTATTGAAGCTCCTGCTAGATTTAGTTGTGATGATCAAGTCCAACTTGACGAATTTAGTACCGCGGATAAGGACTGGGCGAGCGAAGGAGCCTTGTTTATTCCTCGTATAGGTCTTTCTGCGGCGCCATCCGAAGGTTATGTGTGCATGCAGTATGGCACCAGCTATGTTTATGGTCTTGTAGAAAAAAATAGGAATAATAATATGCTTATCCCCCAATGGAGAACAGGCAGTTTTTGGAACAAATTGTAGGTAAATTATGGTGAAACTTTTGAAGAACAAAAAAGGCTTTGGAATTGTTGAAATCTTGGTCGCTGCTGCGGTCCTTGGTTTTATGTACATGGCTGTATTGAATCTTCAAGGCGGTAACCACGATGCCTTGTTGCGTATTCGCGGTCGTGATGGTGCTATTGAAGTTGCCCAGCAGGTGCTGGATTCCCTCAAGTCCGTGGGGATTGCCTCGATTCCGTCGAAATCTGCGGAGGATACGACTTTTGAAGTGCATGATATCAATCGCAAGTGGGCTCGTGGTCTGGGCGATTCTGCTACGGTAACGTACTCGCCAGAAGTGACTGTTTCTGCAACGCAGAACTACACATCGACTGACGCCTCGCAGTACGAAACAATTCACCACGTTTATGCGAAACAAGTAAAAGTCAAAGTCTCCTGGAACTTCAAAGGCTCCACGCAGTCTATCGAAGTCTCTAGTGTAATTAGGTAGTAGGTTACCTTTCCCCTAATATGTGCATTATCACGGGCCGGTTCTTGCCGGCTTCTGTTTTATGTATCGTGAGCTTGCCGGTGCTGTCGTAGCTGAACTGCTCGCCGATGCGTTCGCCGTTCACGTAGTTGAGGCTGTCCTTCAATACACCGCTCGGGTACCAGTTGCGCCAGACGCCGTGACGCTTGGATTTTCCGTTTGCGTCTGTTTGCCAGAACCCTTCGCTTGCCATTCTGCCGCCCATGCTGTCCGGGTAGAAACTGCGGCTTGTTTGAATACTTGGTGTGCTAGGTGTATCATCGATAGTGTTGTATTCTCGTGTCCAGAATTCTTCGTACAAAAGAACGTGACCTTTTTGAATGTAGCGGAGCGTTGCCGGGTACTTGCCGATGCTTTGTTTGAAATCGTCTTTATGGCTTAACGTGCAAGAGTCGAGTTCTCCGTTGGGTTTTTCCGAATGGACGAATAAGGTCTCGGCACAGAATAGCGTTGATGAATTGGCGCAGGTCCCGTAAGCGATGCCTGAATTACTATGGGGCGGGTCGGTTGAATCTGCAACAAAGTTGCTTTCTCGGATAACATTGTTGTTTTCGTCGAACCATTGGATTTTTTCACGACCTTTGAAAAAACTCGACTTGATTTTTTTGATAAGGGACCCGTCTGCCCTGTAGAATGTTAGCGGCAACGGTGCTAATTGACTTTCAATAATCCCTTCTTCCATGATTTGCGCTTGTTCGCAATTTTTTGTGGAGTCCACTGGCCCGTATGATTCGTAGTACTTTTTGTAATTGCCTTCTAAATTGCCACTCACGCAATCGAAGTACTCCGTGATTTTGCAATTTCTCCCGAAACGCTTGATATATCCGTTAGCTTCATGGCATCTGTTTTCTTCGGCAAGCACACCATTGTCGTGAAAATGTTTCCACACACCGATGTGGTTCCCGTTGTCGTCATAATGTTCTTCAAATGCCTTTACCCCATTGTGATGGAATCCTTCCCAGTCGCCAACAGGGAGGTCGTCTTTATAAAATTGGACCGCTTCGACTTTTTTGTTCTGGTAGTAGACTGTCCACTTGCCGTCTTTTTTCCCTTTGTTATAGTGCCCAATCATTGCGACATCGCCAAAGCCAGTCCAGCGTTTGAATTCCCCATGCGGGAGGCTGTCTTCGTAGGGGATTTCGAATTCCTTGATGCCGTCATTGTACCATTCATTACGCTTGAGGATGGTGCCGTCGGGGTAAACCCAGATAGAGGTCTTTTTGACTCCGTTTACGTGCCTTGCGAGGATATGTTCTTCGGCTCGTTCGACGGTACACCCGGCGAAACTGCATAAAATGGCAAAAAAGGCGATTAAATGACGGAGTTTCATTGTTCGTAAAGTAGAAAAAAAGTAATTTCTAGGTGTGAACGGACAGACAAAAAAAACAATTGCAGAAACTTTGCACATGAAAATCCAGACTCCCTGGATTTGGCTTGTTGTCGTTCTTACGATTTGCTTGACGGCGCTGTTTTACGTTTCGCAAAAACCGCAGGTCGCCGTTTATTCCCAGTACGTGAAGTCGCTTTGCGATTACCAGTTTGCCGATGCGAGCCTCATGCGTTCGATGGAACGTGTCCGTAGCGGTTACGAGGTGGATTCGGCGGTGGTGCTTGCGCAGATGATGACGCTCCGCGAAGTAGCGCTCTCATTTGATGCGGGGATCCAGAAGTTGGAACAGACTGGCTTTTCGACGCCTCCGGCTTCCTCGGTATCGCATTTCAAGTCGAGTGTCTTGGCGAAGGTCTCTTGCTTGCATCGCTACCTTTCGGAACGTTCCGCTTGGATCGATGAACTGGAGAATGTTTACCGCTTGATGGAAATGGGCTCTTCGGATGTCGATTTGGCTTTGGTGCGCAAATTGGATTCTGCAAGGGCGGGCTATGCGGTGCTCCCGGATGGGCTTGTGTTGCCGGAGGCTTTTAATAAGCGCGTGGAAACGCTGTTCCAGAAAAATCTGGATTTGTACGATGCCTGGAACCAGTTTAATAATGACAAGACTCTCAGCGCAAGTGACGAACTGCTCCACTTTTTCCAGATGGAAAACGTGAAAGAGATTTCGCTTTCGGCAAAGATCCCGCTGGCGTTCTATTTCTTGTCGCTCGTGCTTTTGCTTGCCACGTTCTTCTTTATATTTAAGTCTAAACAGTAAGGATTGCAATGTCTATTTTTCGTGTTCGTAAAGTTGCCTTTATCAATTTTGGTTTCCTGCTGATATTCCTTGCTAGTTGGGTTTCTTGGTATATCTATCCGCTTGCGAAAAGCTTCTTTGTCGAAGAAAGCTTGTTTTATGGCAAGGTGAGCTACGCCGCTATTCCGAGTTTGTTCGGCGGTTCGAACTTGCCGTTTTTCGATAAGACTTATTTCCAGATCAATGGCGATACAAAATGCACGTTCGTGCTTTATGCAGACGATGATCTTTTGGACGACATGGCGGAATGGTTCGATTTCTCGGCGATGAACGCGAGCGAAATCCCGTTGGAAATTTATGCGTCACGTGTGGGCGACAAGTTTATCGTGAAGTCGATGGCTTCGAAAAATGGCGAACTCAGCTGGGATGACCTGTCGGCAGATTACCAATTTTATTGGTGCTTTGTTGGGACATGCGTAGTGGGCTTTATGCTGATTATGGGGATTATCCTCATTTTTGTGGCGCTGGTGCATAAGCCACGTCAGTTGAAATTTCAGGATTCGCCGAGTGGCGCGGAATGATGCGATTTGGTTTAGTTGCCTCGTTGTTGGTGTTGCTGCTTGCTGGTGTGCAGGCGTTTGCTGCGCCTAGTGCGCCTGCCTCTAAAGTGCTTACCCCTAATGCGCCGGATTCGCTTTTGATTGATGTGCTTGGTGCGGGTTCGTCGTTCCAAAGTCCGGCGGGAATTTGGTGGCCGAAAAAAATAAAGAAAGCGTCGGTTGTCGTGTGGTTCCACGGTGGCATGAGTAGTGGTAACTGTGCGAAAGGGCTTGTTGCTGGGGCTGACTTTGCGGAGCTTTATCCTGAAAAAATTGTGGTGAGCGTATCGGCTTGTCGCGATAACCATTGGGTCACGCCGGCTGCAATTGCCGCTGTTGATGCGGCGCTTGATTCTGTGGCTGCAAAGCGCGGAGCTCCGGTGGAGCGTGTTTCGCTGGTGGGCGTTTCGGACGGCTCGCTGGGGGTCTTGGTTTATTCGCTCGAAGGTCGTCGTGCTGTGGAAGACCGCTTGCTCGTGAGTTCGTTTGGAGCATTCTTGGGTGGACCGTTGGAACTTGCGGCGCCGAAGAAAATGCATGTCGGGCGTTTCCGCTTTTTGCAAGGGGGCAAGGACAGGCTTTACCCGTCTGACCAGACGGTGCCGTGGATTACGGAATTTTGCAAGGCTGTTCAGGTGGACTGCGAACTCCGGTTCGACCCGGAAGGCGAGCACGACTGGAGCTATTGGAAGGGCAAGCGGATGGAATGGATCCGCGACGCCATCCGCAAATAAGCGCCAAATAGCCTTATTTATGAACCTCCCCTTGACAAAAGGGTGTTTTTTTTCAAAATTTGGTGCACCACGCGGATGTGGTGGAACTGGTAGACACGCTAGATTCAGGTTCTAGTGCTCGCAAGGGCATGAAGGTTCAAGTCCTTTCATCCGCACTGAAAAACCCGGTAGTTCGCTATCGGGTTTTTCGTTTTTTTTCAATAATGTCATCCTCGACCAACGGGAGGAGGATCCATAATTTCTTGATATAACTGGATTCTTCGCCATGGATGGCTCAGAATGACGTTGTAATTATGTACTCTTGGGGTTGATTGTTTTTTGCAAAAGGTCATAATGAGCGATTTTTTAGATGATGAACTTTGCGAATTCTCGCTGCAAGAGGTTGAAGGCGAGCGTGCTGTGTTGCGCCCGCTTGGCGAGGCGGACGTGCAGCCGCTGTTCGAGCTGATTGAAGGCTCTCGCGAGTTCTTGTCGGAGCACTTGCCGTGGCCAAGCGAAGAATGTCGCACTCCCGAAGATGTTTCTGCGAAAATAGATGCTTGGGACTTGCAGGCGCAGATGGCTAATGGCGCCTGCTGGGGCATTTTCGAGAAGGGCGCAAACGCAGATTTAAAAATCGCGGGCTGCATTATGCTTGGCTGGGTGCAGTGGAAAAATCGCTCGGCGACAGTAAGCTATTGGCTTGGTCAAGACTTTTGTGGTCGCGGGCTTGCGACCGAAGCGCTTTTGCTTGTGGCGGGCGAATCTTTTGCGATGGGGCTGAATCGTCTTGAACTTACGGCTTCGGTCAACAATCCGAAGAGTGCTGCTGTCGCCCGCCGTGCCGGATTCCAGGAAGAAGGTCTCTGCCGCGAGTACGAACGAATCCATGACCATTTCGAAGACCACATTCGCTTTTCGCTCCTCGCTAGAGACTTTTGTTAAGCATTCACGGCGTTTGTTGCTCTTGTTGCGTTCGGGGCGTTGCGGGGTGGAACCCCGCTCGAAGGGGTGATGGAAGACCCGGCGAGTCGGGGCTGCAATCAGGGGAAAGCCTGCCCCTCTCGTCTCTCGTCTGACATGGTTACTTGGGTAAACGATAAAAGCTTTTTATTCTTTGATTTTGTGGCGGAAGACTTCTATTTTTTAGAATATGGAAACAGGAGAAAATCGCATAGTTGAACCTGATGTTCTGCAATACACGAACTACCGTGTGTATTTGCGGGACTACTATGAGTTCAAGAAGAAGACGGTCTCGGCTTTTAGCCTCCGTTTCTTCGCAGAGAAGGCTGGGCTTTCGAGCCACGCCCATCTCAAGCTCACGATTGACGGAAAGCGAAATATTACAAAGAACACGGTGGTAAAGCTCATCCACGGTCTCGGCTTGGATGGCCAGCGTGCTGCATATTTCGAAAGTCTTGTTTTCTTCAATCAGGCCCAGACGGATGCGGATAAGCAGGTTTACTACGCCCAGCTTTTGAAGGCGAGCCCGCGCTCCAAGCTGCACAAGATGGATGCGGCTCAGTTCCGTATTTTCCGCGAATGGCACCACTCCGCGATTCTCGAGATGGTGGCGCTCAAGGATTTTCGCCCGATTCCCGACTGGATTTCCAAGCGCCTCGGCGGTCTCATTACGCCTGCCCAGGTGACGGAATCCCTCAAGCTTCTCGTGGAACTGGGACTTCTGGTAAAGACCGCGAACGGTTACCGCCAGCGCGACCCCCTGATTACTACTGACGACGAAGTCCAGGATTTGATGGTCAAGATGTACCATCTGCAGATGCTCAAGCTCTCGGCGGACATGCTTTCGGCGCTTCCGGGCCCGCAAAGGGACGTTTCTGCCCTGACTTTCAGCATAAAACGCGAAGATTTCCCCAATTTGAAAAAACATTTGCAACTGATGCGCAAAGAACTACTAGATTTCTCAGCAAAGGCTGGGGAAGGTGAGGATGTTGTGCAAATCAATATCCAGCTGTACCCTCTAACCCGAGGAGTATGATGCGTTCTTTGAGTTCAATAATCGGTTGCGTGCTTGTGGCATTGTGGGCGGTCGGATGTTCGGAATCCGACACTACGGCCGGTATTGAAATTGGAAATCCGGAGATAGCGCAGAACATCGGGCTTACCGCAGATTTCTCCATCGACTATTCTGATGCAAAGCCGGTTTCGCTTGCCAAGGCTGCGGCGAAGGATGAAAAGGTCGTCATCGATACGTTCCAGCTCACGCTTACCGAAGTCCGTTCTTTCTGCAGCTTCTATGTGGGCGTTTCTGTCAATCAGGAAGATGGACTGTTGCTCTGGCCGTATGAAGATGATCCGGCGGCTGTGCTCCCCATTTCGTTCACGGATGGCGAGTTTGTCAAGGATGCCTTCTATAATATCGATTTGAAGAATGACGGGTTCCTTAAGGAAATCGGTGTCGGCTTTGAAGTTGGCAAAAAGAAGTCGGTAAACTCGATTTACGGTCGCATCCGTCAGAATGGCAAGGAAATCCCATTTGTCTATGAGCTGAACAATTTCCAGGTGTTTAAGCTGCTGTACAACCAGTCGCAGATTGAAGTTCAAGATTCTGCGGCGAATTTGTCTGTGATTTTCCGCGTGCATCGCTTTGTCGATGGACTTGACCTTGCTTCGGCGAAGGTGGGCGAGGACGGTGTTATCCGCTTCAGCAAGACCGAAAACAAGGACCTTTGGAATTCTCTGAATGAACGATTCTTGCCGAGTTTCCAGGCGATGCGTTACAGCTATACGGCGGCTGATGGCAAGGATTATGATGGCTTTGTCGACGATGTCTGGACCGCAATTGCTGGGCAGAAGAACAAGAATTTGATTTCTAATGGAAACTTTAGCGAGGGTGGAAAGAACTGGATTTTCCACAAGCAGTTCAATGGCGCTGCCGATACGGCGATTGTCAAAGAGAAAAATTCTAATGTGATGAAGGTGCATGTAACCAAGGGCGGGAATTTCTCTTATAGTGTGCAGTTGCTGCACGAAAATATCCCTGTAATCGTTGGTTATACGTACAAGTTTGTTTTCACAATCTGGTCTGATGTCGAAGGTGAAATGACGGCTCGTTTGGGAAATTCCATCTACAATGGAGAAACGAATGGGTTCCAGGAACACGTCAAGGTTTCGACTTCCGGTAAGTCGTTCGAAATTGAATTTTCGCCTGCGGAAACAGACCCGTATGCCCGTTTGGACTTGAATTTGGGCAGTCGCGAAAGAACGTTCTGGATTAAGGACGTCCAGCTGATTCGGATTAAGTAATATATCCCTACATTGTTAGTATAAAAAGTAAACAAATTTAAACTTCCTCACTTGTAACAATTACATATAATTGTTATATTTTTCTTAAATTCTATTTTTCAATTTGTTTAGATTGGCTTGCAATTATGCTTTTGTGGGTCAAGCTAACTTTTGGATTCACTAACAATGCTTGATAAAAACTCAAAGATCTATGTAGCTGGCCACCATGGGTTGGTCGGTTCTGCTATTTGGAACAACCTCAAGTCCCGCGGGTACAATAACCTTGTCGGACGTACCCATAAGGAACTCGACCTCACGGACCAGTATGCCGTCAAGAAGTTCTTTGACGAAGAACGCCCCGATGCTGTAGTCCTTGCTGCGGCTTTCGTTGGCGGCATTATGGCAAACTCGCTCTACCGCGCCGACTTCATGATGATGAACATGAAAATCCAGTGCAATGTGTTCAGCGAAGCCTACGCCCACAACGTGAAGAAGTTCTTGTTCCTCGGCTCTACATGCATCTACCCGAAGAACGCCCCGCAGCCCATGAAGGAGGATGCCCTCCTCACGAGCGAACTCGAGTACACCAACGAGGAATACGCCATCGCAAAGATTGCAGGCCTCAAGATGTGCGAAAGCTATAACCTGCAATACGGCACCAACTACCTCGCCGTGATGCCCACGAACCTTTACGGCCCGAACGACAACTTCCACCTTGAAAACAGCCACGTGATGCCCGCCATGATGCGCAAGATTTATCTGGCGAAGCTCATCCACGACAACGACTGGAATAGCATCAAGGTTGATATGGACAAGCGCCCCGTCGAAGGCATCAACGGCAATGCCTCGCAAGATGAAATTTTGAAGGTTCTCGCCAAGTACGGCATCGAGAACAACAAGGTGACCCTCTGGGGAACCGGCAAGCCGCTCCGTGAATTCCTATGGAGCGAAGACATGGCTGACGCCTCCGTTCATGTGCTCTTGAACGTGAACTTCAGCGACATTATCGGTATTGAAAAGTATTCTAGCGTGCATTACGGCGCAAGCGTCGATGGCGCTGTAGACCGTAACCACAGCGCTGGCCGTGGCGGAGCTATCCCGAAACTCGGTGAAATCCGCAATTGCCACATCAACGTGGGCACGGGCAAGGAACTCACCATCCGCGAACTCAGCGAACTCGTCGTGAAGGCGGTCGGCTTCGAAGGCGAAGTCGTGTTTGATGCAAGCAAGCCCGATGGCACCCCGCGCAAGCTCATTGACGTGAGCAAGCTCCACAGCCTCGGCTGGACTCACAAGGTCGAAATCGACGAAGGCGTACAGAAACTCTTCAACTGGTACAAGGAATCCCTCAATGGATAAGCGTAACGTAGCACTCATCACAGGCGTCACCGGTCAGGACGGCTCCTATCTTTCTGAATTCCTCCTCTCCAAGGGCTATGAAGTCCACGGTATCATCCGCCGCTCTTCGGTGGACTACCGCGAACGCATTGCGCACCTCGAAGGCAAGCCGAATTTCCACCTGCACTACGCCGACATGGGCGACTCCATGAGCCTCGTGAAGGTCGTGGGCAAGGTCCAGCCGACTGAAATCTATAACCTCGCGGCCCAGAGCCATGTGCAGGTTTCGTTTGACTCCCCGGAATTCACCGCCGATGTTGATGCTACAGGTGTCCTCCGAGTGCTTGAAGCTGTGCGTACCAACCACCTCGAAAAGACCTGCCGTATTTATCAGGCCAGCACAAGCGAACTCTACGGAAAGGTCGAAGAAGTACCGCAGAACGAGAACACTCCGTTCCACCCGTACAGCCCGTACGCCGTGGCCAAGCTCTATGGTTTCTGGATCATCAAGGAATACCGCGAAGCTTACAACATGTTCTGCTGCTCCGGCATCCTCTTCAACCATGAATCCGAACGCCGTGGCGAAACATTCGTGACCCGCAAGATTACGCTTGCCGCAGCCCGCATTGCCCAGGGCAAGCAGGACTGCCTGTACCTCGGCAACCTCGACAGCCTTCGCGACTGGGGCTACGCCAAGGACTACGTGGAATGCATGTGGCTCATTTTGCAGCACGACAAGCCCGAAGACTTCGTGATCGCAACCGGCGTACAGCACACCGTCCGTGAATTTGCAACCCTCGCTTTCCACCACGCAGGCATTGAACTCCGCTGGGAAGGCGAAGGCGTGAACGAAAAGGGCATCGACGTTGCCACCGGCAAGACCGTCGTCGCCGTCTCTGAAGATTTCTACCGCCCGACCGACGTGGTGAACCTCTGGGGCGACCCGACCAAGGCCAAGGCCGAACTCGGCTGGAATCCGCAGACAACGTCTTTCGAACAACTTGTGCAGATCATGGTCCACCACGATATGCAGAAAGTTGCCGCCGACCACGTTGCAAGCGTGACCCGCACGAACCTGGCCGAATATCTTGAAAAGGGCTTGGTAAAGTAAGAGGGGAATGGTTTGAATCAGGACCAAGTGCTAAACTTTCGTCAGAACCTTTTTGCGTTTCCAACGACGGATGTTCTTGATTGGAACACCCGTTGTTTCAGCAATGATATCGTTGGCAATGCCTTTGTTATAAAGGTTGTGTGCGACTTCAAGAGCCTTTGCGTCCTGACCATCCAGGAAAGACCCTTGTTTTTCATAAAGAATATCAGTCATACCGTCAACCTCGTTCAGAAGAATTTCGTCGGTGTACCCTACCATGGATACATCCTTAGCAAAGTCGCTATCAAGAAATTTAACCAATTTTTCTTCAGAAATCTCTTTCTCTTCCAAAATAGCCCTGAAAATACGCAGTATCTCAGCACGATCTGTTCTTTCCCGTTTCTGTGGCAAGATTGTATCTTCAATTTTGAAGAATTTTTCGATTTCTACAAAGAATATATCCAATTTCTTGTAGAAAAAATTTTCATTGCGGACAAACCTCATGTGATGAAAATAACGGTCTTTCTCTTTTTTGAACTGATTGTCTGTCAAAATGGAGAGAACGTAAATATGAGGAAGCTTGTAATCTTGAGCCTTCTTGACGGTGCGAGATATTACGCGAGATGTGTAGTAAATCAGTCTGTCGACAAAAAGCCTATTGTAATTTTGCTGGATTTCAATGAGAACAGGCTCGTTCGCTTGCGTAGTGCCATAAATGTCGAAAATGGCTGTCTTGTCATTGAGAACGCCAGGATTTTCTGGAACTCCAAAACTAAATTCTTTAATTGCTGCACTACCTTTGAGACCAAGCATTGCGTTAAGGAATTTGACGAGTCTCATCTGCTTGCCTTCGCTAGCCATCAAGATTTTGAAAATGCCATCGCTAAAGGGGTAGATGTTCTTGTATTTTTGGCGATAGTAGGAAAGTCTTTCGGGATGTTCGTGGACATCTTTGACGAATTGAATGAATTGTATACGGTTCATGAAATGATTTCCTCTGTTAAGTTTAGAGGCTCAAATCTACAACGGAAATTTTCGAAAAAACAGAACTTTGTAAATTTTGCAATCAACCGTTTGCAAAATCATGGAGATTGCAAACAGTTGGTGACAGAGTATAAGGCGGTGGGATAAGCATATATTGAATGCTTAATATGAATTATGGCTACAGAACACGAAAATAACAAGAGAATTGCGAAAAATACTTTGTTGCTGTATTTTCGTATGTTGCTCACTATGTTTGTGAGTTTGTTTACTAGTCGAGTAATTCTGCGAACTCTTGGAGTAGATGATTTTGGAATATATAATGTAGTGGGGGGCTTTGTTGCTTTATTCGCAATATTTTCAAATGGCTTGTCTACAGCAATAAGCAGGTTTGTCACTTTTGAACTTGGTCGTGGCAATCCTGAAAAGTTAAATAAAGTGTTTTCTACATCAGTCAACATTCAGATAGCAATTTCAATTTTCATCGTCGTCCTTGTAGAGCTGGTTGGTAACTGGTTTTTGACCTACAAAATGGTAATTCCTGTAGATCGATTGAATGCTGCGTTTTTTGTAATGCAGTGCTCTGTTGTTACTTTTGTTGTTGGACTTGTTAGTGTACCATACAATGCGGCCATAATTGCCCATGAAAAAATGTCGGCATTTGCTTTCATAAGCATTTTCGAAACATTTACGAAATTAGGAATAGCCTATTTCATCGATGTTTCTCCATGGGATCGCCTGAAAACATATGCCGTACTGCTGTTTGCATTATCCATTGTCATACGACTCATATACGGTTTTTATTGCAAGCGGCATTTTGCGGAATGCAGATACAAATTTGTCTTCGACAAGCAAATCCTTAAAGAAATCTCGAATTTTGCGGGATGGTCCATGGTTGGTCTGGTCGCATTTGTCGGATACACCCATGGATTAAACGTGATTCTGAACATGTTCTTCGGCCCTGTCGTCAACGCAGCCAGAGGTATCGCGGTGCAGGTACAAAACGCAGTTGTCGGATTCAGTTCGAATTTTCAGCTAGCCCTAAATCCCCAGATTATCAAGAGCTATGCACAAAACGAACTCGACAGAATGCACACGCTGATATTCGCCAGTTCAAAGTACTGTTTCTTCCTCTTGTACCTGTTGTCTCTGCCTTTGATACTGGAAGCTCCGATAATCGTTAAACTATGGCTAGGTACGCCTCCAGAACACACCGTGAACTTCATACGGATTCTCCTTGCCCTGATCACAGTAGACTCTCTGGGCGGAGCGATAAGCTGTGCGCAGCAGGCTTCAGGAAAAATAAAGCTTTATCAGATCGTTGTTGGCGGCATAATGTTCATGATCGCCCCCGTATCCTACTTCGTCCTGAAGGCAGGAGGACGTCCCGAGTCTGTCTACTGGGTCTATTTTGTTGCAGTCATCCTGGCCCATACGGCAAGGATGTTCATCATAAAGAACATGATATCCCTATCCTTTACGAAATACGCAACGGAAGTACTGCTGCCGATCTTGAAGGTCGTATGCATTTCCATATGGATCCCGCTATTGCTCTTTTTCAGGATGCCGGAGGGACTGGCTGCACTGTTCATCATCGGTTCCATTTCAATGGTTTCGGTAGCGGCATCCGTCTACTTCATGGGACTGAAGAAAAACGAGCGAACCCTGTTGAATGACAAGATGGGTGTCTTTATAAAAAAGGTGAGATGCCATGGATAAGGTGTGTGTCAAACTTTGCCCAGAAAATGACTGCACCGGCTGCGGAGCCTGTGCAGCGGCATGTTCACAAAATGCCATATCAATGACATTTGACGCAGAAGGCTTTCCACGCCCACAGATCAACTACGACAAGTGCGTAGGGTGCAATGCATGCCGCAGGATATGCCCCGTAATTAATCCTTTGGCAAAGGAATCCGATGGTGAAGTCTATGCGGCCTGGGCCCTGGACCCAAAAATCCGTAGGCACAGTTCATCCGGCGGACTCTTTACAGTTCTTGCAAGAAGAATCTTAAGAGACGGCGGATGCGTTGTCGGCGCATCCTTAAATGAAGAAACGGGTTTCGTAAGCCATGTCATTGTCAAGTCAGAAGATGACCTACGCAAGCTACAAGGAAGCAAGTATGTCCAGAGCTGCATTGACGCCCTGGTACTGAAAACAGTCCTTGGCGAGCTGAAAAAAGGACGGAAAGTTCTTTTTTCGGGAACCCCATGCCAAGTAGCAGGCGTAACCAACCTGGCAAAAAGACATGCCGAAAATCTTTTCACCATAGACATTGTCTGCCACGGAGTTCCGTCCCCAACCTTTTTTGCCAGGGTCCATAAAGACATAAAGGATTCCACTAAGGGTTTCATTTCGTATAACTTCAGAGAATTAGACAGCTGGAGTACAAATGCCAATGTCGATTATGAAAAAAATGGACAGGTAGAGAACAGGCCTATCCAAGGACTGCATTCTTTTTATCTTGACGCCTTCCTAAAAGGACTGATGCACCGTCCTAACTGTTTTCACTGCAAGTATTCTACAACCAATAGAGTTGGGGACATCACATTAGCCGATTTCTGGGGAATAGGGAATGTGGCCTGGGAGGATGTCAAGGACGGATGTTCCATGGTGTCCGTGAACACCCCAAAAGGTGAAGTTCTATTTGGTTCAATAAAATCAGATATTTTTTTCGATAAACGCGACATAACAGAAACCATCAACGGCGGAAACGAACAGCTGGTAAGAAGTTCCAGCAGGCCAACCGGTCGAGATACCTTTTACAAGGACGCGGCAAGAACAGGTTACAAACAGATCATAAAAAAGTACAGGCTGCAGTTGAATGCCAAGCCGACCTTGATCCGCCGCCTATTCAACAAAGTCCGCCGTCTTTTAGGTTAGAACAGCATGAAAAAAGTATCGCTAATCACAATCTTTGACAACCCGAACTTTGGAACGTACCTACAGGCCCTGGCACTGACCCTGGTCCTGGAACGGCATGGCGTAAAAGTTGAAATTATTCGCTATAAACGCAAATGTCTGTTTCCCAAAAGCAGGCTAAGAAAATGGACCCCGTTTCTCGATCCGATAAGATTAATCAGAGACTTTTTATTTCCAAATAAATGGATAAACCAAATCAAGCTTTGCCACAAGTTCATTTCCCAATACGTGAGTCTTACTAAACAATACTCCAGTTATTCGGAACTTGAGAAAGACCCTCCCAAGGCTGACATATATTTGACAGGCAGTGACCAAGTTTGGAATACAAGCCACAATCACGGGATTGACAAGGCTTTCTATTTGGCGTTCGCCCCCAAGAATGCCCCAAAATTAGCCTATGCCGCAAGCATAGGAATGTCCGAAATCCCGGAACAATACAAAGCGGAAACCAAGCAACTGCTGGACGAATACGACTGCATAACGGTTCGTGAAAAAAATGCCGTGGATCTGCTAAAACAAATAGGAATCTCCGCCAAGGAAGTTCTGGATCCGACGTTGCTGCTTGACAGGAACGAATGGACGAAATATGCAGCTCCAAGAATTGTAACGGAGCCGTACTTGTTGGTGTATTCAGTCGAATCGAAAGAACGGGATTTCATCATTTCAAGAATAGCACGCAAAATTGCACAGAAAAAAGGGTTGAAAGTAGTCGAAGTCAGCTACACGGGAACATCAAAGGAAATCCCGGATTGTGATTCCCATATTTATTACGCCACTCCCGACATGTTCCTGTCCGCAATTTTACATTCATCCTATGTCGTGGTGAGTTCTTTTCATGGGACAGCCTTTTCAATCAATTTCAACAAGAACTTTGTCACTGTGGCACCAGACAGGTTCAGCAGCCGCATAGACAGCCTTTTGGAAAAGACAAATCTTATAAACCGAAAGGTATGCTCAGAAGAAAACCTTGATGAATCTTTTTTCAGCGAAGACATTGATTTTAGCGAAGCCAATGCAGTTCTTCAAAAAGAGCGGGCTGAATCCATGTTATTTTTTGATTCCATGCCCAGATGAAGTCGGAGTTGATTAAATGAGTGAAAGAAAAATCATCTATTTAGGCTTTGCGTTTTCTCACCATAGAAACACTCATGCAGGATATGATAAAATATCAGATTTTCTTGCATATAATAAAAAGATTAACTGCCAGCAGTATATTGAAAATTGTGCTTCAAAAAAATTGTTTAGACGAATCATTCACAAATTGTGTAATGTATTGTTTCATATTCCCGATATTCCTTTCTATCTTCTGAAAGTTATTCAAATTGGATGTATCTCCAAAAACAATGTTTTTCACTTTATTTATGGTGAAAATATATTCTTTAGGTTGCCGAAATGGCTTTTGCGAAAAGAAAATAAATATGTTTGTACTTTTCATCAGCCGTTTGAATGGTTTGAACATAATCCTCGTTTTTTGAACTATCTGAAAGAATTGGATGCGGTGATTCTAGTTGGAAAATCAGAATTAGAAAAGTTTGAATGTGTTACAGGACGAAAAAACGTTTTTTTTATTCCTCATGGTATATGTACTGATTTTTATAGACCTGAAGAATCTATTCATAAAGAACATATGCTGCTGACAGTTGGAAACTGGCTTAGAGATTATGACTTTGCAGATAGGGTGTACCAACGGCTTTTGATCGAAGACCCATCCCTAGTTATAAATGTTGTTGCTAGCGAGAAAAATCAACAAAAAATAAAAAAACATTCACGTATTCTTTTCCATAACGGAATTTCTGATGAACGATTGAAAAAATTGTATTGTCAATGTTCTGTCCTATTTTTGCCTTTGATTCGTTATACTGCAAATAATGCAGTTCTTGAAGCGGGGGCTACGGGTTGCAATCTTGTTGTTGCTTCGAATTATCCTGATAACAGTTATATTCCTGAAGAATATATTTCCGTAACGGAAATGGATATTGACAAAACAATTCTTGCGATAAAAGCGGCTTTGCGCCCGAAATATAATTATGGACTTTCTGCGTATGTGCAAAAATATTTTTCGTGGACTGAAATTGCGAAACAAACGAGTGATGTTTTAAAAAAAATATAGATCTTTTTTGTTGATTTAGTATTTTTTAATTATGAATTCTTATATAAAATCGAAAAAGACTATTGTTTTAGTGATGATTGCCTCTATAGCGATAGGCTTCTTTTGGGGGCTTTATTTTCAGGCTCCTGGTGTTGTAAAAACTATTTTTTCAGCTTTAATGATTTTGTCAGCCTTCATTTTCCCATATGGCTATATTCGGAGTAATGATTTTGATAAAATATCAAATGCAATTTTACGCATAATTCTCGCTTTGAGTGTTTTTTCCATATTGCGTTCCGTGTTTAATGAAGATGCTGATATGTATGCTTTTGGGAATAAATGGATGACTTTATTTGGAAATGAATATTGTGCATTGCTTTTATTGCCTCCTTTATTTACATATCTTGCTACGGAACCAGCGAATATTCTTTATGCGGAAAGAATAAATTATCAGTATATGCTTATTGGAGCATTTTTTATTTTTCTGTTTAAATTTCCTTTAGCCACTATCGTTTTAGTTCTCCCAGTATTTGTACCTTATGTTAAACGTAGCTACAAACTACTAATCGGTGTAGCTGTTCTTCATGCAGTGTTGGGGGCTACTTTGGGGCTTAATCCTACAAGAGCCAATTTTCTTTATCTATTGTTTGCTTTTGCTGCATTCTTTCTTGTTTTTATTGTAAAAAAATTAGCTGTTACAAAAATTTTTTGTGTTTCTTGTGTAATATTGCCTTTTTTTCTTTTTGTTTCTTTGTTGTATAGTAATAATCGTAATGAACCATCTTTTTTTGAACAAGCTCAAACTTATATAATTGGAAAAACGGATGATAGGGACCTTGCTACTGATACAAGAACATTTTTATATCGTGAAATGGCTCTAGATTTAACAAAAACAAATAGCTGGATGTTTGGAAAAGGTGCTTTTGCTCATTATTATTCTTTATGGTTTGATGAAGGTACAAATGGGCGGTTTGGACGTATTGGCTCGGAGGTCCCTTTTCTAAATTTCTTGATGCATGGAGGAATTGTTTATGTGTTTTTCTATTTTTTGTTGTTTTTTTATGCAATATATAAGGGGCTTTGGAAGTCAAATAATAAATTTGTTCAATGCATTGCTGTTGTGGTTACTGGATGGTATTTTTGCAGTTTTGTGTGTGATTTGACTGGGGCTCGTTATTATCACATGTTGTTTTTTATGTTGCTTGGGTGCTGCTTGTCGGAACGTTTTTTAAATATGAATGATGATGAAATTGCTGTGTTGTTTTATGAAGGTGAAAAATTATGAAAGTAGCAATTTTACATGGATCTAATCAAGGTTTTTTTCCGCGATTCTATAGGGATTTAAAATCGATTGTTGAATCAAACGAAGATAATGAGGTAAAGCTTTTTGTTCCTAATAGTGGTCTAAATCATAGATGTGTTTTGCCGAATCAAGTTTGCTTTGGTTCACGATTCAATTGGCATTTGCATTATGGTTTGTTTAAGTTTTTTGGCAAACAGGATTGCTGGTCTCATTTGGATACATGGGATTTAATAAGAAAACTAAAAAAATTCAAACCGGATATTCTTCATTTTCATGTAGTAAATCAGTGCCATATAAATTTCCCGATGTTGATTCGCTATGTGAATAAGAATCATATTCCTGTTGTTTGGACGTTTCATGATTGTAGGGCGTTTACTGGGGGGTGCCCTTATTTTGATGAGATAAAATGTGAAAGGTGGAAAGATGAATGCCGTAATTGCCCAGATAAGGGTGGACTTTATATAAAGAATTTTGCAAATACAGAATGGCTGCGGAAATTTAGGGAAGAATGGTTTAATAAAATTTGGAACTTGCATATTGTAACACCTTCACAATGGCTTGCCGATTTTGTAAAGCAGTCTTTTTTTAAAACTAAAAATGTGCAAGTTATTTATAACGGCATTGATATTGATGCATTTTCATCTCCATCTGATTTTGATGTATATGGATGTTATGGAATTGATAAAACTAAAAAAATTGTTCTTGGTTGTGCTATAAATTGGGAACCCCGAAAAGGTCTTGTGTATTTTGAAGAACTTGCAAAAAGGATGTCTTCTGATTATCAAATCGTCTTAGTAGGCGGAGTTCCTCAAAGTTTGAAAAGTGAATTGGAAAAACTTGGAATTCTCTGTACTGGGCGAACAAGGACTTTTGCAGAAATGGTTGCCTGGTATCAGGTGGCTTCTGTTTTTGTCAATCCGACTTTAGCAGATAATTTCCCGACTGTTAATATAGAAGCTTTGGCTTCTGGAACGCCCGTAGTTATGTTTAAGACTGGTGGAAGTCCTGAAGCTGTTGATGAATGTACGGGAATTGTAGTGGAACAGTGTGATGTTGAAGGCCTATTAATTTCGATTGATGTTATTATATCTAATCCGATAAAATATTCGCGTGAAAAATGTTTAAAACGTTCCCATCTTTTTTCAAAACTTCAGTATAAAAAGTATCTAGAGTTGTATCATAGTGTAATAGGAAATTGATTATATGAAAAGACTTATTCTTGCTGATGTAAAAAGTGTCAATAATGGTGGAAGACCAACGGGTCATTATTTATCGTTGGCACAAAATTATATTGATCTTTATAGTGATTATATTGATGTCCAAATTGCGGGTGGTTCTGTATATGAGCAAAAAATAGATAAGAGCAGAATGTTCCATCTTCCTTTTGAAAATAAATCCTGTTTTGGAAAAATTAAGAATAAACTTAATGTAATAAAGAATTGTAAGTACTTGTTTCAAAATACGAATTATGATGATGTTATTGTGATGCAACATTCCGCTGTGTTTACATTTTTTATAGGCATTATTCTATTTGCAAAAAGCAGAAATAATATTTATGTGATAACGTATGATACAGATGCAATATCTAATGTCATAAAGAAAATAGTGTATTTCTTTGTAAAAAAGAAAATAAAAGGTTTTATTCTTTCTAATGAAAAGGTTGGAAATGCATATGGAAATCCATATTGTTTAGTTCCTGACTATATCTTTGCGGGGAATAAAATTCCTGTAGATGAAATTCCATATGAAAAAAAGAAATATGATTTTATTTCTATTGGAACAATTTGGCCTGATAAGGGGGTTGTTGAAACGGCAAAACATCTTGCTGGAACTCACTACAAAATTCTAATTGCTGGTAAACCCTGTGATGAAAAAATTGCTAAAGAGTTAACCGATGTTTGTAAAAATGCTGAAAATATCGATTTGAAGCTTGGTTTTGTAAATGATAATGATTATTGTAAATATATGTCTGAAACGAGATTCTGTATACTGAATTATCACGGTGTTTATGCAGAACGAAGTAGTGGAGTTGTCTTAGATATTTTATTTGCTGGTGTTCCTGTTGTTGGGCATAGAACTTTTGCTATGCAATTCATTGAGCAAGAGCAATTAGGAATATTGTTTGATAGTATTGAATCGCTTAACCCTGAAATGTTTTTAACGTATGATGTCCGAGAACATTTTAGGAAAAATATTGCTCAATACTTGGAGAAACATATAGAGTATAAAAATGCTTTTTTGAAATTTACAGGGATAAAGGATTAATTTTATGTATTGCGAAAAAATCTTTGCGGAAAATAAAACAAGAAGTGTATTTCGCTTATTTCAGTTCATTTTTTATTGGTGGAGGATGATTCCTTCTCAAATCACATATTTCATATCTTCGTCAAAACAAAAAGAACTTGTGAGAAGTGATTTTGGAAGCTGTGGAAATTTGGTTAGAACACTTGTGCTTGCAAAATACAATAGAAATTTGTTCTATCACCGTATGGGAAAAACTTCCATTTTCTATTCTTGGATCCTTTCTGGGGAAAATAGTTTGAAATTACCCTTTAGTTGTAAATTGGGTCGGCATACTCATTTTGTACATAATGATTGTTGTCATCTAAATGCTGCTAGCATTTGCGACAATTTTGTTTGCTATCCTCATGTTATGATTGGAACAAAAAATTTAAGAGATAATTCAAAACCGACTATTGGTAATAATGTTACTTTGGGTTCTGGCACTGTTGTTGTGGGAGGAATTCATATAGGAGATAATGTAAATGTTGGAGCTAATACAGTTGTAATGAAGGATATTCCTGACAATAGCGTTGTATACGGAAATCCATGTATAGTGATGTCAAAGGGGAAAAAATGAAAAAGAAACTTTTGATATTCCATCCTGTTATTGCTCCTTATCGTATAGATTTCTTTAATGAGTTCAGCAAACGTTTTGATGCTGAAATTTGCTTATTTAGACGTAATTTAAGAAGTCAAAAATTTGATTATACGAAAATAGAAAAACAGTTTAATTTCAAACCTAATTATCTTGTAAAAGATGAACTAGGCCTTTTTTATTGGTTCGTTCAACTTTGGAAAATATTGTCTTTAAGAAAAAATGATGCTGTAATAGTATCTGAATTCGGTATTGTTACAATAATTGCTGTTTTACATAAAATTGTTACTCGAGGAAAGTATAAAATTATAAGTATGGTTGATGACAGCTATGATATGGTTGCGGCGAATAACCAATTTTCTTGGAAGCATAAATGGGCGACAAAAATTCTTATGCCCTTTATGAGTAACGCTATAAATGTAGAGCCGAGAGTAGTTGAATATTATCAGCAAAAATATGGCAAAGGTGTTTATATGCCTATAATTGTTGATGACGAAAGGGCTCGAAATCGTTTGCAACGGATTATGCCGACTAGTCAGGATTATGTAAAAAAATATAATCTTGAAGGGAAAAAGGTTTTATTGTTTGTTGGTAGGCTCGTTAGACAGAAAAATATTTCATTCGCAATTGACGCTTTTCAGAAAGCAAATGTAAAGGATTCTGTTTTTGTCGTTGTCGGTGATGGTCCTGAGATTGGTAAAATTCAAGGGATGGTAAAAGGAAAGGATAATGTTATACTCACAGGCCGTCTAGAGGGGGATCCGCTTTATGCTTGGTATAATATTGCTCAAGTTTTTACGTTGCCAAGCGTTCAAGAGCCTTTTGGCGCTGTAACGAATGAAGCCCTGCTTGGTGGGTGTTATTGCCTTATAAGTAAATTAGCTGGTAGTAATTGTTTAATCGAGGAAAATGTTAATGGGAATATTATAGATCCGTATAACGAAAGCGTATATATCAATTTATTAAAAAGTACTTTTGAAAAAACAAATCCTATTACGATTCCTTTGAAGTTAAGGAATAATGGTATGAATGACAATTTTTTAGTTTGTTTTGAGAATATGATTCGTCAATTTTTTTAATCCTAGAATTTTTTTAAGATGGTTTTTATATGACAAAAGAAGAATTCCTAACACTTTTCTTTTCACAAATAAATGAAAATAGTATTGATTATTTCGTATATGGGGAATATCGTAATTTACCTAAGAGTACTGGAAATGGTGATATAGACATTGTTGTTTGTGGTAATATAGACTTATTTGATTCGCTAGTAAGAACGATAGCTCAAAAAAACAGCATAGTATTAGCTGCTTTTTATAAAAATCCTTCAACCCGTTTTTATAGATTTATAACGATTGGGTGGGGCGTGCAAATGGATGTTTTGGACAATGGTATTAGATATTTAGGTTGTGAATATTATCCGTATCATTATTTAAAAAATTATTTAATAGACCATAATTCCATTAAAGTTCTTTCTTTAGAGAAAGGTTTTTATGTAGATTTTTTCAAAGAGATTATTCATAATGGAACTGCTAAGGAAAAGTATGTGGATGCTTTTTTAAATGAATATACAAATAATAAATTATGCTTTGATGAAATTTATAATATATATGGGAAAAAGGTTTCATCGCTGATAGAAAAGAATGCTACGAAAAATGGTTTAATGCAATGTTCCAAATTATTACAGAAACTATTGAGAGAAAAAGTTACTCATAATCAGTTTTGTACTATTCTACAACATAGATGCTCAACATTATTGAGATTATTAAAAAAAAGAATTGGATATGTGATTGTTGTTGAAGGTTCTGATGGAAGTGGAAAGAGCTTTATTATAAATAGTATTACTACTTGGCTGAATGAAGCGTTTCATAAATGGGTGTTTTACAACCATCTTCGGCCCAATTGGTTGCCTGATATTGCTGTTGTTCTCGGCAAGAGAAAAAAGCCCAAAGATGGTCAAGAAGTCGAGGTTGTAAGTAATCCTCATGCGGGTAAGCAGTCTGGTTTTGCAATGTCCCTTGTTCGCTGGGGGTAGTATATGCTGGATTATACGTTTGGATTCATGAAAAAGGTTTGGTTACCTATTCATTCAAAGAGCAAGGTGTTCATTTTTGACCGCTATTATTATGAATTTTATCTAGATCAAAAACGTTCTCATGTCAAATTGCCTAATTGGGTTGTTCGTGTTGGTGAGTTTTTTTTGCCAAAACCTGATTTGATTTTGTGCTTGGGTGGAGATCCTGAAAAGATTTACGCCCGTAAGCCTGAAACTTCCTTAAAAGAGGTCCAACGCCAAACGGCTGTATTGAAAGATTTCTGCGAAAAAAGAAAAAATGCAGTTTGGATCGATACAACTGTAAAGCCAGAAGAAAGTATCGAAGCTGCGATGCAGGCTATTACTGCTATGATGAGTAAACGTTTTAAAATAGATGATGTTCGATGAAAGTCTTGGTTAATGCATACGCTTGTTCTCCTTATCAAGGTTCCGAACCCGGAATGGGCTGGAACTTTGTAAAGTGTTTGTCGAAAAATCATGAATTGCATATAATCACAGAAAGTAAATACGAAAGCGCAATTTCTGAATATTTGGCAAGTCATCCAGACGAATTTAAATGTTGCAAGTTCTATTTTGTAAAAAGAGCTCGTCATAATCTATTGCGTAAAATTTGGCCGCCATCCTATTATTGGTTTTATAAGGCTTGGCAAAAGAAGGTTCTAAAGCTTGCTCTTGAGCTAGATGAAAAAGAAAATTTTGATTTAGTACACCAGCTAAATATGATCGGGTATCGTGAACCTGGTTATTTGTGGCGAATGAACAAGCCTTTTGTGTGGGGACCTATCGGTGGATTTAATATAACTCCTTGGAAGTTGCTCTATACAATGGGCTTTTATGGGCTGGTTTTCTATACTTGTAGAAATCTGCTCAACTTATGGCAAATGAGGACTTCTCGTAGGGTTAGAAATGCTATTGAAAAAGCCTCTGAAATTATGTGCGCGACCCAAGAGGACTCCGATACTGTAAAACGTTTATTCCATAAAGACAACGTTATTCTACCAGAAGTTGGCTTAACGAAAATGACTGAGCCGGGGAAGAATTTTTCTCAAGCGGATGGAGTTTTGAAACTTTGCTGGAGCGGATTGCATATACCTAGAAAGTCCCTCAACTTGTTGCTGGAATCAATTGTTGGACTTGATAATGTTGAATTGCATATTCTTGGTGATGGTCCAAAAAGAAAAGAATGGATGAAATTGTCGAATGATTTGCATTTGACAAATGTCGTTTGGCATGGAAATTTGCCGAGAGAGAATGCTTTGCTGATTATGCAAGGTTGTGATGTATTTGTGCAGACTTCGTTGAGTGATGCTACGTCTACGGTTTTGTTGGAAGCTCTGTCTTTAGGATTGCCTGTTGTTGCTCTGAATCATTTAGGTTTTGCTAATGTGATTACGGACAACTGTGGCATAAAAATACGTGTAGATAATAAACGTCAAATTGTTTGTGATTTTGCAAAAGCCATTGATCGGTTGAATAAAGACAGAACTCTATTGAAGCGGCTTTCTGAAGGGGCTATAAAAAGAGCCGAAGAAAATTCTTGGGAAAGTAAGTCTGAAATTCTTTGCAAAATTTATGAAAATGCCGTTGCTGGGGATGATAAATGACCCTTTATAGATTCAAAACGAGAACGACAAGCTACTTTTTTCCGAAACTGACAAAGAAAAGTCGGTTTATCTATTCGTTGTATGGAAATTATGGTAGCGTTGTTGCCAAACTGTATTGGTGGTTTTTTCTGCATTGTTCGTTGGTGCGCTATCTTAATAGGGTTGAATCATCTTCTGTGCAAGATTTTGAATTGTTGCAATCACTTTTGGGGGCAGATTCTGTTTTCGGCATAAATTTTGGAACGCCTAGCCCGGATCAAAAGAAGAGTATCTTGGGTTATGATGGGGTGGGTCGGCGTTTCTTTGCTAAGCTTTCTAGAAAAGAGAATGCCCAAAAGCTGAGTTCCAACGAAATTTTTGTGTATCAGAAGTTGGCTGATTCAGGATTAGAGCCTAAGCTGTTTGATTATAAAGTTACCGATGATTATGTTTTTTTGAAAACGGAATGTGTTGAGGGAAACCATATTCATGATCAGGTCTCTAATGACGAAATCTTGAAAATTCTTGAAACCCTCCGAGCTTATCATTATGACGAGACGCTGAAATTGAATGGCTTAAAGACGTGTTTTTCGCACGGTGATTTTTGTCCGTGGAATATGCTTGAGAGCGACGGTTGTCTTAAAATAATTGATTGGGAAATGGCGGGGGAAAGGTCTTTAGGGCATGATTTATTCACGTACATTTTCCAGACATCGTTTTTAATTCGTCGAGAAGAGTCTTTTGAAAAAGTAATGCAAGAAAATAGAACGTTGATAGATTCTTATTTTGAATCTGCCGATATTGACGGTTGGGTTCCGTATTTCAAAGACTTTGCTTTATTGAAAGTTGATGAATTTACGAGAAAGCAGGATGCTTATATGTTAGCCCGGTATAAGGAAACTTTGAATGCTGAATTCTAAGCTCAAAGCTTTCAATGGATTCCGATATAAGCATAATATGCCCGACGAAGTCGGGCATGATAGGTTGCTTATGGGAAAGGCCTTAGTTTTATTTTTGATGTTGCGTGCGACGCTTTGCAATCTCGTCTTGTGGAATACCCGAAACGGAGGAAATTTCTTGGTCGGTCAATTTGGTTTTTGCAAGCATTGCATCGACCATTTCAAGTTTCTCTTCGGCTTTCCCTTCTGCACGGCCCTCTTGTCTGCTTTGGTAAATGTCAAATTCGTATGTCATATACTTACTCCTTATGAGGGTGTCATCCTTGTAAAAAGATACTTGGTCGTTAATCGTTTTGGTTTCATTGATGTCCGCGTTCTTGGTCGCGAAATATTTCATGTACGCCCTGACGACCGGATTAGAGAATTCCTTGTACTTTGTAAATATATAATAATTTTTATAAGTGAGGTCGTTCAAGGTAACACTAGTGTCTTCACGTGCCCTGTTTTCGAAGTGGTAAATGGGGTATCCTCGCCCAAAAATATCTATGGGACACAGAAAAATAATGTACTGTTCCTTAAGGCTGGTATAAAAATCTCCTTTAGAAAGGGCGACTCCGTCACAAATGCTTTGGTAGTATCTAGCCCTTTGCGGGAGTTCTTTTGTATCGACCATTTGCATCTCCAAGTCGAAAGAGCGAATCGTTTCACCCTTCTCGTCGGTTTCTCGCGCGAAAACATCGTAACGGACGCCTTTGTGCTCCGCGTCGTAACTCAAAACTGCTTCAGGAATAGGTGTCTCCAGATGGTCGATTTTGATGCCCAGCAAGTGTTCAATGAATGGTTGCGCGATATGTTTGTTGCTAAAAACGAGCCCGAACATAATCGGATCGGTAATGTCAAGATCGTCAAAAGATTTTATGGTCATAATTATACCTCTGTTAAGTTTAGAGCTCCTAATTTACAACGGAAAAATTTGAAAAAGCGAAACCTTGTAAATTTTGCAAACAACCGTTTGCAGAAAGGGTGCATTTTGCAATCAACTGTTTGCAATGAAGCCGCGTAGAAGGAATTGTTTTATGATAAATTCTAAACCAAAAGTCCTCTTCATTATGCACATGCCGCCTCCGGTTCACGGGGCTGCGATGGTTGGCAAGTATATTCACGATTCAAAAATCGTGAACGAGTCTTTTGACTGCCGTTTTGAAAATATGATGCTTGCCAAGAATCTTGAAGATATTGGCAAGGGCGGTGTCAAAAAGATTTTCAATCTGCTGTCTCAGCTGACGCGTTTTAAAAATGCGATAAAAGGATTCCAGCCGGATTTGGTTTACATTACTCCCAATGCAGCGGGGAGCGCGTTCTATAAGGATTTCGTTGTCGTTCAGTACATCAAGCGTTGCTTAAAGAAATATTCCCCGAATGCGCGGATTGTCGTTCATTACCACAACAAGGGTGTTGCTAGTCGGCAAGGCAAGTTCCTGGACAATATCCTGTATAAAAAGTTCTTTAAAGGGCTCAAGGTTATTCTTTTGGCGAATGTTCTTTACGAAGATGTAAAGAAGTATGTATCAAAAGAGGATGTGTATATTTGCCCCAATGGGATTCCTGAATCGTTGCCAAAAGAACCCGTTGCTGAACGTCATAACGAGACACCTAAGATTTTATTCCTTTCTAACTTGATTGTTTCGAAAGGGGTAATTGTTCTTCTCGATGCGTTGAAAATTTTGAAGGATCGGTCGGTTCGCTTTACTTGTGATTTTGTCGGTGGCGAAACTGATGAACTGAATGCGGCGCGTTTTGCAGAAGAAGTGAAAAATCGTGGATTGGAGGGGAATGCGTTTTATGCAGGGCGCAAATACGGCTCCGAAAAAACACCTTATTTTGAAAATGCCGATGTTTTTGCTTTCCCGACATTTTACCATAACGAAGCTTTCCCACTGGTAAATATTGAAGCCATGGAATTCAAGCTCCCGATTGTTTCGACGAACGAGGGCGGGATCCCGGATATGGTTATAAATGGTCAAAACGGCTTGATTTGCGAACGAAATAATGCTGAATCTTTGGCTACAGCCCTAGAAACGCTTTTGCTTGGTAAAAATTTGCGAATCCAATATGGCGAAAACGGGTATAAAAAGTTCAAGTCCGAATTTACACTACAGTCTTTTGAAAACTGCTTTGCCGGGATATTGAAAGATGTGTTGTCGTGATAAAAGCCCTTGTAAAAAAAGCCCGGGATTGACTCGGGCGTAATAGGCTGCTTATGTGAAAAGCCCCAATTTTATTTTTGATGTTGTGCACGGCGCTTTTGAATTTCTTCCAGGGAAATGCCCGAAATGGAGGAAATTTCTTCGTCGGTCAATTTGGTTTTTTCAAACATGGCATCGACCATTTCAAGCTTTACTTTTTCCTCTCTTTCATGAATTTCATATTCGTAAGTCATATACTTATTCCTTATGAGAGTGTCTGCCTTGTAAAAGGATACTTGGTCGTTGATTGTTTTCGTTTCACGGGAATTGGCATTCCGTGTCGCAAAATACTTCATATAAGCTTTGACAACTGGATTTTCGAACTCCTCGTATTTACCAAATATATAAAAATTCTTGAAGGTACGGTCTCCCAAAGTTATGTTAGTGTCCTCTCTAGCCCTATTTTCGAAGTGGTAAATCGGGAATCCATGCTTAAAAATATCTTTGGGACACAGAAAAATGATGTATTGTTCCTTAAGATTTGTGTAAAACCCACCCTTCGAAAGAGCAACTCCGTCGTCCACGCTTTGATAGTACCTCGCACGCTGCGGGAGTTCCTTGGTATCGACCATCTGCATTTCCAAATCGAACGAACGGACTGTTTCTCCAGTTTCGTTGGTTTCGCGTGCGAAAACATCGTAACGGACGCCCTTATGCTCGGCATCGTAACTCAAAACAGCTTCTGGAATGGGTGTCTCCAAATGGTCAATTTTGATGCCCAACAGGTGTTCTATGAAGGGCTTAGCGATGTGTTTGTTGCTGAAAACGAGCCCGAACATAATTGGGTCGGTAATGTCAAGATCGTCAAAAGATTTTATAGTCATAATTATACCTCTGTTAAGTTTAGAGCTCCTAATTTATAACGGAAAAATTTGAAAAAGCGGAACCTTGTAAATTTTGCAAACAACCGTTTGCAGAAAGGGTGCATTTTGCAATCAACTGTTTGCAACGAAGCCGCGTAGAAGGAATTGTTTTATGATAAATTCTAAACCCAAAGTCCTCTTCATTATGCACATGCCGCCTCCGGTTCACGGTGCGGCGATGGTTGGCAAGTATATTCATGATTCAAAAATCGTGAACAATTCTTTTGACTGCCGTTTTGAAAATATGATGCTTGCCAAAAATCTTGAAGATATTGGCAAGGGCGGCGTCAAGAAAATTTTCAATCCGTTGTCTCAACTAAAGCGCTTTAAGAAGGCGATAAAAGAATTCCAGCCAGACTTGGTTTACGTCACCCAAAATGCTGCGGGTGGGATTCCGGATATGGTTGTAAATTGTCAAAACGGCTTGATTTGCGAACGAAATAATGCTGAATCTTTGGCTACAGCCTTAGAAACGCTTTTGCTTGATAAAAATTTGCGAATCCAGTATGGCGAAAACGGGTATAAAAAGTTCAAGTCCGAATTTACACTACAGTCTTTTGAAAAACGTATTGTAGAAATATTGAAAAAAAGTTGCAGTTTCTGAAAATTACAACAAAAATAAGTTTACAAAATAGTTACAGTAAACTATCTTTAATGTAGCGGATATGGGTACATTATATGATATGCATCAAAGAGTTAAATCTCCTCTGTAGTCGAGCTGAACTGGATAACCTCCCCGAGGGCAAGCTGTTGATCAATACGATTAACGCGTTCTCGTACAACAACGCCCGTCGAGACGTCTTGTTTGAAGAAGCTCTGACTAAAGGCGATGTGCTGATCCCCGATGGTATAAGCATTGTCCGTGTTTGCCGGTTTCTTAAGGGCAAATCCCGCCCCAAGGAGCGCATTGCCGGATGGGACCTTTTTGTGTACGAAATGCGCAAATTGAACGAGAAGGGGGGCAAGGTCATGTTCCTTGGCTCCAGCGAAAAGGTGCTGACGCTCATCCGTCAAAAGGCAGCCAAGGTGTATCCGAATTTGGAAGTGGTGACTTACTCTCCTCCGTACAAGCCTCAGTTCACGATCGAAGATGACCAAAACATGATCCAGGCAATTAACGAAGCTAATCCGGATTTGCTTTGGATTGGGATGACGGCGCCCAAGCAGGAAAAATGGGCTTACGCCAACTGGGACCGCTTGAACATCCATTGCCATGTGGGGACCATTGGTGCGGTTTTTGATTTCTTTGCTGGGACTTACAAGCGTGCTCCGATGATTTGGCAAAAGTTTGGTTTTGAATGGCTTTATCGATTGCTGAAGGAGCCGCGCCGCATGTGGCGTCGCTATGTGTTTGGCAATACCCTGTTCTTGATGCTTGTCGTCCGAGAAAAATTAGGGATTTAATGGCTTACATTGATAGTTGGAATGAATATATATGACAATTACACCAAATAATAAACAAGTAAATCCGCAACAACCAATGTTTATGTCTGCCAAGGCTGGCGATTCTTTTGATTTGCTAGATAGCATTTTGCGCCATTGGAAACTTGTTGTGTTCTTCTCGATTATTGGACTTTTTGTTGGAGTCGTGGTTTCTCGCTATGTTCGCGATTCCTTCGAAAATAAGACGATGTTGCAGCTTGATACGAAGTCCAAGAGTAGCAAGGCTGTTTCTGACTTTGGCGACTTGTTCGATGCGAAGAGCCCGGCAGTTGCCGAAATCCATTTGATAAAGAGCTTGAGTGTCTTGATGCCTGTGGTCGAACAGTTGCATTTGAACTATACCGCGGAACCCCAGGGTATTGTGGATAGGCTCATGCGCCGCGAAGGCAGAATGGACCTGGATCTTTTTGAACCGCCTAAAATGGATAGAGAAGATAAAAGCCTAAAGGGTAAAAAGTGGATTGCCGTGGTCCAGTCGCAGGATACGTACGAGTTGTTCTCGCCGATGGGGCAAAGTCTTGTCGTGGGTAAAATCGGAGAGACGTATCGCATCCCTATGGGGGCGGATACCGTTGCAATTTGTGTTAAGGCGATTTATGCAGCGCCAGGGCAGTCGTTTAGCTTGTCTAAGTCTTCTGTATTGAATGTTGCCGAAGGGTTGCAGTCGGCGATTAACGCTTATGAAAAAGAAAAAAACTCGAATATCTTGGAAGTCTCCTTTTCGGGGCGTTATCCGGATCGTGTCGCCAACGTGCTTAATGCGATTGCCCAGGCGTATGTGCGCCAGAACGTCGAAATGCGCAGTGCTGAGGCTGAAAAGTCCTTGGAATTTTTGGAAGAACAGCTGCCGTCTATCAAAGCAAAATTGGATTCTTCGGAACGTTTGTTGACAAATTACCGCAATAAGATGGGGACTATCGACCTCGGAGCCGAAGCTCAGGGCACTCTTAAAAGACAAGTTGACCTCAAAGCGCAGTTGCTCATGTTGCAGCAGGAATATCAGGAAAAAGCTCGCTTGTTCAAGGAAGACCACCCGGCGATGCAGGCTATTTTGCAACAGCAACAGCGCTTGGGCAAAGAAATTGCAATGGAAGAAGGCAAAACTAAAAAGTTGCCGACCACCCAGCAAGATGTGCTGAAGTTGCAGCAAGATGTAGAAATCAATAACCAGCTGTACACGTCCGTTTTGAACAACATCCAGCAGTTGCGCGTGGTTCGAGCAAGCGAAATAGGTAACGTGCGCATTGTGGACCCCGCTTATGTTCGAGAAAAACCGTCCAAGCCCAACCGCAAGAAAATTATGCTTGCAGGTTTTGGTGGTGGTTTTGCTTTCAGCGTCATCTTGATATACCTCTTGCATACCATGCGTAATCGCGGTGTCGGTTCTTCTTCTGAAATCGAACGTGAAACGGGCGTGAGTGTCTATGCCAAGATTCCTAAGACGCAAATCAGCCGCAAGTTGCCGGGCGTTAGCGACAAGCGCTTTATCTTGGCGAAGGCGGATCCTGAAGATATTGCTGTTGAAAAAGTGCGTACGCTCCGCACGGCGTTGGAGTTCTCTTTCCTCGATGAGGGCGGGCGCGTGCTTATGGTGACGGGTGTTGCACCTGGTGCGGGTAAGTCTTTTGTGTCGCTGAACTTGTCGTACCTGTTTGCCAAACAAAATAAGCGAGTTGTGTTTGTGGACGCTGACTTGCGTAAGTCCCGCCTTTCGCACTCGCGCGAAAAAGGTATTTCTGATATCTTGATCAATAACAGCAAACTGGAAGATTGCGTTATCGATATGGGCGAGGGAATGTATTTCTTGCCAAAGGGATCCCGTGCCCCGAATCCGGGTGAAATGGTCAGTTCCAAGGCTTTTGCGGATCTCATTGACGAATGCAAGGCTAAGTACGATGTTGTTGTGATAGACACTCCGCCGAATTCGCTTGTTTCGGATGCCCAGGCGGTTGCCAAGTTGGTCGACTTTGGTCTTGTCGTGATTGAATACAAGAAACATTCCTTGGAAGTCATCCAGGAAACGATTGACCAGCTCAATATCGCAAAGCTCAAGAAGGTGGCTATTGCTTTGAACCAGTGCGTCAATGATGGCTCGTCTTATGGGTACGGTTACGGCTATGGCTACGGTTATGGTTACCGTTACAGATACGGCGATAAGAAGAAATCGTAATCATAAAGTTTGCTAAATTCTAATCATTATGGCAACTATTCCAACTCTAAAAGAAAATCTCGTTATTGAAAATATCCGCCCGAGCATTGAGGGCGGCCGCTTCATGCTCAAGCGTGAACCCGGTGATACCGTGACCCTCCAGGCAGACATCTTCCGCCACAGTCACGAAAAGTACGATGCAGCGATTTTTTACCGCCACGTTTCCAAGAAAAAATGGGAACAGGCTCCGATGCACTTTGTCGACAATGACTTGTGGGAAGGCTCCTTCACGGTTGGCAACATTGGCTATTACGAATACAAAATTTGCGCATGGACCAAGGAACCGAAGGACGTTCCGACTGAAAGTCCGGTGATGAAGCTCCGTGTGGACCCGGTCTACAGCCGCGTGGGTACGTGGTACGAAATGTGGCCGAAGAGCCAGGGCACGGACCCGAACAAGAGCGCAACGTGGAAGGATTGCGAAAAGCAGCTCGACTACATTGCAGGGCTTGGCTTCGATACCGTTTACCTTGTTCCGATCCACCCGATTGGTGTCACGAACCGTAAGGGCGCAAACAACGCGCTCCACGCCAAGGTCGACAAGAAGGGCAATCCGCTTGAACCGGGATGCCCGTATGCCGTTGGTAACAAGAACGGCGGTCATTACGATGTGGACCCGGAACTCGGGACCATGAAGGACTTCGAACATTTTGCAAAGGCCGCTCGTGCCAAGGGACTTCGCCTTGCGCTCGATATCGCGCTCAACTGCAGCCCGGATCATCCGTATGTGAAGTCTCACCCGGAATGGTTCTATCACGAACCGGATGGCAGCATCAAGTTCGCCGAAAACCCGCCCAAGAAGTACGAAGACATTTATCCGTTCGACTACTACAACGAGAACTACAAGGCTCTGTGGCAGGAAATCGAGAATATTATTTTGTTCTGGGCGGACAAGGGCGTTGAAATTTTCCGTATCGATAACCCGCACACCAAACCGTTCCCGTTCTGGGAATGGCTCATCGCTGACGTGAAGGAAAAACGTCCGGAACTCGTGTTCCTCGCCGAAGCTTTCACGCGCCCGAAGATGATGCACCGCCTCGCAAAGTCTGGCTTTGACATGAGCTACACGTATTTCGCGTGGCGCTCTGCAAAGTGGGAATTCGAACAGTACTTAAAGGAACTCACGCAGTCCGACGCTAAGGAATACATGCGTGGTATCTTCTTCCCGACGACTCCAGATATCTTCCCGAAGTATCTTGCATACAAAGGTGCAAACGCGTTTAAGCAGCGCTACTTCTTGGCCGCGACGCTTTCGAGCCTTACGGGTATGTATAACGGATATGAACTCTGCGAAAACATCCCGAGCCCGATCAAGGAAGAACTCGCCGATAGCGAAAAGTATCAGTACAAAGTACACAACTGGTCTGGCCCGGGCATTCAAGACTTTGTTCGTCGTTTGAATGTCGCCCGTCAGGAACATGTCGCCTTGCAGGAATACGATAACCTCGATTTTCATTACGCTCAGAACGACCAGCTCATGGTTTACTCCAAGAAGTCCGGCGATGACGTGATTCTCTGCGTGTGCAACATGGACATGGACCACGTGCAAGAAGGTATTGTTGAACTCGACATGGCTAAGCTTGGTCTCCAGAATGATTCGTTCTTCTTCTTGAAGGACATTGTGACGGGCGAAAGCTATGTATGGCGTGGTAACAAGAACTATGTGAAGCTTGACCCTGCAAAGGCTCCTGGCCACATGTTCGTGGTGAAGAAAATCTAAACGTCCGCCCAAAACGATAGTGAATCGTCATCCTGAGGGGTGTAACCCCGAAGGATCCAGTCAAATCTCGTTTAGAACGTCCTGGAAGCTCCGCTCCCGGGCGTTTTTTTTAAACCCCGAAAAAAGATTTCTGTTTATAGATTGTTGACTTTGTGTATTTCCGGCGGAGTACATCCCGTTTTTATCGAAAAAAGTGAAAAAAAGTGAAATTTTTTTCGAATTTACCCCTTGCAAAGATATCTGAAAATTCTATAATTGGCGCCGTTCCTGAGAGACGAGGCCGAAACCGAGTCACGAAGGAAAAAGCGAAAGCCCGCGAGACTTTCGGGAAGATTGAAGGAATCGGAGATGTGCTTAGTGACGGCCCAAGAAAATTTCTTGGAAGTCTATTTACGAAAAACAGGACAGACTATTTTAAAAAATCAATGAAGAGTTTGATCCTGGCTCAGAACGAACGCTGGTGGCGTGTCTTATACATGCAAGTCGAGCGAGGCAGCAATGCCGAGCGGCGAA